>CAWBNI010000050.1:0-163201 GCA_963790105.1 uncultured Bacteroidales bacterium | reverse complement strand
CGAAGGATTGAAGGATTATGTAAAGGTTTATCCAGCTGGGGACCCAAACCTGTTTTATCGCTGACCTCATCGAAAACACTGGAGACAAAATTACCAGAAAGCAAATTCATGCGCGTTCACCGGTCGTTCATTGTAAACCTGGACAAGATCGCCACCATTGAAAGAAGCCGGATTGTTTTCGGTAAAGCGTATATTCCTGTGAGTGATCAATATAAGGACAAGTTCCAGGAATATCTGAATAAGAATTTTTTGTAGACTCTCGCTAGAATGCATTCAAGGCTCTTAGAACGACTCGCATGAAGATCTGCGAGGATTAGATCATTTATTCAGTTTCTTTATTCTCTACCGATATAACATAGGTGTCGGTTCCTAATTTTCTTATGACAAATACCGTATTCCAATATTCAAAGGAAAGTCTTCTGCCTCCTTTATGAATGGTACCGCCAATAATGTTTGACAACACCTTCAGGGCTTTTATTGCACCAGTAAGATTTTTAAAATGGGCTATAAAAAAATCCTGTTGGTCAGGAAAGAGTTCTGAAAATTTACAAAGGTTTACGGTTAAACACATTTGCTGTTCATTGGCAAACTTCTGAAATGCGTCTTCAATGTTTGTGATTCTCTTTTCCATTGATTAAGGTTTTGCTAAGTACTTGAGTAACGCTATATGCCTTAATTTACGGACTGTTCAGGCTCATTGTTGCAAATTTGCTGCTACTTGCTGACCAACCTGTAAATATCTGTGACGAACTATGAAAAACAGAGGGTTGTAATTTCGGTGACCGGTATTCCTGAATTGGTATCTGAATTGGTAATCAGTGATCGGTATTCGAATTGTGCAAAGGTATCGGTAATAAGTAATCGGTGTTATTAATGTTTGATGATGGACTACCGAATGCTGAGACTGGACGCTGGATGACTGCGTTCTACAATAATGTATGCCTTATGGCATTAAGATTTATTGGGTAATTAGTTTACAATACCAAACGCCCTCTCGGGTAATTCTCTCTCGCTAAACTGAAGAACTGCATAACTGCAGAACTGCATAACTTCCTATTTAATACGGCAATTCTCTCAGTATTGATGCGCTCATTTCCGGCGGTAATATCCCGCTGGGCTTCCGCCAGCAATTCATATCCGACCATAAATTTCTTAACGGTGGCCGACCTCAGAAGCGGCGGATAAAAATGCATATGCATCTGCCATTCCTCATGCGGCTTTCCATCTGTCGGAGCCTGGTGAATACCCGCCGAATAGGGAAAAGAAACCTTAAAAAGGTTATCGTATTTTACAGTAACCACTTTCAGGATCCCGGCATAATCAGCCACCTCTTTTTCAGTGAGCTGCAATAAATGCGGAATGTTTCTTTTGGGAATAATCATTATTTCATAAGGCCATATTGCCCAAAATGGAACAAGTGAAACAAATGTGTCATTCTCAAAAACAATTCTTTCCTTTTTCTCCAGTTCAATTTTCACGTAATCACTCAATAGTGAACGTTTTTCTTTAGTATAATAAGCGAGCTGAAACTCCTGTTCCCTGGCCGGTTCACCCGGTATTGATTCCTGGGCCCAGATCTGACCATGTGGATGTGGATTGCTGCATCCCATTATCTCACCCTTGTTTTCAAATATCTGAACATAATTTATGTAGGGCAGCTCACCTAACGCTTTATATTCTGACTGCCATGTTTTGATCACCGTTACAAGGTCGGGTATCTGCATTTCGGCCAGAGTAAGATTATGCTTCGGCGAAAAGCATACTACCCTGCATACACCCTTTTCCGACCTGGCCGTTATCAGGGAAGATTCACCCACGCTGAATTCAGGAATATCCGGTGTTATAGCACTGAAATCGTTGATGAAAGTGTAGGTCGACTTGTAATCAGGATTGACTGTACCGTTAGCCCTTGTATTTCCAGGGCAAAGATAGCAGGCGGGGTCATGTTCAATTGTGTTCTTTGATGCCTTTGATTCCTCATGGCCCTGCCATGGTCTTTTTGTGCGATGAGGGGCAACCAGTATCCATTCGCCGGTAAGAATATTATAACGTCTGTGACTGAATTGCTGTATCATATTATTTTGCTTCAAGTTCATTAAACCAATTGATCGTACTTATTCCCCAGGGGATTACGCCGGTTTCGTGTGTCATCCCTTCGAGAGGTATAAGGCTCACCCGGGCAGCGTCTGCACCCGATGCCATGAAATTGTCATATATCATCTGGGATTGTATGGGGGGAACATTTATATCAATGGTGCCATGATAGAATCTGAGCCTTGCTTCCACCGGCCAGGATGATACACTGTTTTCAGTAAGTACATTTCTGAGATCCTGGAATTGAGTTCCTGTGGCAAAATTTTGTATCATATCTGATGTAAGCAACCGTGAAATTGTGTCATTCAGATTTACATTTACTTCATCATTCGTGTGCGTTCCGTCAAAAAGTCCCGGGATACGCCCTGCATAGGGCTCGTTGAAATATTTATCAAGCTGATCCGTTAGCGCTCCATAAGATCTGTTCGGAATATATAAAATAAGGAAGGTACACTGGTCCCGGAAAAGTATCCAAAGCCAGCACATAATTGCTCATGGCCATCAGGTCATAAGCACCGGCGCCACATGATGCAGCGGTTACCTTGATATCCGGATGGTCGCCTTTTTCAAGTTCTTCCAGAACGGAAAGGGTAGCCCATCCACCCTGAGAATATCCCATCAGGTAATTTCTGTCGGCTAGTCTTCGCAAGTACTTTTTTATCCTGAACCAGTTCACTGCAGGCATGCATCATGTCAATCACGGTGGAAGCTGTGGTTTCTTTCTGATAATACGGATGAACCTTGTCAGAAGAAGCGCCAAATCCAATGTAATCAGGGATGAGAATAATATAGCCGTTACTGGCCATGGCCTCAAGGATCAGATAATTGTAATTCAGAGGATTTGCTGTAGGGGCATTTCCATGATAGGTATTAGTCCCGTTCTGAAAGCTGATCACAGGGAATTTTGCATCTGAAAGGGGTATACAAACCAACCCGGAGGCGGTTATTTCTTCCCCTTTATAATGTGTTTTATAATTTATGCTGAATACCTGCACACTGTAGGCGGCATGTTCCTTGATGCCGGCTGCCTGCGGATATAATGGTTCCAGAGGTGCAAGCATGGTTTCAATTGCTTGCAGCTGAAAAATATTTTCTTCTTTGAAATCAACCAGGTACTGATTACTTGCCGGATTGGTCGTTTCCTTGTTACAACCGTTTACCAGTAAGATCATTACCAGCATCAGCATCCCGGCGAATGCACGAATGTGTTGTTTTCCGGTGCGCAGGATTATTCTGTTTATTTCCATAATTATCATTTTTGCAGATTCATTTGAGATGGGTTTGAAACCCATCTTTACAATTCAATTTTAAATAATATTTCACATTAGCAGAGTAGAGATGGGTTTCAAACCCATCTCATACGTCTCTAATACTCTACCGGATAGTAAACACAGTTATCAACCAGTTGTTTGCCATTAATCAGATTTTCACCTGGAATGTATTATGGCTACCCATCCGCCTCCCGGGGCCAGGTGTATTGTTTGTTTCAAATCACCGGAAATCTGTACCGTTTTTTTTGCAAAATCGTTGGCATTGCGGTCGGCATTTATTCCATCCTGCCAAACGTCCATAGCAAAATTTCCCTTATCCAGAAAGGACAGGTCAAGTGTAAGATCACGGGCCGTCCAGTCAGTCATGGCACCGATATACCAGTCACCGTTAGCCGCTTTACGGGCGATGGCTACATAATCACCTGTTTTTGCATTCAGCGCCTTTGTTTCTGTCCAGACTGCGGGCACCTGTTTCAAAAATTCCATGCAAACCGGTTCACGGTAGTAATTTGAAGGAGCATCTGACAGCATCTGAAGGGGACTTGTGAAAACAACATACATGGCCAGCTGGTGGCAACGGGTGCCCAGACTCATAGGCCGCTCAAATATCGGCTTCCACGATTCCTTTTGCGCATTGATCATGGCTCCGGGAGTATAATCCATCGGACCAACAGCGTTCCTTATAAAGGGAAGGGTCACATTATGCTCAGGACCGATATTTTTAGTGGAATCCCATTTGCTTTGTTCTAATCCATAAACCCCTTCGCGGGTGATCACATTGGGATATAACCGTTCCATACCGGTAGGTTTATAGGCTCCGTGAAAATCCACAAGCAATTGTCTTTTGGATGCCTCCCGGGCTGTTCGTTCATAAAAATTCACCATTTTCTGATCGTCACGCTGCATAAAATCAACCTTTATGCCCTTCACGCCCCAGCCGGCATAAATATCCATGGCTTTTTCCATCTGCCTGTCAAGCGTTGCCCAGACAACCCATAGGATAATACCTACATTTTTTTCTTTTGCGTAGGCTGCAAGTTCAGGCATATTTATTGCATCAATTGAACGGGTAATATCCATTGTCGGCGACCAGCCTTCATCCAGGATAATATACTGCAACCCGTAATGAGCAGCAAAATCAATATAATATTTGTATGTGGCTGTATTGACACCTGATTTGAAATCAACACCATCAATATTCAAAGCATTCCACCAATCCCACGAAATCTTACCAGGCCTGACCCAGGAATAATCCGAAGTTGTTTCCCTTGACAGCAGGTATACAAGCTGATTGTTCAGCAATTCACCGTCTGTGCGGGCTATCATAAAAACACGCCAGGGGAATGTCCTTGTTCCGGCGGTCCTTGCCAGGTAGTTGTCAGTAGAAGTAACCAGTACATCACGGTCACCCTGCACTTTCTCAGTTGCAGCATGATGTGGAAACACTGCAGCCAGTTGGTTTTTTCCTGTACCGGTTATCCACATGCCGGGATAATCAAACAAATCAGCCTCACTGATGAGAATATTGGTGCCTGAGTGATTGACCAGCGCGGGAAGACTGGCCAGGTTGTCTTTGGAAATCTGATTAACCCTGAAATTTTTATATAACCGTTCATTGTGCGAATAGAAGCTCTTTTCAAGCGGATACCAGCACATATCCTCCGAATTAAAACCTGCCTCGGCTTTTTCGCTGATGACTGTAATACTGTCGGGCAGGGCAGACTCCCACCGGTAAGCGATCCCCTGGTTATAGGCCCTGAAGGTCAGTGATAGCTTGTTCTTGAATCGAAGGTTAAGTTCATTAAAGTTGTCCGTAATCTGGGCGGCCTTTTCAGGAACAACCGGTTTTACAATTTGATTAACAGAACGTTGTGTGCTTTTTTTAACCTGCAGGGCTCCCGGTTTTATCTTATCAATTTCAAGGCCGATTGTGGTGGGCGACATCAATTCTTTGCCGTTATCCAATACCCTGAAGCTAAAATTATTTCCTGCAGTAATTTCAATTTTAATTGTATTATCCGGTGAAGTCAATGAATAGGATTGGCCACTGACCGGGAATAACAAAAACAGCAAAAGAAAAACGGATATAATTTTCATGATGGAGGTTTAAGAGATTGGATGTCTAAAATAATAAAATATTTTCATTGTTGTGGCAATTGCTTAATTTAGCTTGTAATCCGGTGCAAGCCAACTGATGCTTACGCCAACAATAATTCAAACCATGAAAAACATCGCAGATCAGCTCATCCATGAACGGCGTTCAACCTGGCCAATGAATTTTGATCCTGAACGAAAGATCGAGGATAGTTTAATTGCTGAAATACTGGATACTGCCATCTGGGCTCCATCGCACGGATTAACCCAACCCTGGGCATTCAAGGTATTTCACGGCGACGGGATCAGGGATTTCTTTTCCAGGATACGGGAAATTTATCTTGAAATAACCCCCGCTGATGAGGTGAAATCAAGCAAAATCCAGAAGTATGAAGATAAAATCGGCAAGGTTTCTCATGTAATAGCGGTTTGTATGATAAGGGATACCAAGAAAAAGTATCCTGTAATTGAAGAAATTGTGGCGACTGCCTGTGTAATTGAAAACATTTATATATGCATCAATGCATATGGAATTGCCGGATACCTGAGCACAGGAAATATTTGCTATACTCAACAGGTAAAAGACTACCTCGGACTTGGTACGGATGACCTTTGTCTCGGCTTTTTTCAACTGGGATATGCCAAAGCTGACATAAACAGGCCAGTAAGAAAACGAATACCGGCTGCTGAGAAAACACAGTGGATAGGGTAATCCTACAGATCAAGCAATAGCTTTTCCGGGTTCCTTCCTCCTGTGATCATCTGAAGCGGTGATTCAATCTGCTCCTTGATCTTAACCAGGAAACTTACGGAATCGCTGCCATCGATCAGTCTGATGATCGTAGGATAACGCAACATACATTACTGGCCTGATCTCCACTTTTCCATTTATGGCCACCGGCCGTTCCACAATATTATGCATACCGAGGATGGCGGATTGGGGAGGATTTAGAATTGGTGTTGATAGCATGGAGCCAAAAACGCCACCATTTGTAATTGTAAATGTACCTCCCGTCATTTCTTCAATTGATAACCGTGCAGCGCGTGCTTTTTTGGCCATTTCTGCCAGGGCCTTTTCAATGCCTGCCAGGTTCATGGTCTCTATATTCCGGATTACCGGTACCATGAGACCCTTTTCGGTCTGCACAGCTACGGCAATGTCCACATAACCCGGAGTAATCATATTGTCTCCGTCGATCATTGAATTTACCCTGGGGAAAGCCCTGAGTGCCTCAGCAGCAGCCTTCATAAAAAAGGACATCAGGCCCAGCTTGATGCCATGTTTTTCCACAAACGCCTGCTGATGTTTTTTCCGCAATTCCAGCACAGCACTCATATCAACTTCATTGAACGTAGTGAGCATAGCCGTTTCATTTTTTACGGCAACAAGGCGTTTGCTGAGTTTTCGCCTTAACGGGGACATGGGAGTCGTTTCTTCCGTTCGGGTTACCGGAGGTGCTGAAAATGTAAGAGGCTGTCCGGCAGCACCTGCTGAATTGATTTACAACCCGCTCAACATCCTGCCGTGTCAGCTTTTTCAATCCCTGAATGATGGCATCCACATCCAGGTTATGTTCATCCATTACATTGCGGGCCAGGGGAGTTACCTTAACATGGGTATAATCCTCACCATTTTTGTCAGGTGCAGTTTCCTTCTTTTCAGGCTATAGCCTTAGCCTTCGGTATTTCTTTGGTTACTGTGGCTTCCGGTTCTTTAACCGGAGCGGCCTCCGATTTCTTTTTTGCAGTTTTCTGATCCTGTACCGGTGCTTTGACCGATGTGTCGAGAGTACCTGCAATATCTCCTACCTGGGCTTTTGCTCCGGCAGGAATCAGAATGCTTATCATTCCCGAATCCGGGGCAATAAGGGGAAGGGTTGCTTTATCCGATTCAACTTCAGCAATTTCCTGATCTTTTTCAACATAGGCTTTATCTTCAATAAGCCAGTTTCCTATGGCAACCTCGGTGATGGATTCTCCCGCGCTGGGAATTTTTAATTCAATGATCATGGATGATAAATGGGTTAAGTTTTTTCAGGAAAATAATTGTAGGGCTTGAGCATGTTTTGCCGGATGCTTCCTTCAGGGCATTGCAGACCGCAATATTTGCGTTTCAGTTCACATTCACATTTACGGAATACTTTGCTGATGAGTTCTTCCTGACTTAACTGGTGAAGTTTTAATAAACCGGTGGCAGGACTTCCACTGGGTTGCCTGAAAACGGGTATGATCTCCCTGTTTCTGAATTCATGCTGGATGTGTCTCCATGGCCCCATGTTACCCGGCTCTTCCTGTACCCACAAGGTTTGCAGTACATTGTGGATATTTTTTGATTATATAATCAACCTGAGTAGTAGGGAAGGGATGCAATTGTTCCAGCCGCACAAGGGCAATATCCCTGGCATTGAATTCTTCCTTGCGGGCAAGCAGGTCATAATAAATTTTACCCGAACAGAATACAAGCCGTCGAACCTCTTTCACATCCACATCATGATCATCAATTACCTCCCTGAAGCGGCCATCGATCAATTCATCAAGTGTTGAAACACATTTTGGATGACGAAGAAGGCTTTTGGGGGTAAATAATACAACTGGCACCCTGAAATTGCGGTAAATGCTTTGCCTGAGAAGGTGGAAAAGATTGGCGGGTGTTGTGGCATTCACGATCTGCATATTGTTCCGGGCGGCAAGGAGCAGAAAGCGCTCCACACGTGCACTTGAATGTTCAGGTCCCTGGCCCTTCAAAACCATGGGGAAGATACAGGACAATGCCGTTCATCAGTCCCCATTTTTCTTCTGCCGAACTGATATACTGATCCACAATTACCTGGGCTACATTGGCAAAGTCACCAAATTGAGCTTCCCAAATGGTTAGTCCGTTGGGATTAGCAAGGGCATATCCATATTCAAAACCAAGCACACCATATTCATTCAGGGGTGAATTATAAATATTAAAGGCAGCCTGATTGGGTGAAATATTCTTCAGCGGTACAAAAGTGGAATCCGTATCTTCAATTACATGGGCTGCATGACGGTGTGCAAACGTCCCCCTCACAGAATCCTGCCCGCTAATGCGCACCGGGTGCCCGTCATATACAAGGGTTCCGTATGCAAGCAATTCAGCCATTGCCCAGTCCACCTTTCCGTCAGATATCATCTTTTTCCGGTCATCAACAAGCTTGATTGTTTTGTCGATGAACTTATTTTCAGGAGGCAAATAATTGATCTTGTCGCTGATAAATTTCAGCAGGTCAAGAGAGATCTCATTGGGATAATGCTTATCAAAATCAGCACGGGCAGCATGTTTATATCCCTTCCAAAGATGATGCAGAAATCTCTGGATATGTACTTTGCCAAGCCCTTTGGAGATAAGTAATTTCTCTTCCAGGAAGGCTTCAAAATCCTTTTGCTGGCTGAGAATTTCTTCCCGGGTAAGTACGCCCTGTTTAATCAGGATCTCGGCATAAATATCCCTGGGACTGGGGTGATTGGCAATGGCTTTATATAATGTAGGCTGCGTGTACCGCGGTTCATCGCCTTCATTATGACCATATTTCCGGTATGACAGAATATCAATAAATACATCCGAACTGAAAGTCTGCCTGTAATCCATGGCCAGCCTTACGGTGTGGATAATGGCTTCTACATCATCGCCGTTTATATGAAAAATCGGTGCCTTGATTACCTTTCCAATATCAGTGCAATATGTGCTGGAACGGGCATCCAGATAATTGGTCGTAAATCCTACCTGGTTGTTGATAACAATATGAATAGTGCCCCCGGTTTTATAACCGCTCAGTTCCGACATCTGCACCACCTCATACACCACTCCCTGTCCGGCAATTGCAGCATCCCCATGAAGTAAAATGGGCGCAACTTTAGAGAAGTCACCCTTATATTTATTGTCGATTTTCGCCCGTGCGATGCCCTCAGTTATAGGGGAAGACGATTCAAGGTGCGATGGATTCGGGGCCAGGTTGAGTGTTACCTTTTTTCCGTTGCTCAGCTCTATTTCATTATAATATCCTAAATGATATTTCACATCGCCAAGTGAAATAGTATCTTCATATTCCTCGGCCACAAATTCCTGGAAAATATTTTCATAAGGCTTTTCAATAATGTTGGCCAGAACATTCAAACGACCCCTGTGTGCCATACCTATAAAATATTCCTCGATACCCAGGGAAGATCCTTTTTCCATCAGGTAATACAAGGCAGGAATCAGCGCTTCGGTTCCTTCAAGTGAAAATCGTTTTTGTCCTACAAAACGCTTGTGAATAAAAGCTTCAAAACCCACTGCCTTTTTCAGGTGATTAAAGATCTGTTTCTTTTCATCGGCAGTGAATCTGGTCATATTCCGGCTTTTCTCCATCCGTTTTTGCAACCATTCTATTTTTTCAGGATTGCGAATGAACATGTATTCAGCCCCGATCGACTGGCAATAGGTTTCTTCCATTGCAGTCCTGATATCGCGTAAAGTGGCATTGCCAAGTCCGATTTCTGTGCCGGCATGGAATACGGTATCCAGGTCTTTTTCACTCAGCTGGTAATTTTCAAGATCCATTGTTGGGAAGTATAGCCGCCGTGTTCTCACCGGATTTGTTTTAGTGAAAAGGTGGCCCCTTTTCCGAAACGAATCGATATAATTCAGAACCCTGAATTCTTTGTCAAGATGCTGACTGCTATTATTTTCTGTATAATGCTGTCTTGCAAAATCGAACCCCCTGAAAAAATTCCGCCAGCTTTCATCAACTGAACCGGGGTCATCTGTGTATTTTTTGTATAACTGATCGATCGTTTCGATCTCGCTGTTTCCTATAAATGTAAGATGATCCATCTAAAACTGAAATAAAATGTTGAGAAATGAATAGTCAAGACTAAAACAAAATTACAAAACTTTTTAATAATGTTGTTGTTAACCTACTATTGCAGCGTTGAGCCTCAGATACAACAAAGGACAGGCCATTTGGTTTTGGGGACCCTGCAGTTTTAAAACACCCGTAAAATATGATTATTGCAGTATTGAAGGAAATTTCACCTGAAACCAGGGTGGCACTTACCCCCGAAACAGTGCAAAAACTTACACAAACCAGGGTAAACATATTGGTAGAACAAGGTGCCGGCGAAAGTGCCCATTTCCGGGATTCGGATTATATTCATTCGGGCGCTGCAGTGGTTGCCCGAAGTGAGATACTTGAAAAGGCCGACTGTATTCTTACCCTTTCACCCATGAAACCGGGGGAACTGACCCGCTGGAAGGGTAAAACGCTGATCGGATCCCTTGATCCATACGGAAGCAAAACGGAGATAGATGCACTTCTGGCGGGAGGCATAACCTCTTTCAGTCTGGATCTTTTGCCCCGAACCACCCTCGCCCAATCCATGGATATCCTTTCAAGCATGGCTACCATTTCGGGTTACCGGGCTGTTTTGGATGCTGCAATGCGACTTCCCAGGTTTTTTCCTATGTTCATGAGTGCGGCAGGAACGATAAAACCAGCCATGATGCTTATTTTGGGTGCCGGTGTTGCGGGTTTACAGGCAATTGCCACGGCGAGGCGGCTGGGTGCTGTTGTTGAAGTGTTTGATGTGCGATCTGCAGTGAAGGAGGAAGTTCAGAGCCTGGGCGGTAAATTTGTTGAAGTGGAAGGTGCCCGTGAGGATTCTGCAGCAGGTGGCTATGCTGTTGACCAGACGGAGGAATTTCTGCAAAAACAGCGGGAACTGATCCATCAGCGTGCTCTAAGATCGGATGTGGTGATCTGTACCGCTATGATACCAGGAAAAAAAGCACCTACATTGCTTATACAAAACTACTGTTGAGGCCATGAAAGAAGGTTCTGTAATTATTGATCTGGCAGCATCTTCCGGAGGCAATTGCGAACTGACAAAAAATAATGATATAACCATTCACAAAGGGGTCACCCTTATCGGAAAATCGGATTATTACCGCACCATGCCGGTTGATGCAAGCTATATGGTGGGGCATAATTTTCTCAGCTTTTTGCAGCTTATACTGGATGATGCAGGAAATTTAAACCTGAACTGGCAGGACGAAATTATCAATACTTCATGCCTCACCCGGGATGGGGAAATTTTAAACAAAAAAATAAAACAGTTTTATACCCAATATATTGATAAATGATACATATACTGGAATTTATATTTACTTACAGGTATGAAATTTTCATTCTTGTTTTGGCAGGTTTTCTGGGAATTGAAGTTATTTCTCATGTGCCTTCCGTATTGCATACTCCGCTGATGTCAGGGGCAAATGCAATTCATGGTGTGATCATCGTCGGTGGTATTATTCTCCTGGGTCATGCTGATATTTCTCAAGCTATCAGCGGAACTGATCCTTGGTATTCTGGTTGTTTTCTTTGCTTCAGTGAATGTTGCCGGCGGGTTTGTGGTAACAGACCGGATGCTTGAAATGTTTAGAAAAAAGACAGGGAAACAAGACATTAAAAAAATCCAACTGATGGGACCATCCGGATTTACCATTCAATTAGCTGTCCTCAATATCAGCTATCTTACAACAGCCATTCTCTTTGTCATAGGCCTGAAACTGCTCAGCAAGCCTGAAACTGCCCGCGCAGGTAACAGGTGGGCCGCCGGGGGGATGATCCTGGCCATAGTTGCAACGCTTATACTGCATAAGGATGCCCATGGAGATGCAATACACATTGGAAATGTAATTCTGATCCTTGTTATTGCGTCCATTGGTTCTGCCGCCGGTTGGGTAATCGCCAGGAAGGTAAAAATGACTGCCATGCCCCAGATGGTTTCCTTTTACAATGCCACAGGGGGCATTGCTTCGGGACTTGTTGCCCTTACCGAATACAGCGATCCGCTGAATCCGTCAAAACTTGTGACTTTGCTGGGTATAACCCTTGGAATGGTAGCTTTTAGCGGTAGCCTGGTTGCTTATGGCAAACTCGTCGGAAAGATCAATGACTGGACCTCCTCCGCCATGAAGTACATTAACCTATTTATGCTTTTGCTGGTAGGTATGGTCATTGTAATATCATTCCTCCCTTCAACAAGCCCAAAAACCGCACAATTTCTTGCCTATTTTCTTTTTGCCATTGCCATGGTTTATGGGATTCTATTTGTAATGCCCATTGGAGGAGCCGATATGCCGGTGGTGATTTCCCTTCTCAATTCATTGACCGGTGTGGCAGCTGCCATGGCAGGTTTTATCTATGATAACCAGGCCATGATCCTTGGCGGAATCCTTGTTGGTGCAGCCGGAACTATTCTTACTATTTTGATGTGCAAGGCCATGAACCGGTCTTTGATCAATGTAATTATCGGCGCCTTTGGTAAGGAAGGACCGGAGTCAATGAAGAGCAATCTGGGAGAGATAAGGAAGATCACCGTGAATGATACCGCCATATTATTGAATTATAGCCAGAAGATAATAATCATACCGGGATATGGAATGGCATCGGCACAGGCACAGTATATATGCAGTGAGCTCGATAAAGAACTTACAGCAAATGGTGTAGAGGTAAGATATGCGATCCATCCGGTGGCAGGAAGAATGCCCGGTCATATGAATGTATCTGCTTGCAGAAGCAAACATCCCCTATGAAAAACTTGTTGAAATGGATGAGATCAACCCCGATATGGCCAATGTGGATGTTGCAGTGATTATCGGGGCAAACGACGTCGTAAATCCTGCTGCACTGGATGATCCTTCCAGTCCTATTTATGGGATGCCGATCATACTTGCCCATAAGGCTAAAAATATTATTGTAATCAAAAGAGGAATGGGGAAGGGCTATGCCGCCATTGAAAACCACCTGTTCTATAACGAGAAGACCCGCATGCTTTTCGGAAATGCCAAGGAGGTTTTACAGAAGCTCGTGGCGGAGATTAAGAATATGTAGAGGAAAAAGTTCTGCAGTTCTGCGGTTCTGCAGTTCTGCAGTTTAGCAGATAGAATTGTCCGCAGGGCATTTGGTATTGCAGAACGCAGCTGCATGAAATTCTTGCAGTCTTGTAATGCAGTCTGCAGTCGTGCAGTCATGTCGGCCTCGGAGAGGCCGGATTTCAATAACCGTGGGTGATAACCCACTGGGAATGAGTGTGCTACCTCTCAGCCCGAAGGGCTGAACTTCGCAATCGTAAATCGTAAATCGTAAATCGTAAATCGTAAATCGTAAATCCTAATTGTATCGCTTCTCCTTCAGGTAATGCCTCACATAATCCTCAATTCCCTCTTCCAGCGTGTAAAACGGTCGGGTGTATCCCGCTGCACGAAGCTTTTCCATACTGGCTTCGGTGAAATACTGGTACTTTTCGCGGATATCTTCAGGTGTATCGATAAAACTTATCTGCGGTTCCAGATCAAGTGCTTTAAATGTGTTAACGGTGAGATCGAGAAAAGTTCTGGCTTTGCCGGTACCCAGGTTATATATCCCGGATTCAGGCAGGTTTTTATACAAATAAAAGATCACCGAAACCACATCTTTCACATAGATAAAATCCCTTTTTTGTCCGCCATCAGGTATTCCCGGCCTTATGGGAACGGAAAAGATTCATCTTCCCTGACTGCTTTATCTGGCCGAAAGCGTGTAAAATGACAGAGGCCATTCTGCCTTTGTGGTATTCATTCGGACCATATACATTAAAAAATTTCA
This sequence comes from uncultured Bacteroidales bacterium, assembly GCA_963790105.1. Taxonomy (GTDB): domain Bacteria; phylum Bacteroidota; class Bacteroidia; order Bacteroidales; family UBA10428; genus UBA5072. Next base: position 149,094 of record CAWBNI010000050.1, on the reverse strand, counting down.
GACCGGCCCAGAAAGGCGGTGTTTCGGTTTGACTGAGCACCCATTTATCGAAATCATTCTTTGATTCTCCATACGGATTCAGGGGTTTTAAATCTTTCACCAGGTTATGGTCATCGAGATAACCCGATTCTCCCAATCCATAGGTAGCGGCCGAGGAAGCATAAATAAGGGGAATGCCAAAGCGGCTGCAGGCCTTGAACATGTTTATGGAATAATCCAGGTTTAACCTGTCGAATATTGCTTTGTCAAATTCGGCTGTGTTGGTCCTGGCGCCCAGGTGAAAAATAAATTTTACCTCCTGATGGTTCAGATCAAGCCAGGTAAAAAAATCATCCCGGTGTATCCGGGCAATGTATTCCTTATTCAGGAGATTTTTGTTCTTTTCCTCATTGTCGAAAGCATCCACCAGGACTATCTTCTGAATTCCCTGGGAATTCAACATACTCACCAGGTTACTCCCGATAAAACCGGCTGCGCCTGTTACTATTACCATGATTCAATTAAAAATTTAAAGTTAAATTATAAATATATATTTCTCGTCTCCATTCCATCCCCCTGACGGGATGGGGTAGGGGACCGATATAAATTCATCCTTTCTACCGACAGTCAATCCCTACGGGATTTTTTCTCGTCTCTTGTCCCTTGTCCCTCGTCCCTCGTCCCTAATCCGCTCTGAGTTCTTCCAGCAAATCCAAAGTCGTTGCAGTCAGATTACGGATGGCCAGGGGCAGATTCCAATTGTCCACTTTGGGAATTTCAATAAAATAGGATACAGCCCTGATTTGAAGGAAGGGGATCTTTTCCATCAGGCAGGCATAAAAGAAGGCGGCACCCGACATGGTTTCAATCTCGCTTTTAAACCGCTTTTTTACCCGTTGAATATTTTCCTGCCGTCCATGGAGGGTATTTACTGTAATTGCCTTCACAGGAATCAATGAATCCACAACATCGATCTCAAAATTTCCAAGACTGCGCAACAACTCACCGGTAAACGGGAACGAATCTTCATTTAGCAATTCTTTTTCAAACAGGGTAAAGAAGGCATCTTTTTCTTCAAACCCCAGATCTGCAAATTGATCCTGCACCACATTCACCACAAAACCCAACTCAAGGAAATAATCAAAACTTCCGGCTATTCCAATATTAATAGCCAGGTCATAACTATATACATGCATTGTTTTTACAAGGTGATAGACCATGGGAACACTTCCATGCCCTGTAACCAGGATATCAATGTCCAGTGTGCCCAGCCGGTAGTTTACCAGGTTTGCGTTTAACTTCGATACGAAGGTCAGCTTATCCCGCAAAGGTTTTATTTCGCTATTGGATGAAGCTACCAGAAGGATTTTCATAGGCCGTTATTTTTTCTCTTTATGAAACAAAAAGTTCCTAAATTTGTCTATATCCTCATGGATTTAAAGTTAAGATATTTTTATATCCGCTTAGCTAAAATAAGTCCAGGGCTGAATTAATTTAACATTTTACCGATGGATGACAAGAAAATCGTTATTGAAGGGATAGCAGAAACTGGCTTTGAGCGGATCGATAAATTTAATGGCAGGAAAACCAAATCCTTGTCTTCGCTATACAGAAAGGTATTGCTGAATCTGGGTGAGGACCCGTGCCGTGAAGGCCTTATTGATACTCCTGACCGGGTGGCCAAGGCCATGCAATATTTTACCCATGGATATTTTATTAAGCCCGAAGAGATACTCGCCGCTTCCATATTTCATGAAGATTACCAGCAAATGGTACTTGTGAAGGATATAGAATTGTATTCTCTGTGTGAACATCATATGGTTCCGTTTTTTGGCAAGGCTCATGTGGCCTATATTCCCAATGGAAATATTACCGGATTGAGCAAGATTGCCAGGGTGGTGGATGCTTTTGCGCGAAGACTTCAGGTACAGGAAAGACTTACCGTTCAGATCAGGGATTGCATTCAGGATGCATTAAATCCCCTTGGCGTGGCGGTCGTTATTGAAGCAAAACACCTTTGCATGGTAATGAGGGGAGTGCAAAAACAAAATTCAGTGACAACAACTTCTGCTTTTACGGGTTGTTTTCTGAATGATAATCGCACACGGGAAGAGTTTATCCATATGATCGGAGTAAAGCTGCACTGATTAAAATATGGATAACAGATACCTTTCCATTCCACAAATGATAAATATTACACCAGGCGCATGAAGAAAATTGCGCTTATATTTATTGTGGCCATTGTGCTTTTTTCCGGCTCAGGGCACAATTCAGGTATAGTTTCCAGGGAGGATTAAACGTTACCACCCAAATTGCCAAAAATTATAATGCAGATTTCGCAAAGAATAAATTCCTGTTTGGTTTCAATGCCGGGCCTTCCATTGACTATATGTGGGGCCGGTATTTCTCCCTGCATTCGGGAATAATTCTTGAAAATAAAGGCACCAGGGGTCATGTGGAAGCATTTGGAAGATCTGCTGATGTGGTCAACCGTCTTCTGTATCTTGATGTACCCCTTTTGGCCAGGGGAAATTTCAAAGTCGGAAATATGGTAATTTTTATTGAAGCCGGACCATATGCAGGCTATGGCCTGACTGGAAAAGCAAAAATTGAAACTGCCGATACGAGCAAATCATGGAACATCAATTGGGGAAAGGAACCACAGGATGATTTCAAAAGGTTTGATTATGGCGTGATTGGTGGCGCAGGCCTGGAATGGAAACGATTTTCACTGGAGGGATGTTTCGCTTATGGACTGGCAAATATTTATGCTCTTGAGCCAAACCGGGTATGTCATTGAGCAGAGAGCATTTAGTATAAGAATAGGCTATTATTTTAAACATTAATCAAAGGAACTGAATACCGGTTATCGCGAGTTTTTCTGGGTAATTGCAAGGAAGGACGTAGCGAAGCAACCTCACGTTAGAGTTAGAGATTGCTTCCGCTTCTCTTTCAATTGTGCATCTAAAACTCTTCACCCGGCGAAAGGGTATCCTTTCCCTTGCCCTGGAAATTGGAAGAACCATAATCCAGTTCTGAACCATCCGGTTCATTTCCGATTCCGGAATAAATACTTTTCAACCTGTTCAGATCCAGTTTTTTCATCTTAAGCAGTTCACCCATTACCAATCCTGATTTACCCGGATCACTCATCCAGAGTCCCAGTTCAGCAGGTACAACCTGCCACGATACACCATATTTATCCTGCAGCCAGCCGCATCGCTGGGCATTGACATCACCACCTTCCGTTAAATGGTCCCAGTAATAATCAATCTGTTCCTGGGTTTCACAGTTTATAACAAAGGAAATGGCAGGAGAAAATCCGAACTGCACATCATTTCCGCTGTCCATGGCAACGAACTTCTGTCCGTTTATTGTAAATGAAGCATATTTGACCATTCCCTGAGGTCCCGGTTCACCGGCTTCATAATGCTGCTACCCGATCAACTGAAGACATCCGGAAAAGGGACATATAATAATTGATTGCTTCTTCCGCCTTGCCCTTCTGATTACCGGTAAATAAAAGGCTTGGAACGATGATGGGAGATTCATCGCTCAGAATGAGTTGCCAGGAAACCCCGAATTTGTCCTCAATCCAGCCGTACCGTTCACTGAACGGATACTTATTAAGTTCCATCATCACCTTTCCTCCTTCGGACAATTTTGACCAGAGGTCATTGATTTTTTCTGCGGTCCGGCAATTTACCATGAAAGATATGGAAGGTGAAATCTTAAAGACCGGACCGCCATTAATGGCCGTAAATTCCTGTCCTTCGAGTTCAAAGACTACAGTCATTACAGAGCCCTTTTGCATTCCTGCTCCGGCAGCCCCTTCAGCACTATACCTGGTGGATGATTTTAACCCTGGCATTTTTAAATACGGACGCATAAAAATTAGCTGCATCCATTGCCTGGGTGTCAAACCATAAGAAGGGGGTGATTTTCTGGATTTCGGTATCTTTTGCAGCCGATAACGGCTGGGTTTTGATTTTTGTTTCCATAACAATACAGTTAAAACATTAATAAATAGTTTTACAGATTCTGGAAAGAGATAGGAAACAAAGTGAAAAGAAGAAAGTTCTGAAGATAAAAAAAGCCGTTGGCTTAAGCCAACGGCAATAGATATGCAATATATTATATTTTAATATGCTATTATTTACTTGTGCTTGCTTCCTACAAGTGCAAAGAACAGGATGTAGCCATAACAAACAACCGGCAGGATGAATGAATACCTTACTCCAAAGCCGTCAGCCATCAAACCCATCAATACGGGAACAACTGCACCTCCAACGATCAGTGTATTGATCAAACCTGAGGCCATACTTAATTCGCCATGGTCGAGTCCGTCAACACCCAATGCGAAGATATTGGGGAACATCACTGAATTGAAGAATCCGATCGAACATCCAACCCAAAGAATGAGGCCTGAAGGCACGATCATGGTAGCCAGTGCCAGTAAGGCAGCAATCATGGCAAAAACAGCCAGGGTTTTGTTAGCCTTGCCGCTTCCAAGTTGAATAGCGAGATAGTTAACAAAGGCAATACCAACAAAGATGAGTCCATCGCCGAATTGTCTGCGGATATAGAAACCTACTGCGAATGCAAGGATCAATACAAGTACTGTATAGAGACTTTTCTTGGCCTTGTCCACATTCGACAGCATGAAGGAGCCGTAAAAACGGCCAATCATGGCACCACCCCAGTAAAGGGCAATCATCTTGGCAGCGTCGGTCTTTGTGAAATTGGCGGCTTCCTGAAGGTAGCGCTGTATCATGGCAGCACTTCCTACTTCAGCACCTACATAGAAGAAAATTCCCAATGCACCGAGAATAACATGGGGATATTTCCATACACTTTTTTTCTGCTCACCAACGGTTTCAATGACCGGAAGTTTTAGCATGAATATGACCACAGCAATGATGAGAACCAGGACACCTATGATAATAAAGGGTACAGGTACTGACTGGGCTGCAATCTGTGCCGGATTTAAAGCAGAATTCAGGGCTCTTTCAGCTACTTCTTTAAAAACAAAAATGCTGGCAACGATAGGAGCCAGGGTAGTAGCGATTGAGTTCAGCGCCTGGGTGAGGTTTAACCTGCCTGAAGCAGTTTCGGAGGGACCAAGTGCCGTTACATATGGATTGGCTGCAGTCTGCAGAAATACAACCCCGCTGGCCATAATGAAAATGGCAACCAGGAAGAAAGGAAAGGAGGGTACCTTGGCAGCCGGAAAGAAGAGGAAACTACCTAAAGCAACCAGCACAAGTCCTAAAATTACTCCTGATTTATAGCCGATTTTCTTAATAATTCCACCGCATGTAAAAGAAAGCACAAAATAGGTAAAGAAAAATGCACCATTGACCAATTGCGCTTCAAAATTGGAAAGATCAAAAACAGCTTTAAACTTATCAGCAAGCGTAATGTTAAATGTTGTTACAAATCCAAAGATGAAGAAGATCATCCCCATAAAGGCCATACCAACGGCCTGTGTATTTTTCTGTTGAGTCATCGTAAAAATATTAGGTTAAACATCAGGATTAAAACTGGTATAAGTTTACGAATTTATGTTGAAATACTAAAATTATTAGCGGATCATTCTTGGCAGTGATTCAAAAACCTCCACTGCTGCCCTGGACTTGTTCAGGGTATAAAAATGAATGCCCGGCGCACCTCTTTCCAGTAAATCAAGACATTGTGTGATGGCATGATCAATACCGATCTGGTAAATTTTATCGGGATGGTCCTGATGGGTTTCCAGTTTTTCAAGCAGATCAACGGGAAATGTTGCCGCGGTCATTTCCACATATCTTTTAATCTGCTTGTAATTAGTAATAGGTATGATGCCCGGAATAATGCGATGATTTATTCCTGCCTTTCTGTGCCTTCTGTACAAAGCGGTAATAGGCCTCATTATCAAAAAAAAGCTGGGTAATAAGAAAATCAGCTCCCGCCTCACATTTGATTTTCAAGCTTCTGAATATCGTCATCCAGTGAACCGGATTCCGGATGTTTTTCGGGATAGGCAGCAGCTCCTACCGAAAAAGAAAACTTTTCCCTTCACAAAAGAGATCAGATCGCTGGCAAAACTAAAACCATTCTCCGGTGCGAAAAACTCGGTACTGCCTTTGGGCGGATCACCCCGAAGCAGCATCAGGTTTTCAATACGGATCTTCTGCAGGTATTCCATATCCTTCCCGATCTTATCCCTGCCGGCCCCGACACACGTATAGTGAGCCATTGTATTGAGGCCAATCTTATTCTGCAGATAATCAACCAGCGAAAATGTACGCTCCTGGTTCGAACCTCCGGCACCATAGGTGACCGTAACAAAGGAGGGATCAAGCTTTAATCAGCTGACCCACATTGATGCCGAAATCTACGGCTGAAATTTCATCTTTGGGAGGAAAAAATTCAAATGAAAAAGTATGTTCTGTTTTGTCAAATAAGGTCTGTAATCCTCATTCGGATCTTGATTTTGGGCTATTTATAATTCAGGTTAGATGCAAGTAAACTTTCAACAGTCTGAACAGGCAATTGTTTTCTTAATGCATAATCCTGAACCTGGTCAAAGGATATATTTCCGACAAAAAAGTAACGCGATTTCGGATGTGCGAAAATCAATCCGCTGACAGAGGCTGCCGGATACATTGAAAAGCTTTCTGTGAGGGTTATTGATGTATCTCTTTTCTGCCTGCAGCAAGTTAAACAGGGTAGCCTTTTCAGAATGGTCAGGACAGGCAGGATAGCCATGTGCCGGGCGGATACCCTTGTATTTTTCCAATAATAAATCGTCCAGCGACAGGTTTTCATCCTTTGCATAACCCCACAGCTCCTTTCTTACCCTGAGGTGAATGAGTTCGGTAAATGCTTCCGCAAGCCGGTCGGCCAATGCTTTGACCATGATTCCATCGTAGTCGTCAAGTTTTGCAACAAATTCAGCCAGCATTTTTTCAATTCCTAATCCGGCTGTCACCGCAAAAGCACCCAGGTAATCAACAATTCCGCTTGAACGGGGAGCAATGAAATCGGAAAGACAGAGATTCGGACTGCCATCGGATTTCAGTTCCTGGTTTCTGAGATTAACAAACCTGGAAATCACCTTTGTTCTTGAAACATCACTGTAAACTTCAATATCATCGCCGACAGAATTGGCTGGAAAAATTCCGATCACACCATGGGCGGTGAGCGCCTTTTCCCGGATAATGCGATCGAGCAGGCGATTGGCATCATCAAAGACCTTTCTTGCTTCTTCTCCCTGTTTCGGATCATTCAGAATATCAGGATATTTTCCGCGTAGTTGCCAAACAACAAAAAAGAACACCCAGCTGATATAATCCCTGATTTCTTCAAGGGGATAGTCATGATATGTTTTTATGCCTGTAAACTGAGGCACAACAATCTGTGATTTGTCCCAAACCAGGTTAAGCCCGTTCTTCCTTGCCTCTTCCAGACTTATATAGGATACCTGTTTTTTTGCCCCGAGATATGACTTTCTCAGATCGTCGTATTCCTTTTTAATGTTTTCGGAAAACGAATCCCTTTGGGTTGAGGAAAGCAGGCTGCTCACAACGCTTACGCTCTTTGAAGCATCTTTCACGTGAATGACAGGGGCAGCATAATGAGGTTCAATTTTAACTGCCGTATGAATTTTTGAAGTTGTGGCACCGCCAATCAGCAGGGGTTTGGTCATTCCCTGCTTTTGAAGCTGTTTGGCAACCTCCGACATGATTTCGAGCGAGGGAGTGATCAATCCGCTCAGTCCAATGATATCAACATTTTTTTCGATGGCGGTGGCGATAATTTTTTCAGTCGGCACCATCACGCCAAGATCAATGACTTCGTAATTATTGCAGGCGAGCACCACGCCCACAATGCTTTTGCCAATATCATGCACGTCTCCTTTTACGGTTGCCAGAAGTATCCTTCCAACTTCCTGTTGTGCCCCTATCACAGGATTTGACTCTTTTTCCTCCTCAATAAAAGGCTGCAATATGGCAACCGCTTTTTTCATTACGCGTGCGCTTTTTACAACCTGGGGAAGAAACATCTTGCCTTCACCAAAGAGGTCGCCCACCTTTGACATGCCATCCATCAGGGGACCTTCAATAATTTCAAGAGCACGAACATAGCGGGGACGTGCTTCCAGAACATCATCCTCAATAAAATCGACAATACCTTTTACAAGGGCATGGTTAATCCGCTCTTCGACTGTTCCATTCCGCCACTCATCATTCTTTACCTCCTTTTTATCCTGCTTCTTCACTGAATCGGCAAAGGCAAGCAACCGTTCAGTAGAATCGGGTCTCCTGTTTAATACCACATCCTCCACAAGTTCAAGCAGATCCTTTGGAAGGTCGTCATAAACCGCCAGCATGGAAGGATTTACAATTCCCATATCAAGACCTTCCCTGATCGCATAATACAAAAATACCGAATGGATGGCTTCACGGATCACATTGTTTCCCCGGAAGGCGAAGGAAAGGTTGCTGATACCTCCGCTCACTTTGGCATACGGAAGGTTTTCCTTGATCCACTTAACTGTGCGGATAAAGTCCACCGCATAATTATTATGTTCTTCCATGCCGGTACCGATGGCCAGCACATTGGGATCGAAAATTATATTTTCAGGTGCAAACCCTACCTTTTCTGTTAGTATTTTATAGGCTCTTCCGATGACCTCCGTTCGTCGTTCGAAAGAATCAGCCTGTCCTTTTTCATCAAAAGCCATGACAACAACAGCTGCGCCATATTGCCTTACTTTCATGGCCTGATCAATGAAACTGGCTTCGCCTTCCTTTAAACTGATTGAATTGACGATGGATTTGCCCTGTACGCATTTCAGTCCGGCCTCAATAACGGACCACTTGGAAGAATCAATCATTACCGGATGTTTGGCAATCTCGGGTTCAGCCATTACCAGGTGTAAGAACCTCACCATGCATTTTTCAGCATCCAGCATGGCATCGTCCATGCATATATCCAATATCTGGGCACCGCCTTCTACCTGGTCCCTGGCCACGACAAGTGCTTCTTCATATTTTTCTTCCTGGATGAGCCGGGCAAATTTTATGGAACCTGATACATTCGTCCGTTCCCCGATATTCACGAAATTGCTTTCTCGCGATATAGTCAATGGCTCAAGTCCGCTGAGATGGGTAACATGGGTTTGTTCAGGCACCACCCGGGGTGGGTAACCCGCTGCGAGATCAGCGAAAGCCTTGATATGGGCCGGCGTTGTGCCGCAACATCCTCCAAGTAATATTAATAAGTCCTTGTTCAAGGAAATCCTTGAACTGGGCCACCATCAGTTCCGGTGTATCGTCATAGCCCCCGAATTGGTTTGGAAGTCCGGCATTCGGATGGGCACTCACATAAAAGGGTGCTTTTGATGACAATTCAGCCACATAGGGCAACATCTCTTTTGCCCCCAGGGCACAGTTGACGCCAATGCTCAGCAAATCAACATGTGAAAGGGAATACAGGAAAGCGGTAATGGTTTGACCTGACAAGGTCCGGCCACTTGCATCCGTAATTGTTCCGGAAATCATCACAGGCAGTCTCGTTCCTGTTTTATTTTCTATCTCCTTAATAGCAAACAGGGCGGCTTTTGCATTTAGCGTATCAAAAATAGTCTCTATAAGCAACAGGTCTACACCACCATCCACCAATCCCCTGATCTGTTCTTCATAGGCGCTAACCAGGCTATCAAACGTTACAGCCCTGTAACCCGAATCACTCACATCGGGCGACATGGAGGCAGTTTTATTTGTTGGACCAATGGAGCCCGCGACAAAGCGGGGCTTTCCAGGATCAAGCGCCGTTATTTCCCTGGCCGCGGAAACAGCTAGTTTTGCGGATTCCAGGTTGAGTTCATAAACAACGTCTTCCAAATGATAATCAGCCTGGGAAATGGAAGTAGCACTAAACGTATTTGTTTCGATAATATCTGCCCCTGCCTGAAGATACGAAATATGAATACTGCGGATTACATCCGGTCGTGTAAGGGACAGCAGATCAATGTTGCCCTTCAGATCATGAGGGAAATCAGCAAATCGCTGACCCCTGTAATCCTTTTCTTCAAGCCGGTACTGTTGAACCATGCTTCCCATGGCTCCGTCAAGTAATAAGATCCTTTTGCTTAACTGTTGATATATTGCTGGTTTTTCCATATTTTATTTGTAATATGCAAAAATGGGATTTTAACAACAAAAATAAAACCTGGAGGGGGTATTTCTGTAAACTCTTTTACAAGAGAAGTAAATACAGGGATGAATGGGGGTGATGCCAGGGAATCATATTGCTGCAATCGATATGACCTCCCGGAGAATATACTATGACATAAGTTTTTTCAGAGTATTTATGTTCTGGTCGTTGAAAATGCTTTTTCCCTGCGGAGTATACATATAAGTAAGCCTGTCCTGGAAACGCTCGTTTATTTTTGGCCTTACTATTTTCATGGTGCTGTTCAGCAACCGGTTATCCTCGGTGAATCCGTCCTCAATAATTGAAAAAGTTGCCGGGAGCCATCGGTGTGGAAACATGTCTTCGTGTTTGCCTCCAGCCAGGAATTGATCGATCTGTGATTCGATAAGCTGGATGACTTCACGGGCGGTCTCTTCCTCGTCGCCATTATTGTTTTGCGTTGATAACCAGTGTTTTACCGCTTGCATATTGGGATAAATCAATGCACTTGTATAGGAATTCTGATTATTGTAAAGCATGCACTGATCAATGAATGAAGAATGCTGAACGATGGCTTCTTCAATGCTTTCGGGACTGAATTTTTCACCGTCATCGCCAATCAGCAGGCTTTTTGAACGGCCCAGCACATATAGAAAACCATCTTTATCCATGTATCCAAGGTCACCTGTATATAACCATCCATCCCGGATGGTTTCCCTGGTAGCTTCAGGATTGGCCCAGTAACCAACCATTACATTATCGCCCCTGATCACGATTTCTCCCTGGCTGCCCAACGGAAGTTCCTTACCCTCTTCATCACATATTCGCAAATCCAGGTCTTTTACAAGCACGCCTGATGAACCCATTTTATGCTTTGTGGGATTATTGGCTGAAATCACCGGCGATGCTTCCGTAAGGCCATATCCCTGGTACATCGGAACCCCCAGGGCATAAAAAAATCGTTGCAGATCAATGTCAAGCAGGGCACCTCCTCCGATAAAATAAACCAGGCGGCCTCCGAAAGCCTCCCTTACTTTTGTAAACAAAATTTTATCAAACAGCAGGTTAAGGGGTTTCAGGAATATTCTGAAGCCTTTTCCCCGGTTAAACCCTGTTCCATTGTAAGTGTAGGCTATTTTCATGGCCAGACTGAACATCTTTTCTGCCATGGGCCCCTTTTCACGAATCCCCTTTTCGATGTTTTTTCTGAAATTTTTGGCCAGCGCGGGCACACTCATTAGAAAAAATGGCCTGTTTTCCCTGATATTGACCGGTATATTTTTCAGTGTTTCCATTGGTGTTTCCCCCACCTGCACAGAAGCCAGGCTGGCTCCGCACGACATGAGCGTATAAATTCCACAGGTATGGGCGAAAGCGTGATCCCAGGGCAGGATGAGCAGGGTAGTCCAGTACATGGGGATTACAAACAGACTAAGTGATTGCTCAATGTTGGCAGTATAATTACGGTGACTGAGGATGATTCCTTTTGGATCGGCCGTGGTACCGGATGTATAGCAGATATTAGCATAATCCTGTTCGGCAATGGATGTCCATCTTTCCTTACAGGCAGAAGCATGTGATTTAAGGTAACTTTTTCCCTGGGTCAGCACATTGGAAAATACAATTTCATGCGCCTCACATTTTTCGGGTTGATCAAGGAGGATTACCTTTTCAAGAGTGTCAACTTTATCCTTTAAGCCGGAAAGCTTTTTAGCCTGGCTTTTTGATGCGATGACAAATCTTGCACCGGAATGAACAATCCTGAATTTTAGTTCTGACGACTCGGTAAGCTTTACAGAAAGAGGAACATTTATAGCGCCGGCATAAAAAATTCCCAGTTCACAATAAACCCATTCATTTCTGCCCTCAGAAATAAGTGCAATCCGGTCACCTTTCTGAATGCCCAGGGAGATAAGACCGGCAGCAAACTGAAGCACTTTCTCATGTACCTCTTTGAAGGTAGCACCCATGAACTTGTTATTTTTCTTCTCCAGCAAAAAAACGTTTTCACTGTATTTTTCAACACAATCTTCGAACAATTGTATAAGTGTTCTCATAGGTTCTCATGGGTTAAAACAATGCAATATAGAAAAAAAGTCTTAAAGAATTAAACGCAAAGGCCGCTAAGTTAAGAAACGCAAAGAGCGCGAAGTTTTAATTTACTTCGCGCCCTTTGCGTAAATCTTAGCGCTCTTGCGTTGAAATTTTGAGGTATTCCTTCTCCTTACCGTGTAGTAACGGGAGCCAGGAGGTTTTCAATGCGGTACATGAGATCCTGGAGATTGACCGGCTTGGTGATATAATCGTCACATCCTGCCTGGAAACAACGGTCCCATTCTTCGTTGAATGCATTGGCCGTCTGTACTATAATAGGCAGGTTTGGTTTGAATTCCTTTATTTGCTTAATTGCCTCTATACCATCCAGTACAGGCAATTGAATATCCATTAAAACCAGGTCAATATGATTGTACATCCTGCAGAAATCAACAGCCATCTGGCCATTAATTGCCCAAATAATGCTTACATGTGTCTTTCTTGATAAAACCAGATCCAGAAATTTGAAGCTGATTTCATCATCTTCTGCGATCAGAATGGTTTTATTTGTTAGATCTATCATTTCTTTATCAGTTTACTTTCGTGAAAGCATCAATTTTACTGATATACGAGTTTAACCAATAAAAGTATGGTTTTGTTGACAAACATTTAATAAAAAGTGACAAGTGACGAGTGACGAGTGACGGTAAGTTTTCGAAAAACTGTTTAGTTCTGAAACACTTCATGGACTAAAGTCATTGTTGCCTACCGGTAAATGTTGTACTTTTTTCAAAATATTTATATTCAGATGAAGGAGCAAAATGATCCGGCAACGCGCATTCAGAATGTGCTGCAATTTGATGAATACGGTGGAGTTAATCCGGCCATTACGGATTCTTCAACTTTTACTTTTCGTGATCCGGAGACTATGTCGGAAACCTTCCTGGGTCATACCGAAGGATGTTTTTTATATTCCCGTCACTGGAATCCGAGCAATAAATTCCTTGCCAATGCAATGGCTGCCATGGAAAATACCGAATCTGCCTGGGTTACTGCCTCGGGAATGTCGGCAATTACCTGTGCGATCCTTCAATTATGCAAGGCAGGGGACCACCTGATCACCAGTGTAACCTCCTATGGGGGAACATTTGCTTTTCTCAAGAACTATTTGCCGCGATTTCACATAAAAGTTTCTTTTGTTGATATAACAGATGCTGAATGTGTAAAAAAGGCGATCCGGCCGAATACACGTCTCATCTACACGGAATCTGTCACCAATCCTCTGCTTGAAGTAGCTGATATTCCTGCACTGTCGCAGATTGCCAGGGATAACGGTTTGCTGTTGCTGGTTGACAATACTTTTACTCCCATGATCCTTACGCCTGCGCAGACTGGGTGCTGATATCGTCGTGTACAGCATGACCAAATTCATTAATGGAAAAAATGACTGTGTGGCAGGAGCCATTTGCGGTTCAGAAGCTTTTGTGAATGAATTGTCAAATATTAATGACGGCACAGCCATGCTTCTCGGTCCGGTACTTGACCCGATGCGGTCTTCCTCCATCCTGAAGAATCTGCACACCCTGCATGTACGTATGAAACAGCACAGCAGCAATGCCCTGTATATTGCAAAGGGACTGCAGGATCTGGGCATTGAGTGTGCGTTACCCCGGTTTGCCGGAACATAAACAGCATAATCTGATGAAATCCATTATGAACAAGGAATACGGATATCGGGGGGATAGTTTCCGTTGAACTGGGATCCGTTGAAAGAGCCAATGAATATATGCGCCTTTTGCAGGATGAAGGCGTTGGATATTGTGCCGTAAGCCTGGGATATTTTAAAACCCTGTTCAGCAATTCCGGACATAGCACTTCTTCGGAGGTGCCCTGTGATATGCAGACGAAAAATTGGATTATCAGAAGGACTGGTAAGGTTTTCTATCGGTCTCGACAATGATATAGCCCGGTCACTGGATAAAATGAAGGAGTGTCTTGTGCGTATAAAACCCCTGAAATGAAACAATAGGATTGTCTCAGTTGTTTCTTTACTAAATAATAAATACATAAATATGGGTTTCACATTAGATATTGGTTCAAAAGCACCTGTTTTTCAGCTAAAAGCAACTGACGGAAAAACATATAAATTGTCAGATTTCGATACCAGCAGATACCTTGTTGTATTTTTTACCTGTAACCATTGTCCCTATGTGTTAGGATCAGATGAGGTAACACGGCAAACAGCCCTGAAGTATGAGCCGAAGGGGGTTCGGTTTGTGGCGATTAACTCAAACAGTGCCAATACGTATCGCGAGGACGATTTTGATCACATGGTAAAACGAATGGAACAGTACCATTTCCCGTGGGTTTACTTATATGATCAAACCCAGGAAATTGCATTGAAATATGGTGCACTCAGAACACCACATTTCTATGTTTTTAATGAAAAAAGGGAGCTGGTTTATTCGGGAAGAGGAGTGGACACCCCCCGTGAAACGGCCCGGATGACGGTAAATGATCTTGACAGGGTGCTGGATGAACTTACATCCGGAAAGGATATAAGTATTAAACTCACCAATCCCATTGGATGCAACGTTAAATGGGAGGGCAAGGATAAACACTGGATGCCGGAAGAAGCAAAAGATCTGGCCTGATTTATGGCGAAAAGCAGGGCTTATATCTCCCTGAAAACCCCGGAAATATTTCATGAACTGAACGCGTTCAAAAGCTGCGGGATTTTCTGATTTTGACTGGCTTAGCATACCCCTGAACTGGTCAATGGTTGTAAATTCTTTTCGGTCCATCCAGTTGTTCAGTTCTTCAAGCATCAACTGTATCTGTTCGTGGCCGTTCTTATAAATTGTAGAGGCTATCTCCACGGCATTTGCACCTGCGAGCAGCTGCTTTATCATGGCTGTACCATCATGAACACCGGTAGATGCGGCCAGACTGCATTCAACCCGTCCGGCTAATATGGCGATCCAACGTAGTGAAAGATACAGATCCGATGGATTACTCAAAACTGCACCGGATGTAAATTCAAGGGTTTCAATATCAAAATCGGGGTTATAGAATCGGTTAAACAATACCAGGCCGTCAATGCCGGAAGCCGAAATACGTTTGAGGAAGGAAGCCAGGTTCGAAAAATAGTAACTCAGTTTAACTATAACCGGAATTGTAACCTGTTTTTTAACCTCACGGATAATTTCGAAATAGATCTTTTCATTTTCTTCCGCACTGCGATTGAAATCTGTTGGCAATACAAATATATTCAGCTCAAGCGCATCTGCCCCTGCCGTTTCAAGCTGACGCGGAAAATAGGTCCAATGCGACGCCGTAATACAGTTTATGCTGGCAATCACAGGAATTGATAAATTCTTTTTCGCTTCCTGAATTTGCCCAAGGTATTTAATGGTTGCCTCCTCGGGTGTCTCATAGAAATCATAAAAATCAACTGTTTCAGGATAGAGAAATCCATCAGAGCTCATTCTGTGCAGACTGGCATTCATCTCTTTCAGGATTTCCTCCTCAAACAATGATTTTAAAACCACTGCTGCAGCCCCGTGATTTTGAAGTTCCAGCATGATTTTCCAAAGAATCAGACAGGCCTGAACTTCCTATAATGATTGGGTTTAAAAGTTTAATGCCCGCAAAAGTTGTGGTTAGATCTGCCATGTATGAGATTTTTTTTCCTGAGTAAATTTAAAAACTTATCCTGAAAGATAAGTGTGCATCATCTTATTTTCATAAATTTGTTTATAATCATAACGATAATTGATTTTTTGAACTATCCATTCAATTCCTTACGCAATGAAAAACATCCTCATCTTATTATTTCTGAGCCTGTTTCTGGGTTATAGCTGCAAATATTTCAAAAAATCCAAACCCAGGGAGGTCGACACCATTATGGCCGATACCGCTGCATCAAGCATGATTGATTCGTCAGCTTATTATTCCGGGGCCAAAGATGATAATACCAGTGCCGTTGCCTCATCGGCAAATAAAGCAACCTCAGCAAGAACGAATGCTGTTCAGGGTCGTTATTATATGATTGTTGGATGCTTTACAGTTCAGGAAAATGCCAATAGTTACGCCAACAAGCTGAAAACGATGGGATATGAGTCCCAGATAATCCAGGGACGCGATAATTTTCAGATGGTTGCTGCAAAATCCTACGATAACCTGCAGGCAGGTATTGCGGACATCGATAAATTCCGCAATGAGCTTACGCCCAATGCCTGGGTGTACAAAAAAAGATAGGACGGTTAGGAATTACCTGTCATAATGAACAAAGGTTGAAATTCAAAGCTTTTATAATGTGGACGATAACGATCCACATTATAATATCTTTTTATATCCACCACCTTGTTTGTGCTGGTTACCACATCAATCGGGGCATTGTCATACCTTCCATTGCGCAGGACAACCAGCCTTCCGTGTATTCCCTTTAATATAAGGTCAAGCGCCAGATTACCATAGGCCATTGGAACGATTGAATCGATGGCATCGGGATCACCACCCCGTACGAGGTAACCAAGTTGCTGATATATTGTATTTATTTTACGGCCGTTGCAATATTTTGCCGAAATTTCCCTGATCTTGTCGGAAACTACTTCTCCAATACCGCCATGCAGACTATGTCCATAAACATCTTTCTCCCCTTCATGAAAAGGGGTTTCAAGAATACCGGCCATCTTGGCCCCTTCTGAAACCAGGACAACAGAATAATGGCTTGGATTCTTTTCCCGATCTTCAATCAATAACTGTGTGAGCAAATCAGGATCGAATTTATGTTCCGGGATCACACAACGATTGGCGGCACCGGCCATGGTAGGCAACATCGCTGTAAACCCTGCATAGCGTCCGAAAACTTCAATAACCAGGATACGTTCATGTGATCCGGCCGAGGTGCGGAGGGTATTGCACATCTGTATCGTACGTGTCACGCAGGTGCTGAATCCAATGCAGTAATCCGTTCCGGGCACATCATTATCCATTGTTTTAGGTATGGCAACCACCTTAACCCCTTCGGAGTATAATCTAACGGCATAACTGAGCGTATCATCACCACCAATGGGTACAAGATACTCAACACCAAGATATTCAAGGTTTTTGATCACCTCTTCTGTCAGGTCATTTACCTCATTCTTATATTTATCCTGGTACTGGGCAGGAACGCTGCCTTTGGGAACATGGCTGGGCCTGGTGCGGGATGTATGCAAAAAAGTACCACCTGTTCTGCCGGCTTTGTTTACTATCTCTTCGGTAAGTACCATGTACTTATCACTATTATCCGCTTTACGGTCACGCACAAATTCCATTATTCCGGCCCATCCCCTCCGCAATCCAATTACCTGATAACCTTCACGCAACGCACGAATGGTTATAGCCCTGATGGCCGGATTTAGTCCCGGTACATCACCGCCCCCCGTCAGGATAGCAATGGAGCCCTTTTTCTTGGTCATATTCACCATGGTAATTGCTTTATTGGATGTATGTTAAATAGTCCCAATAAAGATAGATAAATTTTAATAAAAAAGTGACTTGTGACGGGTGACTTGTGACGGGTGATTACTGGCAGTGAAGAAAGTTACTGGTGAATGGTGAATAGTGAATGGTTAAGACCACTAGTTAGTAAGTGGCTGATAATTAGCCAATAAAAAAACCTCAGGGTATTTAATCCGGAGGTTTAACTTGTTACTGGCAAACTAGTCACCACAAGTCACCATTCACCAGTCACCAGTCACCAGTCACTTTCTTCTTGTCACCAGTTTAAGATCTTCTTGAAATCAAATTCTTCCGGATCATTAAGGTATTTTTTAGCTGCCTTGTAATCGTTTTTGGTAATGATAATGCAGGTTATTATCATATACGAGTTTTACCTTTTCTGATTCCATGTTTACCAGCCTGGGCTTTACTTTACCGTTTTCATCCTCCACATCTTTCATAAACAGTGGCACGACATCACCGATGGGAGTGACTGTTACCATGCATCCGGTCCTGCCATCCTGGAAAAGTTTCATTACACCGGTGCCAAGTTGAGTGGCATAAGAAAGATCATATGCAATCGGACGTACACAGCGCAATTCATAGCCAATTTCATTTGGCCGGCTTTTAATGGATATATTCAGTTTTTTCAGTTTACGCTGTACAAGCATATTGAAGATATGAGCCTTGCTGACATTTCCCAGTTCAGGATGACCATGATCGTCATAGGTGAAATTAACACCGGTTCCTTCAATCTCCTCATCGCTCATAAAATGAAATACACCTTCGCTGATGATGGCAACACCATACTCAATACCAAGCATGCGACGTTTCACCATGGATGAAATGACCATCCGGGTGATGGCATCAAAAGTGATCTTGGTTTTATTGAACATTTCAGGAATAATGATCATTGGATAATGACAGGATAAGCCAATTCCAAATGCAAGATGGCCTGCTTCACGACCCATGGCTGAAACCACAAACCAGTTTCCGCTGGTGCGGGCATCTTCATAAAGGGTGGTGCCAATACGTACTCCTTCTTCCTTGGCGGAATGATATCCAAATGTAGGCGTACCTTCAGGCAAGGGAAGATCATTATCAATGGTCTTCGGAACATGAATATTGGATACTTTAACCTTGTTTGTTTCCAGAAATTTGCTAAGCCGGTTTGCAGTGGATGCAGTATCATCACCTCCAATGGTGACAAGTAATTTGATGTTATTGTTGACGAAAAAATCAACCTTGAACTCATCATCCTTGGGTTTATGACGGCTCATTTTAAGGGCAGAGCCACCACGGCTGTATATGGTATCGGCAAAATTGAAATCTAACAGTTCGAAATTCGGCTTGTCAGTGAAAATCGTTTTATAGCCTTCATGAATTCCCAATACATCATATCCTGCAGTTAAGAAAACTTTTGTAACTGATCCGATTACGGTATTGATTCCGGGTGCCGGACCACCGGCGCATAAAATAGCAATTGATTCTTTCATATCGTATTAATTCTTAAAGATTTAGATGAAGTATACCTTTAATAGTTCTGGTGGTGCAAAGATGTAAATATATTTTTAAATGGTGAATTTTTAGATAATATAAATAACGTAAGAGATCGCTCAGCGGTTCTTCTTACAATAACCTGGAGGTCGTCTGCTTGATCGACTGGTCTATTCATCCTTGACAATTGTCATATCCATACAAAATAAAAACAATATATTTGATCCCTTAAAATATATTCCATGAAAGAACAGATAAGGTCATTAAAGGAAAGTGCCAAAATGAGATGGATCGTATTGCTAATCGTCAGTTTGATCATGGCTGCCAATTATTATTTCTATGATGCCTTATCTCCTTTGAAAGATACGATGCAAACCCATCTGGGTTTTTCAAACCAGCAATATGGTTTTCTGCAATCCACCTATTCCATTTCAAATGTTTTTCTTTTTATGGCTGTGATTGGTGGCGTTTTGCTTGATAAATGGGGAATACGGTTTACCGGTATCGGATTCACCTTTTTCATGGCTGCCGGTTCTATTCTTACCTTTTATGGCGCGTCAGACGTTTTTAGCCAGGGTGGCCTCGGATATCATTTTTTTAGTTCATTTCTTACAAAGTATTCTCCCGCCTATAAAATGATGGTTTTTGGATATTTCCTTTTCGGACTTGGCGCAGAAACCAGCATCGTTGTGATTACTACAATTGTGGTGAAATGGTTCAAGGGCAAAGAACTTGCACTTGCCCTGGGTATTAAACCTGGCAGTTGCCCGTCTGGGACAGGCCTTTTCGTTTTTCTTTTATAAGAACCTGAGTACAGCCGATTTCTGGCACAGGCCGATCTTTCTTGCCGCCTGCATGCTTACCATAGGTTTCCTGTTCTTTCTGGTTTATAGTTTTATCGATTATAAACTCGACAAACAGATTAGTTTCAGGATGGAAACAGATGAAACGGAGAAATTCAAAGTATCTGATATTCTGAAAATTATCAAAATCCCGGCCTTTATCTATATCACCCTGCTTTGTGTTACTTTTTATTCAGCCTTTTTTCCGTTCCTTAAATACGCCACTGATCTTCTTCACAATAAATTCAGCATGACTACTGCGGTTGCGGGCAGGCTGACTTCTGTTCCCATCTTTTTCACCGTATTTTTCACCCCTGTATTTGGATGGATTGCCGACAAAAAAGGAAAGAGCGCTTCCATGATGATCTATAGTTCTATTTTACTTATCATTGCACATCTTACACTAACCTTTACCCTGATCCATCCGATTGTTCCGATGGCTCTGCTTGGTATTGCCTTTTCCCTTATCCCTGCGGCTATGTGGCCCGGTGTGTCGAAGATCATTGATCAGAATAAACTGGGAACGGCCTATGGCATCATGTTTTCTGTACAGAATTTCGGTTTATGGCTTTTCCCCATACTCATCGGTTATATCCTCGACAAGACAAATCCGAATGTGACTGCAGCCATGGTGGAAGCCGGAACCGGCAAATATGATTATACTTATTCTATCCTGATGCTGGCCTGCATTGGAGTGGTCGGCATTGTGTTTGCCATTCTGCTCAAGCGCGACGACAAAACCTCTGGGTTTGGTTTAGAGTTACCGAATAAGGTGGAGTAAGGAGTATGGAGTATGGAGTAGGGAGTAGAAAGAGCTTTAAGATTTCATAATCTTGAAGGTCTTTTTTATTCGCTCATTTTCACTCCATCCTCCCTACCATCTACATCCTCACTCTAGAACTTAATAATCTGCCTTCGATCCGGACCCAGTGACACCATCGTCACAGGTACACCGGTTTCTTTTTCAATGAAGCGGATATAATCGCGTAATTCAACCGGGATCTGCTCCTTTGTGGTAATATCGGCCACATTTTTCCATCCCTTCATGCTTACATATTCCGGTCCCTCAATTTCCTCCATTTCATATGGGAGAAAACCAATTACCTCATTTTTAGTAGTATACCCGGTGCAGATGCGGATAGAATCCACACCGGATAATACATCTGCCTTGGTCATCAACAGCTGGGTCACTCCATTGATCATGATGGAATATTTCAGGGCAACCAGGTCGAGCCATCCACATCTGCGAGGACGTCCTGTAGTTGCACCGTATTCATGTCCTTTTTCGCGGAGGAATTTTCCCATGTCATCCGTCAGTTCGGTAGGGAAGGGGCCACTGCCAACCCGGGTACAATAGGCTTTGAAAACGCCAAATATCTCACCCAGCTTTCCGGGGGCTATTCCCAGTCCTGTGCAGGCCCCGGCACTTATTGTATTGGAAGAGGTGACATAGGGATAGGAACCAAAATCAATATCCAGCATGGTGCCCTGTGCGCCTTCAGCCAGTATTTTTTTGCCTTCGGCTAAAAAGCGGTTGAGTTCATATTCACTGTCTACTATCAGATACCCGCGAATTTCCTCAATACCTTCAAACCACTGCTGTTCATGCTCTTCAATATTGTAAGCATAATCATAAATCTTGAGAAGATCTTTGTGCTTCTGCTTCAGCCGGTCATATCTTTCCCTGAAATCAGGAAGAAGAATATCTCCGATACGCAATCCATTACGGCCGGTCTTATCCATATAAGTCGGACCAATTCCCTTTAATGTGGAACCTATTTTGGTAATACCTTTTGCAACTTCCGATGCAGCATCCAGAATTCTATGGGAGGGCAGAATCAGGTGGGCTTTCCTTGAAATCAGCAATTTTTTCTTCAGATCTACACCCAGTTTGTAAATCGAATCGGCTTCCTTTTTGAAAATGACGGGATCAATTACAACCCCGTTTCCAATTACATTAATCTGGTTTTCGTGAAATATACCTGAAGGAATAGAATGCAGAACATGCTTGATCTCATTAAATTCAAGGGAATGACCTGCGTTTGGTCCACCCTGGAAACGGGCAATAACATCATACCCCGGGGTGAGAACATCCACAATTTTTCCTTTTC
Source organism: uncultured Bacteroidales bacterium (assembly GCA_963790105.1). Taxonomy (GTDB): domain Bacteria; phylum Bacteroidota; class Bacteroidia; order Bacteroidales; family UBA10428; genus UBA5072. The sequence continues at coordinate 126,962 of CAWBNI010000050.1, read as the reverse complement.
CTTCATCACCCCACTGAAGGCCTAATACTACATCTACTTTCATTTGTCAAAGGGAATTAAGAAATGCTTCCGAAGATACTCATTTTTTTTATTCTGCAGGTATCGGAAGATGAAATTAATTGTTGATTAAAATACAGACTATCAGGATATTAAAAAAATTTTTTTCGCTTGTCCGGAATGTCCTTTTTTCGGCCATAAATATAGAGGGAATGATGCGAAGGATCAAAACCGTTTAACTCGCAGGCGGTATTAATGATCTCCTGCATACGGGGATCACAGAATTCAATTACGCGGCCTGTATCTATATCGATCAGGTGATCATGCTGCATGCATTGGTATGCCTTTTCAAACTGGGCAATGTTCTTGCCAAACTGATGCTTGACTACCAGGTTGCAGTCGAGTAAAAGCTCAATTGTATTGTATAATGTTGCCCTGCTTACCCTGTAATTCTTGTTCTTCATGAAAAGATACAAGGTCTCAATATCAAAATGTCCATCCCTTGAATAGATTTCATCAAGTATGGCATAACGTTCAGGCGTTTTTCGATGACCTTTCTTTTCAAGATAATCGATGAAAATTTTCTTTACTGTCTCTTTTGTTTCGGAAGAAACCATAAACTAATTTGTTTAATGAGTAATGCGAAATTAACGATTTTTCAAAATAGTTTACGTTCTATTTAGAATTATTTTAAATTAAAATGAAGGGAAAGCTTAAACAGCGGCGTCCACACGTTTCACTGCATCAACGCCTTTAATTTTGCTCAGGCTCATGAGCAGATTGTTCAGGTCTTTTGCATCATGAACGTACAAATCAATGGTTCCTTCCCAGATGCCATCGTGACTTGATAAATTGATGCTGCGGATGTTCACGTTCAGTTCTTTGGAGATCACTGTGGTGATGTCGTTATACATGCCAAAGCGGTCATACCCGTTGATGGCAACTTTTACAAGGAAGGAGAGCAATTTATGGGTGGTCCATTTTACGGGAACAAGCAATTCACTGTGGCTTGAAAGAAGTTTTATGGCTGTCGGGCACTTGGCCTGGTGAATTGTAATATTTTCCTGGTTTTCAGGTTCACAAAATCCTATCACATTGTCACCCGGAATTGGATTGCAGCATTGCGCGGTAGCATAATCTGTGGTGGCATCATGGATATTTTCACGGAGAAGAATGGGGGTTTTAAAGCCGGTTTTTGGGGTGGTATGATTTACAGTAGTAGCCTTCTTTCCCATCAATGAAGCTTTCCCAAGCTGAAGGCTCCAGTAATTGACCCATTTGCTTTTTGTATTCCTTTTCAGCACCTGTTCCAGGTCTTCGAGCTGAATAATGCCCGTCCCTACCTTGCTGTAAAACTCGTCTTTGTTTGATACATCATATGCAGGAAGCAGCTTTTGAATGATCCTGGCATTTGGCCTGAGTTTCAGATCAGACAGTTTTTCTTCCAGTTGCTTTTTTCCTTTTTCAATCCTGTTCTTGTTTTCAGCTTTCAGGGCATCCTTAATAGCCGTTTTGGCCTTGATTGTTTTTACATCATCAAGCCATTCAAGACGGGAGCGATATGTATCGGATGTGATGATTTCAACCTGGTCGCCACTTTTCAGTACATGATTTAACGAAACAAGCTTGTGATTTACTTTTGCGCCAATGGCCTTATGACCGATCTCGGTATGTATTTCATAGGCAAAGTCGAGTACGGTGCTGTTTACAGGAAGTGTCTTTGTGTCTCCCTTGGGCGTGAAGATAAAAATCTCGGAGGCAAATAGATTCAGCTTGAAATCATCGAGGAATTCCAGGGCATCCGAATTTGTATTGGACAATAATTCCCTGATCCGTTTCAGCCATTTGTCAAGTTCGCTTTCATGCGAATTGTCTGTCTTATATTTCCAGTGTGCTGCAAAACCCCTTTCAGCAATATCATCCATTCGCCGTGACCGGATCTGCACTTCCACCCAGTTGCCTTTGGGACCCATTACCGTGGCATGGAGGGCTTCATAGCCGTTTGCCTTGGGAGTGCTTACCCAGTCGCGGATTCTTTCCGGTTTGGGCATGTAAATGTCAGTAATCATGGAATAAATATTCCAGCACTGCGTTTTTTCCGGAACACCGGCCAGCGGATCAAAAACAATCCGGATTGCCATCAGGTCATATACCTCCTCAAACGGGATGTTTTTGCTCTGCATCTTATGCCAGATGGAATAGATGGATTTGTATCTTCCGCTGATGTCATAAGAAATCCCGTTGTGTTCAAGCTGTTCTTTGATTGGTCTTGAAAATTCTTCAATGAATTCCTGGTGGCTTTTTTCCTGGCTTTTAATTTTTTCAGATAGTTCCTGGAATATTTTGGGATAACGGTGTTTCAGGCTGAGATCTTCAAGTTCGTTCTTAATTGAATAAAATCCCATCCGGTGGGCAAGGGGAGCATAAAGGTAAAGTGTTTCCGCAGAAATTTTCATTTGTTTGGCAACCGGCAGAGATCCCAGGGTCCGCATATTGTGCAAACGGTCGGCCAGTTTTATAAGAATCACCCGTACATCTTCCGAAAGGGTGAGTAACATTTTCCGGAAGTTTTCTGCCTGAAGAGATGAATTTTTATCGAAAACGCCTGAAATTTTAGTCAGGCCGTCAATGATTGAAGCTATTTTCGGACCAAAATGATTTTCAATATCTTCCAGGGTAAATTCAGTGTCTTCCACTACATCATGCAACAGGGCGGAAACAATGGCTTTTACACCGAGACCCATTTCCTGGGTAACGATTTTGGCAACGGCAATTGGATGCAGGATATAGGGCTCTCCCGACATACGCAGCGCTCCCTTATGGGCATTGTATGCAATTTTAAATGCCTTCCGTATCAGCGCTTTATCCCCCCGTTTATTACAACGGGTACAGGTGTCGAGCAAATCATTAAACTCGCGTCTGACTTGTATTTCCTCAGCCGTTAAGGTGGAGCTCATCGGGAAATCAAAAAGTATTTATTGAAAACTTACAAAGTTATTGAAATTGCCGTATATCAGCGGACTGTTCTTAAAAAATATCCGCAGTACGCTTAACGGTATACAACAACAACCTTGCCATTTAATTCCTTCACATCGGAAGAATAATTGTAAACCCTTAGCAGGTAAAGATATACACCTTCAGGGACAGGCTTGCCGGCTACCTTACCATCCCAGGCGCCGTTTCCTTCCCAGAGTTTTGTCCCAAGCCGGTTATAAATGATCAATTCATAGTGCTCGGGTGTGAAGGAAAATACAGGTTCAAATATGCGATTAGCAGGCTCTCCGTCATTGGGAATGAATGCATTGGGCATACGGATATCGGGGATCACTGTAAAACATACCCGGTTTGAAATGCTGTTTTCCTGAATTCCATATATATTGGATCCCTGGAGTGCATCGATATGATAACAGATAAAGCTGCTGGCAGGATTGGAGTAATCAATGAGAGCTGCCACATCGTCGGTATAAGTTAATGATCTTTGACCATCCAGTGTATCCACTAAAGGGTTGGTCTGTCCGATTGTTCTTACAATCCTGTATCTGTCCACACCGCCAAGCCAGTCTGCATAATTATTCCATGAAAGTGTCACAACGCTTCCCGACTGTGTTCCGGCAAGGATGATATTGTTAGCCAGGTTCGACTCCGAAAACATCGTGCCGCAATTATTGAGCATCTCCAGCTTATAATAAAAAATTCCGGAAACAAAAGGAGTGTCATCCTTAAAATGGATAATTGTGTCGGAAGTAGTGATGGAGTCAATGGCAATAAAGATTCCGCCCTGTTGCATCGCTGCGGAGCAAGCGGTATTTGTCCTGTCCCACAGCTCCTCTCACAGTAAACGAAAGGTCAATTGTATTTTCCGCGCTGATCGTGGCATAATCGGCATTGATGGATCCGGTCTGGACTGTCCATTTTGTAAAAACCGTTGCCCGGTTTGAATTGGAAAGCCTGATGCCATCCTTGTTGGATGCCTCTATAAAAAGGTCATATGTCTCGTTCTGGCAATATATTGCCAAGGACACGTGTATACCGGGTAACAGATGGATCCGGGGTCACAGTTTGCAGTGGTACATATACTCCGGGTCCTGTCCTTCTTATAATGGTAAAATCTGTGGTTGATCCCCTCCAGTTATTGTAATCATTCCAGGTAAGGGTGATGGTACCTGCACAGGAATCAAAAACACTTTTCAGGTACATGGTGCTGTCGGGACTATTGAAAAAGCCAGGCTCAGTCATTCGTTCCGTTTGGATGTATCTCCCCAGACCGTATAACCTATCGGTTGCTCTGAAGAGGCTGTATTTAAGTTATTGTTAAGGTAAAAAGTATCTAGTAATACCTGGACTAACAGGTATATAGGATGTCAGGCTGTCCGGGATTGGGACTCATGCAGTTCTGCAACTAGTATAATAATCCCGTGTTGGATCCAATAGGGATACTATACCATACTATACTGTCGAACTGTGATTCAATAGAAACAGTAACAAGATATATATCGGGAGCCGGAAGTATCTGCGAATAAACAGTTGCCCCGATAAAAAACAGTAACAAAAAAAGTAAAATACACGTATATTTCATTCCCCGCTTTTTATCAGGATTAACGAGTTACTGCAATAAATATTGCGATTCAAAGATAGCCGAAGGAGTTGATAAAAAGGTAAGGGAGGTACGATTTTTAGACCTCGCAATTATATTTTTTAAATAATCTCCAATTCATAATGATCATGAAAAGAAGTCATCTTATTTCAACAGTTGCATTTGTTTTATTGATCGTTAATGCAGGTTCCAATCTCCAGGCTCAAAAGCTTGCCATGAAATATGGCAAGATCGATCCTGCTTATTTTGAAATGAAAGTTTATGACAAGGATACGTCCGCCGAAGCCTTGATTCTGGGAGATTATGGCGAGTCCCAGATAGTTTATGATCAGAATGATGGATTTGTTGTTGAGTATAGCCGGCATTTCCGGGCCAAGGTATTTAAAAAATCAGGTTACGACCTGGCCAACCAGGAACTGATATTGTTCCATAACGGCTAGTGGACAGGAAAAAATTGTTGCCATTAAAGGTTGCAGTTTATAATATGGAAAATGGCAAGGTGGTTGAATCCACCCTTGAAAAGAGCATGATCTTTCAGGAAGAAATGGACAGCCGTCATACAGAACAGAAGTTTACACTGCCGAATGTGCGGGAAGGCAGTATCCTTGAATTCTATTATAAGGTCCGTTCGGATTTCTGGAGCTTGCCCGACTGGCAATTCCAGCATGACATCCCTGCCTTGTGGAGTGAATACAGGGTGAGTTATCCTGAATATTTTTATTTCAAAAAACTTCAGAAAGGATACCTGAGTTTTTCAGTGTCAGAAGAAACTACGAAGCCTGTCAAGTTTTACAATTTCTGAAACTTAGCAGAGCCGAGGGCTACGTGGCCAGATCCTCCACGGAGAATTACCAGGTTCAGTATACTGACCAGGTATTCCGGTGGGTGCAGAATGATGTTCCGGCCTTCAGGGAAGAGCCCTTTATGAATGCCATGATAAATTATCAGAGTGCTTTGGAATTTGAACTGGCTTCCTTTAAACCTCCTTCAGGAATGGTAAACAATTATACCCAGACCTGGGAGAAAATAAATGAGGATTTAATGGAAGATGAGGATTTCGGACTGCAGCTTAAACGAGGCGGATTTTTGAAGGATGTTGTTGCCCAGCTTAAAGTACCCTCCGGTGACCAGGTAAAGCAAATGATCGCCGCATTCAATTATGTGCGCAACACCATGAAATGGGACAACCGGAACCGCGTTTATCTTACCCAGAATCTGCGCAATGTCTTATGAAAAGAAGGCAGGCAGCTCATGCAGATATTAACCTGTTGCTGGTGACCTTGCTGAGAGAGCTTGGCCTGCAGTCGAATCCAGTGATCCTGAGTACCCGGAGCAATGGGGCCATTCACCCTGCCCAGATCATGGTCAATCAGTTCAACTATGTCATTGCTTCGGTCAATATCGGTGATAAAACTTATCTCCTGGATGCAACCGAAAAAGATGGTTCCTACAATCTTCTTCCCCCGAGATGTATAAATGGACAGGGCCGGATCATCAGTGAAACTAAAACCGACTGGATTGATCTTAATCCTGCCCAGCGGTATGAATTTACAAATGTGATAAAGGCTACAATTGGTCCGGACGGGCTGATCACCGGGAATATGCAGCGTTCATTCGGCAATTATGCTGCCTTGAATAAGCGGATTGAGGTAGAGGGAAGTAAAGACAACGATGAGTACATCCGAAATATGGAAAGCAACAATAAAGGCTTAACCGTTCATAAATTTGAACTGATTGGCATTGACAGTCTCAGCAAACCTTACAAGGAAAACCTGGATGTTGAAATTTCTGATTATGCCCAGATTGCCGGAAACATCATATCTCTGACTCCGCTGTTGTATGATCAGTGGCCGTCCAACCCGTTTAAGCTCGAAGACAGGAAATTCCCCGTCGATTTCACCTATCCTCATATTTATAAGGATATTATTAATTATACAATTCCGGAAGGTTATGTCCTGGATGAAAAGCCTGCCGACCTGGTCATGGCCTTGCCTGATGGAAAAACCAAATTCGCCTACAGAATGAGGAGTAGACGGAAACACGCTTCAGATATCCAGCACACTCGATATTGGCAAAAGCCTTTATACCTATGATGAATATGTTTCCCTGAAGGAATTCTTTGCCAAGATGGTCAGTAAACAGGCAGAAAAAGTGGTCCTGAAAAAATCAATCTGACGGATCGGGACCAAGGTATATTTTCATGTAATAAATCATTGGTTTTTAACAAAAATGCAAAAACGAATTTTATTATTCCTGCCTCTCGTTCTCAGGAGTATGATCATTCTTTGCCCAGGATGTACTCCGCTATGATACCGGATTGATCAGCGACTCACTTAAACTGAATGCCAATGCGGTAACCCGCGAAGAACAGCTGACTTATACATATCAATCGGAATCATTAAACAAGCGTAAATTCAGGCATGTAATCACCGTTTTAAACAAAAACGGCGATGAAGATGCGGTATTTCAGCAGTTCTATGACAAATTCCGGAAGTTTTCCTATTTCAAAGGCGCAATTTACGATGAGAGACGGCAAGCTGATCAGACAAATAAAATCATCTGAAGTAAAAGATGCTTCAGGTTCCGCCGGATATCCCCTGTTTGGCGATATCCGCTATAAATATTTCCAGCCGTTGATTTCTGTTTATCCCTATACAGTTGAATATGAATACGAGATTGAAATTGCCGGTTCCTATTATTTTCCCGACTGGATCGGATTTGACGGATATAACGTATCCATTGTAAAATCAGGCATTTACCATGGTGGTTCCCGAGCGACTATGAACTTCTTTATAAACAGATGAATTTTTCAGAGCCGCCGGTTGTGGAGACGATGGGAAAATTCACACAATATACCTGGACTGCCGAAAATGTTATGGCTGTGGATAAGGAGCCGCTCAGTGATGATCCTTATCACTATTTTAGGACGGTTTACACAACTCCTTCAGAATTTGTGCTGGATGGCTACCAGTGGTATAATGCATACCTGGGAGGATTTTTCCGATTGGATCTGCGCAGTTGAACAAGGGCAGGGATGTTTTGTCCGAAGCTACTACTGCAAAGGTTCAGGAAATGGTGAAAGACCTTCCTGATGACCGTGCAAAAGTGAAAAGATTGTATGCCTATCTGCAGGAAAGAACCCGGTATTTCAATGTATGCCCTGGGAATCGGCGGGTTGCAACCGGTGGATGCGAATGTGGTGGATGAAGTAGGTTATGGCGATTGCAAAGGACTTGAGCAATTATATGAAGGCCCTGCTGAAGGCTGCTGGTATTGATTCATATTACACGCTGGTAAACTCAGGCGGAGATTTTCCGCAGCTTATCGAAGATTTTCCGTCACACCAGTTTGACCATGCCATCCTTTGTGTGCCGATGGAAAAAGATACGATCTGGCTCGAATGCACAAGCCAGACCATACCGTTCGGATTTTTGGGAGATTTTACCAGCGACCGCAAGGTGCTTGTTGATCAAAGAACATGGCGGACATCTTGCTAAAACCCCGGTTTATGGCATTCAGGATAATTTCCAGTATACAAAGGCCAGGGTAAATCTGACTTCAGAAGGAAATGCAACAGCAGAAATTTCAAGAAAATTCGGCGGCCTTCAATTTGATGAAAATCGTGATAAACTCACCGCTACGCCGGAAGATCAGAAAGAATGGCTTTATGATTACCTGAAAATACCAAATTTCAAGATCAGTCACAGCGATTTTAAACAGAAGAATCCTGATCTGCCCGAATCGGTTCTGAATGTAAACCTGGATATGGCCTCCTATTGTTCTACCTCGGGAAACGCATGTTCTTGCCCGTCAACCTGGTAAACCGCTCAACCTATGTTCCTTCAAAAATAAAGAAGCGGTGGAGTAATTTCGAACGGTTTGTTCCCTATATCGACTCGGATTCCGTTGAATTTAGTATTCCTGAAGGGATGAGTAGTGGAATTTCTACCCGAAAAAACGGAAATTCATTCTCCATTTGGAAATTATGTTTCCTCAGTTACTTTTTCTGACAATAAAATCAATTATTACCGCCAGGTTGAAATGTTCAAAGGGAATTTCACGAAAGATCAATACGAAGACCTGATGAAGTTTTACCGCGACATAAGCAATGCGGATAAAGTTCAGGCTGTGCTTATAAAAAAAGAAGGATAACAGGCTGATCAGCCTGTACTATCAAATTCTTTCGTATTTTTGGGTAAACTATTCGTGCATGGCTTTCTCCAAGGCCTATTCCAATCTTATCTGGATCACTTTCCTGGCTGTTTCGATGGCTTTTGTAGAAAGTGCTGTGGTAATATATCTCAGAGAACTGTATTATCCCGCAGGATTTGATTTCCCAATGGTTTCCATGCCGGGTAGAATTGCCCTGACTGAGATCATCCGGGAAATTGCCACCCTCATTATGCTTCTGGCTATGGGATTTCTGGCCGGCAAAAATGCAAGACAGCGGTTTGCCTGGTTCATATATAGCTTTGCCATATGGGACCTGTTTTATTACGTTTTTCTAAAGCTTGTTCTTAACTGGCCTGAATCCTGGTTTACATGGGACATCCTTTTTCTTGTCCCGATTGTATGGACAGGACCGGTGCTGGCGCCCGTGCTTGTTTCCTTTACAATGATCATTCTTGCATTTACTATTTTATATATTGATCAACGACAAGAGCACTGGAGGATCAGCAAACCTGTAATATTTCTGGTTGTTCTGGGTTCTGTGCTGATATTCTTTTCTTTTGTCTGGGATTTTTCTTCTTTTCTGCACCGGCAATTTTCCCTGGCTGCTATGCTGGATTCAAAAACTGCCTCTGCAGCATTGAAAGTTTACATTCCGGTTTCATTTAACTGGTTTCTTTTATTGGCCGGTGAAGTGGCCGTATTTTCAGGAATTATTGTTTTATTTTCCCAAAACAGGAGAGGATCAAATTATCATGAATAAGCCTAGGTTCAATCGTTCTGCTTCTTTTTATTTTACTTGTCACAGGGGGAGAATCTGTGTTTTCACAGGCCTGGATACGGATTAACCAGTTGGGTTATACCCCTGTATCAAAGAAGGTAGCGGTGATGGTCAGCAAAGATCAGATGCAGATTCGAAAGTTTTACACTTAATGATGCCCATTCCGGCCGGATAGTTTATACCTCGGGTGCGATTAAATCATATGAATCCTGGGGTCCTTTCCTATCCTCATTCCGGCTTGATTTTTCGCCATTTGTAAAAACCGGGGAATATTATATTCTGGCAGGTGGAATCAAGTCACCCGTTTTCAGTATTTCAAAAAATGTATATGATGGTTCTGCTGATTTCCTGCTGCAATATATGCGGCAGCAAAGATGCGGTTATAATCCTTTTTTGCATGATTCGTGCCATACCCGCGATGGTTATGTAATTTACAATCCTGCTGCTGATTCCTCTCATATTGATGTTACGGGCGGATGGCATGATGCGACCGACTATTTACAGTATACTGCCACTTCTGCCAATGCAGTTTATCAAATGCTGCTGGCTTATCAGTTGAATCCTTCAGCCTTCGGGGATAAATGCAAAGCCAATGGTGAACCTGGCAAAAACGGTATACCGGATATTCTTGATGAAGCCAGGTGGGGATTGGATTGGCTGGTTAAAATGAATCCTGACAGCGGGCAGATGTATAACCAGATTGCCGATGACCGCGACCATATTGGATTTCGTTTGCCTAACAGGGACAGCGCAAACTATGGAAAAGGACGTGAAAGACCGGTATATTTCTGTACAGGTGAGCCACAGGGTGTTTTAAAATATAAAAACAGGGCCACGGGAATAGCTTCCACAGCAGGTAAATTTGCTTCAGCGTTTGCGCTGGGATCAAAAATATTCACCCGTTGGGATCCCGAATTCTCCCGGGTACTGCAGGAAAAGTCACAAGCTGCGTTTGGCTTTGGTCTCGCCCATCCGGGTGCCTGCCAGACAGCCCCCTGCACGGCTCCCTATTTTTATGAGGAGGATAACTGGACTGACGATATGGAACTGGCCGCAGCAGTTCTTTTTCAGATTACAAAAGAAAAAAAATATCTTGATAAAGCCATTGAATTTGGAAGGCAGGAAATCTCTACTCCCTGGATGGGAGCGGACACTGCCAGGCATTATCAATGGTACCCGTTTCTGAACATGGGTCATTGGGAAATTTCCCGGTCTGCTGATAAACCACTTTCCGCGGAATTTTTGAATTACTGGAAGCGGGGTATTGACCTGGTTTATCAGCGAGGTTCACAAAATCCTTTTATGAATGGCATTCCTTTTATCTGGTGTTCCAATAATCTTACAGTGGCTTTTATCACTCAATGCCATCTGTATGCCATAAGCTCGGGCGATCACACGTATGATGAGCTGGAAAGTTCGCTGAGGGACTGGCTGTTTGGCTGTAATCCCTGGGGAACGACAATGATTGTTGGAATGCCACAGAACGGGGATTATCCCTCCGATCCGCATTCTTCTCTTTCTGTTCTATATCATTACAGGCTCGACGGAGGTCTTGTGGATGGCCCTGTGTACAATTCCATTTACAAAAATCTGAAAGGGATTTTCCTGGCCGGTGGAGATGAATATGAAGCCTTTCAATCGAATGTGGTTGTCTATCATGATGATTATGCGGACTATTCAACCAATGAACCCACAATGGATGGAACGGCCGATCTTACTTATTATCTTTCAGCGATGCAGGCGGAGGCACATGGAAAATGAACAGTGAATACCCTTCTCATGGGTACATCACCTTCTGTATCTGACGCCAGGTAACAAGCTGAATATGATTATCACTGAGCAGCTTTTTGAAACTATCGCTCAATACAAGGTCAAGGTCCTTCTGTCGCCAGGCAGATCCATAATCCTCATGATCCCTGGCAATTCCCTGCATTTCTTCATTGTCATAGGAAAGGTGTACCACTATTTCGTTAAGGCCTGGAGTAAGTGCTTTGACAAAGTCAGTATACATAGCTTTCCAGTCTCCTTTAACGGCTTCTCCGGGTAGCATCTGAAAATTATCTACTGTAATCAGGTCAGATGGTATTTCCTTTATCAGGAATGGAGCAACTTTTTTAGCCTCATTCAGGGGAACAAATAAGGGAATCTTATATTCCTTTGCCACTTTCAGGGCAACCCGGAACAGGGCAGGAGTGACAAACATGCTGCCCATGTGGCTGTCGATATGTGTAGGTTTAATACCGCTGGCAATGGCCTTATCTATCTGAGCCCTCAGTTCCTTTTCAACCTGCTCCGGATTAGCGCCAAAAATAAGTGGCTGAATCGCAGAATTGAAATAGCCGTCTTTAGCGATAAGGCTTGGAATCTCGTTGGATGGGGATACTCCGCTCCATTTATAAAACTTCCATTCTGCGTTCAGTGTGAAATGGATGCCCACATCCAAATCAGGATGATCCTTTACATAAGCTGCTATTTCGGGAAACCACGGGCAGGGAACCATCACACTTCCTGATGTGACGGCATTTTTTTCAAAAGCCTTGATCACTGCCATATTTGTGGAGTGGGAGAGACCCAGGTCATCAGCATGGATTATAAGTAATTTTGAATCAGCTGGATAACCCAGCAGTTCAGCCGTATTTTTTTGTTGCTGGGCGAACAGGCATGCCGGAACTAAAAAAAGCAACAAAAAAATAATGTCTTTTATAATAGTTTTCATTTTAGTGAATTATTATTCTGTTTTTCATATCTCATCTCTCACCTCTCATCTCTCACCTCTCACCTCTCACCTCTCACCTCTCACTCTCCTCTACTCCTCTATCTTCCTTACGTCCCTTGTCCCTCGTCCCTTGTCCCTATCTCGGAGTTTCATTTACCGTAAGCCAGAAAATGCCGGTCTGGATCATGGAACTGGAAAATGCTTCAAATTCCACCGGTTTTACAACGTATCCATTCGCACCGAATTCATATGCAGCCTTAATATCAGGATCTTCACGCGAAGATGTTATAACAACCACAGGTATCATTTTTGTGGCGGGATTTGATTTTATTTCTTTTAGGATCTCCAGTCCGCTCACCTTTGGCAGCTTAAGATCAAGAAAAATAACCTTGGGTGGTTTCTGAGCCTGCCTCCCCTCATAAACTCCCCTTGAAAAAATAATATCGAGCGCTTCCTCTCCATCCTCTGCTACCATGATATGGATTGCAAGGTTCATTTTTTTAAGAGCCCGGATCGTAAGTTCAGCATCCTGCGGGTTATCCTCCACTATGAGTATTTCAACCGGATTGTAATTGACTGTATTCATCCAAAAGAAATATCTAAGGCATCAGTATAATACAAATGTAGGTCAATTGCTCACAAAATAGTTAATCAGGAAGTGAAAAACAGAAGGTAGCTCCCTGATTGATTTTACCCTCAGCCCAAATTGTGCCACCATGTCTGACAATAACCTGTTGAACAATGGCAAGTCCCACGCCGGTGCCCTCAAATTCTTTTTCGCTGTGCAAACGCTGAAATACACCGAAAAGCTTATCATAATATTTCATATCAAAACCGGCACCATTATCCTGCATGCAATATACGATCCGGCCGGTTTCCTTCCTTGAAGAAATGGAAATCTTTATTTCTGCTTTTCCATTCGAAAATTTCAATGCATTGGATATCAGATTGATCCAAACCTGTCTTATCATTCCCGGATCTCCTTTAACCGGAAGCATATTCTCCACAATTAATCTCCAGGTTCTTTACCTTTATGCGCAAGAGTAAGTTCTTCTACAACAGAACCTGCCATTTCCTTCATGTCAATAGTGGTCTTATTCATACTCAGTGCGACCCAGCCTTGAAAAGGTCAATAATTCATCAATCAGGACACCCATCTTTTGAGCATTCTGCCGGATAATCTGAATTAAACGGCGGCCTTCTTCATCAAGGGCATTTTTATAATCGAGCTCAAGCATTGCACTAAATCCATCAATAGCCCGAAGGGGTGTCCGGAGATCATGTGAAACAGAATATGTAAACGCTTCAAGTTCTTTGTTGGTTATTTTTAATTGTTCTGTTCTTTCTTCAACACGATCCTCCAATTCTGCGTTCAGATTTCTGATTTGCTCTTCTGCCTCCCTTACGGCTCGTAATATCATGAAAAACAAGTACTACACCGGATATACTGTTTTGCTGATCATAAACAATGGCACCGCTTTCACTTACCGGAATTTCTGTTCCGTCTTTAGCCACCAAAATCGTAGAATTGAAATGATCAGTGACCAATCCTTCCTGCAATACCCGGTTTGACAGGATTGTCAATATATCCCTGTATTTTTATCATGGATTATTTTGAATGACATCTTCAAAACGCCTTCCTGACGCTTCAGATTCTCTCCAGCCGGTTAGTTTTTCGGCAGCCATATTCATATGCCGGATAATACCGTTGGGATCAGTTGTAATTACCGCATCTCCAATGCTGTACAGGGTGATACGGAATTCTTCCTGGGCCAGGCGAAATTCCTGTTCCCTGAGAAACAACTGTTCATAAATACTTTTCTGCCTCCGGCTATACAGGAATGCAGCCATGGATGAAATAAACAGAAGGAACATCACAAACACCTACCACCTGTAAAATGATACGGAATTTGAGTTCATAAAATACCTCTCTTTTGTCAATTTTGGCAACCATCAGCCAGGGTGTACCTTTGATCGGACGAATATCAGCAATGACATTTCTTCCGGCATAATCTATTCCTTCAAAACTTTCTAGTCTTTCCGTTTACCGCATCAATTGGAGGACAGGCTATTCTCTGTAAGTTGCTGCTTTAATTTAAGTGCTGCCTTTGGCGCATATTTAAGTTGATTCAGGTACAGAATTGAATCTCCTTCCTTTCGGAGTAACAGAGTCTCGGCTGTTTTAACAGGGGCTGGCCAGGATTGAATAAGCGGATAAAGAAATGTAGAAGGATCAACGGTAAAAATGAGTACAGCTATTTTAGAATTATCAATATGAACCGGAGCCGCAATATCCAGATGAATAAAATTGACTTTCGGGGCTTATCGAAAAATCATTCAGCATAATCTTCTGACTTTTCTTTACAGAAGATACTATGGAAATAAGCCAGGGTCCGGATTCTGAGGTGAACCATCGAAAGAATACAGAATATGGCCATCCGGATCAATAACTGTAATATCAGCATAATGATGATTTTTTTTCATCCGATAAAACACACGGTTGAACTCTTTTTGAAGGACGGAATCAGCTGTCCCTTTACCAGCCTGTCGTATAATTGACTTTAACTCGGCACTGCTTGAAAAATAATCCACATCAGAATACCTTTCACCCAGCCAGCCGACAATTTCATCGGATTTTAAGCGCGCTATTGCCCTGATTTCAGTATATTTATTTTCCCTGATAAGATTCACCTGGTAATCTGAAAAACAATAATGCACCACCCGTTAATATCAAAAATAACGAAGCGAGTGCCACATAAATTAATTTCCAGGAAAGGGTGTGTGGCTGCTTGAACATTACCGGCATTACTTTTGGTTAATTTCGCAAAAGGCCCGTAACACTTAAAATGTATTACGGGCGACTTTTATTTCAAACGGGAAGTTAGGCATTTTTCATCAAACGCCTGGTTTTTTAATCTGTTAAAACAAAAGATACCGGTATAACAAATTTTTGTTTCACGGGACTTCCACCCTGTCTGGCAGCCTTCCATAAAGGCGATGAGGCAATTACCCGGATGGTTTCCTGGTCAACTGACTTGTCAAGGCCCCTTAGCAATTCGATATCTACAACCTCTCCTTTTTTATTAACACAAAAGGCGACAATTACTTTTCCGGTAATATGGGTTTCCATAGCGATTTGCGGATAGACAATATTTTTTTGAACCCAAACTCTGAATTCTTCCACTCCGCCATTCATAAATGATGCAGATTCCTGGGGCGAAATCATAGGTGCTTCGGGTGGTTCGGGAATCTCGGGCGCTGGTGCTACCGGTTCGGGTATTACATCAACTACAGGTCGATTGTTGGGGCGTTCAATGAGGCCTTCCATTGGTTCAAAAATGTCTTCTGTCGGGTTATCAACAATCTGCGGAGGCTGATAGGAGGCTTGTTTATCCAAATCACTGCTTGGAGGAGGTGCCGGGGGCAGATGGAATTTCAATGTCGGGTTTTACTTCCCCAATTACCATTATTATCGGATTGTCAAGTACTCTAAATACGTCCGGCCCGTTCAATGCATTCAAAAAAGGAACTGCAACGGCTGTGCCCACCCCTGTAAGAGAAATCAGGAATGCGATAATCAGGTATTTTCTGTGTTTTTTGTTTAAGGCATATGCACCATAAGCCTTGTTGCGATTCTCAAAAACAATGTCATCGAGCGTTCGCGAGTCCGGTAAGTTTGTTTTAGTTTTCATGTGGCAGGTTTTACGGGTTATTATAAACACCTTTCATATAATGGATGCGCGGTTATGTCAAATTCCATAATTATTTAACTGTGTTTGGAACATTTTTTGTAATTCATATTCCAAACACTCTCAGCCATGTTTCTGCAATTGAAACGACAAAGCAAAAAAGGCAATCCGGATAATAATATTCCGGATGAAGTGCTTGTGGCACAATTTCTTGATAGCGGAGATAAAGAATTAATCGCTATTCTTTTTGAACGGTACACGCACCTGGTTTATGGTATCTGCCTGGGATACCTTCAGGATAAAGAACAAGGGCAAGGATGCGGTAATGGAAATTTTTGAAAGCCTGTTTGAAAAACTTTCTGTTCATCATATTACTGTTTTTAAAAACTGGCTTTATACCGTTTCGCGCAATCATTGCCTGATGATCCTGCGAAAAGCGGCTACTCAAAACAGATCATATGAAAAAAGTTTAGCCGGTTCAATTATCTCTGTCGAGCCCGATGAAATCAATCCGGAAATAACAAACGAAATAAAGGAAGGAATGGTTGACACAGCGGTTGAAAGTCTGAATCAGGATCAGCGCCTTTGTGTGAGTATGATGTATCTTGAAGATAAAAGTTATAAGGATATCGCTGACCAAACAGGATATACACTCAATGAAGTGAAAAGCCATATTCAAAATGGCAAAAGAAACCTGAAAAATTACTTACTTAGCCGGTATGATTTCTTCCGTCAATAACCGGTTATTTTCACCAGGAGGTTGTCTGACGCCGTTGGCTATACGCGGCTACCTCGATGGAACCCTTCGTTTAAGCGGCCGAATGCAGGTGGAAGAACATCTTAAAACATGTAAATTATGTGCTGAGGCCCTGGAAGGATTATAAGAGCCGGGGATCAAAAAGTTATTTGCACAGTGATGTGGAATATCTTTCACGAAAAGTAAGGACGGGCATATAATTCAAGATCGTATTCACCGGGACGCAGGTTGCCGGTGTTGATTGCATTCACACTGGCTGTTTTCCTGCTTATTCTTGTGCTGATTTTTTATGTTTTACACCAGAATATAATAAACCAGAAGGATCAACAAAAAGTAAAGGCTGATTCAACCGTTCAAACCCAGGTGTCCCCGGCAGATTACATCAGGGGTTTTCCATACCGGAAAGTCAGAATAAACTTTTCTTCTTGCTTTTATTTGTATAGATCTTGTTGGTTTTTCGTTTACCGGTTTCCTTGTAGTGGCTGTTTCGGGCCATCTCTGATTTTTTGGGCATCATGAAATTCCTTCTTTCCGTCACATCCTTCTGGGAACCGCAACCGAAAGTAAATGCGTAAAACAGTATAAAAATCAGCCCAAACCATGTAAATTCTTCTGGTCTTCATGCGAGTAGTTTTAGCATAACCTGATACATTACAATAATGATTATTATACGTTTTTTTCAGGGCAAGGTTTGAGGGAATTATGAATTGATGGATGATTAGATGTTTGAGGTTTGAGGTTTGAGGTTATGAGGTTTGAGGTTTAGTTAGATGCTGGATTTGCTGGATACTGGATACTGGATGCTGGATTTTGGATGCTGGATGCTGGATAACCTGGATGCTGGATGCTGGCCGGGGATGCTGGATTATCCAGTAACGAGAATCCAATATCCAGTATCATTTTACCGAATACCGAATACCGACATACCGATTACGCGATGCCGAATACCGAATACCGATTACTGGTTACCGATTACCGATTACCGAATACCGTTTCCCCTGAAATGTATCTCGTTCCTCAAGCAGTCTTTCGAATTTTACCAGTATCTGATCATACCGGGGACCCCACGGTTTTCGAACCGCATACCTGGGAGGTGTTTCTCCGGCAATCCTTTCTACAACAATTGAAGGATTGAGCAATTCAATATATTCCACCATAAAATCAAGGTATTCATCTTCACCGGGTGAATCAAAATCTTCGGGGTGTTTCTTAAATTCCTCTTCCATTTCAGTTCCCTTAAAAATCTGCAACTGGTGAAATTTGATACTGTCAATAGGCATGGCTGATATAAGAGCAGCACTTTCCAGCATTTCCTGCCGGCTTTCGCCCGGCAAGTCCAAATATTAAGTGACCACCTACATGAATGCCCTTTCCGGCCGTCAACTCTATTGCAGTCTTTGTGTCTTCAAAAGTATGACACCGGTTTATTCTTTCCAGCGTAAGGTTATAAACGGTTTCAATTCCATATTCCACTACAATATGATGTTCTTTCGCAAGATCAGTCAAAAGATCCAGTTTCTCTGAATCCATACAATCAGGTCTTGTTCCGATGACCAGGCCAATTACTCCGTTACAGTTCAGGGCTTCCTGATATAAATCAGCGAGGACATTAACCGGGGCATGGGTATTCGAAAAAGCCTGGAAATAAGCAAGGTATTTCTCAGCTCTCCGGTAGCGTTTTTCATGGAATTCAATGCCCTCTTTAATCTGCTGTGTTATTGATTTTGCAGGTGTGCAATATGACGGGTTAAATGCATCATTCAGGCAGAAGGTACAACCTCCGTACCCTTTTGTTCCGTCACGGTTCGGGCACGAAAATCCCGCATCAATGGTCAGTTTCTGTACCCTTCCCCCAAACTTCTTCCGCATATAATCAGGGTACGCATTAAAACGCCGTTTTCCTCCCCAGGGATATTCTTTGCTCATTTCTCTACCAATATATAATCCCTAAAGGGATATTCTTCTCTTATCTCTCAGCTCATCTCCATCTCTCATCTCTCATCTCTCACCTCTACAATCCTTCCCAGCAGGGCATACCAAAGATAACCCTGAACATTTGGATATCCCATTTTCTTTAAAAGATCAATATATTGCAAAACCTGTGTTTTGTGGGCCGAATCTTCTTTTTCACCGAATTTATAATCCATGATTACTGTTTGATCATCCCTTGTCATGATCCGGTCGGGGCGTTTTGAAACTCCTTCAGGCAAGGATGATCTCCGCTTCGGTAAGTATGTTCCATTCACCGTTAAACCAGGAAAGCACCTGCTTATCGTTTAGCAATGAAGCGATATATTCTTATGTAATTTTCTTTTTCCTCCTCATTGATCCTGCCATGCATGAACATGGATGTAACGGCCGGGATAATGTCGGCTGTTGTTCTGATTCCCATGAAAACTTCATGCAGTATCTTTCCTTCATTTAACGGGTCTCTTAGGCTGATTTACTGCCGGATCGATATATAATTTGCCCTGGTAGGCAACCTGAATGCGTTTGGAAGCCATTTCGACAGAAACATTTGCCGGGTTAAATTTTTCGGCCTGAACAGATCCGGATGTCATGGCTCACTCCTGCAAGATGTCCATAACTGAATACCTTATCCTGTTGTTCCAGAAGTCCCTTTTTTAGAACCTTTGATGCCAGGTCAGAAACATTTTTTACCTGGTCGTCTTTTCCCGGTTTGCAGAAGACATACAATCCGTTGCATGCCCGGGTAAATGCAACGTATAGCAAATTGAGATTGTCAATGTATTGATTAAGGTATTCTCTAAAATAGTCCCCTGCAAAAAGCGTTTTCTTCAATTTGGAAGAATAATAAACAGGCAGTCCTGTCCAACCTGTCAAAAGGAGACTCATTGGATTGGCACCATAAAATTGAATTGTGCATCGGATTCAGATCCCAGTCGCAATAAGGAATAATAACCAGATTAAATTCAAGGCCCTTGGCCTTGTGCACGGTAAGTATCCGGATGGCATCCTGGCCGGCTGGTGCCGAAATAGACCTTTCTTTTCCTGTTTCATTCCAGAATTCCTGGAACTTACCTGGATCTGCAGCATTTTTCTGACCATACTCCTGCACCAGGTCACGAAATGCATCCAGGTAGACCTGCTCACCTGTAAAACGTGATAAATTGAATATGGAAATCAGCCTTTCCACTATTTCTGCAAGGGATAATGCGCCTGCCGATTCAATGAGATCAATGAATGACGGCGGTAACAGACGGGCGATATCCTTATTTCGGGCTTCCGGGTCATTTGACGGCATGATCCATTTCTCTGATGTGTCATTGCCGGCAGGATGATTCAGATAAAATGAAAGTATATAATAGGTACAGATCCTGTCGTTTGGGTCAAGAATATATTGCAGCAAAGAGGCCAGAAAATACAACGACGGATGAACTTCCAAGTCGCAGTGCCTCATCCGAGATCACCTTAAAACTGCGGCCGGAATCAGGGTTATCATACTCATAATTCAGCAGAAGATCCGCCAGTTGTTTGGCTTCCTTATTTTTACGGGTAATAATTGCAATGTCATCCGGCCGATATCCTTCATCCAGCAAATTTCCCAAGTAATTCTATAAGCTGTTCATTTACTTTATCGTAAAAACTATTTTCTGAGTCTCCTTCAACAAAGCTGATCTGGATCTTTCCATCAGGATATTTATCGTTTCCCTGTTTCTGCAATGATATCGGCATAAATATTGCCCGATCGGTGATTCCCCAAATGAATCAGCTGGAAAATCCTCATTTTCAAGGGAACTCAGAAATTCCTGTTCGAGAAGGGCATGCTGCTTCATTGAAAAAACGGTTATTAAAATCAATTATATTTTTTGATGATCTCCAGTTGTACTCCAGGGCCTGGTTATGGATAATTCCGCCGGGAAACTCGCGTTCCACCCCGCTTGAAAGAATTGTCCAGTTGCTGTTTCTCCACCTGTAAATGGATTGTTTCACATCGCCCACCACGAGATTGTCATAACCCTGGGAAAGACTGTTGCTGATGAGCGGTTTGAAATTCAGCCATTGAAGCAGGGATGTGTCCTGAAATTCGTCGATCATAAAATGATGATACCAGTAGCCTGCTTTTTCATAAATAAAAGGAGTATCATTTCCGTCAATGATTTTTTGAAGGAAAAGCGGCGCCTCAGGAAGCAAAAAGGCATTGTTTTCGTTGCACCATTGATAAGCCAGTCGGGACAAATCAGACAATATCCCGAGGGTAAACATATTTTTCAAAACCACCTCGAGGGTGAAATACCTTCGGCTGTGGGTTTCATAGTAATCCACCACCCGCTGCATCAGGGGCATCAGTTCACTTTCCGCAAGTGCCCTGATTGCGGCTGCATCAGGCGAGGTCTTTGTAAACCATTTTTCAGCATTCACAGCGGCCTGCTTTGCCGTATCTGTGGGTTCTCTGAATTCCCCGGCAGCCAGTTTCACCAGGAATCCTGCCGGACCGCTTCCTTTCCTGGAAAAATCGTCCACAGTAAAACCGGAAGTTTCCAGGATTGACCTGGCCTGGTACCCGAAGGCCCTGTATTCCTTTTCAATAAATTGAAAGGATGAATTCAGTTCCTTCCTGAAGCTCCCGGAGAAATTCACGGTTTCCGTATTGAGAAGAAGCCAGGCTTGAAAGGGATTTGAATTCTTCCCTGAATATCTCCTTTCCCAGCGACCGCATACTTTTTCTGAGATTCCAGTTTTCTCCTCTTTCAATGAGTGATTCGGCATAATCACCAAGCCAGTTTAAGAGGGACTTATCATTTCCGGCTTCAATCAATAACTGGTCAATAACGGCGGTGAGCAAGGTTTCGGTATCCAGTTCTATGGAATAGGTACCCTGTAATCCAAGTTCCCTTGTAAATGACCGGATAATACGCTGAAAAAATGAATCGATTGTGCTGACGGAAAAATCCGAATACCGGTGCAAAAGCTTTTTCAAAATTACGGATGCTTTTGACCGGAGTTGAATTTCCGAAAGTCCGGTTGAAGCCATGAGAGCCTGCATCTGTTTTGATTCCCTGTTTCCGGCAAGAAGGTCAAGTTCACCAATAATGCGGCTTTTCATCTCATTGGTTGCCTTGTTTGTGAAAGTAACAGCCAGAATGTGTCTGAAATAATCGCTCTCCGTAAACAATAACCGAAGATATTCACCGGCAAGGGTAAAGGTTTTACCCGATCCGGCAGAGGCGCGAATGACTTTTAGTTGTGGCAATAACAGATGAGTTTAGGGCTGAAAATTACCATTATTTTTCCAATTAATCATTGATTTCACTATGTTTGCAATACAACCGAGCCGCTGCCTTCATGAATTCAACCACCCGTTCTGAAAAAGAAAAAAAATCCAAAGGCAGGTCCCTGCCGGCATGGTATTATCATTCTGCTTGCTATTATCATTTTTTTAGCTGCTGCTTTAACTCTTTCCAATCACTATCAGCTGGTTGTTGTACCTGAATTGCTGCTTTTGATTCTACGGTGGACTTTACTTGCTCTGCTTATTGGCTACGCATGGTTTCGAAGATCCCTGACTTCATGGATCCTGATCAGTATGGTGGCTGGTGCCATCTTTGGTTTCGACGTGCCCCAGGTTGGAATACATTTGCAGGTAATCAGCAAGATCTTTCTCCGCCTGATCAAAACAGTCATTGCTCCATTGCTTTTTGCTACAATTGTGGTGGGCATTGCGGGCCATTCAAACCTTAAACAGGTGGGCAGAATGGGATGGAAGTCCCTGCTGTATTTTGAAATAGTTTCCACTTTTGCCCTTTTCATTGGCCTTTTTGCTATCAATATCAGCCGGGCGGGAATGGGAGTGACGATCCCTGAGGCAGTGGCAGCTGAAAACATGCAACAGGTTGAGCCTGTGACAGGAACGGACATTTTATTGCATGTGTTTCCTGAAAATATTGCCAAATCAATTTATGAGGGACAGGTACTGCAAATCGTTGTATTCAGCCTTCTGTTTGGAATTGCGGTTGCTTTGCTGCAGGAGAAGTTCAGAAGGCCCATGGTGAACTTCACGGAAGCACTTGCAGAAACAATGTTCAAATTTACAGGACTGGTAATGCTTTTTGCCCCCTTTGCCGTCTTTGCTGCTATAGCTTACAGCATTGCCCATATGGGACCGGGAATCCTGGTAAATCTTTTTAAATTGCTGGCCACGCTTTACGTATCCCTGATATTGTTTCTCCTGTTAATCCTTTTACCTGTGGCCCTTCTATTCAGAATTCCGGTAAAAAAATTCATTCTGGCCATATCTGAACCGGTTTCCATTGCTTTTGCCACCACCAGTTCTGAATCTGCTCTTCCAATTGCCATGGAGCGGATGGAAGAATTCGGTGTGCCGCGGAAAATTGTTGCCTTTGTGATGCCCACCGGGTATAGCTTTAACCTTGACGGAACCACACTATATCTTTCACTTGCCACCATATTTATTGCCCAGGTCTGTGGCATTCATCTTCCCGTTGAACGCCAGTTGCTGATTGTTTTCACCCTGATGCTGACCAGTAAGGGTGTCGCCGGAGTGCCGCGTGCTTCCATGGTCATCCTGCTTGGCTACAGCGGCAAGCTTTGGTCTTCCGGCCTGGCCTGTATATATTATCCTGGGAATCGACGAACTCATGGATATGGCCCGCACATCGGTGAATGTGATCGGAAACTGCCTTGCCACAGCGGTAATTGCCCGGTGGGAGGGGGAGTTGGAGACCTGATTAATGGAAGTCTGTATTTCAAAATTCGATGTTCGGTGTTCCTTGTTCAGATGTTTTTTAATAATATTGAACAAGGAACACCGAACGCCGAATTTCGAAGATTAACAATTCTAAAAATTTACTTTGGTCTTTCGTTTATAAATATCTCCATCCTTAAATTATCATCTTCAATTTTTCATTCATCCATCTAAATTCTTATCTTCCGTCTTTATTCTTCCATCCAAAGTCTGGATTTTTAGTTAAAATTTGCATTTGTAAGTTTTTTGTTTAATTTAGCGTAAAGTTAACTTATTGTATTTTTTACAATACCTATGGTCAAAAAGATCATTCCCAATTTATCAGTCGACTGCGTAATCTTTGGATTCGATTCAAATGATTTAAATGTACTTCTTGTAGAAAGAACATTAATTAATAAAAACGATGGTTCAGTCATTTTTTCCGATTACACTCTTACCGGTAATCATGTTCTTATAAATGAAAATCCTGACGAGGCTGCGGTTCGTATTCTGAAAGATCTTACGGGCCTTCATGATATTTACCTTGAACAATTTTACACTTTTGGAAAAATAGACAGGCTGTCGAATTTAAAGGACCAGTTATGGATTCACAGCCTGGGTTTGGATATACCAGATCATGTAATTTCAGTAGGATATTTTTCATTAATTGATTGTACAACGGTTGAGATTAAAACCCACCTGTCTCGCAATGTAAAATGGTTTCCGGTTAACAACCTGCCGGAGCTTGCTTTTGATCATGCAGCTATATTTGAAAAAGCCCTCGAAAAGCTCAGGCTCAAACTCAGACAGGAGCCCATCGGCTTTGAGCTTTTAGCCGAAAAATTTACACTTACCCAGGTTCAGCGACTGTATGAAGCAATCCTGGGTACCCGGTTTGACGCACGCAATTTCAGGAAAAAAATTGCACAGATGAAATATCTGATCCCTCTGGATGAAAAGCAGACCCGGGTAAGGCATAAACCTGCGCAGCTCTATATATTCAGCAAGGATGTTTATGAAAGGACGCGCAAGGAAAAGTATGGTTTTATTATTTGATACTATTAACCACCTATAACCTGATTTCCTATGAAGCTACACTACATTGATCTGGGCATAATTCTGCTTTATCTCACAGCCACCATTTTCATCGGCAACTGGGTATCCAAGAGGGCTTCCCAAAATATCAAATCTTATTTTCTGGGAGGGAATAGTCTTCCCTGGTATTTGCTTGGCATATCCAATGCATCAGGTATGTTTGACATTGCCGGAACAATGTTGTTAGTTTACTGGCTTTCGCTATATGGACTGAAGAGTATCTGGATCCCCTGGCTGTGGCCTGTATTTAACCAGATATTCCTCATGGTATATATTTCACCCTGGCTTCGGCGGTCGAATGTAATGACGGGTGCGGAATGGATCAAAACAAGATTTGGCAATGGAACCGGCGCCAAACTATCCCATATCATTGTAGTTGTTTTTGCCCTGGTTAGCGTGATTGGATTTTTATCCTATGGATTCAAAGGAATTGGAAAATTTGCCACCTCTTTCCTCCCTCCGTTGATTACTAACCTCGATACATTGGCCAGGTTTCCCCAGTTGAATGAAAACCTGTATGCTCTTATCCTGATGGCAATAACCACTTTTTATGTTGTTAAGGGAGGTATGTTCAGCGTGGTTATTACCGAAGTTATTCAATATGGTATACTTACCATTGCCGCTATCGCTATCGGCATCATAGCAATTTACCAGGTATCACCTGAAGCAATTGCCGCCGTTATTCCTGACGGCTGGAGAAGTGTCTGGTTCGGCTGGCATGTTGGACTCGACTGGACTCACCTGGGTCCGGGTGCGTCAGGAAAACTGACAGCCTTCAGCGATTGGATCCACAATGATGGCTATGAAATGTTCGGCTTGTTTTTTATAATGATGTTGTTCAAGGGCATATTCCTGGCAGCTGCCGGCCCTGCTCCCAACTATGATATGCAGCGGATCCTCTCAACCCGCAGTCCGCGTGAAGCAGCCAAGATGAGCTCGCTTGTAAGCATAGTTCTTAATCCTACCCGTTATTTTATGATAGCCGGTTTGACGGTTCTTGCACTCGTTAATTTTGATACGTTGTATACAGCTTCACTTACAAAACCCGACTTTGAAAGTATTCTGCCCCAGGTTTTGGCAAGGTATGTGCCGGTTGGTTTGCTTGGTTTCCTGATGGCTGGTTTGCTGGCTGCTTTTATGAGCAACTTTGCTGCCACGGTAAATGCTGCACCCGCATATATTGTTAATGACATCTATAAGAAGTTTGTCAATCCCCACGCCAGTGAAAGAAAATATGTAAAACTCAGTTACTGGGCTTCTATTCTGGTTGTAATTGTGGGTATATCTGTTGGTTTCATTGTTACTTCAATTAATGACGTTGTACTTTGGATCACGGCTGCTTTGTGGGGCGGATATACTGCTTCCAATGTTCTGAAATGGTATTGGTGGAGATTCAACGGATACGGTTATTTCTGGGGCATGGTGGCTGGTATAGCTGCTGCACTTATTCTTCCCTTCTTCAGTCATACATTCCTGGGACAATATCCCCTGACCAATAATTTCAGCATGAATGCATTCCCGATCATCCTGTTTGTGTCAATCATCGGATGTATTCTTGGCACCTTGCTGACCAAGCCGGAAGATGATGAAACATTGAAACACTTTTATAAAAATGTAAGGCCATGGGGGTTCTGGAAGCCGGTTTATAAGATGGTTCTAAAAGATGATCCCAATTTCGAGGCAAACAAGGATTTTCCAAGGGATATGTTCAACGTTGTAATAGGTATTTGCTGGCAGTCCGCACTTGTTGCCTTCCCGATTTTCCTGGTTCTTCGCTACTGGACTCCATTTTTCATTGCTCTCGGCATTGTAGTGGTTACTTCGGGGATCCTTAAATTCAACTGGTGGAATAAATTAAAAGATTAACGACATAAACAGAACCCTATGAAATTTGGACATTTTGATGATGCCAACCGGGAATATGTGATTAATACCCCACAAACACCCTACCCCTGGATTAATTACCTGGGTAATGGCGATTTCTTTTCAATTATTTCGAATACATCCGGTGGATATAGTTTTTACCGTGATGCCCGCCTCAGGCGAATAACCCGTTACCGTTACAATAATATTCCGCTTGATTCAAACGGGAAGTATTTCTACATTATGGATGACGGTATTCTATGGTCCCCATCATGGAAACCAGCCCAGACTGAACTTGATAAATATGAATGCAGGCATGGTCTTGGTTATTCACGTTTTACAGGTGAAAAAAACCAATGTCGCGCAGAAGTTACCTGCTTTGTTCCGGATGATGCCAACGCTGAAATTCAGGTACTTTCCCTCAGCAATCTGTCGTCAAAGACCAAAACGCTCAGGATACATTCTTTTGTGGAATGGTGCTTATGGAATGCGCTTGACGATACAACAAACTTTCAGCGAAATTTTTCTACAGGCCAGGTGGAGATAGAAAACAGCACGATCTATCATAAAACCGAATTCAGGGAACGCCGAAATCATTATGCATTTTATCATGTAAATGCACCGATCAAAGGATTTGACACGGACCGTGAAACATTCATGGGACTTTACAACAGTCTTATGAATCCGGATGCAGTGATGAAACAGACTTCCTACAACTCGGTTGCTCATGGATGGAGTCCCATTGCTTCGCATCACCTTGAGATCACGCTGGCTCCCGGCGAAAAAAAGCAATTTGTTTTTGTGCTTGGTTATGTGGAATTGCCGCAGGATTCTAAATTCACCGGAAAACAGGTGATTAACAAAGAGCCGGCGAAAGCGATAATGGCCCGGTATGATACGGTTGAAAAGGCCATGGCCTCCCTTGAAAAGGTGAAAGGCAAGTGGCAAAACCTGCTGGGTTCCTTCCAGGTAAATAGTCCCGATAATAAATTTGACCGCCTGGTCAATATCTGGAACCAATATCAGTGCATCATTACTTATTATTTTTCAAGGAGTGCCTCTTATTTTGAATCAGGTATAGGCAGGGGCATGGGTTTCAGGGATTCTAACCAGGATCTGCTGGGATTTGTACATATGATACCGGCACTTGCAAAACAGCGGATCATTGATATTGCATCCACGCAGTTCGAAGATGGGGGTGCTTATCACCAGTACCAGCCTCTTACAAAAAGAGGTAACAGCGACGTAGGAGGAAATTTTAATGATGACCCGCTCTGGCTCATTGCTTCCGTAATGGCCTACCTGAAAGAAACAGGCGACATGTCCATTCTGAATGAGATTGTGCCCTTCAACAATGATGAAAAGAACACCGCCACACTTTTCGAACATTTGAAAAGATCGTTCTATCATGTGGTGAATAATCTGGGTCCCCACGGACTACCGCTGATTGGACGGGCGGACTGGAACGACTGCCTTAACCTGAATTGCTTTTCAAATAATCCGGATGAATCCTTTCAGACCACGGAAAACAAAAACGGGGGAGTGGCTGAATCGGTATTCATTGCAGGTATGTTCGTCAAGTACGGCAAGGAATTTGCCGAGATATGCAATCTGGTCAACAAGGGTGATGAAGCTGAAAAGGCCGGTAAACATGTGGATAAAATGAAAACCGCCGTGGATCAGCACGGCTGGGATGGAAAATGGTTTTTGCGCGCTTACGATTTCTTTGGAAATAAGGTGGGAACCCATGAAAATGAAGAAGGCAAGATCTTTATCGAACCCCAGGGTTTCTGCATCATGGCAGGCATAGGGCTCGAGGATGGAAGAGCAAAATCCACACTTGAATCAGTAAATAAATACCTGGCATGCGAACATGGTATTGTGCTGTTATATCCGGCTTACTCATCCTATCATATAGAACTGGGTGAGATTTCAAGTTATCCTGAAGGATATAAGGAAAATGCCGGGGTTTTCTGCCACAACAATCCATGGGTAATTATTGCAGAGACCATGGCGGGTAATGGCGACAGGGCATTTGACTATTTCAGCCGTATATCTCCCGTTCATTCGGAAGAGTCGGGCGAGCTTCGTAAGACTGAGCCCTATGTTTTCGCACAGATGATTGCCGGTAAGGAAGCCTTTAAACCGGGAGAGGCAAAAAATTCATGGCTTTCGGGTACGGCAGCCTGGACTTTTTATGCCGCCAGTCAGTATATCCTCGGCATCCGTCCCGAAATGGATGGTTTAAGGATAGATCCCTGTATTCCTTCTACATGGAAAGAGTTGAAAGTTTCAAGGAAATTCAGGAATTCAACCTATCATATTCATATAACCAATCCTGCTTCTTCCAGCAAGGGCCTCAGGGAAATTAAACTTGACGGCTCGGTCATTCAGGGGAACCTGCTGCCTATTTTCAATGACAACAAAGAACATAACGTGGAGGTCATATTATCATGAAATCAACCTTAAAAAGTATTCTATATTCCGTAATCCTTCTTTTATTTTCCTTTCATACCGGAGCAGCGTCCATGGATGAGAAGATCCTGGTTCCGCAAAACGGTTATGAAGCCGGCATGCAAAAGATTGCCATTATTCGTGTACAGGCTGATTCTTTCAGAATTGTTTCATCAACAGGGGCTATTCAATTCAGGGGAAAACTGTCCGAAAAGAAATACTGGTCTTTTTCCGATGAATGGGTGCAATGGGCTGACTTTTCAAAATTCAATACATCCGGGAAATTCAAAATAATGATCCCGGGAACAACTTATTACAAGGGAAATATCTAATTAATGAAGATCCTTTTGAAAGCATTGCCCATGCCGGAATCAAAGCACTTTATTATAACCGCTGCAGTTACCCGATCCTGGAAAAATGGGGTGGGAAATGGCATCGGGCAGCCGGTCATCCGGATACCCGTGTTTTTGTTCATAAATCGGCAGTATCGGAAGGAAGGCCCGAAGGATTTGTTTTGTCAAGTCCGGGTGGTTGGTATGATGCCGGGGATTATAACAAGTACATTGTAAATTCGGGTATCTCAACTTATACTTTACTTCTGGCTTATGATTTCTTTCCTGCATATTGGAAACAGGCTAACCTGGATATTCCGGAATCCTCAAATCAGGTCCCGGATATTCTCGATGAAGCTTTGTTCAATCTTCGCTGGATGCTGACCATGCAGGATGCTGATGGGGGTGTTTATCATAAACTTACTACCAAATCGTTCGAGCCTTTTGTGATGCCGGATAAAACCAACGAACCCAGGTATGTTGTTCAGAAATCCACAGCTGCTGGTCTTGATTTTGCTGCTACCATGGCACATGCTTCCATATTATTCTCCGAATTTACCAGGGAATTGCCGGGATTAAGTGACAGTTGCCGGCGTGCTGCTGACCTGGCGTGGAAATGGTGCCTGAAAAATCCCAATGTAATCTATAAGCAGCCTGAAGATATTTCTACGGGAGAATATGGTGATAGGAATATTCGGGATGAATGGTTCTGGGCCGGAACAGAAATGTCTTTCCTGTCAGGTTATGCCTATCCCGACAGCCTTCTGGGCAAGCTCGATTTTAAAACACCCTCCTGGAATAGTGTAGCAACCTTAGGTCTGCTCACCACTCTGAAAAACGGTCGTATTTCTTCTGAATTGAAATCCAAATGCACTGATAAATTATTTCAGTATGTTGATAAACTCGTTAGCATTTCAGAATCGGCAGGTTACCCGGTGAGCCTGGATCATTTCGCCTGGGGAAGCAACAGTGACGTGGTAAATGAAGGAATGCTGAAAATGATAGCCTATGTACTTACTAACAATGAGAAGTACTTTAAATCAGCGCTTCAGGATATGAACTATATTACAGGTGTTAATCCCACCGGATATTGCTATATCACCGGCATTGGTGAAAAATCACCCATGAATATCCATCACAGGCCTTCAGGAAGTGATGGGATTGTTGAACCGGTTCCGGGATTTCTGGCCGGCGGACCCAACACGGTGGTTTTTGTGGATTGTCCGAATGCGGTGAGAAGTAAGCTTCCTGCGTTATCCTATGTAGATGAAGAGTGCAGCTATTCAACCAACGAGATAGCGATAAACTGGAATACGCCCCTTGCATTTCTGGCCGGGGCATTGAGTAATTTGTCCGAAGTGAAAAAGAAATAAAAGTAAAAACTCTCATGTTCCCGGAGGGTTTTATTTTAGGTCTCAGCACGGGCGCGGTGTGCGTAGCATATTGCGGTCCCGTGCTGTTGCCATTTATATTGGGCGAGGGAACCACTGTAATTCAGAATACCAAATCAGTGGGATTATTTCTTGGTGGCCGCCTGCTGGCTTATATCCTGGTAGGTTTTTTTTCGGGATTGCTGGGTCTTACACTCGTTCAACATTCCCTGCAGAACAGGTTTGTATTTGGAATCATCTATACCCTTCTGGCTTTATTCATGATCGCCTATGGTTTCTATAGGTTCAGGGAAATATGTCTTGGTCAGAAACAACAACTCCTGCAGCAGAAACTGGGCAGGTGGCCCATAGCAATCCCCCTGGCCGGTGGATTTGTTACGGGTCTTAATCTCTGTCCTCCCTTTCTTCTGGCTATAACAGGTGCAGTTGAGACCCATCAGTTGTTTGGAAGTATCGTTTTCTTTATCATGTTCTTTCTCGGAACTTCCATCTATTTCATACCAATGCCTTTCCTGGGTTTTTTCAGAAGAAAACAGGTTCTGCAGGTTATCGGAAAATTTGCGGCCATATTGGCAGGATTATTATATTTGTATAAAGGTGTATTTAGCATGATCAGATAAATTTATCCTATGAAAAAAAATGCTGTTTATTCCACTGAGGGAAGTATATGGAAATCCTTGCTTCTGACCTTTCCGATGATATTTTTGATCTTATTGTTTATATCAGGCGGAAAGCCCGATTTTTCGACACCTGAAAAATCATTCGCCTTTCTTGTCACTTTTTTGTTCTGTGTATTATCTTTTTTTCAGGATATTGTATACAGGCAGAACAGACAGGTACCGGGCCGTGGGATTTATCGCCCTTGCATTGTTTTTTGCTCTTACTTTCATTGTTAATCTGGTCAAAGCCCGCGGAGCGATGACGTTTAACAATGAAAACCTGTTGTCGTGTGAAATACCCTTTTGTCACATAGTCACCACAATGATCATCATTCCCATTGCACTGACAAATTCTATCATTTTTCCGGGAAGTATAATTCATGGTTTTGCATCCATTGCATCTATGCTGGTTATTGTTATTGGTGTCAGCCTTGCGTTGGGAAGGGGATTTTGCAGCTGGGGATGCTTTTACGGGGGTTGGGACGACGGTGCTTCCAGAATTTTGCGAAAGCCTAAAATAAAGAAGATCAATCCGGTTTTTCGTTGGATGTCATTTGCAGTGCTGATGATCGTGGCTTTAACTTCTGCTATGTCGCTTAATCCGGTGTATTGCGACTGGCTATGTCCTTTTAAAACTGTGACTGAATTTGAGAAAGTGACCTCTTTCACAATTCTTATGAAGACCATAGTGTTTCTTTCCCTGTTTGCAGGACTGGTCATAATTTTACCTGTTCTTTCAAAAAAGAGGATTCAATGTGCCACTTTTTGTCCGATGGGTGCACTGCTTTCACTGGCCAACAAGGTTAACGTGTTTGATATTCGGATTAATAAGGATCAGTGCAGTTCCTGCGAGAAATGTTCAAAAGATTGTCCCACCTTATCACTAAGTGCCGAAGATGTGAAACGGGGAACTCCATCCATTACCTGCATGAAATGCGGAAAGTGTGTCGATTCCTGCACCAAACGGGCCATTCATTATCACATAAAAGGTACGCCTGAAAACAAAAATTATAGCTGGGCACGGAATCTTTTTCTTTTCCCTTCATTTACAATGCTCGTGATATTTCTTGGAGGTACGATGCAGTCAGGGATTGAACTGCTAATTAATCTAGTTAAAACGGGTAGTCTGATATAAAACCTGAAAATCATGAAAAAAATACGCATTATACCGGCATATATTTGGGCAGCAGCCTGTTTTATTTTGATTCCCATCACTTTCATAAAAAACGATGCACTGGCTGAAAAATTAGCCCGGCTTCCTTTTATGAAAATCCATCCCAAATACAGCGGAGGGGATGAACGGATAGCCTATATTAAAAACGGACTTCATATATCCGTTTTTGAACCGGTATACAGCGGCATCAAGGGGAAGGGTTCAGACGGTTTTGTTCAGGTGAGATTTAGCGGAACGAATAAAATGCCCGGAACAATTAACGAGGCCATTGATTATGATCTGAATGGGGATCCTGATTTCAAAGTTTCCATCAATACAGCCGACGGTACCACGGCGCTTGAAAAACTGAATAACCACGTCCAATCCATCCAGGTCTCATCAAAGGTGAAGGATTATTGGCTGGTCAGGGTGAATGTGGTAAGGTAGAAGAGAGTGACGAGTGACGAGGAAGAAAATCCCTCCGGGATTTAATCTCATCTGCGATAAAAAAACCCGGCTGAATACCGGGTTTTTTTATGATTTTATTGGACTACCGATTATTACCTGTATCCTTTCAATCCCACCCTGTAACCCCGCAATGAATAAAACAGGATGTACAGATAGCAGGGAACACACACCCAGTAAGCATATTGAGGGTGCGTTGGAAACATATCGCCAAGCTTTCCCCATAACAACGGCAGCAATGCTCCACCGGCAATCATCATAACGAGGATTGAAGAACCGGTTTTGATAAACTTGCCCAGGTCATGAATAGCCAATGGCCACATAGCCGGCCATACCAGTGCGTTTGCCAGACCAAGAAGGGCTACGAACATCACAGAAGTTGTTCCGGTAGTGGATACGGCAAAAAGAGTGAAAACAACACCCATGACCGCTGACCATATGAGGGCAGTCCTTTGCGAAATTATTTTAGGGATAAGAATGATGCCTATGAAAACATATCCGACAATCATTGAAATCAGGGTGAATGTCGTAAATACCTTTGCCTGGGCAATCGGTATACCCAGTGCTATTCCATACCGGATTATTGTATCACCCGCAATTACTTCCACTCCAACATAAAGGAACAATGCCAGGGCGCCAAGCCATAAATGCGGAAAATGAAAGATACTGGTCCTTGAAGTCTGTAACATCTTTGTCGACCGCTTCTTCAGGTTCTGTTTCAATTTCAGGAAGGGGAGAAAAACGGATCATTATACCAAGAATGGCTAAAATAATTGCTATTACTATATAAGGGGAGATTACCCGTGAGGCCAGTCCGTCAAGAGCTACAGCCTTTTCAGCCAGGGACATGGTTTTGAGCTTCTCTACAAAAGCATCTCCATCACTCAGTATAAAATAGGCAAGAATAAGGGGTGCAATTGCACCTGCCACCTTGTTGCAAATACCCATGATACTTATTCTTTTAGCGGCAGTTTCCCGCGGACCAATTATGGTAATATACGGATTTGAGGCAGTTTGAAGAATGGCCAGACCTGTTCCCATTACAAATAATCCTCCAAGGAAAATCGAATAGGTGCGGGTCATTGCAGCCGGGATAAAAATCAGGGCGCCCACCGACATGATAAGCAGTCCCACCATCATCCCATTTTTAAAACCGGTCTTGCTGAGTACCCAGGAAGAGGGTAATGCCATAACAAAATAAGAAATGTAAAAGGCAAACGCCACAAGCAACGATTCAAAGGTTGTGAGTTCACAGGCAATTTTCAGATAAGGGATTAATATCCCGTTCAGCCATGTCACAAAACCAAATATAAAAAAGAGAATTCCAATGATCGTAATGGATGTCCAGTAGTTTTTATTTGCTTCAGCTGTGCTCAGGGGTGCTGCTTTGACGGATTTTTCCATAATTAATATAGTTTAGGTTCCTTGCTAAATTCGAGTTTAAGATAATAAATTCCCCAGACAAACCTATCTGTTTTTTTTGAATGTGCAAATATCAGCCGGGTTAAAGCAGTGGATTGAACATACTGTCAAAAATCACTTGACATCGGGCTTTTAATGTCGTAACTTGTTTCATGTTATTGTATATCCATTTGAAACCAGTTTTTCGAAAATTCTAAATTCAGAGTTATTTCTATTAATACAAGAAAGTAGAGTTAATAAATCTGCCACAGTTCCAATCAAATGAAAACTATTTGTTTAGATGTCTTGATTGGGTTGTTCCTTTTACTTTTTGCAGAACCAATACAAGCACAAATTGTACCTACTTCACTCCGTCATCCTGAAAATTCTGCCGGATCAAAAGTCGATGGCCTGAAATCTGCCATGGAGGGTATTTTGAAACTCGACAGCGTGGTTACTGTGTCGTCCATGGTGGAAGAAACCAAAAGTGCATATGACTTATGATGTATACGGAAGAATAACTTCAACTATTTTGTACAAACGCAATTATGATTTGATTATGAACACCTACCGGTGGGTGGCTTATTGTAAATCAGAATATACTTATTATACCGGCAGGAATGGATGGTCTATTATTACGTATAACCGGGACGAAATCACCGGTAAGTGGATTAACTATAAAAAAGAAGAATACGCATGGGACGACAACGGGAAAATGACTTTATACGCTTATTATCTATGGGAAACAGGCATAAGTTTATGGATAGGCATTTCGAAAGAAGAACGTGCCTATGATGTCAACGGAAACATGACTTTGTTTATCCGGTATGAATGGGATGAAATCACCAACCTATGGATTGGTGCTGCCAGGATAGAAAACACTTACGATAACCTGGGGAATATGACTTTAGATATTTTATATGTCTGGGACATAAATGCAAACCTGTGGTCTCCCTCCGGTAAAGAAGAATACACTTTCAAAGTTACCGGGGAAAAGACTCTGTATGTTCGATACGACTGGGACAAAGCAGCAGGCCAATGGAATGAATTGAGTAAAGAGGAATACATTTTCGATGATAAGGGTAAAATAATCCTGGATATTCAATACAACCGGGATAAAACTTCCAACCAATGGATTGGTTCATATAAACTCGATTACAGCTATGATACAAGCGGAAACATGACTATTATTCATATGCAATGGGATGTAACCAGCAGCCAGTGGAAGGAATACGGCAGAGAAGTGCACGAATATGATGCAAATGCGAATGAAATTCTGTATGCCTGGTATAACTGGAATATAACTACAAGCCAGTGGGTCATCGCTTATGAAGAAGAAATCACGTACGATGCTGATCGATTCATCACATCAGAAGTCTATTATCAATTGGATACGACCACAGGGGAGTGGATTTATCATATTAAAACGGAATTCCGTTATGATGCCAGCAGGAACATGATTTTGTATACCTGGTTTGACTGGGATGTATTAACCAGCCAGTGGATTGGACGGGAAAAGGATGAAAACACTTACGATAGCAACCGGAATATTACTTCAAATACATATTATCATTGGGATAAGAACACTGACCAGTGGACTACAGTGTTTATAACAACTTATTATTATTCAGTGCACAATGCCACGCTTGTACCTGAAACTCCGGAAGAGGCAATCCATGTTTATCCAAATCCTGCTTCAGTATTAATTGTGTTTGATATAGCTGATTTTAGTGATACTGCTACTGTTGAGATTTTTGATAATCAAGGTAAAAAGGTTATGGAACAAGCATTACCAGTCTCCGGACAAATCACCATAAATAATCTTGCAAAGGGATTGTATTTATATAGGCTCAACGAGAATGGAAATATCTATAAAGGGAAAATAATTATTGAATAGTGGTCCCGCTTTCGCTGCAGCTCTCGGCAGGGGAGGTCACCAACAACCTTAACTGCAGCCTCAGCGGATAAATCCAGCATCCAGATCCAGATCCAGAATCACTCATCTTTCAGCACTTCCACCGGCCTTGTTTTAGCGGCTTTCAGAATTTGATAGCTGATAGTTATGAGGGCTACGATGAGTAATATGCCCGTTGCCAATAGGAATTCCCAAATCTGAATAGGGTATTTATGTGCCCCGGGGAGATATTTGTATACACCATATGCTCCGGGCCAGGCAATCACCAGGGAGATGAACAGCAGCTTTAGGAAACCCGATGAAAGATTGTAATACAAGCTCGCTGTGGAAAATCCAAGCACCTTGCGAATGCCGATTTCCTTCATCTTTCGCCGGGCGAAGAACAATACAAGCCCGAATAAACCAATTGAAGAGATCAGTATCGAAATGACCGCAAAGAATATGCACATTTTGCGAAACACGAGCCATACCTTCAGTGCGTTTTCATGCAATATCAAATATTGAATATTCTTGAATTCAAAGGCATCATCCGGGAGCGTCCTTTGGAATTCAGCTGTAACCAATTCCCTGGCGGCCCTTTCATTTCCCGGAACGAATCTTACCGTAAAAACACCACTTAAACCGGCCGAATCAGGGATAAGCTTATACATGTGTGGCTCAATGGCATTATGAACCGAAAAGGGTATATAATCTTTTATTACACCTATAACTTCGAATTCCTGTCCTGATCGCATGGGTATATGCTTTCCGAGTGGCTGTTCCCATCTGAAAACCCTGGCTGCCGTTTCATTGATCAGGCATTTATTTGCATCTGACTTGTAATCCCTTGAAAAATTTCTGCCTGCAGTTATCTTCATGTTGAAAGTAGGTACAAAATCATACGTTATATTGCTGATGCGTACAAATACTTTTTCATCATTTTCTGCGCCTTCCCAGGTGAGGTCATTTCCACCCGGCAGAATGAAAGGAATATAATCCGACAGGCTGGCATCAGCTATTTCAGGATGCCGCAAAAGGTTTTGCCTGAGTTGTTCAAACGATCCCTTGCTGTTGCTGACGATATTTGCAAACAGAAGGTTTTTCGAATCAAAACCCATATCCCGGTTGGCCATATATAATGTTTGCCTGTATACAATAAAGCTTACGATGAGTAAAAAAACGGAGATGCCAAATTGCGAGGTGACAAGAATTTTCTTCAGGCTGATCCCGTTCTTTTCATCAGCGGTATACTTTTGTTTTAGCGCTACTACCGGATTAAACGACGAAATAATAAAGGACGGATACAGGCCTGACAAAAATCCGGTAAGCAGGGTTACCGTGATAATAATAATCAAAAGGTTTCCATGATAAAATACACTTGTCATTACATTTTTTCCAATCATATGGTTAAATGCAGGTATACAGAAATGGGCCAGCAATATTCCGGTAATTCCGGCAAGCAATGATAAAAGGACCGATTCAAAAATAAACTGAATCCAAAGCTGCTTTTTCGAAAAACCGACGGTTTTCTTTATTCCGATTTCGCGGAGACGGGTCCCGGCATTGGCACTCTGAAGGTTAATATAATTGATAGATGACAAAACCAGGATTAACAAGGCAATAAAGGAAAGCAAGGTATACCCGTTGAGCATGGAATTTTCAAAATAGGGATTTGTATGAAGTTTTGACATGGGCCGGAGATAAGGTGAATGTTCCTTCCTGAAATCCTTTAAGGCATAATGTATCTTGGCATCAACCGTCTCGGGCTTTGCATTCTCCTTTAACAAAACATACGTATAAAATGAATAGGCCCAATAGTTGTCCTCATAATTTTTCCATCCGGTTACTGCGGTAAATGATATCATGGGCAACAGGTATTCAGGCCGCCATTCGGAATTTTCAGGAATATCGTCGTACACTCCTGTAACGGTAAATAACACCTTGTTTTCACCGTATACCTGCTTACCCAGTGCGCTCTCACCCGCAAAAATCCGGGTAGCTGTTTTCTTTGAAAGGACGATTGAAAAAGGTTGGGTCAGTGCGGTTTTCGGGTCGCCTTCAATAAAGTGAAAAGTGAAAACATCAAAAACTGTCTGATCAGCATAATAGCCATAACGTGTAAGGAATTCAGTTTTTTTATCACGCGACAGAAATACTCCGTCTTTGTTATTGTCTCCGACATCATGAAGGAGTACTATTTTTTCAATTTCCGGGAGGTTCACCAGGTCATGCCGGCTAAAAGCAGCCGTAATACTTGATGAATGTTGTACTACATTATCCTGTTGATCCATAAAAAGCTGAACCCTGTAAATCCGTTTGTAGTTAACATTATGGATATCCCAGTTTAACTCCATCTCGATAAACTGGCTGATGAGGATAAATGTGGCAAAACCAATGACCAGGTTCGTGATGTTGATCAGGGTGAATATTTTGTCTTTTAAGAGATTTCTCAGAAAAAGAACCAGCGATTGCGAAATCATAATGTGATTTTTAAGGGTTTAATCCGATAGAGAATTACTACATAATTGCCTGGAAGACTTTTTCAACTCTTTCAGTTACAATATGGCCGTCGAAAAGGTTAACAACCCTGTGCGCCCGGTCGGCATGGCTGACAGAGTGTGTTACCATTACAATGGTAGTGCCCTCCGTATTTAACTGTTCCAGTAATTGCATCACCTGCTCACCATTTGTCGAGTCAAGGTTTCCCGTTGGCTCATCCGCAAGGATAAGCTTCGGATTTGTAATAAGAGCCCTTGCAACAGCCACCCGTTGCTGTTGTCCGCCGGAAAGCTGGCGCGGGAAATGTTCCCTGCGATGTCCTATCCGCATACGCTCCAGCATATCATCCACTGTTTTCCGACGGGCGGAACGCGGCACTTTTAAAGCAATCAGGGGCAATTCCACATTTTCAAAAACGTTCAGTTCGTCGATGAGATTAAAACTCTGAAACACAAAACCGATATTGCCTTTCCGCAAACTGGTGCGCTGACTTTCACTAAATCCTGATACTTCAATACCATCAAAAAAATACTGGCCTGCATTGGCATTATCCAGCAATCCCAGGATATTTAGCAAGGTAGACTTACCGCACCCTGAAGGTCCCATGATGGCTACGAATTCGCCCTTTTTAACTTCAAAATTCACATTCGAAAGAGCCGTGGTTTCAATCAGCTCGGTTTGAAAAACCTTCGTAAGATTTACAGTGCGTATCATGTGGCTTATTTTTCATTCAGGTACACGAATAATATGCCATATATTATAACACGCAAATAAACAATTGATTAGCAAAATTGCAGGTGTATGAGTGTTAAAATATTTTACACTGTATGGTATAATTTTTTTACATTTATGCTCCTGTTGAACCTGAAGTGTTTCCAAAACCTTCCAGGTTTTATGAAAATTGACCATACTAATTATCTTTTAATCCATGAAGGAAGGTAAACTGCTGATTGCCGATGATAACAAGGGAATTCTCAATGCGCTGCAAATATTGCTTCAGCGGGAGTTTAACCTGGTAAGGGTGCTGCCGGGTCCCAATCAGCTGATGTCCGAGCTCAGCCAGGTAAATTATGACCTGGTTTTGCTTGACATGAATTTTAAGGCGGGGGTCAATACGGGTAATGAAGGGATATTCTGGCTCAGGGAAATAAAAAAGAAATACCCTGACATTGAAGTCATCATGATCACAGCCTATGGTGACGTGGAAGTCGCTGTCAGAGCCTTGAAGGAAGGGGCAGCTGATTTTATCCTGAAGCCCTGGGACAATGAAAAGCTGATCGCTACCCTTAAGGCCGCGCTCAAACTTCGCAAATCAACACTTGAAATCTCGGAACTGAAAGCCCGGGAAAGCATGCTTAAAAATGAATCCAACCGCAGCAGGCCCATCATCATAGGTAAGTCGAAAGCCATGCAGGAGGTTATGAAAATGGTGGCCAAAGTGGCCGGCACAGAGGCTAATGTATTGATCACCGGTGAGAATGGAACTGGTAAGGAGTTGATAGCGAGGGAAATTCACAGGCTTTCTGCCCGGTCCTCCGAGCTTTTTGTATTGGTTGATCTGTCGTCCATTACGGAAACTCTATTTGAAAGTGAGTTGTTTGGTCATAAAAAAGGTTCATTTACAAATGCTTACGAAGACAAAACAGGCAGGTTTGTCCTGGCTCATAAAGGCACCCTTTTCCTGGATGAGATTGGAAATATACCCCTCAGTCTGCAGTCGAAACTGCTCACCCTGCTGCAAACGCGAATTATTACTCCCGTAGGATCCAACGTTGAAATACCGGTAGATATCCGCCTGATCAGTGCTACCAACAAGAATCTGTCAAAAATGATCGCGATGAATGAATTCCGGCAGGATCTCCTTTACCGCATGAATACAATACAGATCCATTTGCCTCCTTTGCGCGAAAGGCCGGAGGACATCGATGAACTGGCTCACTATTTCATCAATATATACGGCAAAAAATACAACAAACCTGATTTGCATATTCGTGAAGATGCCATGAACCTGTTGCGGAAGAACTCATGGCAGGGCAATATCCGTGAGTTTCAGCATACAATGGAAAAGGCCGTGATCCTTTCGGAAAAGAATGAGTTGGGAAGACAGGACTTTTACTTCGGTACTGAAGATCTTGAAACCATGGAAGAGGCAGAAACACTTGAAGATATGGAAAAGAAGATGATTATCAGTGTTTTAAAAAAGAATGAACGGAATCTTACGGCCGCTGCTGCTCAACTGGGAATAACAAGACAAACTCTATACAATAAAATGAAGAAGTATGATCTCTGAAAGATTGTTGCATACCCGTTCAAGAGTGATCGTTTTAGTGCTGCTTGTTATTTTCTTTATCGCTGCAGGGTACCAGCTTGCGCTTTCTCATTATTCCATAGCTGCTTTGTTTTTTGCGGCCGGTCTGCTGGCATTGTGGATTGAAATGCGAATCTACAGGTATACAAACGATGCCATTACCTATTTTTTCAATGCGCTTCGGAATGACGACACCACGCTTCAGTTTCCAAATAAAATCAAAAATTCTTCACTTGTCCGGGCTTTATGAGGGTATGAATCGACTGAACAGGCACTTTCAGGATATCAAACTGCAAAATGAATACAATGAAAGATATTACAAAACACTGATCCGAAATTCTGCAACCGGACTGTTGGTGCTGAACCACCTAAACGAGGTGGAACTGATGAATGATATAGCCTGCCGGTATGCCGGAATTTCTCCCGATTCAACAAACCCGAATATTATTAAGGTGAAGAATGCCGAGTTTTATGAAGCGATATGCAGGCTTCAACCGGGTGAGAATCAGACTTACAAGCAAGTAAGCGGTAATTCTGTTCAGATGCTGCTGTTTAAGGCCATCCTGTTTCAGAAGAACGATATGTATGTAAAACTGATCTCTATTCAGGATATCCGGCAGGAACTTGAAGCCCGTGAGCTTGAATCCTACCGTAAGCTGATCAGCGTGTTAACACACGAGATCATGAATCTGCTGTCGCCATTAAGCTCTGTTGCCGGTTCCCTCGATACACTGTATCATCCTTCAAACCAGCCAATCAGCCTGGCTGCAGTGAACGAAGATATCCTTAAAACCACGCTCAACAGCATTGAAGTCATCAATGAGCAGAGTAATGGCATGATGAACTTTGTGAACAATTACAGGAAATTATCCAGGATACCCCGGCCGGAAATAAAGTCCTTTGAAATAGATGAATGGATTGATCAGCTCCGTATAGTTTATTCCGAAAAAATGCAGGAAAATCATATCGACTTCCAGATTACCGCTGATCATGGCATTAAACAAATCATTGCAGATAAGAAACTGATCAACCAGGTGGTGGTAAATCTCATGAATAATGCGATGGATGCTGTAAAAGAAAGGGAAAAGGACCGGTTAATCAAACTGAATATTGAAACTACACGCCAGAACCGTGTCTGGATCCGCATATCCAATAATGGTCCCGCAATACCGCCCGAGGTTCAGGATAAAATTTTTGTTCCGTTTTTTACCACAAAAGAGGAAGGATCGGGAATTGGACTCAGCATCTGCCAGGAAATAATTAAACTGCATGGCGGATCGCTGATGGTAGTCATCAGGTCACGAAGACATGACTACTTTTATTATTGAAATATAGATCTGACCGGGCGAATTATACAATTCCCTGGGCCAGCATGGCATTTCCGACTTTAATAAAGCCTCCTATATTTGCCCCGTTTACATAATTGATGAATCCGGAAGGTTCTTTGCCATATTTCATGCAGGTTTCATGAATATTTACCATAATGCGCTGCAGCTTTTCATCCACTTCCTCGCGTGTCCATGGCAGCCTCATTGAATTTTGTGTCATTTCGAGTCCCGAAACGGCTACCCCTCCTGCATTTGCAGCTTTTCCCGGACCATACAGGATCTTTCCTTCAAGAAAAGCTTCAACTGCCTCCGGTGTTGAGGGCATGTTGGCTCCTTCAGAAACTGCGATGCATCCATTTTTGCAAAGAGCTTTTGCATCTTCTTCGTTAATTTCATTTTGGGTAGCACAAGGAAAAGCAATATCACATTTCACTTTCCACGGCCGCTCATCTTTGAAAAATTTCACTCCGTATTTTTGAGCATATTCCTGGATCCTTCCACGCTGGATATTTTTCAGTTCCATTACATATGCGAGTTTTTCATTATCAATTCCATCCGGATCATAAATATAACCTGAGGAATCAGACAGGGTTAATACCTTACAACCCAGTGAATTCAATTTTTCAACTGCATACTGAGCCACATTACCGGAACCGGATACAACTGCTTTCTTGTCCTTAAGTCCTTCTTTTCTTGTTTTCAGCATTTCCTGTGCAAAGTATACAGCACCGTAACCGGTAGCTTCGGGCCTGATCAGACTGCCTCCCCATTCTATTCCTTTTCCGGTAAGAACCCCGGTAAATTCATTACGAATGCGTTTATACTGTCCGAACATATACCCAATTTCCCTGCCACCAACTCCAATGTCACCGGCCGGTACATCGGTATCGGGTCCAATATGCCGTTGCAGTTCCGTCATGAAACTCTGGCAAAACCGCATAACTTCATTGTCTGATTTGCCTTTCGGATCAAAATCAGCCCCTCCCTTGCCACCACCCATGGGCAGGGAAGTCAGACTGTTTTTTAATACCTGTTCGAATGCCAGGAATTTTAAAATTCCAAGGTTAACTGTAGGATGGAAACGAAGGCCCCCTTTATAAGGTCCAATTGCACTGTTCATTTCAATACGGTATCCCTTGTTAATGTGAATCTCCCCGTTGTCGTCAACCCAGGGTACCCTGAACAGGATCACCCGTTCGGGCTCGGAAATGCGTTCCAGAATTTTCCCGGATTTGAATTTCGGATTTTCTTCAATAAATGGCATCAATGATTCCACTACTTCCTGAACAGCCTGGTGAAATTCAGATTCACCGGGATTTCTGGCAATGAGTCTTGCCATGAAATCATTCACTTTAACATCCATTATATCGGGATTCATAACAGGATTTTTTAAGGTTCTTAATCACCCTAAAAATAGAAAGAATAGATTCAAAAGTGGCGGCAGGGAAGCGTAATTCGGTGATTTGCTTATGAAATTAAGTGTTTCACGTATACCGGCAGATCAAATTTCGATGATGTTATTCCGGATAGCAAATTTTACCATATCCACCGAGGTTTTCAGGTTAAGCTTCTGCATAATATGATTTTTGTGGGTTTCCACAGTGCGGACGCTTAAAAATAAAGAATCCGCAATTTCCCTGTTTGTATAGCTGTTGCCCCAAAGTCTCATGATCTCAATTTCGCGTGAACTCAGCAAATGCCCGCCGGGTTTTTCGTCATTCTGTTTCAGCTTCGCGATATAACGGCCAAGCAGGAGGTGAGTAATGGAGTGACTGAAATAATCAAAGCCGCTGCGCAGGGTGAATATAGCCTCCACAAGTTCATTCCGTTCAGTGTCTTTGGCCAGGAAACCTTTAGCTCCTGTTTTTATTGATTTTAGGATCGCCTTCTCATCTTCCAGTACCGAAATAAGCAAAACTTTTATTGCAGGAAAGGCATTACATACTTCTTCAATCAGGTTGAATGAAGAAGGATTCATATCATGCAGGTTTATGATCAGAACGTTAACCGGGGTTGATTTCAAACTGGTAATCAACTGGTCACGTTGAAACACCTTAATTACTATATCAATATCCGCAGCATCCTTTAGCAGGGCGCAAATTCCTTCCTGTACTATCCGGTGATCATCATATATGCCCAATAAGATCCTGCTCATGGCACTTATTGCTTATTTAGAATAACCGCAGTACGAAGTTTACCATTCATCAGTACCTGCAGAGGATGATCGAACCGTACATGTTTCAGGTACCTGAAACCAGTTTTCAGTTCCTTGTTTTCAATCATGTCCCACCGGATGAAACTGTTGCTAACCGTATCGCTTACGGAAAAATATCCGATATTCATGGATGTTACATTATGAAAAAAGTGGGAACCCAGGGATGAATCGAGCGGATAATTCGCCAAACTCATCTCCACAATGACCCGTGCCTGTGAAATCTGTGACCAGTTGACCGGAATGCCCAGGAAGGGATCACGGGAACCCCAGCGCCCGGGTCCGATTAGTATATATTGACGGTTCTGGCTGATCATTTTATTATTGATCGCTTCAATTTCTGCGGCGATATCAAA
Organism: uncultured Bacteroidales bacterium; assembly: GCA_963790105.1. Taxonomy (GTDB): domain Bacteria; phylum Bacteroidota; class Bacteroidia; order Bacteroidales; family UBA10428; genus UBA5072. The sequence goes on along the minus strand of CAWBNI010000050.1, from coordinate 82,142 downwards.
CGTCTTTAATTTGTTGAATTTTTCGGTATCCACATAGATCACGTCCCGGATATGGTCCATTTCCCCATTGCCCAGACTTGATGTTGTGAAAAGGAATATTTTTGATTTGTCCAGTTTATCGGGATTAAAATTATAGTTCAACTGGTTTCCCACCAGTGGTTTAATTTGAAGAAGATAGAATGAGGGCAGATTATTCAGCGTTTTATCCAGATCTACTGCAAATTCGATTTCAACCGGGGAACCCAGCGCATCCTCGATAGTTCCGAGCATAATGTCAATCGTTTCTGCAAGAGGAATATAATTGAACTGAAGTATATCGGCAAAATTAAGAATCCTGGGGCCGTAAGTCCCTAAACCGGGTTCAAGCCGGTCGTTGTCCATGTTATAAACAGAGGCGCAATGTTTCAGGCTGCCATGCTTTTCTGCTTCACTGATGTCAAGCATCACAAGGGAGGCTAATTCGCCGTCGTTCACATAATCCACATCGGAGAGGGAGGTATCCAGGGCATAGAATTTAACCTGGGAACTGTTTATCAAATCTTTCAAAATATACATCTCGATTTTCGGATACCTTGGGGAAAACCGGTATGATTTCCATCCATCCACAACATACGAACCCAGGCCAAGAGCAGCTACTGCAAAACCTTCTTCAGGCTTCATATGGGCAACAGGGTAAAAGTTATGGGATTGCGCTATTCCGCTAAGGTGAGGATAATAATAGTTACCATATTGATTACCGACCAGTTCCTGCAGGATAACCGCCATCTTTTCATCCTCAACCTTATGATGAATTGCATGAAAATATCTTTTTGAATTATCGGAGTAAACCGATGCAAATACCAGTTTGATGGCCATGATCAGGTTAAACAACACCTTTTTCTTATTGTCCGGATTGTTGGGTATGATATAGGTATCAAATACACCGGCAAATGGCTGGGTGAGGCTGTCTTCTGACAAACTGGAGGATCGCACTGCAATTGGTTTGTTAACCTGCTCTACAAATACCTGCAGTTTCTTTACGAGAGAAGAAGATATTCCGCCATGCACAAAATAGCGTCTGATTTCTTTGTAATCAATGCCGGGTTTGAAAAGGATATCGAAAAGCTTATTCGATTCCATGAAGTTTTCAAATTCCTCTGTGCCAATGATTACAGTGATGGGTGTTCGGATATTTATATGCCGGGTGAGGTCACCAAAATCGAAATTGTAAACCATGGCATTGATGAATGCCAATCCCCTGCCTTTACCACCAAATGAGCCAGGGGCAAATGCAACAATATTTTTTTCATCCAGGGTGGCTGTTTCGTCAAAGTCAAGAACCTTACCGCGTTTCTTTTCTTCGCGATATTTCCGGATGGTCTCTAAAAAGAAACGCCTTGACTCTTTCACATCCTTATAATCCCCTATTCGTAATGGATTTAGAGTCCTGGCCAATTCAATTTCGCCCCTGGCCATCAGCCAGAGTGAAAATTGATTTTCCACCGCATGAAGGTAAAAGGTCTCATCCGGTATCACCTGGAGCGCAGCTTCGAATTCACGCAATGATTTGGCTATACCTATTGGTTCACCTTCACTGTTTCTGAAGACAAAATCGCCAAATCCCAGATAATAGGTAAGGAAGTTCTTCAGATCGTTCAGCAAGGTATCTGAATTCTTATTTATAAATCCCACATTCAGACTACGGGCAACTGATTCATTGCTTTTTTCAGATGACTGTAAGACAATCGGGAGGTTAAGAATATGAGATTTAATATATTTAATAAATCGGATACCGGCGGTTTTGTCTGGCTTTCCTTCACGTTCAAATTCCACATCCGAAATAACGCACAGCATAAAATCCTTGTACTTATTAAAAATGTACATGGCATCCTCATAGTTCCGGGCAAGCAGAATTTTAGGCCTTGACCGCATCTTGGCAATCTTGTTCAACTCGTTCTTTTCCACCTCTGGCAAAACCTGCTGAACCTGTCCGAAAACAATGGAATAAAGCATTTGCAGGTATTTTGAATAGTATATTGCCGAATCCTCAACAAGCAGGATAACCCTCACCAGTCCAATTTTTGTGTCATTTTCCACATTGGCCTCATCCTCAATCGACTTGACTAACGCAAAGAATATCTGTGAATTGCCGCTCCACACAAATAGTTTATTAATGGATGTCATAGTAGGAACCAGCTCTTCGAAATACCGGATATTGCTTTTCTGATTCAAAAGGAGGTAGATCGGAAGGCTTGGTTGCTTCTTTTTTATGCTTTCACTTAGCGTGACGGGAGTTTCCCTGTCAATTCCTACCATCAGGATCACCAGGTCAAAATGGGCACTGTCAAGTAGTTCCATGGCTTCTTCCTGGTTGGTCACCCCGGTTATTCTGGGCAATGAGAAGAGGCTGTACTGATAGATGATTCCCATGAACCGTTCAAAAAAACTATCCTCGTTTTCAAGGATAAAAGCATCATAAAGGGTGGCAACAAAAAGGATCTCTTTTACCTTGTATCGCATCATGTCGAGAAAAATATATTTTTCAAGCGACTGGCGATTGAAGAAAAGCTGGAGAGGTCTTTTGTTTTTTGAAAGGGATTGCCTGTAGTCATTGGCATTGAAGGGTCGAATCTCTTCAAGCTTGCCCTTGGTATATATTTCCCTGCCTTTGTAATTATTCAGGTAACCGCTGATTAGTCTGGCCAGGTTTATGATAAGATCTCTTTCCTCCTTCATGAAGGGACCTTCATGCAATTTTGGGAACTCCTTCAGGTAATATACCTCGATGATTCCCTTTTTATTGTCGATCGTTATGAAATGTTCCCGCTGCACCCAGGCAGTTTCTGTAAACTTCCGGCTTTTATATATTTTCCCCTCATACAGAATTTTTACAGCAGTATACCGGGGATATTGATATGATCTTGGCAGAAGGGAGCATATTTTTTGCAATGTTTCATCCATCGGTTTGCCAAGAGCAATGATGGCGGATGTTTGATTTATAAGGTGAAGTTCCTTGAGCCGTTCCTTATTTTCATACTGAAGATCATTCAATATTTCCCGGGTAGCCGCCCCCGCGATCAAAGCCGCCAGGTTATTGATGAGATTCCGTTCTTCTTTAAGAAAAGGGCCCTCATAGGAAGCAGGAAACTCCTTCAGGTAAAAGACCTCAATACTTCCTTGCTGATGATCGGGAGTTTCAAAAACCTGTTTTTGTATCCAGGGTGTTTCCTGAAAATTTCTGCTGATGAATACATTTTTGCCAAACAGGAGTCTCACCACAGTTGATTCAGGATATTGCCAGGCCTCAGGAATAACCTGGCATACCTCCTGCAACTTCTGTTCAAAAGGAAGGTCTTTTCTAAGTATTTCTGCTGTTCGCTGTATGCCGGTGAGCTCTTTAATCCGCTCTGAATTATCATAGATCAGTTTTGCCAGTTTGTCAACTGAAGTGGATCCCACGATGAGTCTGGCAACCTGACCTAAAAAATCATTAACATGCTGAATATTATCTGTATAAGCGAATGACTTTTCTTCAACCGGCCAATGAAGTTCAATAACCCCGCTCACTTTATCAGGAGAGGAGAATGCAAATCGTTCCTGGCGCGGTGACTCAATAAAATTATCGCTTGTATATCTTGCTGAATCATAGTAAATGCAAACAGAAACATGGCCAGGAATATCAAAGGCTACTGAAATGTGCTCACAAACCTGTTGAAGTTTGCTGTCAAATGATGCCGATGTATTCAATACCTCAACAATCCTGGCAATTGCTAAAAGCCTGCTACTATGAATATCATCTGTTTTGGTAATCTGCATGACCTGATGAAATCGGATACTTGCCAGGTTAATATTACAAATTTATATTGGTATTTGTATATAACTTGAATTAACCGATTAAAATCCCAAAAATTACTGCAGGTGTTGCGCTGTAATTATTACTTTTATATGCGAATCCTGTACTTTTATATCAGTGAAAATCGAGATCCGGGGTCTGAGTAAGAAATATCCTAATGGGAAGCTTGCTTTATCAGACATTAACCTAACAATTGAAAATGGCATGTTTGGATTACTCGGCCCGAATGGTGCCGGAAAATCCAGCCTTATACGTATTCTTGTTACCTTATTACTTCCTTCCTCAGGCCAGGTTAAAATTGATAACCTCGATCTGATCAAAAACCGGGGGGAAATCCGAAAAATGCTTGGTTATCTTCCACAGGATTTTCGTTTCTTCAGCAAATTAAAAACCTGGGAATTTCTGGATTATGCAGCGGGTTTGGCCGGGTTGAAAAACAGCCATGACAGACTTTCCAGGGTAGATGAATGGCTGGAAAGGGTGGGGCTTTTTGATGCCCGTGACCGGCAGGCCAATAACCTTTCAGGTGGAATGAAACGCCGGTTAGGAATAGCACAGGCACTCATCGGCAATCCCCGGATCATCATTGTGGATGAACCTACTACCGGTCTGGATCCTGAAGAACGGATACGATTTCGCAATATTCTTTCCGAACTGAGTCAGCAGGATGTCATTATAATCCTTTCCACGCATATTGTGGGTGATATATCAAGCGTATGTCATGATCTTGCCCTGCTTGATGATGGTCGGCTGCAATTCAACAATTCTCCTGAAAAGCTTGTTGAAAAGGCGAGGGGACATGTCTGGCAGGTTTTTACCTCGGGTGTGGAATATGACCTGCTGAAGGAAAAATACGCTGTTACCTCCACCATTCCTTCCGCAGAAGGCTGGGAGATCCAGATGGTGGGAAAGGAACTTGACATTCCGTCTGCAATCCCTATTGAACCAAACCTCGAACATGCCTATGTATATTTCATGGATACCTTTTCTGATACCTTGTAACATACCGTAAAATGGCATTTTATATTATCCGTACCATTGCACGCTATGAAATGCGAACCTTATTGCGAAGCTGGTTCTTTCGTATTTTTGCAGGTATGTCCATTTTTGGCCTGGGACTTTTCAATGCGGGACTCAATTTTCCAGGCACCGGATCACCCTGGGTTTACCGGGCCATTGCTGCTTCCATTCCTTATGCTAATCTGATCATTCTTAACCTGGGCCAGGCTATTGTGGCCGTCTTTCTTGCCTCTGAATTTCTTAAACAGGACAGGAAGAACGATACGGTTGAAGTGATCTATGTGCGGTCCATGTCCAATGGGGAATACATCCTGGGTAAATCGCTCGGCATACTGTCCGTTTTTCTTATTTTGAACCTGATCATCCTGGCACTGGGAGTTGGTTTCTCATTTATAAGCAATGCCGGTTCCCAGCGGATCTTCCCATACCTGGCCTATCCACTGCTTATAAGTCTGCCAACGCTGGTTTATATTCTTGGTTTGTCGTTCTTCATCATGGTACTTATAAAAAACCAGGCAGTTACATTCATATTGCTTCTTGGCTATATTGCACTAACCATTTTCTACCTGAATAAAAAAGCGTTCCATATTTTTGATTTCATTGCTTACCAGGTTCCGATGATGTATTCTTCTATCAGCGGTTTTGGTAACCTCACTGAAATTTTAATGCATCGCTTTATTTATTTCCTGCTGGGGGCAGGTTTGATTTTCCTTACTACCTATAAACTAAACCGGTTGCCTCAATCTCCCCGGCTGGCAAGGCTTCCTTTATATTTTGGAATTTTCTTCCTCCTTGCCGGAAGCTTCTTTATCTATCAGTATCTTCAGATCAAATTCGAAAGCAGGTCCTTCAGGAAGGAAACGCTGGCTCTGAACAACCGATATGCACTTTTTCCCAGGGTTACGGTAAGGAGCTGCAAACTGGACGTGGAACACAGGGTGAATAAAATTGCGGTTGATGCCAGGATGAAGGTAAGCAATCTATTCAAAACGCCGTGCAGATACCCTTATTTTCAGCCTGAATTCCGGACTGATTCTGAAAAATGTAACGATAAACCAGGAGAAGGTTCAGTTTAAAAGGTTCATGCAGATTATCAGTATAGAACTGAAAAAGCCGTTTGTCTCCGGGAGATAGCCTTGAGATAGATATGCAATATGCAGGAAATATTAATGAAAACGGATGTTATCCCGATAAGGACCCGCTTAGTTTTGACGATAATTTCAAAATACAGGTTTTTACCTTGCGTAAAAGGTTTGCTTTTTTGCAGAGGAATTTTGTTTGCCTCACCCGTGAATCACAATGGTATCCCGGTTTCGGGCACAGGTTACGCCAGTGTGGCTCCTTTCAGGTATGAGCCCGATTTTACAAAATTTGAGCTTACGGTGAGAACCAGTCCGGGTCTGATTGCCCTTTCACAGGGAAAGGAAAGTGAACCCGAAAAGGGAGTCTTTACATTTAAACCCGAATATCCGTTACCGGCCATTGGACTGGTAATTGGCGATTACAGGAAATTTTCCGTGAACGTGGATTCAGTGGACTATTCCTTATACTCCATCAGGGGACATGAATATTTCGAACCGATTTTCACTGAAATTGCTGATACAATACCCGCGCTCATCCGGGGTCTCAAGCAGGAGTATGAGGTAAGCCTGGGCCTGAAATATCCTTTTAAACGGTTTATGCTGGTAGAAGTACCGGTCCATTTTGCCCTGGATAATGCCATTTATGACTATGCCAGCGATGCAGTTCAGCCGGAAATGGTTTTGTATCCTGAAAAAGGGTTAATCTTTAATACCTCCGACTTTAAAACACGACAGTACTGGAGGGAAAGGGACCTGAAAAATAATAATGAAGAGGTCCTTCCTGAAGAAATTAAATCCGCCCTGTTCAAGGATTTTGTAAAAAACAGCTTCATGGAAAAGGAAGGCAATTATTTTGATTATAACCTGAATATTAATAACAAATCCTTTTCCCTGTTCCCCCAATATCTCAGTTTTGTTACCCGGCTGCAGTCAGAGCAATGGCCGGTGCTGAATACCGCCTTTGAAGCCTATGTAAGTGAAAGGAATAATGATGCCGGTACAGTACTGCAATGGTACGAGGATTTAAGCCGTCCTGAAAAAATCAATATTGAGCTGGGGCAGGCCTCTTTATCCGACCTCCTGAAAAAGGGCATGATCTCGTCAGGGAATATCAGGGAAGATGTGAACCTCCACGAAATAGTCGTCGCCAAGGGAAATGAATATTTCAACCTGCTTAGGGCCCGGCTGGGCGAATCGGATGTTGATACTATCGTAACCTGATCTGATTAATTCACACCAGCATCAAATCATATCTTTTGAAGAACTTGATTCAATCTTTCAGTCGCGATTTAAAACCAACCTGGTGGATGAAACAAACCGCTGGTACAATCAAAACCGACTTCCCGGTTTTATCATCAGGGATATGGCAACATACAAGGTAAGGGAGGGAGAAGCTCACCAGGTACCAGATAAAATTCATATTGACCAATGCCGAAAATGCAGATGGTCTTGTAACCCTCAACATTGAACTGAATGATCCAAACCGCAGAGATGAAGGCTTTAATAATGATAATTTCAAGATTGATTACTCAAAGAAAATATTCGTGCCCGCCAGTTCATCCTTTGAAATCGGAATTCTTTTTAATACAGAGCCTGCACGGATGTCAATGGTAACCCATATTTCGAAAAATCTTCCCTATAATCTGCTCATTGATTTTCCCGGTTTTACTGAAACACGAAATGTGCATGCTGTGGATGATATCCGCAGCATAGCCTTTACAGATACAAGGGAAGACAAAGGGTGAGGTAATTGTTGATAATGAAGACAAAGGTTTTTCTGAACATCAGGCTACCAGCCAGGCATATTTGAAATCGATAGTAAAGACCGGTAACAAAAACCGTTATAAATATTCATCCATCCATACCTGGAATCCTCCCCGTGAATGGAAAGCGGTACTTCGTTCTGAATTTTACGGGAGGTACATACATTCTGCAAGTTACACAAGAGCGGGAACCGGTGAGCGGAGTGCGGCATGGGTTGCTAAATTACCTGAAAAGGCCAGTTATGATGTGTATTTTTATCTCGACAAGCTGAACGGAGTATGGAGAAGAAGCAACAAATCTCCCGACTATAATTTTATCATCTTCCATGATCAGGGAATTGATAAAATTAAGAAAAGCAGTGCCGATGCTGAAGATGGATGGAATTACCTGGGTACCTTTTCTTTTTCGTCCGATTCAGCAAGGGTTGAGATGAATAATAAAACGGTGGGAGATATGATCATTGCGGATGCGGTGAAGTGGGTGCTGAGCAAGTGACGAGGGACGAGGGACGAGGGAGAGGGAGTAGGGAGTAGGGAGAGATGAGAGATGAGAGATGAGAAGCAAGAAAAATCCCTTTAGGGATTGACTGTCGGTAGAAAGAAAATAAATGCGGAACATTTACATATACGATTATGATTACCGTTAAAAAATTTGGAACCTGGATTGCATTCACCATTCTGGGCAGCATATTGTTCAGCCCTGATTCATTGGGTCAGAAGGTTCTTACCATGGAGGATGCAATGAATATTGCCATTAAGAACAGTCCGGATATTATCAAATCGGAACTGACAATGACAATCAGCAGAGAAAATCTAAATGCACTGGAAGCGGCAACAAAATCCCTGATCCGGTTTCAGTTAACACCCTTAAGCTATATCCAGGATAAGGCCTTTGACCAGAACACCTCCACCTGGGTGACCACTGAAAGCAAAGGCATAAGCAGTGACCTGAGTATTTCCCAGCCAATAAAGTTTTCGGATGGCAATATTACGCTTCATAACGTATTTGCATATCGCGATAATACCAGTGATTATCTGGGTTACAACAATGAATTCAAGGGATACAGCAATGATTTTTTTATTGCTTACTCACAGCCGATATTTACCTATAACAGGCTGAAAATGCAGCTGAAGCAGCTTCGGCTTTCACTTGAAAATGCAACCCTCAGCTATGCCATACAAAGATTGTTTCTTGAAAAACAGGTGACACAGTTCTTTTATATGGTATACCAGCGAAAAATGGCTGTAGATGTGGCGCAGGATGAGCTAAAAAATCAGCAGGTCAGTATGGATATTATCAAAAGCAAGGTGGAAGGCGGCTTGTCAGCCCAGGAGGAAATGGCACAGATCGAGCTGAACCTGGCGACCAGTATTTCCAACCTGCAAAATGCAGTAGGTAGAACTGGCCAATGCAAAGGATAATTTCAGCCAGTATATCGGAAAACCGCTGAACGAGGAGTTTGAAATTGAGGCAAATGTTGAATTTACCGAGGTTCTTGTCGATCTGGATAAGGCAATTGAAAATGGTCTGAGTACACGAATGGAACTCAGGCAGCGTGAGATCAGCCTCGAAAACAGCAAGGATGAACTGACAGTGGCAAAATCGACCAATGAATTCGCCGGCAATGTAAATCTTTCCATGGGATTGAAAGGAGACGATCCTGCCTTTGACAATATTTATGAAAAACCAACCCGTTCTCCTGCCTTCATGCTTACATTCAACATTCCGATCTGGGACTGGGGAGAAAGAAAATCCAAGATCAAGGCAGCACAGGCCGGGATACGGATTGAAGAAATCAATCTTGAAAGCGAAAGGATCAGTGTTGAAGTAGGAATCAGGCAAACATTCAGGAGTCTGCAGAACCTGAGCACACAAATGGACCTGGCCCGGCAGAATGTAAAAAATGCCCAGTTTACCTATGAGATAAACCTTGAACGATATAAAAGCGGGGATCTTACAAGTATGGACCTTGGACGTTACCAGAACCAGCTTTCGGAAAAGAAGATGAACCTGGTTAATAGTCTGATCAGCTATAAAATTGAACTTTTAAATATGAAGATCCAATCGCTTTGGGATTTTGAGAACAATACAAGTTTTGTACCGAAAGAGGTGCAGGAGAATTTGGGCCATTAGGCTGTAGTGAACACTGAACACATGAACATGCTGAAGTGAATTCTAGTTGAATAACTGCATGTTCTACAGGATAATGAATGCCGACTGCGAAGGCATTGACCAGAATTCCGATCTATCGAATACCGAATACCGATTACCGAATACCGAATACCGAATACCGAATACCGAATACCGAATACATAAACACTATACTATGAAAAAACCAATAATCCTCTTAATAGCAGCAGCATTACTCGGAGGTTGCAAGGGTAAACAACAGGATCTGGGCAAAGACATCTCGGTTCCGGTAACCGTATCCGAAATTCAACCCCGGTCGATTGAAAAGTTTATCGATATCACCGGGACTGTGAAACCGGTAAAGGAGGTTCAGCTCAAATCGGAAATGAATGGAAATTATACGCTCCGCATCAACCCGTCAACCGGAAAGCCATATGTTCTGGGTGACAGGGTCTCGGAAGGAAGTGAGATAATACAATTGACTGATCAGGAATATGAGAACAATATCAAGATAAATTCCCTGAAGCTTAACCTTGATATCACCAAACAGGTATTTGACAAGCAGCAAACGCTTTATGAAAAAGGTGGTGTTACATTAAGCGAGCTGAAAAATGCCGAAATCAATTATATCAATGCGAAGTATGCCTATGATGATGCGCAGCTCAGACTTCAGAAAATGATTGTGAAAGCGCCATTTTCGGGGGTGATAATCGATCTTCCTTATTATACCCCCGGCGTGAAGATAGATGCCAACGTGAACCTGGTTAAGATAATGGATTACAGCAAGCTGATCATGGAAATCAATCTTCCTGAAAAAACCATTGATCAAACCCGGCCCGGACAGGCTGTAAGGGTTTCCAATTATACCATTGCAAATGATACGCTCCTGGGCATTGTATCACAGCTTTCGCCGGCCATCGACGGGGAAACACGTTCCTATAAGGGAACCATTCTTATAAACAATCCGAAATTGCTTCTGCGGCCTGGCATGTATGTAAAGGGTGAGATTGTTGTGGCTTCAGCAGACAAGACCATTGTGATTCCCAAGGATGTAATCATTTCAAAACAAAGGGGTAACAGTGTATTTGTTGTTGACAAGGGCATTGCCTACGAAAGGGTGGTGGAATTTGGCCTTGAAAATCCAAAGGATGTGCAGATCATTTCAGGGCTTAGCATGAATGAACGACTTGTGGTAAAAGGATTTGAGACACTTCGTGACCATTCCAAAGTGAAAGAATTGAAATAAACCGGGTATGAAAAAAATAGTGCAGTTTGCTGTTCACTATCCGGTGACCATATCCATGATCATCCTGGGTATTTTGTTGCTGGGTTATATTTCTCTCCGGAAGCTTAGCATTGACCTGCTTCCGGAAATCAATGCACCACGGATCTTCGTTGAATTAAAGGCCGGCGAGAGACCCCCTGAGGAGGTTGAGAAGCAGTTTGTGGAAGGAATTGAAGCGCTTGCGATCCGGCTGAAAGGTAGTTTCACAGGTATATTCTACCTGCATGGTTGGGGCAGCAAGGATTAAGGTGGAGTATAACTGGGGAACCGATATGGATGATGCTTTTCTCGATCTTCAGAAAGCGCTTTCAACCTATGGCCAGAATCCGGATATACAGAGTTTTGTAATAACCCAGCATGATCCGAATGCATCCCCTGTTATGCTGATTGCCATGTCCAATCCGGAAATCACGGATATGAATGAACTCCGTAAAACTGGTGAGAACTATATCCGCAATGAACTTATCCGGCTTGAAGGAGTAGCTGAAGTAACACTTTCGGGCACAGAAGAAAAGGAAATTGTTGTTGAAACGGATGCATACAGGCTTTCTGCCTATGGTCTCACCACAGAAAACCTGGTTCAGCAGATCATGAGCATGAACCGCAGTGTTTCCGGAGGAAGCATTGTTGAAATGGGCAAGCGATACACAATTAAGGGCACGTCGCTCCTGGCCAGCCAGAATGACCTCGACAATCTCGTAGTTTCCTATAAATCGGCTGCCAGTGTTCCTTTATCGGCCTCCTCTGCCACCACGCCTCCGTTGCTGCCAATCCTGCTTCCGCTGCTGCCTCTGATCGCGTTCCTGTATTTTTGCGCGACGTTGCCCGCGTTAGTTTCAGCAACAAGAAACCTGATAACATTGTCCGGATAAACGGAAAACGATGTGTTGGCCTGTCCATTTATAAAGAAACAAGCTATAATACGGTGAAATCCGTTGAGGAAATTACCCGAGCACTGGAATCCATCAAAAAGGCCCTTCCGGGTTATCAGTTTACAGTTGTTCAGAACCAGGGTACTTTTATAACAAATGCCATAGATGAATTAAGGAATTCGGCCTATGTCGGTGCCATTCTCGCAATCATTGTTCTTTTCGTTTTTCTTCGGCGTATAGGCCTGACCGTGATCATTGCCTTTGTCCTGCCCGTATCAATTGTGGCAACTTTTGCCCTGATGTATTTCAACGGGCTTACGCTTAATATAATGACGCTGGGCGGACTTGCCCTTGGGGCAGGCATGCTCGTGGATAATGCCATCGTGATCGTGGAAAATATTTTCAGGAATATGGAGCTGGGTAAATCAGTGAAAGAATCCTCCATATTGGGAACAACCGAAGTGGGCGGTGCAATCATCTCCTCAACGATCACCACCATAGTTGTATTCCTCCCCATTGTTTATCTTCATGGGGCTTCCGGAACCTTGTTCAAGGACCAGGCATGGACGGTGGCATTCTCCCAGGTAGCCTCGCTGTTTATTGCCATCCTTGTTATTCCCATGCTGTTCCATTGGATATATGCCAACCGGCCAAGGATTAAATCAACCAATTCCCTGCGGTTTTCCTGGTATGCCGGTTTTCTTTCACGCATGCTCGATCACAGGAAGCTGGTGGTTTTGGGAGCATTCATTATCATTGGCAGTACAATACTAATACTCCCCCATGTGGGCAGTGAATATATCCCGCAAAGCGGTACCGGGGATTTCAGCCTGGACATAAAATTAAAGGAAGGTACACAGCTTGACCGTACGGAAGGACTGGTAAAAAATCTGGAATCCATGCTGTACGAAATCCTGGGCGATAAAGCCGATATTATCTATAGCCAGATTGGTCCGTCTGAAAGTTCCAATTCGGAAAAATCGGTATTTCAGAATCAGAATACAGCTTCTGTCAAAATCAGGCTGAAGCCTTCGGCAATCGCCCAGTCCGAATCACTTATTGCCCGGATAAGTGCACTGGCTGATTCCATTCCCGACGCGGAAATATCCCTTGTTCGCAATGAAACGTCGCTTGGAATCCACCCTGGGAACAGATGAGTCTCCGCTGTCAATTGAAGTGACAGGGCGCGATATAAAAATGCTCGATTCGCTGACGATGCAGATTAAGCAAAATATCTCAGGTATACCCGGGAGTTTTCAATCTGAAGACCAGTATTGAACAGGGTGCTCCGGAAATGGATGTTGTCATTGACCGCTATATGGCTTCCTATTATAACCTTACAGCCGAAGGAATAACCACACAGCTTAAGGATATGCTCATGGGACGGAATGCCGGAAAGTTTGAAAACGGAGGGGAACTGAGTGATATAACTGTCAGGCTTCCTGAACTGAGCCTGTCAGAATTCAATACCATTTTGCTGAGAAGCGGAGATAAGGAAGTACCCTTGTCCGAAGTGGCACGAATACATAAGTCGAGTTTCTCCAAAACAATTGCTTCGGATAAATCAAAACCGGATTGGCACAGTCACGGGCGACATTGACAGAACAGTTGCATTTGATAAGGTAATTGGCCGGGTAAGGGAAAAAATAAGTTCAATCGTAACACCCGATGAATACGAGATCAAGGTGACCGGTGAAGAGGAAAAACGTAGCAGATGCCATGAGAAACCTGGGGTTTGCCCTGCTTTTATCAGTCGTTCTTGTGTATATGGTCATGGCTTCCCAGTTTGAATCACTTATCCATCCGTTTACTGTTTTGCTCACCATTCCACTGGCAGGTGCAGGCTCAATATGGGCTTTTTTCCTGCTTGGAAAATCGCTTAATATCATGGCCTATATCGGTATCATCATGCTGGGAGGGATCGCAGTGAACAATTCAATCTTGCTTGTCGATGCCATCAACCAGTTTAAGGCACAGGGATTACCTCTCAGGCAAGCTATTATGAAAGCCGGGCAGAACCGTATCCGGCCGATTCTCATGACAAGCCTGACTTCCATCCTGGGACTGGTACCTTTAACGCCTGGGTATAGGACAAAGTGCAGCCCTTCGCTCACCTATGGCAATTGCGCTGATATCCGGACTAACCGCATCAACCATCATGTCACTTGTGGTCATTCCCTGTGTATATTATATTTTCGACCGGTCAAAGAAACAAACATCAATTGAACAATCTGCTTAATTTACGCATATGCAATTCATTATAAAGCGTAAAATACTCATTACAATGCTCTTCACAGCAGTCACGCTGCTGGGTGTCTTTTCCTACAAACAACTGGCGGTAGAGTTGCTGCCCAGTACACAGATTCCCTATCTTTTTGTGCAGGTGGGGACCAGCCTGCAGGTTGACCCGGGTTACCTTGAAAGCCAGGCCATCATTCCAATTGAGGGAGCCATTGGCACACTGAAAGGGATTGAGAAGATTGAATCCACTGCCGATCAGCAGCAGGGTATGATACAGATCTCATACAGGCAGAATACCAACCTGAAGTATGCCTATCTGAAGCTGATGCAGAAAATCGAAGAGGTGAAAAGAAAACTTCCTTCTGATTTTTATGTACAGGTGATCCGGTTTGATATCGAGCAGCTGAACAATATGCTCATGACCGTGCAGGTAAGGGGTAGCGGGGGCGTGGATCGGGTGAGGGAAATGGTGGACCGCAATATCCTGAACCGTATACAGCATGTTGACGGTGTAGCCAACGTGGCTGTATTTGGCGGTCGTGAAAAATCCGTTGAGATTACATTGAACGAGGATGTCTGCCGTTCCTATGGCATCACGCCGGCCGATGTGAGAAATGTATTGAATCAGAACAGCCGCACAAGGACATTTGCCGGAAAGGTTACAAAAGACAACCAGCTCTATTTTGTGAATGTGATCTCTGAATACGATGATCTGTCGGATATCCGTGAACTGGTGATCATACCGCAGGGCAATATTAAATTAAAGGATGTTGCCGGTATCCGTTTTGGATTCAAGAACCAGGACACCTACAGCCGGGTAAACGGAAAGGAAGCAGTTACCCTGCAGCTGACAAGGGATACACAATCAAACCTGATTGACCTGTCCCACAGGGTAAAGGCTGAAATTGTAAAGCTGAACAAGGAGCTGAAGGGGAAGGATATCGAAATTGTGATACAAAACAATTCGGCCGACCGGATGGAGAAAAATATTAACCTCATCATCAACCTTGCTATTGTTGGCGGACTGCTTGCTGTTTTTATACTCTGGATATTTCTGAATAATATTTTTCTGGTTTTGGCTATCGGGCTGGCTATTCCCATTTCGGTTTACAGTGCCTTCAATTTTTTCTATGCAGCCGGAATATCCATTAACAGTCTTACACTCCTGGGTATGGCCCTGGCCATAGGAATGCTGCTTGACAACAGCGTGGTGGTGATGGAAAACATATACCGTCTTGCAGCAAAGGGTGTTGATATCGATACGGCTGTAACACAAGGCACCACTGAGGTCTGGCGTTCAATCCTGGCCGCTACGTTTACCACAGTGGTTGTGTTTCTGCCGTTCGCATATTCCAAAAATTTCCTTGTTGGTATACTCGGCAAAAATATTGGTGTCTCCATCATTTCAACCATGCTGGTTTCGATGGTTGTAGCGATGATGCTGGTACCTATGATAACCCATGTTTTTCTCCGTTTCCGCAATAAAGAAAACGTGGGCGGATTTACAAGAATTCCCCCGCATAACCGGTTGATACAGATTTATCTTGTTTTATTGAAAACCGGTATGCGAAAACCTGCCCAAACAATAATCGGTGCTTTGGGCATCTTTTTCATTACCCTCATAATCAGCCTGGGACTTAGCTTCATCAACAAGCAGGAACCCGAGATCATTAATCTTACTTTTTACATTACCATGCCCGGGGGCACGACACTGGCCAGCACAGATCTCCTGGTATCTGAAGTGGAAAAACGCCTGGAGAAACTAAAGGAAAAGCAGGATATTATCAGCCAGGTTTATGAAGAAGAGGCCGAAATCACAATCACTCTGCAGAAAGAATACAAAAAAGTGCGGAATTTTTCGGTTCCAAAAATAAAAAAGGAAATTCTAAACAGCATGCATGGCCTTGAACCCGCAAACTTTAGCTGGGATCCGCCTGTTTCAGCCAGGAGATTTGGTGGCGGCGGAGGCGATGAAGCCGGCATGGAGGAGTTCCTGGGTATCGGAAATAATATCGAAAAAGTAATCATCAAGGGAGAAAACTACGATCAGATCGTCAGTCAGGCTAATCTTGTGAAATATTATCTGTCACAACAACAATCGATAAATTCGGTAAATATTAATATTCCGGCCGCAGAACCCGAAGTTGTGATGGATTTTGATAAACAACTGATGTCGATGTACGATATTCCTGCGACATCAGTATTGGCTGAACTGAATTCATTTCCCCAGCAGTTCTCCAGCGGTGTGAAATTCAAACAGGGAAATGATGAATATGATATACAGATCAGGATGGAAAAGCCCGCAGAACAGAAAGAGCGGAACCTCGCTGATCTGAAGGAATTGCCGGTGAAAGGCAGGAATGCTGCACGTTTCGAATTGCAAAACATCAGCTCCTTTAATTTCAGCAATGGAATACCCTCTGTGAAAAGGGTAAATCAGCAAAGGCAGCTGGAAATTGAATATACGTTTTTGAATGAGGTGAATGATGATAAGGATTTGCTCACGGCAGCAAGGCTGGAGGTAGATGCTCTTCTTGAAGGCATGAGAGTTCCGCCGGGTATTGCCATCGAGATAAAGCATGACCAGCAGGACCTGAGTGATTTCAGATTCCTGATACTGGCTGCCTTCATCCTTATTTACATGATCCTTGCCTCCGTTTTTGAATCGTTTTCAAAACCGGTTGTGCTGATGTTTGCTATTCCCCTGGCTGCTATCGGATCCCTGATTGCTTTGATATTAACTGGAAATTCGCTTCTTAATCCAAATACGCTCACCGGATTTGTTATTCTTATCGGTATTGTCGTTAATAATGGGATCATTCTGCTCGATTATTCAAATGTGCTTCAGAATAGAGGATATACACCATCCCGTTCACTCATCATGGCTGGTCTTGCCCGGGTGCGTCCCATTCTTATTACGTCACTCACCACAATCATCGCCCTGTTTCCATTGGCAATGGGTAAGGCTGAATATGTTACTACAATCGGCGCACCGTTTGCTATTACTGTCATCGGCGGTCTTGGACTAAGTACACTGCTTACGCTTGTGTTCATTCCAACCATGAACTCAGGCCTTCAGTCATCGCTGCACTGGCTGTTCAGTCAGAATATACTCTACCAAACTGATAATCCTGGTTATATATATTGCAGGAGGATTACTGATCTATTTTAAGATAGATACCCTCGTCTGGAAGATGATTGATTTCATTCTGCTGATCCTGCTGGTTCCGGCTACCCTTTATTTCGTCCGGAACAGCCTTCGAAAAGCAAATGAAAAGCTAATTGACGAAGATGCCCCCCTGCATATCAAGGTGCGAAACCTGGTTAAAATTTATGAACGCGACAGCCAGTTTGTCCGCGAATGGAAATCCGGATTGAAGATCAGGGCCCGGCTGGGACTGACTGCCACCTACACAAAATGGCGGGATTTTACTTACGTGGTCTGGCTCCTGCCCCTGATTGGTTTCATGATATATTTTATCTATTTCTATCTTGAAAGCGGCCTATGGTCATTTTTCCTGCCGGTAGGCCTGTACCTGATGATCCTGTCATTGATCAGCCCCTTTATTAAATTTACTTCTTTGCATAGGGAGCTTCGGGGAATGAAATGGATAAGCAGGATAATAAATGCCATGTACAAACTCACTTTCTGGCTGCTTCCTTTGGTGCTTTTCATGTTGTTTTATCAGAAATTCAAGTTGATCGGGTTAGTGATACCTGCTATAGTGGTTGCTTACCTGCTAATTTTGATTAAAGTATCATCCGACAAATTGTATAGCGAAAAAATAAACATCAATCGCCTGACAGGAAGATTCAAAGGAATACGAAAGACATTCTATCGTTTTGTACAGTTAATTCCTGTTATTGGAAAGAAAAAAGTTCCCTTCAAAGCGCTTAAGGGTGTTTCTTTTGAAATTGAATATGGAATGTTTGGATTGCTGGGGCCCAATGGCGCCGGAAAGTCCACACTGATGCGGATTATATGTGGCATCCTTGAACCCAGTTACGGGCAGATCACAATCAATGGAATTGATACCAAGGAAAAGCGAGAGGAATTGCAGGGGCTTATAGGCTATCTTCCGCAGGAATTTGGTATGTACGAAAACCTTACAGCATGGGAATTTCTGCATTATATTGGTATCCTTAAAAAGCTGTATAATCGCAAATTACGCGAAGAAAGGGTGGATTATGTCCTGAATGCGGTGCATATGATAGAACATAAGCATGAAAAGATCGGTTCCTATTCAGGCGGTATGAAACAGAGGATAGGTATTGCCCAGATACTGCTTCACCTGCCACGGATCCTGGTGGTGGATGAACCTACGGCCGGACTGGATCCGAGGGAACGGATCCGTTTCAGGAACCTGCTGGTTGAACTGAGCAAGGAGCGGATCGTCATCTTTTCTACCCATATTATCGAAGATGTAGCCAGCTCCTGTAACCAGGTTGCCGTGGTAAAGAACGGTGAGGTAAGGTATCTTGGTGAACCGGTGCAAATGGCGCATATCGCCGAAGGAAAGGTTTGGTCGATCGAGATGGATATGGCAACCTTTGAACAGTTTAAGGAAAAATTCGTCATTATACATCATATGCGCGATGGTGATATAATACGTGTTCGCTGTATCGCCGACGAATGTCCGGCCTCGGGCGCCCGATCAGTAAGGGCCAACCTCGAAGATGCCTATTTGTGTTTGCTGATTAAAACCTGAAACGATGCGAAGCACGGAACAAATTAAACTCATCGTGACCATTATCCGGTATAACCTGAAAATAATTTTCGCAGGAAGATTTCTTTATTTTCTTCTGGCAGCCTGGCTATTCTTTTTTCTTATAATTGGCATGATGCTTTTTTCCGAAGGAAATGCCGATGTGACAGATATATACGATACGCTCATTTTTCCCGGAATATTGATCATGTTCTACCCGATTGTTTATAATATTCAAAATGATAAGGATGCCCGCATGCTTGAAATCATTTTCGGTCTTCCTGATTATCGCTACAAGGTTTACCTTTTACGTTTTATAATTACATTACTCCTGCTTGTATCCCTCATGATACTCATGGCATTCTTTGCCTGGTTCGCGGTGGTTAGAATACCTGTGTTCAGTATGGTGATCCAATTGATGGTGCCCTTGCTTTTTCTCTCCTGCCTGACCTTCCTGTTTACCACCCTGTTTCGCAATGGCAACGGCGCAGCGGTTGCAATGGTTATAATCGGACTCGTATTTTTTGTCCTGAACGAACCGCTGGCAAAAAGCAAATGGAATCTTTTCCTGAATCCTTACAATATACCCACTGACATGAATCTGACCATCTGGATGAATGTAGTTCATCAAAACCGCCTGATTATGATGATCGGTTCAGTCATTGCCCTGCTCTGGGGTCTGATTGGCTTACAGCGAAGGGAGAAGTTTGTATAAAACAGGACATGTTTTACAATAAAATACTTAATTTTATATCTCATCATTCTAATCTGAAACCTAAATATTTTAATATGAACTCATCAAGAAGAACCTTCATTAAAACCAGCGCGATAGCTATTGCAGCTACGGCCGTTATAAACAAATCGGTTTTTGCTTCTGCTTTAAAGCCCGACCTGGTTGGCGTACAGCTTTATTCAATTCGTGAGGATATGAAAAATGACCCGCTCGGTTCTCTTAAAAAAATTGCCGCAATGGGTTACAAAAATGTGGAACACGCCAATTATGTTGATCATAAATTCTATGGCTACCCTGCAGCTGAATTCAGAAAAATAATTGACGGACTTGGTTTAAAAATGATAAGCGGTCATACTGTTATGGGTGTTGATCATTGGGATAGTGCAAAAAAGGATTTTACGGATGCCTGGAAAAAGACAGTCGCTGACGCGGCCATTATGGGACAAAAGTTTGTAATCAGTCCATGGATGGATGAAAGCTTCAGGAAGACCTATGAAGACCTGAATAATTGTCTCGACATATTTAACAAGTGCGGTGAACTGTGCAAAAAGTCCGGGATGAAATTCGGTTACCATAACCACGCCTTTGAATTTACGCAGGTATTGAATAATGAAAAGGTTTTCGATATTATAATGCGTAAGATTGATCCAAATCTGGTGGCATTGCAGCTCGACATCGGCAATTTATACAACGGCGGTGCCATCGCTGCTGATGTAATGAAAAAGTATCCAAACCGGTTTGAAACAATTCATGTAAAGGATGAAATCCCTGCTACCGAAGGAGAAGAAAAATACGTAAGTTGTATTTTGGGGAAGGGCATTGTCAATTCAAAAGAAGTGATTGACATGGCTACCAAATCTGGTTCCGTTAAGTCCTATATTATTGAACAGGAATCCTATCAGAACATGTCAGCGATGGATTCTGTGAAAGAGGACCTTGCCATCATGCGCAAATGGGGATATTAAAAAAATACTTATTTTTAGCGTTTAAACCATAATTTTCAAATACGATATTTATGAAAAATCAATTCGATCTGAGCACAGCCCAATTAGTTGATATTGCAAATGATTTATCGGGCAAAATAGAGGCTGGTCTGAAGAAAGACGGTACTGAGATCAAGTGTCTTCCTACATATATTCATCCAAAAAAGGACGGGATTAAGGGGAAAGCAACCGTATTTGACCTGGGCGGAACCAATTTCAGGGTAGCCACTGTTGAAGTTGCTGATAAAACTTCCATTACCAGCATGGCAGAGAAGGACATCACCGAGATGAAGAAAAAGGGTTTTACACGTGATGATCTGTTTGCCCGTCAATCAGAAGTACTCGGTCAGTTAAATGTGTCGGAAAGATCACCCATAGGATATTGTTTTTCTTACCCGGCAAAATCAATGATTGATGGTGATGCAGAATTGATCAAGTGGACCAAGGGAGTGGGTATTCCGAAAATGGAAGGCGAAGCTATCGGCAAACCCCTGTTAACCTATATGAATGAGAAATGCAATCATAATTTTACAGCCATCAAAGTGGTAAATGATACAATTACCAGTCTTTTTGCCGGTTTGCTGAACCCTGGATTTGATGCATATATCGGAATCATTGTTGGTACAGGCACCAATATGGCATCCTTCTTTCCATCCACCTATATTCCAAAGTTAAAGGATCTGAAAGAATGGTCCGGCGATACACCTATTAATCTTGAGTCAGGTAATTTCCATCCGCCACATCTTACTTCATTTGATGAGAAGGTTGATGCCAATTCTGACAACAAAAGTTTTCAGAGATTTGAAAAAGCTGTTTCAGGAATGTATCTTGGTGAGATTTTCAAAGCTGCTTTTCCGGGTGACAAGTTCGATGAAAAATTCAGCGCTGTGGATTTAAGCCGGATGCTGAATAATCCTGCAGATTACAAGCCGGAATATGTTGAAGTTGCATATCATATTTATGAAAGATCAGCAAAGCTTGTTGCTGCGTCCCTTGCAGGACTGTCTAAATGTCTTCATGCCGCCGATCCTAAGTTAAAAAGGATCCAGGTGCTGGCTGAAGGAAGTCTTTACTGGAGCCATATGAAAGCCGGCCGTGAATCTTATTACAAAATAGTTAATAAACACATTCCGGTTATCCTTGAAAAGCTGGGACTTAAGGACGTGACAGTTACTGTTGCCCAAATGGAAAACTCGAATATGATCGGTGCTGCTATGGCCGTGTTGTCATAACACCATCTCACATTTCAATTGGTTGCTCCGGAATTATACCCTTCTGAATATAAATCGGACGGATGTATTTTCGGAGCGATTTTCTTTTTAATTCAAATAAGGCGCCGGAGAATATGGTAATTATGCCACCGGCCAGAAGGGTATAGGGAATACCAATTCCGCTTGCTATCGTGCCTGCCATCAGGTTGCCAATGGGTGTGGTTCCCATCAGGGCCATGGCATAAAAACTCATCACACGTCCCCGTTTGTCTTCATCCGCAATGGTTTGGATCATTGTGTTTATCGCTGCTATCGTCAGGATCATTGACAATCCTCCAAAGTAAAAAAGGATAAGTGAAAAATACGTTTTCTGGGAAAAGGAGGCGAGTAAAATCATTAATCCCAGCAGGCTGCTGCAAAGGGAAATTATCCTTCCAAGTCCAATTACACTTTTTCGGGAAGCCATGTAAATAGCACCCGTAAGAGCACCTGCACCCAGTGATGACATCAGATAACCGAGCGTATCCGCACTTCCATGCAAAATTTCTTTGGCATAGGCAGGCAGCAATACAATGAACGGAAGAGCGACCAGACTCAGCAAAGCCAGCTGGAATAACAACATCCGAATGGGTATGTTTCTGAAAGTGTAACTGAATCCATCCGTAAATATCTTCTTCAGTTTCATATCCCGGGTAATAATTTTGCGGACCGGAACCTTTATCCTCAGTAAGGCAAAGATCACCGCAATAAAACTAAGGGTGTTCAGCAGAAAACATATTCCTTCCCCTACCACAGCGATTGTAATCCCGGCAATGGCCGGACCAACAAGCCGGGCCCCGTTAAAAATAGCTGAATTCAGGGCGATGGCATTTCCAAGGTCTTCACGCCTGTCAATAAGATCAATGACAAGCGATTGCCGGGCCGGGGCATCGAATGCGCTGATGATCCCGAAAACCAGGCTCAGTGCAATAATATGCCAAACTGCAATCACATTGAAAAGAACCAGAAGTGTCATTGCCAGGGCCTGGAGCATAAAACAGACCTGGGCAAGCATCATGATGCGAAGTCTGTCAAATCGATCCGTTAATACGCCGGTAATGGGAGCAAGTATAAACATGGGTATCTGGCTCATAAAACCGACCAGTCCAAGAAGAAAAACAGAACCTGTTAACCGGTAAACCAGCCAGCTAAGAGCGACATTCTGCATCCATGTGCCAATAAGTGAAATGCTTTGTCCCGCAAAATAAAGCCTGTAATTTCTGGATCTCAGGGAAGAGAATACCTTGGCATCCATTTTTAGTTTTAACGGGATGTTTATAAACTTCATAGCAAGGAATGTGGTTGACAGCGAATTTAGAAAATTTACCGCTTATCCCCCTGGTAGAATTGAATTCAAAATTGTTTACTTTTAAACGTTTTAAGATTG
Source organism: uncultured Bacteroidales bacterium (assembly GCA_963790105.1). Classification (GTDB taxonomy): domain Bacteria; phylum Bacteroidota; class Bacteroidia; order Bacteroidales; family UBA10428; genus UBA5072. Next base: position 58,857 of record CAWBNI010000050.1, on the reverse strand, counting down.
CCGGTAAGGGTGCCTGCAATGAAAAGGTAATTGGGATATGGAACAGGAGACTTATAAAGTGTATGGGTACCGGTGGATCATGCTTTCGGTGTTCATGGTCGTTGTGCTGACAAACCAGTTGATGTGGATTACCTTCGCTCCTATAACAGGGGATGCTGCAGCATATTACGGGGTTTCTGATTTCAGTATCGGTTTTCTGTCGATGAGCTTTATGCTGGTATATGTGGTTATCTCAATACCGGCATCATGGGTCATCGACAAATTTGGGATACGCATGGCGGTTGGAACCGGGGCATTGTTTACAGGCGGATTCGGCTTAATGAGGGGGCTGGTTCCCGCTGATTACACACTTGTATTGATCGCACAGATTGGAATTGCCATTGGACAACCTTTTATTCTCAATGCGATAACAAAACTGGCGGCAAGGTGGTTTCCTATCCAGGAAAGGGCTACCGCATCCGGATTGGGAACACTGGCCATGTATGTGGGTATCTTGCTTGGAATGGCTATAACCCCATATTTCACAATCAAATACGGAATGGAGAAAATGCTGCTGATTTATGGTGCGGCTTCAGCCATAACAACACTTGTATTCTTTGTATTTGTGAAAGAACGTCCCCTTACGCCCCCTTGTCCTCCCGGCCAGGATGAACGTTCACTTGTTTTCGACGGTCTCCGTCAGATCATCCGTCAGCCTGAGTTCATCTGGCTGATGCTCATTTTCTTCATCGGACTGGGAGTTTTTAACGGGGTAGCCACCTGGATTGAAGATATTGTCAGGCCACGGGGATTTTCTGCCACTCAGGCGGGTATTATCGGGGGACTCATGATCGCTGGGGGAGTGATTGGCGCTTTGGTGTTGCCTCCTTTATCCGATTATTTCAGGAAAAGAATTCCCTTTATTATACTGGCCTTAACAGGGGCTATCCTGGGACTGATCGGAATCACGTTTGCCACAACGTACATGCTCATTCTTACATCGTCGTTTATCCTGGGTTTCTTCCTGCTCAGTGCCGGTCCCATCGGATTTCAGTATGGTGCTGAACTGGCGTTTCCTGCTCCCGAAGGAACATCCAACGGACTGTTACTGCTGATGGGCCAGGTTTCAGGCATTGTTTTCATTATTGGCATGGATAGCTTCAAATCTGCAACAGGTTCAATGACAAGGTCGCTGGTGACGCTCATCATACTGATGTTTGTGAGTCTTGTACTTTGTTTCAAGCTCAGGGAATCTGCGCTGATGTCGGGAAAATTGAAGGTTAACCCGGAAGTTTAAGATGAAGAAAACATTTATCCGGTTATCCTTTTTTTTATTCCCGGTCGTTGTCTTTATATTTTCTTTTACCAAACAGGCAGCAGCGCAAAATATTGCATCTGACTCGCTTGTCTTTGAGCGGCTTTCAGAAATTAAAATAATGCTTTCTGATGAAAGACTTTGGGATAATCGGTGGTGGTATGGATGGCTTGGTGCATACAGTGCAGCAACAATAGTCCAAACCGGTGTCTGGATAGGCGTCGATGATCTGAGTACAAAACAGGATATGGCATTGGGCGCAGCTACCACCCTGATTGGGGCTGCCGGACAAATGATTTCACCGTTGAAGCCAAACCATGAATGGCAAAGGATTGCACAATTGCCGGAAAGAACAGCTGAGGAGAAGAGGATCAAATTGATGGAATCGGAAAAACTTTTACAGCAAAATGCGTTGAACGAAAAAATAGGGAAGTCATTTAAAACGCATGCCATTTGCACGGTGGTAAACCTGGGCAGCGGACTTGTAACATGGCTTGGTTTTAAAAGAAGTGTGTGGGCCGGATTGGGAAATTTTGCTCTGAATACCGCCATTACAGAAACCCAAATCTTTACTCAACCGAGAAGGGCCATGAAAGATTACGACAAATATGTAAATAAATATAAATTCAGCCCTGTACAACCAACTCCTGTTAGCATGTCGCTCTCTATGTATCCTGGGGGAGTTTCGTTTATTGATAAAATTTTAGTGAATGGTGAATAGTGAATGGTGACACAGTGAATGGTGACATGGAGATATGAAGACTCGACTGGCAGACTAATTAATGCACGACTTCTTGACTGCCTGCAACTACAACTGGCAGACTGCACGACTGCACGACTGCATGACTGCAAAACTGCAAAACTGCAGAACTGCAGAACCGCAGAACTTTTCCTCTACCATATTTAAGGTATATAAAATACCCTATTTGTGTTATTTCACACCTGCCCGGGAGTGACTAAACTTGCATATATAAAATGGAAATAAAATTAAACCAGCAAAAATGAAGATTTATGCACTCTGTCCGATATCCGAAAAGAAAGTGAATGAACGGGTTGCCCGGGTAAATGCAACCTTTACGGTTCTTTTAATTGCCGGTTTTTTATTCACACAAAATATATTTTTTTTAGCCTTTCTGGCTATTGACTTTTTTTTGCGGACTACCGACCGTGCGAAATACAGCCTGGTTGCCATTTCTTCAAAAAATTTAATCAAATACCTGCAGGTAAAGGAATTATGGATAAATGCCGGACCGAAAATATTTGCGGCCCGGATCGGGCTTGTTTTGAGCAGCCTGATCATCCTTTCCTATCTGGTCAAAGCTAAAATACTTGCTTTCGTAATCGCAGGCATCCTCGGTTTGTTTTCATTCCTGGAAGCAGCTTTCGGATTATGTGTTGCCTGTGAAATATACCCGTATGTATACAGGCTTCTGTATAGCAGGAATACGGATTACAATATTTAAGGCCAGCGCGGTTCAGGATTTAACCACAAAGGACTCAAAGGATTTTCACAAAGCTCGCCAAGTGAGTTCGCAGAGAAATCTCATTGCATTCGATTTAACCGTTTCAGAGTATAAATTAAGCTAATCTGCGAAATCCGCGAGAATCTGCGAGAAAATTTAAGCCCCGCAAACATAAATTAATCAGCGAGATTGGCGAGATCTGCGAGCTAATTCAAAGCACGTACGGTAAGACCGCTTTTCTTTCAGCCGGATAATCGGGAAATTTCTTTCTGTACCACCGGTGATGGTCGAGTGCCCTGGGAATGAGGTTGCATATGGTCCATACGAAAAATGAAAAAGCCGGCCACGACCAGCACAAAAGGGCAAAGCCGCCCCATTCAATAATTTCACCGAAGAAATTAGGACAGGATATCTTACTGAATAAAAATCCGTAGGGTATCTGGTATCCATTGGTACTGCTTTTTCGCAAATGTATAAGTTTATTATCTGCAGCCATATTGATGATCATTCCTGTTACAAACAGAATGAATCCGGCAATAAATACCGGATGTTTAAACCAGTCATCCTGATATTGATGTTGCAGGGTTCCCAGGTAATACCCGTTTACAAAACCATTCATTGTATTGAAGAAAACAGCCATGATGACAATCACAAGAGGCATTCTTTTATTTTTTGTCTTGATGCGGAAAGGATAGATCATGGAACGGTTGACATAATGCAAGCAATAGAGAATCACCATCGTCCATACAACGGCATTTTTTTCTCCGTTTCCTGTAAATACAAAATATAAAAATGGCAGCAAAGCCGGAAGTTCCATGAAAAGCCATCCCATCCGGTTTGAGATAGTAACTCCCCACTTTTTTGAGGTATGACGGCCGTAAGGGGCGGGTATTTTTAAAAGAATCAGAAAAACTGCACAGGCAAGGATTATCCACACAGATACGAGTTGATCAAATTGGCCTCTTTCCATTATATGTATTTATTATCCTGAAACCATTTGATTGTATCATATAACGTTACATCAAAGGGACGGGGATTATACTTCAGAACCTGCCTGGCTTTTTCATATGAAATATCCCGGTGGCTGTTTTTTATAGTATCCAGGGCAACATAGGTAAACAGCGGAGGTCTTTTGCTGATATAAGAATGAATATTAAGAAATGGCGTACCTATCTGTGCCAGGAATATAGGTATTTCCAATCTGGGAGGAGCATGTCCGCCCAGTTTCCAGATTTCATTCACCACCTCTTTTCAGGCTTTGCCAGCTGCCGGATATCAGGTATGACGATCCCCCGTTTCCAAATTCCAGCGCATTTATTGTAGCCTGGCAAACATCCCTCACATCAACCCAGTTATACCCCCCGGGGATTATTCCGGCATTCTGCCCCCGGTAAAACCTGAGCAATGCATGACCGAAGAAGGATGGTGTATAGTCAACAGGACCGATTATGGCTGTGGGATTCAGGACAATTATTTCCAGATCAGGGGTAGATGACTCCAGCATATATTTTTGTCCCCAGGCCTTGGACTGGTTATAGGAAATGGGGCTGTTCAGGCAAAGGCGCCGGTTTTCGTTGAGGGTCTCATCAAATGGTTCCTGATTAAATGCATGAATGGAACTAAAATGAATAATTTTCCGGATACCTGTTTTTTTAGCTGCTTTAACCAGGTTGACACAGCCGTCGGAATTGATTCTGCGGCAATCTTTATCTTTTTTGCGAAGACTAATATAGGCCGCCAGGTGAATAACCACTTCACAATTTCTGCAAAGCATAATAAGGTCCTCTTCCCTGGTTACGTCACCCCGGATAAATTCCATGGGCAAGTGCTCAATGCCAGTCAGATCCTGGTAAACCAGTGCCTTAAGCTGATGTCCCTCTTGAATCAGCATCCTGCACAGATTTGTGCCAACATGTCCTGATGCACCGGTTATAGCGATTCTCATTGGAGGAGTTGCATTATGTTACAAATATATCAATTTAAAGAAAGGTTCATGAAGTCGCTTAACCGGATACATAAAAATGGTTACTTTTATATAACTCATAAACCAAATGCGAAAATGAAAAAAGGCTTTCTTCAGCTGTTGATTATTTTCCTGGTTGCGGGGGAAATTCTTCATGCCCAGGAACCCCGAACAACGGTTAATTTAAATGGCACCTGGGATTTTGATCAGACCACCGATGCTTTTCCGCCCGAGAAATTTACACGTACCATACCGGTTCCCGGTATAATCACCATGGCCACCCCAAGAATTGAGGACTACGATAAATTTGTCAGGCGGCCAGGAAAGGTAGTAGCTTCTGATCAGCATAACCTGTATGATTTGGATTATACTCCCCGCTACAGCTGGTACAGAAAGAAGATAGCTATTGGAAAAGAAATGCAGGGGAAGGAGGTCACCATAAGCCTTAAAAAAAGCCAGTATGTGACACAGGTTTTCGTTAACGGCATTGATATGGGTACCAGCATGGCGTGTTATACTCCGGTAGAATTCAGATGTACGGCCGCTGTTAAATGGGGTGCTGAAAATGAAATCCTTATCCGGATTGGCGATCGCATATGGCTGCCAAGTGAGGCTGCAGGCGGCACAGATAAAGAAAAAGAACACTATCTCCCGGGTATCTGGGATGATGTGACGCTGTCCTTTACAGGTGACTTGCGTATTAATCGGTTACTGGTTCTTCCATATGTTGCTGAAAAGAAAATACAGGTAAAAGCACTTGTTCGCAATTTCAGATCATCGCAGATCTTCTATGGGGATGCAATGAATGATTCGGTAAATCTGACCCTGGTAGTGAAAGAAAAAAAATCAGGCAGGGAGATTACCCGTTTTTCTTCAGGATATAATACCCGGCGCGACAACCTTACTGAAATTGTAATGGATGTTAAACTGCCGGAATTTAATGAATGGTCACCGGAAAAACCTTTTCTTTACGATGCTGAGGTTTTACTTACCAGCAATAACAACTTATCGGACAAGATAAACCGTTCCTTTGGTATGCGTGATTTTAACAGGAAAGGAAAATTCTTTTACCTGAATGGGAATCAGTACATATTGCGGGGTACCAATATCACGCTGCAGCGGTTTCTTGAAGATCCTGACAGCCGTGATCTTCCGTGGAACAAGGAATGGGTAAAGAAGATGCTGATCGATATTCCCAAGCAACTCGACTGGAATATGATGCGCATTTGTGTTGGAATTGTACCGGATTTCTGGTATGATCTTGCAGATGAGTACGGAATCATGTTTCAGAATGAGTGGCTCTACTGGCAGAACCATGGATGGAATGACCAGATACGGAAAGAATATACGGATTGGGTGTGGACTGATGGCTGTCATCCGAGCATTGCCATTTGGGATGCAATCAATGAAAATGAAGATGATTACATTGGAAATTTCCTGATTCCTGAACTGAAAAAACTCGATCCGACAAGAATATGGGATGCCGGTTATATGAGCGGGAACACACTGGATGAAATGGATGAACCACATCCTTACCAGGGACCATGGAATGTACCTGTAAAGGAATTCGAAATGCATCCTTATCCGCTGGGTGATCTTAATTATAAGCCAGGTATGATTCTGGAAGCCGAAAGAGCCTCAACTCCCCAGCTGGTGAACGAATACGGCTGGATCTGGCTATGGCGCAATGGCACTCCCAGCAAGTTATCGCTGAAAGTGTATGAATATTACATGGGACCCAATACTACACCTGTTCAAAACAGGGAATTACAGGCATACTGGCTGCAGCTTGAAACCGAATGGCTCCGAAGCAATACCTCAATTGCAGGTGTACTTGCATTTTGCTATCTGGCAAATAATTATGGATATACCGGTGACTGGTTTATCGACGATATTAAGGACCTGAAAACCGGCCTGACCCTGGCATGGTTTAAGCATTGTTTTGCACCGGCGGCCGTATTTATTAATCTAACAGATGAAAGATACATGAAACAAATGCCACCCCATTTGCCTGGATCTGAATTGCTGTTTAATCTTGCCGGTGTAAACAACCAAAAAGATCAAGTCTGCGGGCAGCTTCTTATAAAACTCCTCGATTCAAAAGGCAAAGTAAGCGTTGAAAAGAAAATGGAGGTAACACTTGATCCACTAAAGCGCACTGATATTCTTGCTTCGCTGGATTTACCGGAACAGCCAGGAGGATATCTGTTAATTGCCTCCTACACCCCGACGGGGTGTCACCCGACCACCCCGACGGGGTCCCCCCATGAGGTGATATCCAGACGGTATATTCGTATCGGTAACCTGCCTGACTATTCTTATTTTGAAATGCAGCCAGAGGGGCTTTAATTCATTACATGTGATCCTTGTGTATTTTCTCAATCTGGGCGGCTGTCATCTTACTGACCTTGGTTATTTTGGCAGCTTTTTGTTCATTTTCCGGCAGCATCTTCCTTACATTATCAGGTGAGGTGCCGTCAACGAATGCATAGGCAGTATGATCTCCATCCATACAGCCAAATTCAAACTTTGAAAGAAAGGCATCACCCTTACTTTTCATGTCGTCAAGCGTGTTAAGGCATTGTTCCGGTGTGTGAGGGATACTTACTAAATATGTCTGGGATTTGGAAGCAGAGGGTGAACTCTGTGCGAAAGCACTGCCAATTGTGCCAATAAGAATGGCAACCATTAAAAATCTGAGTGTTTTCATATTGATTATAATTTAGATTAATTATAAATAAAGGTATATCAACTTTTAAATCAATATGTTAAAAATATCTTAAAAAGATATCCAGGGGTTTGAAAACCTTCAGACTATAATTATTCATGGGTTAAAACCCACGGTAAGCGAAATCAGCGGGAGACTTTTCCTGATTATTTATAAAATCTTTATAGTTAATCATCAAGTTTTGATAATATAATTACAGGTTCTGAAATAATTTAGTACAATTAAAACCGGCTTTCAATACGGATTCTATGCATGTATTTATCGTCATAGTGAATCTGCTCCTGGTTGTGAGGATAAACCTGTGTGAACAATGCGTGCAGTTTATTTCGCTGATAAATCTATTTGGAGTTCCTCTGAACTTTGTAATGAAGTTTTTTGGTGAACTTTTCCTCCTTTTCTTAGCCAGTGCCCTGATCAGTCATTTGTTAAAATTAGATAAGGCTTCAAAGGAATAATATAGGAACCTCTTTCCAAAAATATTATTTTCCAAAACGGTATCCTATCCCTGATTCGGTGTTGAGGAATTTAGGCTTTGCAGGGTCATCTTCAATTTTTTTCCTTAACTGGGCAATAAAAACCCTTAAATATTGTGTTTGCTCCACGTATCCCATTCCCCATACCTCTTTTAAAATATACTGATGAGTCAATACTCTTCCTTCATTTTTTGCCAATAGAGCGAGCAAGTGAAAATTCAGTGGAGGTTAGTTTAACAAGTTCCTGGTTTTTTCGTACTGTATGACTGACTAAATCAACTGTCAGATCGTCGAATTGGAGACATGGATTGTCGGGATTACCTTCACTTTGTCGGATGGCAACCCGGATTCGTGCCAGGAGTTCCCCTGTTCTGAATGGCTTTGTCAGGTAATCATTGGCACCGTTATCAAGCGCCTTTACGATGTCTTCTTCTGAATTCCTCACCGAAAGAATAATGATTGGTTTTTGAAACCATTCTCGCAGCTTTTTAAGAATTTCGATGCCGTCAACATCGGGTAAACCCAAATCCAGAATGATTAATACGGGGTGAACTATGGCTGCCTTGATCAATCCTTCCTTTCCTGTAGATGCCTCTGAAATGTTGTATCCATAGGCCGAAAGAGTAATATCGAGCAATCGTCGTATCTGAATTTCATCATCAATGATCAGGATATGGTCAGCCATATACTTTTTATTACCAGGTAATAAAGAATCGCAAATTTAATCTTAAAATCAATTGAACTATGCATCTATGTCATGCAATATTTTAACCGGTATTTTAATAATAAACCTTGCTCCACCGTTGGTCCTGTTTTCCGCTACTATTGTTCCATTGTGAGCTTCAACAAATCCTTTAACAATGGATAATCCCAAGACCAGTACCACCTGCTTTTGCATCTTTTCCACGATAGAATTTATTAAAGACCGAGCTTAATTCGGTATCAGGAAAACCTTTTCCCCTGTCCATTACCTGGATAATACAGAAAACCGTTGTCATAGAACATTTTAAGCCTTATCCTGCTTCCGGCCGGAGCATTTTGTGTGGCATTCAGTACCAGATTATGCAATACCTGTTCCATCAATCCAAAATCAACCTTAACCAGGGGCATATCATCGGGAATTACTGTGAGCAATTCAAATGTACTCAATTCATCTTTTAAAGACTCTGCAACATGGTTTGCAAGATCGTGAACATCGCACCAATCCGGCTTTAGACTTATACTCCCGATTTCCAGGCGCGACATATTCAGCAGGTTTTCAATCAGCCGGTTGAGTCTTACTGAAGCGATATTGATCTCAGAATAAAGTTTTTTTTGCGTTTCTTCTGGATATGCCTGAGATAACAGGGTATCCGAGGCTCCCATGATGGTTGCCACCGGAATACGTAACTCATGTGAAATTGAGTTGAACAGGGTTTTATATAGTTTATCAGATTCATTTAGTACATAAGCCTTTCTGGCTGCATTGCGTAAAAATTCACGTTCGTATTTGCCGGATATCTGTGAAAGAAACGATTCCCAAAATTGTTCCTCACCCTGGGTAAAAATAATTTTGTGTTCAACTGCAATGACCCCCATATTTTCGTAATTTCCGGTTAACGGATAAAAGGTCAGATCGCTGGAAGGTAAGTGTTTCAGTATATTTTCCTGCCTTTGAGGAATGCTTGAAAACCCATGCTGCCAACACTTAATTCGTTTTCTGAAATAATTATTTTCGTCTCATTCCGGATCGGGTTTCAAAGTTGGTTAGTCTCATTTTTCAGAAAAATGGCACTATCCAGCTTAAAATATTTCTGAATATATTTTGACAGCAATTATGGTCACTTCATCAATATCCGGAGCATTGGCTAATTCCTTGCTAAGCTGGTATAAGTGCATGTGTCCGTTCTTCCCTTATCCTGATTTTTTTCTCCTGGTTACGAACCCTGGAGGTTAATATTCCATTTAACAAGGCAATGATAAAAAACATGACCAGCATTAACACATCCTCGGTTCTTTCAATATGCAGCGTATTTTGAGGGGGTATAAAAAAATAATCCCAAATAACCGCACTCAATGATGCAGCCAAAAGAATTGGACCTGTACCATAAAAAATGGCAAGAATGGATACCAGAAACAATAAGCCGAACGAAACAACCTGGTATCCAAGAATATCACGTAAAGGGATAACACAGGATGGAAGATAAAAGTACCAGGATGGAGGTGATAATATATTGTCTGAAACTTGATGTGAATGAAGGTATTGAAACTTTTTCCCTGAAATGATCTTTCGCCTGGCTGTCGGACCCCAGAATATAAACATCGATATTCCCTGAATACCGGATCAAGCCGGTTAACAAAATTACCAAGTTGCAGCATCGAAAGCAGGTTTCGCACCCGGGGTTTTCCAACAATGATATGAGTAACATTTTCCTTTTGTGCAAAATCCCACAATGGCTTTTACCCTGTCAGAATTGGTAACAATTCGGAATTTAATTCCAAGCTGTTTGGCAAGGTTTATAGTTCCGGTCTAGTTGTTCACGTTCCTTATTAGTCAGCTGATGCTGTGTTTCAACATAAAGAGCCTGAATATTAGCCCCCATTGAATAGGAAAGGTTTTTTGCCCATCGTAACAGCCTTGTGGATTGTTGTCGGTAATCAATTGCAACCAGAAGATGCAATCCTGATTTCCACGGACCCCGGATACGTTTTTGTTGCATATAATCATGCAGCTGCTTATCCACTCTGTCTGCAACGATCCGTAAGGCCATTTCACGCAAGGCCGTAATATTTCCCTTTCTGAAGAAATTATCATCTGGCTTCCACTGAACGTTCTGATGTATAAACTTTACCTTCTGATAATCTTTGCAAGTAATTCATCAGGTGTAAGATCCACCAGTTCAACTTCATCTGCATTTTCAAATATTTCATCAGGCAGAGTTTCCCGCACAATAATACCGGTGATTTGGGCTACTGTATCAGATCGGCTTTCCAGATGCTGAACATTTACGGTGGTATATACATTTATACCGTTTTCAAGGATTTCCTGAACATCCTGGTATCTTTTAGCATGGCGGCTACCGGGGGCATTGGTATGAGCCAGTTCATCAACCAGCACAATCGTTGGATTCCGCGCAATAATTCCATCAAGATCCATTTCCTCAACCTTTGTGGACCGGTATTCATACGTTTTACGAGGGATCAGTTCGAAACCGTTTACCAATTCCGCGGTCTCCTTGCGATTATGCGTTTCAACATATCCAATGACAATGTCATTATTTTTCGACTTTTCTGCATGTGCAGCCTGAAGCATGGTGTAAGTTTTACCAACTCCGGCGCACATGCCAAAGAATATTTTCAGTTTACCCCGTTTGCTTTTTTCGTCCTCCGAATAGAAATGGGCAAGAAGTTCATCCGGATTTGGCCTGTTCTCTTCGTTAATGATCATATTTTGATTTGAAACGTGGGCTGAAACTTTTTATAAAGGTCGAAAATTTATTTCCTATAAAGCTTCTGATTATTGTATTATTTAATTTCATCCAGGCCAATATTCAACTGAACGATGTTAATTCTTTCCTCACCCAGGATCGCATATTGCCTTTTTTCTCTATTTCGCATGATCAGATCATGTAGGCTTTGTTCCTGTCTGCTATTGAAATGCCTGACTGCTGCTATTCTTTTAACCTGTAATAGAACTGCCTCCAAAGAAGTATGGGGATCAAGCCCACTGGCTGAAGCAAATAGCATTTCCCCGGGAATAGAAGTGGTATCCTGTAAGTTATTGCCTGTAATGAAGGTTTTCCTTCTTTCATTTACCTGACTTACTAATTTTATGCTGGTTGGTCCGAAATTGGATGCCCCTGAGGGAACCGTATTATAATCTATTGCCGAAGGCCTTGACCAGAAATAGGCACTACTGTCGAATTTTTGTCCAATCAGTTTGGATCCGAGAATTTTTCCATGCTTTTTAATAAAACTCCCATTTGCCTTTTCAGGAAAGGCGACCTGGGCTATGCCTGTGAGGAGAACCGGATAAATAATGCCGGTCAGCAAGGTCATGATTAGCAAAAACTTAATTGCTATCGAAATTTGTTTTCTCATATCTAAGAAATTAAATCATGTGTAAAAATACAATCAGCATATCAATAAGTTTTATACCGATGAACGGAATCATAATTCCTCCAATGCCATAAATCAGAATATTGAGCGCCAGCACCCGGTTGGCCGAGATTGGGCGATACTTAACCCCACGAAGGGCAAGTGGAATAAGGGCAATAATGATCAGGGCATTAAAAATAACGGCGCTCAGTATGGCACTATTGGGTGTGGCCAGTTTCATCACATTGAGTGAGCTCAAAGGGGCTACACCGGAATTTGTAATATACAGAGACATAGCAATAGCAGGAATGATGGCAAAATATTTCGCCACATCATTCGCTATACTAAAGGTGGTTAAAGCACCCCTTGTCATAAGTAATTGTTTACCGGTTTCGACTACTTCAATCAGTTTGGTAGGATTACTGTCGAGATCCACCATATTGCCTGCCTCACGAGCAGCCTGTGTACCGGTATTCATAGCAAGACCCACATCCGCCTGGGCAAGTGCTGGTGCATCATTTGTGCCATCTCCTATCATGCCCACCAGATGTCCGTTTGCCTGTTCCTCACGAATCCTGAATAACTTGTCTTCCGGTTTTGCTTCTGCCAGGAAATCATCCACACCTGCCTCAGCTGCAATGGCAGCTGCAGTTAAACGATTATCCCCGGTAATCATTATGGTGCGGATACCCATGTTCCGCAATTGAGCAAATCGCTGCTTTATACCGCCTTTAACGATATCCTTTAACTTTATTACACCCAATACTTTGTCTGTTCTCAGCAACTACCAAAGGGGTAGCACCCTGCCGGGCCAGTTCATTTACCACCTCCTCCACATTCTTTGGGAAAAAGCCATCCTTGTTAAGTATGAAGTTGCTGATGGCATCGAAGGATCCTTTTCGAATGCTTCTTACCGGTTTCCCGTCAATTTTCTGATCAATGCCGCTCATCCGTGTTTGAGCAGTAAATGGAATAAAATCAATCTCGGTGGATTTCATTTCTCTTCCGCGGATATTGAACTGTTCTTTTGCAAGTATGACAATTGACCTGCCTTCAGGAGTTTCATCAGCCAGGGAGGCCAGTTGGGCAACATCGGCCAGGTACTCCTTTGAAATGCCGTCTGTGGGAATAAACTCGGTGGCCATCCGGTTACCCAGTGTAATTGTGCCTGTTTTATCCAGGAGCAAAACATCTGTGTCACCTGCTGCTTCAATGGCCTTGCCGCTTGTGGCGATCACGTTTTTCTGCAATAAACGGTCCATTCCGCTTATACCGATAGCACTCAGCAAACCGCCTATGGTTGTTGGAATAAGACATACAAGCAGTGAAATCAGCACCGGTAAACTAAGATTGTGTTGTGCTGAAATTCCCGAAGCTTTCAGGCTGTATCCAAAATAAGCCGGCATGGTAACCACAACCAGGAGAAAAATAATGGTAAGTCCTGATAAAAGAATTGATAATGCGATCTCATTCGGTGTTTTTTGCCTTTTTGCCCCTTCAACAAGAGCAATCATGCGGTCAAGAAAACTATTTCCCGGTTCGGAAGTGATTTTGATAATAATCCGGTCACTGATTACCTTGGTACCGCCTGTAACAGCTGACGCGGTCACCTCCGCTTTCCCTGATGACAGGGGCAGATTCACCTGTAATGGCTGATTCATCAACGCTGGCAATCCCTTCAATTACATCCCCGTCCGCAGGGATCACATCCCCGGCATTCACAAACCACCTTATCTCCCTTTTTCAGATCGGTAGCCCATACCAGTTCTTCCTTGAGATTTACCAGCCTGCGTGCTCTTGTCTGGGTCCGGCTTTTTCGCAAACTATCTGCCTGTGCCTTTCCCCTGCCTTCTGCAACCGCTTCGGCGAAATTGGCAAACAAAACAGTAAACCAGAGCCATATAGTGATCTGAAAATTAAAGGAAGAAAAATGACTATTTAAAATATCTGAGATAACAACCACAGTTGTCATTAATGCACCAATGCCAACAATAAAAATTACCGGATTCTTCACCAATGTTCCGGGATTCAGCTTAATAAATGAATCCCTTAATGCCTGTAATGTAATTTCCCTGCTAAATAAATGACCTATTGTATTATTTTCCATTTTTTTCATGACTAAAATAATTAAAACGTGACACCCATGTTCATTAAGAAATGCTCCACGATGGGTCCCAGTGCAAGCGGAGGAAAAAAAGTCAATCCGCCTACAATGAGAATAATTCCGCTTAATAACATTACAAACAGCCAGTTATCCGTTCTGAATGTCCCGGATGAAACAGGGGTTATTTTCTTTTTTGCCATGCTCCCGGCAATTGCCATGACCGGGACAATAATTCCGAATCGGCCGATCAGCATACCAAATCCAAGCATCAGATTATAAAATACAGTATTTGCAGTAAGTCCGCCAAAGGCACTTCCATTGTTCCCGGCAGCTGAACTGAATGCGTAAAGTATCTCTGAAAGGCCATGAGGTCCTGCATTATTCAGACCTGCCAGTCCGGGTGCTGTGGAACAGGCGATGGCGGAAAACAGCTTGATCACTATGCTGGGAGCCAGCACAGCCAGAATGGCCATTTTAATCTCAAAAGCCTCCACTTTTTTCCCAGGTATTCCGGGGTACGGCCAACCATTAATCCGGCAATAAAGACTGTAAGCAGGATGAAAATGATAAATCCGTATAAGTCCTGAACCTACACCACCGAAAATTATTTCTCCCAGCATCAGGTTGAACATGGCAACCAGTCCGGATAAGGGAGAAAGGCTGTCATGCATGGCATTTACAGATCCATTTGAAGTAACTGTGGTTGTTACAGACCATAGAACGCTGTTCATTACCCCAAAACGGGTTTCCTTTCCTTCCATGAGGCCGGAAGCTGAAATACATTATTATGTATTGTATTCAGCCCAAAGTGACAGTGAAAGTCCTGCAACATAAAGAATAAACATTGTAATGAAATATCGTCCATGCCTGGTGTTTTGCTTTCATATAATGACCAAAAGTGAACACCAGCCCGGCAGATATGATAATTATGGAAAACATTTCCAGAAAATTGCTGAATGGCGTAGGATTTTCAAAGGGATGGGCACTGTTGGCATTGAAAAAACCACCTCCGTTTGTTCCCAGTTGCTTGATGGCAATTTGCGAAGCCGCCGGTCCCAGGGCGATGACCTGATCCGCACCCTGTAAGGTGGTTGCATGAACGTAATGTGAAAAGGTCTGAACTACACCCTGTCCGACTAAAATAACGGCCAGAATTATGCTTAAGGGCAATAACACGTATACAACTGACCGGGTCATGTCGACCCAGAAATTTCCTAAGTAGCTCCGTCGTCTTTCCTGTAAGTCCACGCATCAATGCCAGTAATACGGCAATACCGGTTGCTGCACTAACAAAATTCTGTACGGTAAGGCCAAGCATTTGCACCAGGTAACTCATTGTGTTTTCGCCGCTGTATGACTGCCAGTTGGTATTGGTCACGAAACTCACTGCCGTATTGAATGATAAGATGCCATGAAACATTGGGTAACTTTTCAGGGTTCAGTGGAAGGTGAGCCTGTAAAAACTGAAGTAAAAACAAAAACAACAGTCCGCTTATATTGAAAATTAATAAACTGAAGGTGAATGTCTTCCAATTCATTTCCTCAGTCATATTAATTCCGGCTAAACGGTATATTCCTCTTTCGAGCCAGCCGAATACCTGCTTCAGAATATGTTTTTCACCCATGAACACTTTTGCCATGTACCTCCCCAACAGAGGTGCCAGGCTGACCAATAAGGCCAGAAATAAGATTATCTGAATAAAATCCTGCATTTTCATGGGAATCAGAATTTCTCTGGTCTTAAAAGGGAATAAATAAGATATGCGAGAATTAACAGGGAAATAAGTCCGCCAATGGCATACCCTGCGGGATTATGGCCGCCTGGAGCGGCATATAAAAGCGTAATTAATGCTGTGATTCATTTTGCTTATAATTTGATATTCCAAAATTGCAGCAAAATGCATTTGTGTTTTGTAAGGAATTACTTGAGATTCATTAAGATTTTATAAAGAAGAGAACAGATCCGCAGAGATCACTGAAGTTTAACGATCCTATCTTCGGCAATACTGCAACGATGTGAAAAAAAATCTGCGAAATCAGCGTGCCGAAGGCTTGTGAACACTATTTCTCAGACCCACAACAATAAGTGCAATCGCCGCAACCAAATTCAATATACCGAACCAGTCGCCGAAGCGGGAATAAACTGTGTTCTTTTGCAGAAGGGTAACTTCACCGAGGAGTGTCACATCCTTTTTATGACACTTGAAACTTCTGAATTAACCCGTCCATAACAATCACTGATCGTTAACCTTCCCTGCCTTGCTGCGCGGACCTCGGAAAATCCATTCTCCACGCCGCGCAAAATAGCCATTCTCGAATGAAGCCAATCATCCTGCACGAAATCCCAGGCCGGAACAAAAACTATTTCAGTGTTACTTCCTTCCATATTTTCTCAGGTGAGCAGGAAAATCAAGATCCTTGCATATTGCCGTCCCGGCCTTCAATCCGTCCAGCGTGAACAATCCGGTTTCATTCCCGGGGGCAAACTGTCTTTCAAATCCGGTCACAAGGTGTACCTTGTTATATTCACATATTATATGACCGGCGGTATCAATCACCAGGGCAGAATTCCTTGAAGGTTTGTTCTTGAAATTTGTATAACCGGTAATAATATAAATATGATTTTTCCTCGCTGCATTTTCAAGCATTTGCATAAGGACGGATTCCGTTTCTGCATTGACATTAAATGCCCGTTCCGGGAGAACTGCCAGTTTAGCTCCTTTTTGCGCAAGCCGGGTTATACTGTCAGTGTAAATTGCAACTGTATTCAACTCATCTTTCAACACCGGGTGATCAGTTACATAATGATGGCTTTCATCCAATACTACTAATCCGGCTGTGATTGACTTTATTCCATTTTTGCCGTTGATCCGAACGATGCCATATAAGCAGACAAGGAATGTGAGGCCAATGGCCAGGACAAGGGCCATATTAAACAGGTTCTTTTCCTTATGATGATACCAGCCGACTGAAACAATAGAAGGGATCAGTGTTACAACAAAAGTGATCCCCAAAATGCCTGTAATTGAAGCAATTTGTATGACGGGTAAAAAATTTGCCTGCGAGTATGCAATACTTCCGGCAGATCCGTCTGCCGAGAAAAGGATCAGCAGAAATTCGTATGCTGTAAAAAATACCGGAAAGGCGAAAATTCCTGTCCGGAATTTTGTCTTCATAACTATCCACCGGGTACCGGTAACTATCAGTCCAAAAATCAAGGGAAGCAGGAGGGTAAAAATAATGGCCGGGATAATAGTAGCTACTGTGATAAGATAGGAAAACCAGCTCATGCGGCCAATCAGATAAGCCAGGAAGGATATTGAAAAGGCTTTCCTGCCGGATAAATTCAAAGCCACCGTCAATACCGGTATGGGGGCGAGCCACAGCAGGAACCAGGAATCCCCGTTCAAGCCGCATGACAGGTACCAGCAAATGCCCGAAAGAATAAAGGAAGGAGCTATCCACTTTTTGATTTCAGGTTCCGGATTTTGCGGGTTGTTCATATTGAGGTATTTGTTTATTGGCAAAGATAGTGATAAGGGAATTTGATGATTTGATGATTTGCTGATTTATTGATTTGCTTCGCCCGCACGCTGCCGCTGAAGCTTTAGCGTAAGCGTCTGCAACTTCAGCGAAGGCGGGAGTATTTGGGGATATAATGATTTGGCATAAAGGCATAAAAAAAAGACCTCCGAGGTTGTGAAACCCCGGAGGCCCTTTCAATCGTAATTGTTAATCGTAAATCGTAAATCGTAAATCTACTTGACGATCGTAAATCTTTCGATTTTGTTCATGCTGCTGTTTTTAACACGGCACAGATAAACGCCGCTGCCCAGATCGCTTACATTCAGCTCTGCATTTTCAGTATTTGCAGGGAATAATTTTGTCACTACAATTGTTCCCGAAGCTGTCAGTATTTCTACCTGTGTTTCTTCGGATAACTGATTGAACCGGATATGCAGAACATCATCTGCGGGTACCGGATACATTTCAAAATGACCCTTCTGAATATCGGTTACACCGGTGGCCTGGTTTACTGTGATCGTAAATAATTTGTCAATTGTGACAGTACCATCCGATACCTGCAAAAGTACCTGGTGCTCTCCAATGTCACCTGCACCCGGAACTCCGGCAAGCAAACCAGTGGAGGCTGAAAAATCAAGCCAGTCAGGTTTGGCAAGTGACTGATAAGATCAGTTCATCCTGGTCAACATCTTCAGCTGTAAGCACATAGGCATATAAAACACCAACTGTTGCTGAAAGGTCAGGATTCGTTGTAACATAAGGAGGATCGTTTATCGGGTTCACAGTAACGATCACCGGGTAAGGCAGACTTTCATTCGAATTATCATATGCCTTCACATTCACGAGCAATTGCCCGTTGAAATTTGCAGAAGGAGTTACCGTGTTGCCATTGAATGAATAATTATTTCCGGCTATAACTGAAATACTTACCTGGTCGATTGAATTATCGGCATCAGTTATAGTAAGGTCCGACTTAACTATGGTAATTTCGCCGTCCTCATTCATGCTTAGGGCATTCTGACCGGTTATAATCGGTGCCTGTGCAGCTTCGATAACATTGATAACAAAGGAATCATGGATAGTAACTGTTCCATCTGAAATACTGATGTCAACTGAGTTTGATCCAATATCTGCGTGACCCGGGGTTCCCGAAATGGTTGCGGTTTTGGCACCGTCAGTCCATGATAAAGACAACCACGATGGAAGTGCAGAGGCCGAAATATCCATGACATCATTTGCATCTGCATCGGTTACAGTCAGGGTATATACATACAGGGAACCTTCACTGATAGATGCTGCAGGAGTGGAAGTTACAACCGGTGCATCATTCACATTGTGAACTGTAATCCTGAATGATTGATCCACTGAAATATCGCCATCACTTACACGAAGGGTAACATCATCTTCACCGACATTGGCGTTGGAAGGTGTTCCTGAAAGAACGCCTGATTTGGTTTCAGGTGACCAGGTGAAATTCAGCCAGGATGGTTTTACGGTAGCCGTCATGGTAAGGGTACCGGAAGCATCCGGATCATTTACAACGGCCGTATAAGAATAGGGAGAATCTTCATTTGCAGAAGTAACCGGAACTGTCGTAAACTCAGGCGGAGTGTTGCCGCTGCTGCAATGACCTGCAGGTGATCCGCCATTATAGAATAAGGAAACTTCAGCAGGAGAAACTGCACGGTCAAATATAGCTACCTCATCAATGGCACCAATAAAATGCATTTCATCCGCGCTTCCTTTTAAATATCCGATGGTTGCAACAAGCGGATCATCAGCCTTGAATGTATGAGCATACTGAACGGCACTGCTTGCTTCCTGCACTCCGTCAACATAGAGCTTATTGACATCACTGTTTCCGTCTCTGACAGCTATAATATGATGCCATTGATTATCATCAATATTTGAAGTTCCGGATATTATCACATTGGGTCCACCATTGTCGCGCAATTCAAAGGTTGCTTTTCCTGAACCATCGGTTCCGATAAGCCATCTGGCTGCTACATAGTCGGTACGGTTTCTTCCAATGGCTGTCATATGGCCGGTAACTGACGTCTTAACCCAGCATTCAAAAGAGAAGCTTCTGCCTGTAAGCCAGTCAAACTCTGTACCGTTATCCGGAATATCTAATTTTGTGGTTGCCGTAAATACCTGGGCTGAATTGATAATACCTGTGGTTACGGTTGGTGAAACACTTGCCGTTGCGTCATGTCCGCCATAGAAATCAGCATACACAGGGCCTGCATTTTCATCGAGCCTGTGAAGGGTTATAATACCGTCAGGGCAGTTGGTAGGTTCTGTAATAATAATTGTAAAGCTTTGGGTTGCATAAGGATTAATGCCATTATCTGCTTTCACCTCCACCAGGTAATCCCCATTTGCAGCAGGTGTCCAGGTAATTAAACCTGTTGATGCATTTATTGTCATCCCTTCAGGCTTTGTGATAAGGGAATAGGTCATACCTTCCTGTGTACCGGAAGCATGAACTGCATAGGTATAAGGAGTATTTACAAAGGCCTGTGTAACCGGAACCGAAGTGATTGTAGGACTTAACCCGGAAACTGTGATATTAAAGCTTTGCGTATCGAAGGGATCAACTCCATTGTCAGCCTTAACTTCCACCGCAAAAACACCCTGTGAGGAGGGAGTCCATGAAATAACGCCGGTTGTTGAATTGATTGTCATTCCTTCGGGATTCGGAAACCAGGGAATAGGTCATGCCGCTTTGTGTTCCGCTTGCATGCACAGTATAGGAATAAGCAACATTTATACTTCCGGTTGTTACCGGGTTGGATGTTATATTCGGACTTGTGCTTACCTGGCCGGTATTGCAGATACCCAATCCTGATAAACCGGATGAAATCAGCTGATCGATTTCATCCGTACTGATGGCCCGGTTATATATACCAATCTCATCCACGTCACCCATATAATAATACTCCGGGTTTCCATGTTGATACAAACAGGCTATTTCAATGGGATTGGTATTGGTAAAACCTTGAGAATAGACAAAGTCTGTATAATCGGTCATTACTCCGTCAACGTATAGATAAGTTGTATGAACCTGGGGGTCACCGTTATGTATACAGGTTACCTGGTGCCATTGGCCATCATTATAATGTCCGTCCCCTTCCAGGTCGATTTTTGTTCCTGTTTGATCAGCCAGCATAAAATTTACCTTGCCGGATCCGTTTACACCGCTTGCCCACATAGCCGGTGGTGGGACCTCCCGAGTTCCAGTCACCTTTGCTGATTACAATATGATCCTGGCCTCCGTTTAATCCATACTGGGTCTCCGTAAATCTTAACCAGTATACAATAGTGAAACTTGAATTGGCAGGAAAATCAAAATCCGAACTGTTCTGTATCTCGGCCTTGTCACGATCCCAAAAACTAAAATACTGGGAATTTCCAACAATGCCGCTGTGGTAAGTAAGTTCCGCAGTACGGGTAGCATCATGTCCGCCCTGGGCATCCGAAAAAGTTGTTCCTCCGGTTTCATCCATTTTCCAGTATGAAACCAACCCTGAAGGGCAGCTTTGAGAAAAAGAAGTGAGTGAGAAGGAAATTGTCGCTATTATAAAAAATAGCCTGATAAAGGGGGTTGAGAGTTTCATTCAGTGTAAATTTATATTCATAATTTAATTAAGATTGACGTGATTATATACGGATTTGACAATGTGATCGTTTCAGAAAACTGATTTTCCAAACTGCCGTAAAATTAATTTTATTGTTACAATGACCCTCCTGATTTTGATCAACTGCAAAAATACTGGGAGCAAAAGCCATTGAACCTGATTAAAAAATTGGAATTAACGGACTATCGTAAAATTTGAATTTGATATTAGTCTTTTTGTTTCTGCAATGCAAATAATATACCCCCGGTTGCAGATCCTGTACTGGAATGTCAGCAAATTCGCTATTGGCGGGAATTATGCCGGAACTCCACAATCATGCCGGTTATACTTGTTATCACATAATTAATATCGTCAGGAACTTCAGTCAGTTTAACATACAACAGATCGCTTGCGGGCACGGGAAATAGAGTCAATGATGCCGGTGAAGATCTTTCAATAAGGATGTGACAGTTTCATTGCAAATACCAATACCGGATGAAGCGGATGCAATCTGATTACTGATTTCGGTGGCGTTTAATGCCCGGTTGTAAATAGCGATTTCATCCACAAATCCCATGTAATAGTATTCAGGTTCTCCCAGGTTCATCAGATGGGCTATGCAGATTTTATCTGAATTGGTAAAACTGCCCTCATAATTGTAAGGTGGCCCGATCAACTGCAATACCATCCACATACAGAATGCTTTCATTGTTTGATTCATCCCTTACGCAGGCAACCTGGTGCCATTGACCGTCATCATAATGTCCTTCCCCTTCCAGGTCGATTTTATAACCGGTATCATCGCTAAGAAGAAAATTAACTTTTCCGGATCCGTTTACGCCGCTGGCCCACATGGCTGTTGAAGGACCGCCGGTATTCCAGTCGCCTTTGCTGATTACAATATGATCCTGTCCTCCTTTGAGTCCGTACTGTGTATCTGTAAACTTCAACCAGTAAACAATACTGAAACTTGAATTGGCGGGAAAATTAAAGGCAGCATCATTCTACCTTGGCCAAATCCCGGTTTTCAAAGTTAAAATACTGAGAACCATTTATTTGTCCATCGGCGCTCACCAGATCAGAACTCCGAGTAGCATCATGGTTTCCTTTTGAATCGGTAAAAGTTGTTCCTGACAGATTCATCCATTTTCCAAAGTGATATCAATCCCGAAGGACAGGACTGGGAAAAAATACTGTCACCGCAGGAATATGTCAGGGTTAACACACATAATACAGCAATGAATTGAATCATTTTCATATGGATGTCATTTATCAATCAAGGTAAATCTTAAGCCAGTGAAGGCACTGAATAATTATAATTTCCGGTATCTGATATTATTAATCAGGCAACAAATTTAATTGTATTGTGATAAATGAATAGCAAAAAATGATTCAATTTCAATTTTGTGCAAAAAAATTGCGAGCGAAGTAAACCAATCTGCTGCATAACAGGAGATTGCCTTACTTCCTCGCAATTGCAATGTTTAGTGTAGGATGGGTTTCAAACCCATCTCTAAATCATCTTTGTATACTTGCTTATACCCCTTTATGATTTTGATTTAACGCCACATCCAATGGCCTTTGTCATGTTTGGTTCAGGTTCCTTACCTGTAAGCAAGGCTTTGACGGCATTTTCAAGATAAGGTTTCTTTACAGCCGATGCATCCTGGTAGTTATCATCAATTGCTCCTATGTATTTTACAACCAGTTTTCCCTGTCCGTCCTTGTTTAATACAAATGCATGAGGTGTATTGGTTGCTCCGTATGATTTATACACTACATGCTGCGGGTCGAACAGGTATGGGAAAGTATATCCCTTGTCCTTTGCCTTTGCTACCATGGCATCGTATGAATCAGCCGGTTCAACGGCAGGGTCATTCGGATTGATAGCGATCACCGGGTACCCCTGGGCTTTATATTTCTTATCAAGCGCAATGATCCGGTCCTGGTAGGCTCTGGCATAGGGACAATTATTGCAGGTAAATACAACAATGAAGCCTTTGGCATTGGGATAGTCGGATAAACTTACCGTTTTGCCATCTACATTTTTCAGTTTGAAATCGGCTGCCTGGTCACCAACTTTATAGCCTTCGGCAAAGAGGTTGGCTGCCAGTATGAGTAAGAATGATGACAGTATTGTTTTCATGATTTTACTTTTTAAGGTTTAAGAGAAACTATTGAATTGTTTACATCCTGGTAGGTAAGTTCCTTTTCAAAGAACAACCGGTCTTTTCCTTTAAATATAAGTGTGGCAGGCAGTGCTCCTGTCCATGAAGGATCAACGATGTCAATCCAGGAATTGGCATCCGGTTCATTGAGTAATATTACAGGCGCTGTGATATGATTGGTAGAAAGGAATTGCTGAAGGCCCTTTTGCTGATTTGGAAAATCAAGGCTAACAAGCAATACCTTGACTTTCTTACCGGAATAATCCCGGTGTATCTTTTCCATATCGGGAAGTTCACGGCGGCAAGGTCCGCACCAGGTAGCCCAGAAATTGATCACGTAAACGGTATCTGACTTTGCACCCAGGTAGGGTTCAAAGCCCGCGAAGTTAACCATGGGAACAGGCCGGCTCTGCCCACAAAGATCAGCCAGGGAAAAAACCGCAAACAAAATAAACAGACTCCAGTTTTTCAAATTACCAGGTATTAGTGAGGATAAACAGGCTGCTGCCTGTTATGTTATCCGGATACCTGTTAAAAATGGTTAAAAAATGTAAAAAGGAGTTTTATCTGAAGGATCACCCCTTAATAAATGCCTGTCAATATTGAAAAATCGGTCTTTTGATAATTTCGATACAACATAAATCAATTTGCATTGTTTTGTAGTATGATAATGTAGAGAAGGGTTCATTGCATATAAGTCAGTTTGCGATATGTGCAAAAGATAAAAGTTTCTGAATGAATATGTTTCCAGTCAAATCCCATAAATTTAAATTACAGGTTTACATCGTATGTGTAGGAATGTTTATGCAGATAGCCGGCATAATTCCCTTTCAGAACCGGCTATTTGCGCAGTCACAACCCGATATAATTCCCGACAGTGCAGATCTCAATACCTGTCTTATATACGCGATGAGTCATCAGCCGCTTGTGCAGCAGTTGCAGATCAATGAAGAGATAAGCCGGCGCGATGTTGGCATTGCACTTTCCGATTGGCTCCCACAAATTGATCTTTCCGGCAGCTTCCAGAAATATGTTAAACAGCCGGTTACCTTTTTCCCTGATTCTTCTAACCCTGAAGGACCGAAAAGGGAGATCACCACCGGAGTGAAAAACACCTCTGGCATCCAGTTGAATGCGAGCCAGGAAATTTTTAACAGTGATGTATTCATTGCAGCCAAAACCGCAAAGTACTACCGTCTCCGGTCAAAACAGGCAACGCATCAAAGTAAAATACAACTCGTCGTCGAGGTTAGCAAGGCTTATTATGATGTATTGTTGTCCACAGCTCAAATGGATTTTTTACAGGAAGACTTTGCGCGTCAGGAAAAAAGCATGAAGGATGCCCGCAGCCAGTACGAGGTGGGGGCCAGTGATAAAATCGACTATCAGCGTGCTTCGATATCTCTGAACAATATCAAGGCCGAAATGTATGGCACCCGCGAGGAGATAAAAGCAAAATATGCCTATCTGAAGGAACTAATGGGATATCCTTCTGAACAGCCGCTAAAAGTATCTTATGACAGCATCCGCATGATGAAGGATTCATGGATCGATACACTCAGTGGCGTGAATTATCATAACCGGATTGAATACCAGCTTTTGGTCACAGGACTGAAACTGCAAAAGTCGCATGCGGATTATTATAAGATGAGTTTTTTGCCTGAATTGTCTGCATATGCCAATTATAACCTGGTTTATCAAAGTGATGCGATGGTGGATCTGTACAGGACTGATTTTCCAAATTCGGCTGTCGGGTTAAAGCTTTCATTTCCAATATTCCAGGGTACAAAGCGGATTCAGCAGATTAAAAGGGCTAACCTGCAATACCAGGAGATGGCTCTCGACACGCTGAATATGAAAAGCCGGATGACTACCGAATATGAACAGTCAATGGCTTCCTATAAAAGTAATCTCAAAGCCTATGAAGCCGCTCTTGAAAATGCTCAGATAGCCAGCGAGGTTTATAATACGGTAAGACTGCAATATAACCAGGGAATTAAAACCTACCTGGAGGTGATTGTTTCGGAAACCGATTTGCGCACCTCCCGCATTAATCAGTTAAATGCACTGTACAGGCTTCTATCGAGCAAAATAGATGTTGAAAATGCACTGGGTAACATTTCAGTTAATTATTAAAATATGAGAAGAAAAGGCACATTCCGTCAAATTTCAAAATCAGTAACAGCCTTACTGCTTGTTTTTATATTGTTTAATGCATGTAAGAAAAAGGATTCCGGTGATCCTGCCGGAACCGGTATACCTGTGAATGTGGCTGAAGTACAGTGAAGAAAAGGTCAGCTTCTATTCCAATTATCCGGGATCCATAGTTGCCCTGAGTGAGGTGGAACTGAGGAGTGAAGTAAGCGGGTTTATAACCGGCATCTATTTTAAAGAAGGAAGTACTGTTAAGAAGGGTCAGAAACTTATATGAGATCGACCGGAGCAAATACATTGCGTCATACAATCAGGCGAAGGCAAATGTGGATATTGCAACTGCCAACGAAGAAAAAGCACGTCGCAATGCGGACAGGTATACAAAGCTTAGTGAACAGGATGCTATTGCAAAGCAAAGGCTCGATGATGCAATGACTGACCTGCAGAATGCCGGTCTTGAGCTTGTTTCAGCAAAAGCCGGACTGGCAAGGGCACAAACCGATTTAAACTATTCGCTCATCACGGCTCCGTTTGACGGAACCATCGGAATTTCGCAGGTGAAAATGGGTTCGCTGGTTTCTCCCGGGCAAACCCTTCTAAATACAATTTCAACCGATAATCCGATGGGAGCTGATTTTGTGATCAATGAAAGAGAATTGGGAAATTTTCAGGAATTATCCCGGATAAACCGTCCGAAAAATGATTCCACATTCAGAATTTCCTTACCTGACAAATCACTTATACCGGGAAAAAGGCAGTATTCAGGTGATTGACCGGGCCATAGATCCGCAGACCGGTACAATCCGTGTTCGTCTTGTTTTTCCAAATCCCGACCAGAAACTGCGTGCAGGCATGAGCTGTATTATCCATGTACTCAATACCAGCGATCAGGAACAACTGGTGATTCCCTCCAAATCCCTGCTCGAACAAATGTCGGAATACTTCGTGTTTGTGGTCGACAGTCAGAAGGTAAAGCAAACAAAAGTTACCCTGGGTGCTCAATTCGAAGACCGGGTAGTGGTGACAGCTGGTTTGCAAAAAGGTCAGCTGATCGTAACCGACGGCATACAGAAATTGAGGAACGGTGCTACCGTGAATGTCAGTCAAGACGGCAATGATGAAAAGAAAGATTAAATCTGCCAAAAAGCAAATTTAATGATAGCCAATACATTCATAAAAAGACCCATAACGGCCATTGTCATTTCCATAGTGATTACCCTTGTGGGTTTAATATCCCTTATTAAATTGCCTGTCAGCCAGTATCCGTCACATTACACCGCCTGTGGTGCAGGTGTCGGGTATTTACACAGGTGCTGATGCGGCCACAGTGGAGGAAACTGTGGCTACACCAGTGGAAGTGCAGGTGAACGGAGTTCCGGGTATGACTTATATTCAGACCAACAGCTACCAGTGACGGACGCCTTGGAATGAATGTAAATTTTGAATTGGGAACGGATGTCAACATTGCGGCAATGGATGTTCAGACCAGGGTAAATAGTGCCTTGCCCCAGTTGCCTGATGATGTGAAACGACTGGGACTTACAGTGAGGAAAAGCAACACCGGTATTCTGATGGTGGTTGGGGTCTTTTCACCCAAAGGGAACACATGATATCAAGTTTGTAGATAACTACACAAACATCTTTATACGTGATGCCATTTTACGTGTAAAAGGGGTAGGGGATGCATTTACCCGGGCAGAGGATTTTTCCATGCGTCTCTGGCTTCAGCCCGATAAAATGGCCCAGCAGGGAATTACGGCAAGTGATGTCATCAGAACTGTGCAGGAACAGAATGTGCAGGTGGCTGCCGGTTCAGTTGGATCTGCACCGCAACCAAAAGACCAGGCTTTTGAATATACTGCATTTGTGCATGGACGTTTGAAATCAGAAGAAGAATTTGGAAATATCATCCTTAAAACAAATACTGCCGACCGGTCAATCGTTTATCTACATGATGTGGCACGCATCGAACTGGGCAGGTTTCAGTATTCCGGCAGCGGTTTTGTTGATGGAAAACGGGCTTCTTTCCTGCTCATTTTTCAGAGTCCGGGAAGCAATGCCATCGAAACCGCCCAGGGTGTGGTGAAAACGCTGGATAACCTCAAGAAATCATTTCCAATTGATATCGATTACAGTGTGCCTTTTGAAACAGTATCCGTTGTTCGTGTTTCAATCCATGAAGTGGTGGAAACCCTTCTGATTGCCTTGTTACTGGTTACTTTGGTGGTATTTCTTTTCCTGCAGAATTTCAGGGCAACCCTGATTCCCATCCTGGCAATACCTGTTTCAATCATCAGCACGTTTGCATTTTTTATTCCCCTCGGTTTTACTGTCAACACGTTGACTCTGTTCGGGTTTGTACTGGCCATCGGTATTGTGGTTGATGATGCCATTATTGTTGTGGAAGCGGTTCAGCATAATATTGATGAGGAACATCTGTCTCCACGGGAGGCTTCTTATAAGGCCATGAAAGATATCTCAGGTCCGGTTATTGCCATTGCACTTGTTCTGGCCGCTGTTTTTATTCCCGTTGGATTCATTCCCGGGCATTGTTGGAAAACTGTATCAGCAGTTTGCCATAACAATTGCCATTTCCGTCCTCATTTCTGCCTTTGTTGCCCTCACACTCACCCCGGCCCTGTGTTCCATATTGCTTAAACGTGTCCACATGCCTTCCGAAGAAAAGGCCCCAAACCGTTTCTTCAATGGCTTTAATTTGTGGTTCAAGCGAACCACTGTAAAATATACTCTTCAGGTAGGAAAGATAATGCATCATGCCAGGTATGTAGTCATTTTCCTGGTACTCCTGCTGGTGGCTACCTTCTTTCTTTTCAGGAACAAGCCCACAGGTTTTCTTCCCACGGAAGATGAAGGCCGGGTATATATAACATTTCGAACTTCCTGAGGCATCCTCTACAATCCGATCAGTAGAAGTGTTGCAGAAAATGATGGGAATTCTGAGTGAAATCGATGGAGTGGGGCATTATGCTGCCATTGCCGGACTGAATGTGGTTTCATTTTCGAACAAATCCAACAGCGGTACCATATTCTGCCAGTTTAAACCCTGGGATGAACGAAAATCCAAATCTCTGCAGCTGGCCGGGATGATCGCACAATTGCAGCAGAAATTTTCAACGATCAAGGAAGCAAGGGTTGTGGTTATACCACCTCCTGCAATTCCGGGCCTGGGAAGAACCGGAGGATTCAGCTTTATTCTGCAGCAGCGGGAAAGTACTGATAACATTCATGCTTTTGAAGATGTTGTCATGAATTTTATGGTAGAAGCAAATAAACGGCCGGAAATTTCAAATGCCTTTACATTTTTTACCGCACGCACACCCGGGTATCAGATTACGGTCGACCGTGAAAAATGCAAGCTGATGGGCGTAAGCCTTACAGAAGTTTTTACTACGCTTCAGACTTTTCTGGGAAGCCGTTATATAAATGATTTTTCAATGTATTCACGGAATTTCCGGGTAGTAGCCCAGGCAGATACTGTATTTCGAAAGAATATTGACCAGCTGGGCAATTATTTTGTCCGTAATGACCATGGAGAAATGCTGCCTTTAAGTACTTTGATCAGTTATGAGATCACTGAAAATGCACAGCTGATCTCACACTATAATCTATACCGGTCTGCAGAGTTTAATGGAAATGCATCGCCGAGGATATAGCAGCGGACAGGCAATCACTGCCCTGAAAGATGTTGCCGACAAAGTTTTACCGGCCGGATATGGATATGAATTTTCGGGACTGAGCCGTGAAGAGATCATTGCAGGAAATACAACCCTGGTGATCTTCTTTATTTCGCTCATGTTTGTTTTTCTGTTTCTTTCAGCGCTTTATGAAAGCTGGTCGGTTCCTTTCTCCGTTCTGCTTGCAGTACCCCTGGGCGCATTTGGTGCGATCCTCGCCCTTACCTTTAATCACTCACTGAACAATAATGTGTACGCCCAGATCGGCTTAATTACCCTGATTGGGCTTGCGGCGAAGAATTCCATACTGATCGTGGAGTTTGCCAAAGTTCGCGTGGATTGCGGAATGGATATCACCAGGGCAACACTCGAAGCAGTTCAGCTGCGTCTGCGTCCTATCCTGATGACATCCATGGCCTTCATTTTCGGGGTTTCACCCCTTATATTCGCAACGGGAGCCGGTGCCGTGGCTCGCCAGACAATCGGCTGGACCGTACTTGGGGGCATGCTGGCTGCCACCTTCCTCGGAATCTTTATAGTACCCGTTTTGTTTGCCCTCATCATCACAAGGGCATATGGTGAACATAAACTGGAGAGACTTAAGAAAAAATTTGGCACTAAAGATTCATGAAACACCTGTCAAGTTTGATCCTGACAAGAATAACATCTGTTACACCGATCAGTTTGCCAAATATGTTTTCCCCGGTTAAGGCAAGGAGATAAATATTGCCATTGTCTGCAAGACTGGCATCTTTTCCCGGATGCTCCCAGGAATATTTTCTCCCACAATAAATTGCCTTTCGGATCATACATTCTCAAAAAAGTTTTGGCTGGCGGGAGATTCATGACACCGCTGACCAGTATATTATCCGATATTTTTTTGTTGAATTCAATTCCCCGCACACCATCGTGATTCGGAGTGCCGAATTGCCGGCTCCATTCCACTTCGCCACCTGGATTTATCTTTGTAAGAAAGCAATCACCTTCACCTTGCTGGTTCTGCTCTAAATTGCCTGATGTAGAACCACCTACATATAAATTATTCTCATCATCCGATATGATCTGGAGACCAACATCAAATCCGTCTGTTCCAAACTGAATGAATTTGACTGGTTTGCCATCAGCTGAAAAAATTCCTGCAAAGGCATCGATCATACCCTGGCTTTTGCCTCCCAAATCACCCCAGGTTGTTCCGGTTACAAACAATGATTTTCCATCGCCTGAAATTCCGACTGCATTATCGTTTCCACTGGTCCCAAACTGACTCACATAAACCTTTTCGCCATTTTCATTAATTTTCATAACAAATCCCATCCATGCTTCCGAAGGATTTTTCTCCAAGTATCCCCATGGTGCCTCCTGCAATATAGATTCCTCCCTTTTTGTCAGCATAAATACCCTGTGCCATATCGGTGCTGTCGGTTCCATACTGCCTCGTCCAGGCCAGGTTGCCATCCGGATTATACTTAACTACGAATATATCTTCCTTTCCCTTGTTCTTTCCTTCCATTGATCCGAGGGTAAATCCTGTAATGTAAACACAACCCTTTTCATCGATAGCCGACCATTGAACATCATCATTCTGTGGTGTGCCGAACTGTTTTGTCCATATTGTATTGGACAGGCTGTCGATTTTGATAATGTATCCGTCATTTTCACCCTGGTTCAGGCCATCCATACTGCCCTTTGTTTTACCTGCGACATAGATGTTTCCGTCTTTGTCTGTTACATGGTTGAGGGTGTAGTCTTCCCCGGTTGAACCAAATTGTCTGCCCCATACAAAACTGGTCTGGGATCTGACATTGATAAAGGCTGCAAACAGAATAACTGAAATTATGATCCTTGAGGGATCTGAAAAGTGTGTTCATGAAAATAAGTTATAGGTTTAAAATTATAGTTTATTTGAAGGCCTTGAAAATAGGAAAAAATATTGCGAAATTGCCGGCCTCGACATGTGGCCCAATCATCAATAACCGTGGGTGAAACTGAAAATCAGCAAGCTAAACCCTTGGAAATGAGGAACACTCAGGATTTTTTTTCTCAAGGTAAAATAATTAACTTTTTTAGTCAACTTTGCATCTCTTTAAAAGAATTGAATGGAAGAGTCCGGGGAAAATAAATTTAGTAAGGAATACAAGGCCTTGGATGATATTATCCTGGAAGTAAAAGAGGATTCTCCATTAATGAAATTTCTCATTCAGAATCTGAAAAATAAAAGCCGGGATAATATTAAATCCCTTCTTGCGCAATAAACATATCTGGATCAATAACCAGGCTGTTTCACAGTTCGATCATCCGTTAACTCCCGGACAGCAGGTGCTTATCAAAAGGAAGGGAAGTCCCGGCAAGGAAATCGAGCGCAAATTGCACATCGTTTTTGAGGATGAACACATTATCGTAATCGACAAGAGTGCGGGTTTATTGTCGGTTTCCACAGGTGTTGAAGGGGAGACCGCCATCAGTATATTGAGCGGGTATGTCAAAAAAGAGAATCCTCAAAATAAGATCTTTGTTGTACACAGGCTGGATCGTGATACATCCGGATTAATGCTGTTCTCAAAAAGTGAAAGAATTCAAAGCCTGTTGCAGAATAGCTGGCAAACCAGCGTAACCGAGCGGACCTATTATGCCGTTGTTGAAGGTGTAGTTAAAAAGCCGGCCGATACGATCAAAACCTATTTGTATGAGAGCACTGCCTATTTTATGCATGTAACGGATGATCCTGAAAAGGGTGAACTGGCCATTACACATTATAAGGTATTAAAAACGGCCAGGGATTACTCTCTTATTGAAGCTGACCTTGAGACAGGAAAGAAAAACCAGATCAGGGTGCATATGCAAAGTATAGGTCATCCGGTTGTTGGTGATAAAAAATATGGTACAGGCACCAACCCTATAGGCCGGCTTGGACTGCATGCCGGTGTTCTGGCATTTATCCATCCCGAAACACGGGAACCTATGCGATTTGTTTCTAAAATACCCGCCAGTTTTCTCCGGCTGTTTTAATCTATCTAATTAATAAATAATGAGCACATACCTGTTAATTGAAAATGCTTCTAAATCATTTGGGGATATCAACCTCTTCAGAAATATCACCTTTGGCGTCAACGAAGGCAGAAAGGTTGCCATTATTGCAAAAAACGGTGCAGGAAAAACCACCTTGCTAAATATTCTGGCCGGCAAAGATTCTTTTGATACAGGCAGTTACTATATAAATAAGGATATAAAGACGGCCTATCTTGAACAGGATCCATCTTTCGACCTGAGTCTGACTGTTTTTCAGGCAGTATATGGATCGCCGGGTGAAATGATGGATACAGTGAGGAAATATGAACTGGCGCTTCATCATCATGATAATAAAAGTCTTGAAAAGGCCACGGCCCAAATGGATTTCCACCAGGCCTGGGACCTGGATTCCAAGATCAAGCAAATGCTTGGAGTTTTTAAATTGAATGATGAAGAGCAATTGGTTGGTACCCTGTCGGGCGGTCAGATTAAACGGCTGGCACTGGCTGTAGCGCTGATAAACGAACCTCATTTTCTTATCCTGGATGAGCCTACGAACCACCTTGATCTGGATATGATTGAATGGCTTGAAGAATATCTTTCCAAGTCACAGATCACCCTGCTGATGGTTACGCATGACCGGTATTTCCTGGATCGCATTTGTAACGAGATCATTGAAATAGATGAAAGGGCCGTATATTCCTACAAGGGAAATTATTCTGAATTTCTGCAAAAGCGAGAGGAGAGGCTTCTCAATAAGGCATTGACGACGGAAAAGGCGCAAAATCTTCTCCGGGGCGAACTTGAATGGATGCGGCGTATGCCGAAGGCCCGCACCACAAAGGCCAAATATCGTATTGATGCGTTCTACGACCTGAAGGAACAATCAGAATACCGACGCAATGACCGCCAGGTAGAAATGAATGTGCAGACAGCCCGTCTGGGTAAGAAAATTCTCATCCTTGACAAGATATCCAAGAGGTTCGATGATACGATCATCCTGGACGAATTCAGTTACACTTTTACGAAGGGAGAGAAAGTGGGAATTATTGGAAGAAACGGGGTGGGGAAGTCCACTTTTTTAAATATCATTACAAGCCAGGTACAGCCTGATTCCGGTAAACTCGACCAGGGCGAAACAGTTGTCTATGGCTATTATAAGCAGCAGGGTCTTGAATTCAAACCGGGTCAGCGGGTTATTGATATTATGCGTGATATTGCCGAGGTCGTCACCCTGGCAGATGGCCGTCAATTGAATGTTTCCCAGTTTCTCAATTTTTTCCTGTTTACACCTGAGATGCATTATGTGCAGGTGGAAAAATTAAGCGGGGGGGAAAGAAGACGTCTTTACCTGATGACCGTTTTGATGCGGAATCCTAATTTTCTTGTATTGGATGAACCAACAAATGATTTCGACATTGTAACCCTGAATGTGGTTGAGGAATACCTGGCCAATTTTGGTGGTTGCCTCATCATCGTTTCACACGACCGGTTTTTCATGGATAAGCTGGTAGAACATTTGTTTATTTTTGAGGGGGATGGTGCAGTATATGATTTCCCGGGAAATTACAGTGATTACCGTGTGTCCCAGAAACAACAGGAGATTGAGAACCGCAGGAGTGAAGAGCAGCCCCGGCTTAAAACAGCCACCAGTACAGTAAAAGAGACAACTGATTCCGTTAAGAGGAAACTTAGTTTCAAAGAAAAAAAAGAACTGGATCAACTTACAATTGAAATAGAAGAACTGGAAAAGGAAAAGAAAAGGCTCGAGACCCTTTTAAGCACGGGCAACCTTGAAACAAATGATCTGATCGCCAAATCTCACCGGATTGCTGAAATCATTGACCTGATTGATCAAAAAACGGATCGCTGGCTTGAACTGAGCGAATGAGGAAGAATCCAGTGACTTGAAGGCTTTGCAGCTATGCAGATGTGCAGTCAAAGTGCAATGTGCTAATGTGCAAATGTGCTAATGTGCAAATGCTATGAAGACTCGCTAATTGCAGCGGCAAAACTTCAAACTGCAAAACTGCAGAACTGCAGAACAAATCAAAAGATTCATTTTAAAACAACCTCAACTGCCCCGTATCCTCCACCTTCCTGTTCAACGGCTGCACTTCTCCGAAATTCGACAGTGTTATCCCTAAAAGCCTGATCGCCTTGCCTTCTGTCTCTGTCTGGGCAAGTAACTGTTTTGCCGTTTGGGTGATCGTCTCCAGGTCGTCGACGGGATGAAGAAATGACCGGTTGCGCGTGATCTGTTTAAAATCACTGTATTTTACTTTAATCGTAACCGTTCTTCCGCTCAGTTTATGTCTTTGTAAACGGTCACATACGATTTCGGCAATCCTTTCCAGCTCGCTATTCATCTCTTCCATTGTTGTCAGATCGAAAGCAAAAGTGTCTTCTGCGCCTACTGATTTGGTCTCCCTGTCCGGCTCAACCCGTCTGTTATCAATTCCCCTCACAATATAATAATAGAACCTGCCGGCTTTTCCAAAATATTTCGTAAGCTCTTTTTCAGTCAGTTTTTTCAGATCGGCACCGGTATGCAATCCCATTTTTTTCATTTTTTCCGCTGTCACCTTTCCCACGCCAAAGAATTTTTCCACAGGAAGTGTTTCCATAAATCCTTCTATTTTGGAAGGGCCTATAAAAGTCAGGCCATCAGGCTTTTTCATATCGGAAGCAATCTTGGCCACAAACTTGTTTATCGACACCCCTGCAGATGCAGTGAGATTTAATTCATTTCTGATCGCTTCCTTAATCTGCCGGGCTATTTCAATGGCCGAACCAATGTTCTGCTTATCACAGGTGACATCCAGGTAAGCTTCGTCGAGTGACAACGGCTCGATCAGGTCGGTATACCTTGAAAATATCTCCCGCATTTTCCTGGAAACCTCCTTGTAGGCATCAAACCGGGGATGCAAAAAAATTGCCGTGGGACAAAGCTGGTAAGCCCTTTTTGAAGACATCGCCGAGTGTATTCCGAACTTGCGCGCCTCATAGCTGGCCGTGGCCACCACTCCCCTTCTTCCGTCGGGGAGTCCCCCAACAACAACAGGCTTGCCTTTAAATTCGGGATTGTCGCGTTGTTCAATGGAAGCATAAAATGCATCCATATCAATATGGATGATTTTGCGTCTTTCTTCCTGAGGGATTTCTTCCATGTCGATTATCGGAAATTACCCTGCAAATATAGGGCTAGCCTGCTTTATTTGTATTCGTAACGGATGAACCCGTCCTTTGTAACAGGATATCCCTGATCGTTGTATTCATAGGTGGATTCCGTTACCTGTATGGAGTCAATTCCGGGAGTATTCTCCATAAGTACAAGAGTCTCTTTTATAATGTTGTTTTCATTGGTGTAAATACCCGGTATACCCGGCCTGTTAAAAACCTTAAACGGATTGTGCTTGTCGTCATATTCAAAGGATTTGGTAAACAGTAATGCTGATGAATAATACTGCTCTTCCAATATCACATTTCCATGATCATCATAGGTATATACTTTTCGGCCATTGACCATTTCAACGCTACTGGAATAAATTTGATCCACAATTCTGCCGTTAGAATCATATGTAAATTCTGAAGTATTCTGTATATCCGAATGAGCCCGGGTAACTGTTATTGATTTAAGTTTTTCACCCTGATATTTAAAGATCGCTTTCCCGGAAATCTCTGTATTTTGGGGAGTTACCCAATCTTTCCTGTTCATAGCAGCCTGGGAAGATGCCCAGTTACTGCTAAATATCCCGGGGTCTTCATACATATCATAGCTGCTAAGCTGGTTGTTGGCATTATAATGATAAAGCGTGTAAAACCATTTGGACTTCCTTTCTTTCAGCAGATTTTGTTCATTATAGGTAAACTCATGGTAAAGAGTATCCGAAAAAATTTCCTTGACTATCAGGGGCAATCCGACATTTTCAACCACGGGAGTTTGTTCCTTTTCGCAGGATATGCCTATGAAAAGGCCAAAAAGCAGGAGAAAGAACAATCTGGTTTTCATTTTCGGGTCGGTTTTATGCCAGATGTAAATGTATAAAAAAAGGTTGCGTACTGAAATTGAACTTTTACATAAGTTATTGGTTTGATTTTACTCAGGACAATTGTTTGGAACAACAAAGTTTTCTAAAAACTTAAAATTACGGTATATGGCAATCAGGAGAGTTTGGCTGGATGAAAGCGACAATGAGTGCATTTCCTGCGCAGCATGTGAAATGATTTGTCCGGAAGTTTTTGCTGTCCCCGATAAAATGGTGGTTAAGAGCGGTGTCGATTTTAGTAAATTCGAATCGCAGATCATTGAATCAGCAGAAAGTTGTCCTACAGAAGTAATAAAATATGAGTGAACAAGCAACAGCCGATTTCAGCAGGATAGATGCATACTGGCGGGCAGCCAATTATTTGTCTGTTGGCCAGATCTACCTATATGATAATCCGTTATTGAAGGTGCCCTTGACAATCGATCATGTAAAACCACGTCTGTTGGGCCACTGGGGTACTACTCCGGGTTTGAATTTTATTTATGTACATCTGAACCGGATCATTAAGCAATATGATCTGAATATGATTTATGTAACCGGTCCTGGTCACGGGGGACCCGGACTGGTTGCCAATACATATCTCGAAGGCACATACACCGAATTTTATCCCCATATCTCCGAAGATGAAGAAGGATTGAAGAATCTCTTTAAGCAATTTTCCTTTCCGGGTGGAATTCCCAGTCACGTCGCTCCTGAAACCCCCGGGTCAATCAATGAAGGCGGAGAATTGGGATATTCGCTCCTGCATGCCTATGGCGCTGTTTTTGACAATCCATCTTTAATTGCCTGTTGTGTTATCGGGGATGGGGAAGCTGAGACCGGTGCTCTGGCAGCAAGCTGGCATTCAAACAAGTTTCTGAACCCGGTCCGTGATGGTGCAGTTCTTCCTATCCTGCATCTCAATGGTTATAAAATTGCAAATCCCTCGTTCCTTGCCCGTTTGGAAAAGGAGGAGCTGACCAGCTTGCTTATTGGGTATGGGTATAAACCTTACTATGTTGAGGGAGATGATCCTTCAAAGATGCATCCTTTGATGGCCGGCGTTCTTGATGCCGTTATTCTTGAAATAAAAGCGATTCAGAAGGATGCCCGCATAAAGGGCATCACAAAACGGGCCCCATGGCCGGTTATTATTTTGCGCTCTCCAAAAGGATGGACGGGTCCGGATATTGTGGATGGCTTGCAGGTTGAGAATTCATTCAGGTCACACCAGGTGCCGCTGAGTGAACTGGCCGAAAAACCTGCCCATCTTAAATTGCTTGAAGAATGGCTGCTCAGTTATAAGCCGTCGGAGTTGTTCGATAAAAAAGGGAAACTTATTCCTGAACTGGCAGAACTGGCGCCTGAAGGAAACAGAAGAATGGGTGCAAATCCGCACGCCAATGGCGGACTTTTGCTGACTCCATTGAAGTTGCCCGATTTTCGTGAATACGGAGAAACTGTAAGTAAGCCTGGCACCGTGTATGGAGAGGCTACACGTGTCATGAGCCGCTTTTTACGGGATGTAATAAAACTTAATCAGGATAACCATAACTTCAGGGTCGTAGGTCCCGACGAAACAGCCTCCAACAGGCTGGGTTCTGTATTTGAGGCAACCGACCGCGTGTTTATGGATAAAATTTTGCCGGGCGACGATCATCTTTCACCGGATGGGCGGGTGATGGAAGTGCTCAGTGAACAGATGTGCCAGGGTTGGCTCGAAGGATATTTGCTTACCGGCAGGCATGGATTGTTCTCCTGCTATGAGGCCTTTATTCACATTATTGATTCCATGTTCAATCAGCACGCCAAGTGGCTGAAAACCACCCGCAATATACTATGGCGAAGACCCATTGCTTCTTTGAATTACCTACTCACTTCGCACGTATGGCGACAGGACCATAATGGCTTCAGCCATCAGGATCCCGGTTTTATCGATCATGTGATAAATAAAAAAGCAGAAGTAGTGCGGGTTTATTTACCTCCCGATTCCAATACCTTGCTTTCGGTGATGGATCACTGCCTGAGAAGCACGAATTACATCAATGTTATTATTGCCGGAAAACAGCCTTCATTGCAGTTTCTTGATATTGATGCAGCCATCAGACATTGTACGGAAGGAATCGGCATCTGGGAATGGGCCAGTAATGACATCTGCGAGGAACCCGATGTGGTAATGGCATGTGCCGGCGATGTTCCTACCTTGGAAACCCTGGCAGCGGTGGACATACTAAGGCAGGTATTCCCTGATTTAAAAATACGGGTAGTAAATGTTGTAGACCTGATGACAATTCAGTCAGAGAATGAACATCCGCATAGCCTTTCAGATAAGGATTTTGACTCCCTGTTTACCAGCGACAAGCCTGTTATATTTGCATTTCACGGATATCCCTGGCTCATTCATCGCTTAACATACAGAAGAACAAATCATGCTAACTTCCATGTGCGTGGCTATAAGGAAGAAGGAACCACCACAACTCCGTTTGATATGGTCGTTATGAATGATCTCGACCGTTTTCATCTTGTAATGGATGTGATAGACCGTGTACCAAAACTGGAGCGCATTGGAGCCCATATAAAGCAAATGATGCGTAATAAACTTCTTGAGCATAAACAGTACATTTCCATACATGGAGACGATATGCCGGAAATTCGCGACTGGAAATGGCCGTATGGGAGTGACAAGTGACAAGAGACGAGAGACGAGTGAAAAAATAAAACTAAAAGTGAAAAACCGGAGTACTTAATGAGATAGGAAAATCCCGGAAGTCTTGCTGTTTAAGGAAAAAAAATTAACTTACGGTTTAAACCTTGCCTCCATGATTAGAAGTTTATCTTTCATCTTTATAATTGCCTATTGCATGCTCTATTCAAATACATCAAAGGCACAATCAACATCACAAACTCCGGTACGCCTGGCTATCGCCGGTTTGACCCATGGTCACGCGGCATTTATCCTTGACAGGACTAAAAAGGGAAAGACGGATATTGAACTGATAGGTATATATGAACCCAATAAAGAACTGGCGGCCCGACTGGCAAAACAATACAATCTCAGGGCTGATTTATTTTATACTGATCTGAATACAATGCTGGATGCTGTTAAACCTGAAGCAGTGGCTGCCTTTGGTTCTATTTATGAACACATGATGGTTGTGGAAGCCTGCGCGCCCAGGGGAATTCATGTAATGGTTGAAAAACCGCTGGCTACAAATAACGCACATGCCTCACGAATGGCTGAACTGGCTGCAAAATACCATATTCAAATTCTAACTGATTTTGAGACTTCCTGGTATCCGACAACTGAAAAAACATATCAGCTGACAAACGACAGCAACTACCTGGGTAAAATAAGAAAGGTGGTCATTCATGATGGTCATGAAGGTCCAAAAGAAATCGGATGTGGAAAGGAATTCCTTGATTGGCTGACAGATCCTGTGCAAAACGGGGGAGGTGCCCTGATTGACTTTGGTTGTTATGGGGCTAATCTGATGACTTATTTAATGCAAAACGAAGACCCGGTTTCAGTTACGGCAGTCACGCGCCAGTTTAAACCGGATATTTATCCAAAGGTTGACGATGATGCGACAATATTGGTTAATTATCCTTCTGCCCAGTGCATTATTCAGGCTTCCTGGAACTGGCCTTTTGGCAGAAAAGATATGGAGGTATATGGTGAAACGGGATATATCATTTCCGTAAACAATACTGCCATGCGTCTCAGGAACAGCAAATCAGGCGGGGAACACTCCATTCTGGTTACAACAAAAGATACACCTGTATACGATGATCCTTTCTCTTATTTTGCGGATGTATTGCGCGGAAAAATTCAAATTCCAAAGAAGGGGCTTTATTCACTCGAAAATAATGTAATGGTGGTGAGGATTCTGGATGCGGCCCGGGAATCGGCCAAAACGGGGAAGACGGTGTTAATCGGTAATCGGTAATCGGTATTCGGTATTGGTAATGGGAATAACGTTATCGAAATCGTAGCATCGTAAATCGTAAATCGTACAGATCGTAAATTCCTTAAACCTCTGCCGAAGGCATCCCTTCTTGAAAACCTCAAACCTTAAACCTTAAATTCATCATTCATAATTCAACATTCCTTCCAGCCTGATATCATCCGAAGCACTCCCTATCATCAGTTTAAATTCTCCGGGCTGAACTATCCATTGAAGTTTGTCATTATAAAAAGAAAGCTTTTCCCGATCAATAGTAAAAGTGAGCGTTTTTGTTTCGCCGGGTTTAAGCATCACTTTCTGAAAATCTTTCAGTTCCTTTACCGGTCTCACAGGTTGAGCCACCAGGTCCCGGAGATAAAGCTGAACTACTTCCTCGCCGGCATATTGACCGGTATTTTTCAGGTCAAAAGAAACTGTAAATGATTCTTCTGAATTAATCTCTTTCTTGCTGATTTTCAGATTGCTGTATGAAAATGTTGTGTAGCTCAGTCCGTGACCAAAGGCATATTGGGGACTGTTTGGCAGGTCAATATAAGCTGATCGGTAATTCAGGTCTGTTTCAGTGCTTGCAGGTCTGCCTGTATTCAGATAATTGTAATAAATGGGGATCTGGCCTTCTGTCCTTGGAAAGGTAATTGGGAGTTTACCGGAAGGATTATACCTGCCAAAAAGCACATCGGCAATGGCATTACCGGCCTGGTCTCCAAGCCACCATGAATAAAGAATGGCAGGTACATGATCAGCAGTCCAGTTGAAAACCATCGGCCTGCCTGCCATTAAAATGACTACCACCGGCTTTCCCGTGGCAACTATGGCCTGAATAAGCTTTTCCTGAACGCCCGGAAGATGTATGTTCGATTTGCTTTTTGCCTCCCCGGTCATGTCAGCTCGTTCGCCCATTGCCATAATCACCAGATCGCATGTAAGGGCAGTCTGCACGGCCTCAGCAAAACCTGCTTCGGATGAATCATCAATGGCACAGCCCCTGGCGTATTGCAGATTTATTTTGCCAGCCTGTTGCTCCATTCCTTCATACAAGGATATTATATCCTTTTCGTCACCCATGTCAATCGACCAGAATCCTTTCAGTTCTTTTTCCGCCTTTACAAGGGGACCGATCAAAGCAATGGATTTCAAATTCCCGGAAAGCGGAAGAGGTGATCTGAATTCTTTAACAAAACAATGCTTTTACGGGCGATATCTCTGTGCTGCATCCTGGTATTCAGGCTTATTCAGTGTGGTTTTTTCACGTTCGGCATTTGAGAAACGAAACGGATCATCAAACAATCCCATTTCAAACTTCTTTTTCAAGGATCCTGCGCACTGCATTATCGATCATATCAACCGGCACCCTGTCCGTCAGAAACCAGTTTAGCCAGGTTTTCAGTATAGCAGCGGCTTTCCATGTCCATATCATTGCCGGCTTTAATCGCAACCTCTGCTGCTTCATATTTGTCTTTTACATATCCATGCTGGATCATTTCTCCAATCGAACCCCAGTCGCTCACCACGAAACCGTCAAAATTCCACAGTCCCTTCAGGATATCACGCTGTATATAGGAATTTCCGGTAGCAGGTATTCCGTTGATATCATTAAATGAATTCATAAAAGTAGCCACTCCTGCATCTTTAGCAGCCTTAAACGGCGGAAGGTATATTTCCCAAAGGGTGCGAAGACTTATATCCACGCTATTGTAGTCCCTGCCACCAATGGCAGCTCCGTAGGCAGCAAAATGTTTGGCACAGGCCATCACTGCATCGGTATTGCCTGGTCCTTTACCCTGAAATCCTTTGACCCTGGCTTTGGCTACCTGTGAACCCAGGTAAGGATCTTCACCGGCGCCTTCCATAACCCTTCCCCAGCGCGGATCACGGGCGATATCCACCATCGGGGCGAAGGTCCAGTGGATTCCGCTGGCAGCAGCCTCTGTAGCAGCAATCCGTGCGGATTTTTCAATAGCTTCAAGATCCCAGCTGGCTGCGTCAGCCAGCGGAATGGGGAAGGTTACGTAATATCCGTGGATAACATCCTGTCCGAAAAGGAGCGGAATTTTCAGGCGTGATTGCATGGCAGCTTCCTGGAAGGTGCGTGTATGTTCCACTCCCATGATGTTTAATATGGAACCGATCTTTCCTTCCCTTATCTGATCGAGCTTATTGCCAAGGTCTGTGGTAACCGGACCGGTAGCAGCCCAGTCCCCGTTGAGCTGATTCAGTTGCCCGATCTTTTCATCAAGTGTCATCTTATTCAGCAGAGAATCCACCTTCTGATCAATACCGGCCGATTGCGAATAAGCATCAGGGGCAGGTGAGGGCCATTGAGATAATTATTGCCGGTAAAATATATTTTGTCATCGCGAAATAATTTTGACCTTAATTTATGAAAAACAAACGAAAAGACCTCCGGGTTTTCAAAACCCCGGAGGTCTGTCCTCATTTTCCTGATTCTAATATGCCGCATAGGCTGCGCGCAATCGTAAATCGTAAATCGTAAATCGTAAATTCTACTTGTCACTCCTTCTTAACCATCGACCCGCCCCT
Source organism: uncultured Bacteroidales bacterium (assembly GCA_963790105.1). Lineage (GTDB taxonomy): Bacteria > Bacteroidota > Bacteroidia > Bacteroidales > UBA10428 > UBA5072. The sequence continues at coordinate 16,053 of CAWBNI010000050.1, read as the reverse complement.
GGTATCTACGGTAACTTTTGCCGGATTTCCGGTATAATAAACATTGCCGCCACCTGAAATCTGGCCTGTAAGAGCGTTGGATACATTTACGTGAATATCAGAACCACCGCTTACCTGGAAATCCAAAATGCCACTTTGTAAATTGCGGGCATTGAGATCTCCTCCTCCGTTCAGGCTGATAATGACATTCCCGGCCTGTCCGCTCAACGAGGCATCACCACCGCCGGAAAGAGAACATTTCAATTTATCTGTATTTAACTCCATGGCAAGATCACCTCCACCGCTGATATCAATTTTGGCATCCGATGTCTTGCCCTTACTGGTAATCTTTACATCCCCGCCTCCTGAAACCCGGCAGTCAATTGCTGCAGCACCATTAATTACCGAGGTTACATCACCGCCACCTGTCAGATCAAGATCATAACTTTTTATGTTGCCATCAATTTTTAAATCCCCGCCTCCCGAAATACCGCATTTCAGTTCATCAGAATTCAGATTGAAAGTGACATCACCACCTCCGCTCATGCCAATGTCCATTTTTTGAACATTGAGGGGCGTTTCACCTGACACATCACCCCCTCCCGAGACGTTTAGTTTATTGATGTCCTTGAATGTGATCCTTGCCTTCATGGGTTGGGTGGCATTAATATTTTTATCCGAATATATTTTCAGAATTCCCTGGTCAACTTTTACAGTGATGTATTCGAGCAGGTTTTCCTGTACTGTCAGGGTGAGCCCTTCCGAATTTCCCTGGACCAGAATAACGTCAAAGCCATTGGATACATCAATGCCATGAAAGCCGGATACGTTGAAGTTCTTTGTAATTGACGGACCGCTGCCTCTTACAGTCATAAAGGACTGGGATGAAATGCCAGAGGTCATCATGACAAACAGTACCGATAAGATAACGGCAGCCATGTTGGGAACTATTTTTTTCATAGGATAGGTTTTTGAATTTTAAATAGAGACGTTGAATTCTTTAACCTGCTGCATGACCTGGTATAAATAATATAGTTACCCGGATGTGTTTGGAGAACAACTGACATTAAGGATTTATTGATATGCAACTATATTGATACCAACATAATACCGGCCGTTCTTTTTTGTTACTACAGATTTATGTGGAAGAACGACGATCACCCTCGCCTGGTCGGCAGGAATTTCAAATTTCTTTTCTGTCTTGATGTTTTTAGCCACTACTTTATGATTAACTGCATCATAGAGGTCTATACTTCCGGTTTGTTCGTTTTTAAAAGTTATGGATTGGGAGGTGTTGTAAGGATTGTAATACAAATAAGTGGGGAATGAGTTTGCACCATAGAAATCCGTGGCATTGCAGTTCAGCTGAAGAATGCATTCAACATCGGTTTTCCGTATAATTGACCCGTAAATGCCCACCTGGGCAGAGCTATAGATGCTGTACATGGAAACATCAGGTTCTCCTTTGTACCACTGGGGGCCATCGCCCTGGGCCACAGGTGATATATCTTTCAATCTTTCACTATTGTAAAAATCCGTTTTTCTCAACCCCTCGTAGGCAATAACTCCATGCGTATATTCCTTTTTTCCGGGAAGCCACTGGTGATTGTCATCCATTTCATATGGATAATAAAGCCGTGCCGCATTTGCGGCGTTCAACATCCATTTTCCAATTGCCCTTGCATACCGGGTATCATATTTTACCATCGGGACAAGGGGCCAGGCCAGGTCAAATGTATTCATAAGAAAACCATAGCCGCCCCCATCGGTGATACTTCCCTGGATGCCGGATACATCATACGGGCCCCATTTTCCGGCTATTACTCCCCATCCTGTGCGTCCTGTGGGAGAGGTACATCCGTCAAATGTCCAGTTAATGATCTTCGATATATCATAATTTGTACCCTGTTCCGCATTCAGTCTTGCGGCAACATAAGCGCCGAAAGGCATGAAAACCTCATAATACCGGCTTTCCTTCTGGCTGAGCAAAGCCTGCAGGGCTGATTCACTTCCCTTTAAATAGCGTGGATCATTGAATTCCTTATAAGCACAGAGCAATACATAGGCATGTCCTGCCGAAGCATCCTGTTGATAAGGTATATTGTTCCGCATACCCTTCATCTGTGAATAATCGAAATAAGAAAAATCATAATTGCCATTCAACGTGGAATCAGCCTTATAAAACTGTTCTGCTACAATATGCTGAATATTCCTCGAGTTCTCCACGCCCGGGAATAGACTACATACGCTATAATAAATCATATTGGGAAAAACATCATACCACCAGTCGCGACCATAACCACCCCCTAACAGAGCAACTTTTGGATTGGTATTGTTCATTACAATATTCCAATCGTTGTCGGAATTGAAATAATTCTGAGCCATTTTAACAAAATTGAACCCGTTTTGTTTTGTTTTGTCAATTCCGACTAATCCTGCGCCCATTAAAGATCCCAATGAGCATAGCGCCTCATGATATTCAGAATTTTTACCGGGTCCCTGGCGTACATCCCCTATTACAGTGAATAAACCATAGGTTTGTTGCGGTAAATTATGTTTTGAATCATCCAGCCAGATGAATGGCTGATAATCCCCTTTCAAGGTGAAATCATATACTACCTTATCAAATGCCATTGCCTTTTCATGCCAATCCAGCATTTTATAGGGTTCAGGCAGATTTGGCATTTTTTCGATCCTGGGAATCCCTGATTTGAGTTTGACTCAATACCTGAACCAGGCTGAGGTTCAACAATAATAGCATTAGAGTCGCCGTCAGGGATGTTGTTCTTCTTGTCATATAGATTGGATTGATTGATTATGTGCTTTGCTACAGGTATGGACAACAATTGAACTATGGCAATAATAATTAAGGCATATTTTAATGCAAATGTCTCGGATATGTAAAATGCAAGGTAAATGAACAAGCCAAGTCCTATAAAACGTCCGACATATAATCCGAATTCGTGGTTAAAAATGTACCCGAATTCATTTCTCTTTTCTTTTTCCGATAATACATTAATAACCCTCATCTGGATCGGGAAATAGGCGATATCATGCAAGGGCTGAAACAGAACCTTGCACAGCACAAATACCATAACCCCGGTTGCTGAAAACATTATGCCATTGGTAATTGTGCCAATAAGAAATATCAGGTATCCTACAGTAAAAATGTAAATACGGTGTTTTGGTCCCGTTACCCTGCCCAATACATAAAGTACAAGGGCCGTGATAATTCCGCTGATGCTTTGTATTATTCCCAATGAACCTTCATTGCCCACCAATCGCATGATGAGAATAGCCGGTGCGGTAACCAGGTAACCCTGGGCAAGGCCTTTTAAAATTGCCAGACCCAGCATTTTATACCAGAGGATATCAAATTTGAGATATAGAAATTTCTTGTGTACCGGATTCTTGAAGTTTCCTTTATGGATTACAATGCTTGAAAATATGGTAAGTACAAAAACAGCCAGGGTAACCAGTTTATAAGCATGCGCTGATATTGCCACCAAACCAGCCTTTCTTTGCACTGAAAAACAAATACGATCCAATAACAAAAGGAACTATAATCGCCGTCATTGTATAAAAAAAGGTCTCAAGCCCGTAATAGTAATTCCTGTTTTCATCATTTGTAGTGCTTAACGCCAGGAAATCGCGGTTTGCCCAGAAAAATCCAAAGGAACATCCCATCAGGATGCCTGCAATACCTACCCCGGCAAATGAAAGTTTCCCGAAGCTCATCATTATCAGCATTGAAATCCCGCTCAGTAACATTCCGAAGCTGTATAAATTACTGACTTTTATCCTGTTGAGAAGGTAGCCGTTGATAAGAAAGGTAAGTGGTATCCCGGTATAAACAGTGAGCTGATATAAAGCCACTATTTTGGGATCGTTGGAATTGCGCATGATATAGGCGCCAACAAAAATTTCAATTACAGGGAGCACAAAGGCATAGATCATATTGGTAACCAGCAATACGCGCATATTCCATGGCATGGCCCTGAAAACGGCATATTCAGTAACGAACTGGGCTGCTATCTTCTTAATTCGCATTTTTTACCTGTTTTAAAATTTCCTTCACTGATAGTTTAGCCCCACAAATCACCTCATCACTCGCTCCGTAATACAGGGTAATTGTATCTCCGTCAATCAGGTGACCATTCGTGAAAACCACGTTTCCAAAAAAGCCCGTTTTTTCATATTCCATAAATGGTTCCATAACCGGAACGTCAGAACGTGCGATTACCCTTGACGGATCGTGCAAATCAAGGAGCATGGCACCCAAACAATACCGGGAATCATGATTGGCGCCATGATAAATAACCAGCCAACCATCTGCAGTTTTTACCGGTGATGCGCCGGCACCAATGCGCACGCTATCCCAATTATTTTTCCTGGTGATGGCCAGACATGTATGATTTCCCCAATGTTCCAGGTCGGGAGATTCTGCCAGCCATATATAATTGCCTCCCAGTTCAGGACTGCTGGGACGGTGAAGGGCATAATATTTCCCGTTGATCTTTTCTTCGAAAAGCGCGCAATCCTTATTATGAGGCGGAAAGATCATTCCTTTTCTTTCGAAATTTTTCCAGTCGGAAGTTACCATAAGGCCTACGCCAACTCCATTTGCGGAAACCTTTGTATAGGTCAGGTAGTATTTTTCACCGATCTGTGCTACACGGCAATCTTCAATACCAAAGGCTTCGGACGGTCCCTTGCCGAAAACCGGCGGATATTCAGGGGACTCCTGAAAATTTATTCCATCTGAACTATATACAAGCCTCAGGTAGGAGAGGGTAGTGAGATAGTAATTTTCGTTGTATACAATAATACGGGGATCGGATAGATCCAATCCGGGTTCATCCTTCCGGAAAGATTTTATGGTTATCTGGTCTCCGGCATCCATGATCGGAAAGCTAATCTTACCTTCTTCCTGTTCAGGACGTTCAGCCACGCGCAGAATAAGCCAGGTGAGTCCTTTAAATGTAAAAACGCCCGGATTTAGAAGGCATTCTATTTTCATGCCCTTCATTCCGGGAGATAAGCTTTTGGGTGTTAACAAAGGATTGCTTTCAAATCGTTGCGCCAAATCCATTTTTCTTTGGATTTTGTTAGTACCAAAGTTATACGAATCTTCGGGTTCAGCGTCGACTAAAAATGCAAAAGTGAGATTACAGCAAGATTGTTACAAATTAGTTTTTGTTATTCCACCAGAAGGTATCCGTTTATGGTAGACAGCAGCACATCCTTTTTGAGCGGTTTACTTATAAAAGAGGTACAGCCGCTTGCATAGGCAAGCTCTTTGTCTGCTTCTGTATCATAAGCCGTTTGCGCAATTATAGGTATATCAGGCATGAATTCCCTTATTTGCCGCGTTGCCATAAACCCATCCATCAGGGGCATTTTGATATCCATTAGTATAAGGTCGATAATTTTTGTCCTGCAAAGTTCAACTGCCTCAACACCGTTCCGGGCTCTTAAAATATTGATTTTCAGTCCAGACAACTGTTCCTTCAATAAATTGAAATTTGATTCCTCATCTTCAGCAATGAGGAGGGTTCTCTGACTTGTTAAATCCGGTTCATCCTTTTCACTTTCAATGGTTATTGGAATACTACCCTCACTGTCAGTTTTGTAAGGAATGGTAAAATAGAAAACAGAGCCCTGGTTTAGCTCAGAAGTTACCCAAATCCGTCCTCCCATCAATTCAACATAGGCCTTGGATATAGATAAGCCAAGTCCGGATCCTCCAAATTTTCTGGTATTTGTGCTTTCAACCTGATGAAACCGTTTAAATATTTCCTGGTGCAATTCCGGAGCAATACCAATACCTGTATCCTGTACAAAAAACTCGAGTTCTTTTTCCCTTATCTTATAACCAAAAGTGACAGAACCCTTTTTTGTGAATTTAAGTGCATTGTCAATCAGGTTTGCCAGAACCTGCACCAGTTTGGTCTCATCTGCTATTAGCTCAATTTCCGTTTCAGGAAGATTTACCTTTAGTTCCAGGCTTGTGTTTTGTTCCCTTGCTTTAAGCCAGAATTGTTCATGCAGATATTCAAGTGCAGCGTTTAGATCAAACTGACTTTCAGCCAGATTTTCCTGACCTGCTTCAATGCTGGCGATGCGCATGATGTCATTGATTACCGAAAGCAGATGGTTGCTGCTCTGGACGATGATGTCGGTGTATTGTGTTCGTTTTTCCGCTTCAACATTCTGGTCGCTGAGCAGACCTGAAAATCCGATGATGGCATTCATGGGAGTGCGGATCTCATGCGAAATATTATGAAGGAACGCTGTTTTCAGGCGATCGCTTTCTTCTGCTTTTTCTTTGGCAATTTCAAGTTCCCTGCCATAATTCTTAAGGCTTGTAATATCCGAGTCAATGGCAATGATCTTGAAAATCGTTTTCTTGCGGATAAAAGGAGACAGCGTAGTCTGAACCCAGATTTCTTTTTTGTTTTTAGTAAAAACAGGTGTTTCAAAAACAACAGGCAATTGAGTTTCCTTGCAATTATTTACGTATTGATGAATATTCGGATTGGGAATGACGTCTTCAATTTTATCCTTTTTGACCTTAATGAGGTCATTGATACTAACCTCGTATAACTTCTCAAAACCAGCATTCCCCCATTCCAATCTGCCTCCGCTATCATAGATGGCAATGCTGTTATCTGTTTCACTGGCAACGATTGATAATTTCTCCAGTTCCGTATTGATAATCTCCAGTTCCCTGTTCTGTATTTCTATCTTCCGCAGGTTATCTTCAATGGTTTGCTTGTCATTATTCTGGGTATACCGGAATCGTTCCAGTACCGCTATGGTCAAAATGATGTTTTGTAGTGTCAGTCCGATTTTAATCGCATCAATGGTAAAAAAATTGGGTTTAATTATGTTAAACTCCTTTAACTGATGAATTAGAAGTCCCAGAAAGACCATCACATAAGCCAGAACAAGAAGTTGTGAAGGCAGATAATCCTTCCGGTACGCAGAAACGGTCATTTTTATGATAAAAATGAATGCAATCAGCACCAGTATCGGAATGCCAATGTCTGCAATCAGGGAAAAAGGATATGGAAAATTATAGGCGACCGGAACAATTAATACAATAATTGCTAAAGGATTGATGAGTTTGTTAATCCTTACAAACCGGTCATCTTTCGCAACAAAGGACCGGGTAAACAGGAGGATGAAAACAGTATACAGGCTGGGATTGATCCATTTCAGATTTTCAATAATATGTGAAGGATTCAGCAGGTACAGGTATCCGTCGTAATGCATAAAAGTGATGACTGCAAAGAGGAGACTCAATGAATAATAAAGATTGACCTTATCCTTTAAAGCCTTGTACAGGTAAATATTGAAGATGATTATAAATATGAGTAATCCATAAATGGACCAGTTAAATGCATCGGTTTTGTTATTAAATCTTTCAAAGTAAGAACCTTCCATTAATGATACAGGGATGGAACACGAATGCGAATTGTTATTTACTGATACATAGTAGGTTCGCACCGATCCCGGATCGAGTGAGATATTAAACAGAAAGTTCCGGTTAAAAATTTCACGGGATTTAACATCCAGTAATTCGCCCGTTTTTATGGAGCGCAAAATACGGCCGCGGCGAACCTCGATAAAAATTAACATAATCCAGATCGGGATTGGAAATTTCAAGCAAATAATGTATCGGTCTGCTGGAGGTATTTTTTACTGTCAACCGTAACCAGTATGTTGATCCTGAAAATTCGAAATTAAGTTTGGGCTGAAGGTTCTTGTGAAAGTCAAGATCCTTGCTTTTTTTAAGAATATCTTTGATATTTAATTCTTTGGATGAATCTTCCAGGATGGACAAATTCCTGTAAATATCAATTTTATCAATTGTCTTATTGATATATAGTGTATCCGCTGCATATAGATTTATGCCGGTACCTGACAATAATAATAGAATACAATAGATTAGAAATCTATTCATAGACTGCAGTTAATAATGCGAAATACATTTACTATACGAAGCCTGATGTATTTTGTTAGCAATTTGAACTACTGATCTTTGAAATAATTATTACAACCAGCGGGGAGGTAATTTTTTGTACATGTTCTTCATGTACATCAGGCGTTTAAGCGTATTCTCATCATTGAAGACGGTTTCGTATAAGCTGATCAGTGAATCCTGTGCCTGATCTCTGGAAATTTTATCATGCCTGAAGACGAGATTATAAAAATTGCACTGATTCCAGAATACAGTACTAAATAGTTTGCCCTCTGTTTCCAGGGATTTATACAGCCTGCTGCCCGGAATGGGTGTTGCTATCGTAAATTGTCCGGGCATATTATTCTGTATAGTGAAGTCACCGATTTCATCGAATACAGTAAGGTCATCATTCTTAAATCCGATTACAAATGCTCCAAACGCCACAATTCCATTCTCCTGTATTTTCTTTATACTCTGGGTATATTTTTCAACCTGTTTCATTTTCCATTTATTCCGGTTGATTTCTTCCAGGCTGTCCGGTCTCAGGCTTTCAAAGCCTATAAAAGCGATATGGCACCCGCTTTGATAGGCCAGTTGCATTAATTCATCATCCTCCGCAATACTGATATCAGTTTGTGCAAAGTATTTTATTTTTAAAGGGATCAGCGCCTTTAATAATGCCTTTGCGTAACTCTTATCAACAAAAAGGTTATCGTCAGCAAAAAGGATCAGTGAATCCCTATTGAATTTCTGAAGATATTCTATTTCCTCAACAACATGTGCTATACTTTTCTTCCTGATCTTTGCCCCGTAGAGTTTGGTCACTACGCAGAAACTGCAGTCATGGGGACATCCCCGGGTAGCCTGTATAGGAATATAATTGAAATAGCTGTCTGAATCCTTAAATGCACTGAAGTTAAGCAAGTCGTATTTTGGCACCGGGGCCATTGACAAATCAAAATGATGTTGTGGCTTATATGTTTTTTTTTCCAGCCCAGCCTTGAAATCCTCAAGAAAAACTCCCCAGGTATCCTCTGCTTCTCCTATAAAAACTGTATCCACATGTTCCAGCACTTCTTCGGGCAAAACAGATGCATGAATTCCACCCATCACAACCGGAATGTTTCTTTTTCTGAATTCGCCTGCAATTTCATAAGCTCTGAAGGCCTGTTGTGTCATTGCGGTTAGCCCCACCAGGTCAAAGGGTTCATTATAATCTATGTTTTCATAATGCTCATCAATGACGCTGATTTCAATATCACCCGGTGTGAGAGCAGCAATTGTCAATAAATTCAGGGGTGGGGCCAGCCAGGGTTTAAGCCTTTCTTTATTTCGCTGAAACATGTCATATATTTCAGGATTTTCCCTTTGAAGAGGAGTCTTGGGATTAATCAGCGCTATTTTTTTAATAGTCCTTTTAGGTTGCATATTGGTTAGGATTATTTTTCACTATCGATAATCTCCTTTATGCTCTGAAGGAAACTATTTACATCCTGTTTTGTAAGATGTCTTGTAAGGGTAATCCGGATACCGTCTTCTCCTTTAGCAATGGCAGGGTAACTGGCTGTCATGGGAAGATATCCTCTAGCAATAAGCCGGGTTAATACCCGGTACATTTTTTCCATACTTCCAATCTTAAGCAGCTGAATGGGAGTATTATCTTTTGTTGTTATGGGTAAATTAAGTTCCCGGGATGTGATTCTAAAGTAACTGATCAATTCCTGCAATTCTTTTTGCATCGGGATAATTTCATCAGACAAGTGCAATTTAATGCTGGCTATTAGTGCGCCTAAAATCGCCGGTTGAATTGGGCCGGAGAATATCATGGTCTGGCCGGTGAGACCTATGTATTCAGCCAGAATTTTATCAGGAACGATGATGCCTCCACCTGAAGCGGCCATCGACTTTGCAAATGATTCGACAACGATCATTTTCTCATGCAGCCCGAAACTTCCAATTACATAGCCTGATCCATTTTTACCACACCATCCGGTACCATGAGCATCATCTACATAGGCATAAAATCCATCTTCCTCGTTTAGCAGGGTGTGCAATCCTTTTATGTCGCATAAATTTCCATGAATGCTATAAATACCATCAGCACAATACCATATCTTTTTATATCCTTCTTTTTTTAGTCGGTAAATTAGATATTTGACATGTTCCATGTCATTGTGCTTTGATGAAATAATGAAAGTCCCGTTTGCCTTGCACAACTGACTGGCCATGCGAACACTGTTATGCACATATGCATCCAGAATAATTGCATCCTTTTCGCCAATCAACAGGGGCAAAACAGAGCAATGTGCCAGAGTTACTGTTTGAGTAACAATAGCATATCCCGGAAATACAAGGCTCAAATTTTCTTCCAGTTCTTTATACAAGGGAGATGAAACCATGGCCCTGGAACTTGGAGTTTGTGTTCCATATCTTTTTAAAGCCTCATAGGCGGCATTTATGAGAGATGGATGTGTTTCAAGTCCCAGATAGCTGCAACTGGCAAAATGTAAAAGTTCTTTATGGTTAACCGTAATTGTTCGTCCGTTGTAATTTGTATCCTCGAAATACTGAAAGGCACAGCCGTTATTCTGTAAATGTTTTACGGTATGAAATAATTCACTGGGTTCAAAGTCAAAACCATTCATAAGGGAATAATTAGTGAGAATCTTTGTCTACTCAAATAACCAGATCTTCGGAAGCAATATATTATTGATGTTTTCATAACACCAATTCTTAAGCGCGTTTTGCTGATGGAAGGAGTTATCAGATAATCGGATTGTAGCTCCTACTACCTGTCCCTGCAACACAGATTCTTCACGGAATATGTTGACTTCGCTGACCATTTGTTAATCTTGATCATTCGCTCCAGCTTTTTCGGGTATACATTATTACCTGCAACATTGATCATATCTTTTTTAAGCCCGCAGAAATACAGGTTTCCCTGCAGATCCATCCTGCCATAATCACCGGAATAGAGCCATCCCTTTTTCAAAATGCTTGCGGTGGCATCGTCATGGTTTAAATATCCCTTGAATACCATATCACCCTTAATGCAAATCTCTCCCTTTTCATCGGGAGGACATACATTCCCATTATCATCAAGTATTGAAATCTCACAACCAGGCATTGGCTTGCCAATACTTGATACAACAGGTTCTTCCCCGCTGTAATCAAGCACAACACCGGGTGAACTTTCAGTCATCCCGTATCCTTCACGTATTTTCCGGGATGTCTTTTTATAAAAGCAATTATAAATAAAGGATGACAGCTGTGTTCCACCTGAATAAAACTCCTGAACATCACGCACCACATTTTCAATCCCGGGAATTTTACTGAACAGGTAGTACAGCGATGGAACAGTATATAAATGAGTTACTTTATGAAATCTGATCTGCTCTGCAATCTCATTAATTTTAAGAATATCCAGCTCAATGATAATTCCGGTAGAACCGGCATGAGTGGGAACAAGCAAGCCCTGAACCAGGCCGTATAAATGAGAAAATGGCAGCAGGGCGCAGGTAACGGATTGTTCATTTAACCTGTTTGTACTGATCAGTGCAGCTACTTCAGATAACAGGTTTTTTTCCGTGAGCATGGCTGCTTTTGAATATCCGTCTTCAGCATTGGTGAATGCCAGGGTAACAACATCCGACAAATCGGAAGTTATAATAAAACCCGGGCTTGGTTTTTCTGAATATAATTTCCTCCTCGTAATGAAAAGATATCTCATTTGTATTCAGAAACAGGATGGCTGCAGGATCTATTTCTTCAATTATTTCGGTAAGCTCAATGGATTTACTTCCGGGATCCATAATGGCCGGGATCTTGCCGGCTTTCAGTATGGCATAATAGGCTATCACGCGATTTAATATGGCTGTAAGTGGCCATCAGAATAAAAGGGGAGGACGATTGAATATTTGATGCCAGGTATCCTGCCAAATGATCAATGGCATCATTCAGAAATTTCTTATCAAATCTTTTCTTTCTGAAAAAAATCTGTTTGAAATTCAGCGTGGTGATCAATTGATTACTGACCATGGAGTGCTGAAATTATTTGTTCAATTCTGTATCCAGCAACTCCAAAAAGGCCTTGCCGGTTTTAACAGTCATCAAACGCAACGGTAATTCTACTGATAACTCATTTTCAAGTGCAGCAAACAAGTTCTACGATCTGAATTGAATCCAGGGATAATTGCGATTTCAGATCAGTGTCCAAATTGATTTGTTCAATGTTTCTGCCGGTAACCTTTCTTAAAACACCTAAAACTTTTTCCTTTGTATTATTATCCATTATGTAACGTGTTACGGAAATAGTAAGCACAATTATTCTCTCAATAAAAAGCTGCGCTAAAATAAGCAAATTAAATCAGGTATTCATGATACAAATCAAATGAAAAATAAGCGGGTAATTGGTTGGATAGGTATAGCAATATTAATACTTTTTAGGACAATACAACCATTGGCCACTAGCTTTTTACCATAAAATGCAGCTATTTTTTGAGGATAAAGCAATAGCCGATGCGATTACATCAAGGTACTTAAAACGGATGTTCGAACGATAAATAAAAAAAGACACCAAATTCGGTATTATTGTTTTGTATAAGAATGGGAACCGCAATTCCGGGCACAATCTGGAGGCTTTTCAGATCGAAGGCATGGCGGATGCCCGGACTGACAATTGCCTGGCCGTGGGTAACCATTCCGGATGCATTCGCCTGATTCATGCAAAATGTTGTATAATACCTCCAGCATCAGGTTTGTTCGTGTAGGTCATCAGCCAGATTGTGCTGGCTCCCAGATTCACAGCTGAATAGGTATTGATGGTTAAACATTGTTATCAGCTACCCGTATGATTCCACATTGGGCAGAAGCGTGTATCCGGCATTGGCATGGCAAGACAAAACTATTGGAAATTCTTTTGCTCGCCGGCAAATTAAACTGGTAGCCAAAAACCCCGGTTCCCAGGTCCTTTTTAGCATTTCCGGTAGGTATGATCAATGATATCCTGGGTGCCAGCGTGATAAAAGCATCATGGCCTGTAAGCTGATACCTGTAATTAAGTATAACATCATTAAAACCAAATACACTTCCTGAATTCAGGGATGAAAATCCGATTGTATAGCTGAATTGATGTTTCTGACTGAATACAGGCCATTCCTGGGTAAATGTATAGGCAAAATCGTGACTGCTGAGCAAGGAATATCTTCCATTGTTAATGTGCTGTACAACCCGGTCTTCCTGGTTGTAAGCCTCTTCTATAAAATATGAATTATCTTCAATTGCCTTTGAAAATCCACCGGAATCACTACCTGTTGTGAATAAGCAACTGCCTGTAACAGGAATAGTACTGCAATGAATGCAAATACGGGCTGCCGGATGAATCATATTCGTATTGGTTAGGTAAGTACTAATTTAACCAAATTTCTAAATATAATAGTTCGTTATAACCTTCACATATTCAGTATCCCCATCCAGTATCCAGATTATCTATGATCCTAAAATTTTTGTTTAAATAAACAATACTTTTGCCGGTAACCATTCAGCCTTCCCGCAGTATTTATTGTAAACCACTTCGAAGAAAACTTCATGAAAAATCTGCTGGTAAAAGGCGTGGCGGCTGGTGTACTTTCATTTATTCTTATATCAACCGGCTTTGCTCAAACAATTGAAAAGAAAATATATAATACTGTTTTTACAAAAACACCGCCTGTAATTGACGGATTAATGAACGATTCCTGCTGGGACCAGGTTGAATGGGGAGGAAATTTCATTCAGATTGAACCGAAGGAAAATATACCGCCAACGCAGGAAACAGCTTTTAAAATAGTATATGACGACAACAACCTGTATGTATTTATCCGGGCATATGACACGGAACCGGATAAGATAAGCAAAATCATTTCCCGGAGGGATAACTTTGATGGCGACAGGGTTGAAATTGATATCGACAGTTATTTTGATCAGCAAACCGCATTCTCATTTACTGCTACATCAACCGGGGTTAAAGGAGATGAGGCAATAACGCAGGATGGAAATAACTGGGATGACAGCTGGAACCCTATCTGGTTTTTGAAATCATCCATTGATGATAAGGGATGGTGTGCTGAATTCAAAATTCCCTTCAGCCAGCTGCGGTTTGGGAAAAAACGGAACACGTATGGGGAATTCAGGTTTCACGCCGTATATACCGCTCACAGGAAAGATCCGCCTGGCAATATATTCCAAAAGGATCACCCGGTTTGGTGCACCTGTTCGGCGAATTGCATGGTATTGAAAACATTAAACCAAAGCGCCAGATTGAGTTGATGCCCTATGTCGTCGGCCGGATTGAGCGATTTGCCAAAGAAGAAGGAAATCCGTTTATGACTGGCAAATCAGGTTCATTTTCAGGTGGACTGGATGGAAAAGCAGCTATTACAAATGATCTGACACTCGATTTTACGATTAATCCCGATTTTGGACAGGTTGAAGCTGATCCTTCTGAAGTAAACCTTACTGCTTTTGAAACCTATTTTTCCGAACGGCGTCCCTTTTTTGTCGAAGGGAAAAATATATACCAGTTTCAACCAACGAATACCATTGTCATTGGAAATATGTATGCCGATAATCTCTTTTATTCCCGGAGAATAGGACGATCTCCACAATATTATCCTGAAACCTCAGAAGGTGAATATGTGAAAATGCCCGAGGCATCCACTATAATTGCCGCATTAAAATTATCAGGCAAAACCAGGAAAGGATTGTCAATAGGGATCCTGGAAAGCGTGACCGCAAATGAAAATGCCACGATTGACAGCGCCGGTGTCCGGCGAAAGGAAAGCGTCGAACCCCTGACAAGTTATTATGTGGCAAGGGTACAGCAGGATTTCAATAAGGGTGAAACGGTTCTGGGCGGTTTATTTACCGCGGTGAACCGGGATATAAACAATCCGGCCATGGATTTTCTGAATAATTCTGCCTACACCGGAGGCATTGATTTTCAGCATAGCTGGAAAGAACGGACATGGTATTTTGCCGGCAATACTGAATTCAGCAATGTGAGGGGAACGACCGATGCCATGCTGACAGCACAAACTGCATCTGCCCGGTATTATCAGAGGCCCGATGCTCATCATTTGTCTGTTGATTCTTCCCTGACTTCGCTTTCAGGTTATGGCGGTACCCTTAAATTCGGAAGAAACAGCAAAAAAAGGATTCAGTTTGAGACGAGCCTTACACTTCGTTCTCCTGGTCTTGAATTCAACGATATCGGCTACATGCGATACTCTGATGTTATTCACCATGGCACCTGGGTGGCTTACTACATTCGCGATCCGTTCGCAATATTCAATAACTTTTACCTGAATACCAATTACTGGATGTATTGGAATTTTAACGGGGAACTGCTTTCAACACACACCAACCTGAATTTCAATTCAGAATTTAAGAATAAATGGAGGATCAACGGATCATTTACCCGCACCAGTGAAAACCTTTCAACCACCCTGTTGAGAGGAGGCCCTTCCATCATTATGCCGGGATCATGGGATTTGAATTTGTACACAAATACAAACCAATCGAAAAAGCTATCATTTTATGCGGCAGCCTATGCAGGACTTGGGGATGCAGGCAGCAACCATGCGAATGATTATGCTTTTGGCGCAACGATTCGTCCCCTGGACGCCATGATGATTTCTTTTGAGCCGGATATATTTACCCAGCACAGCACGCTGCAGTATGTGGAAACGACCTCATTCAACGGCAACCCCCGGTATATATTTGCTGATCTCAATCAAAAAACGATCAATTTTACCTTCAGAATAAACTATACTATCAATCCCGAACTGACAATAGAGTATTACGGCCAGCCCTTTATTTCATCCGGTGAATATACCAGCTACAAAATGATCACGGATACGCATGCTGGTCAGTTCAAAGACCGGTATGAAGATTATGATAAAAACAGCATTAGCACCAGTTCTGATCTCACCCAAATCCATTTTGACGAAAATCTCGATGGAGTAAAGGATTATACTATTTCCAATCCCAATTTCAACATTCAGCAATTCCGGTCCAATCTGGTTATTCGTTGGGAATACCTGCCTGGATCAACGATCTTTCTGGTT
>CAWBNI010000049.1:0-19272 GCA_963790105.1 uncultured Bacteroidales bacterium | reverse complement strand
TAGATACACCTGTGCAACCCAAAGTGTTACTGCTCGCGACTCACTGCCAAGCAATTGATTATACACGCTGTTGGTGACAGGCATTATTCTTTAAACTGAAAATTACAGGAATTACAAATTGTTGCCTTACAGCTCTTCCACCTTGTATGGCAGGTTCCCATCTAGGTGAGGACATAATAATACGATATGTTTCTTTATCCAAAGATGATTCAACACCTCGGAGAATTTTAACATCTGTGACCTCACCTTTTGAATCTACGGCAAATTGTACTGTAACCCTCCCAATTATACCTTTCTCAACAGCCAAATCAGGATATACTAGATTTCTCTGAACCCAATCACTAAAGGTTCCAATGTCACCACCTTCAAAAGTGGCTTGCTGTTCAACGAAAACAAAAGATGGTTCAATATCATAATATATTGGAATAGTCAGATTAATAGGATTAGTGATTTTAAAATCATACTTAAATAGGAATAACACTCTCAATAATTCATAGCTAAAATCAATATTAGCAAAATTTATTATTTCTGGACAACTTATATATCCAGTAGTATCCAAAGTAAAATTTACATTAAAATTAAAACTCTCTTTTTCTTCTCTTAACCTTGCTGGAAAATGCAAATTTTGCTTTATGAAATTGTGCAATTTTTCCTTGATCCTAATTTCTTCACTAATTTGATTTGTATCTTTTGCATTTGTAATCAATTCTTTGCAGGCATCCTTAGGATTTTTATAATAATTCTCAACTAAAGAATAATCAATAGTATCAATAAATTTTCCAATATTATAATAAATCCATTTCCCAGAAATGATTCCATTTCTATAATTACCTACAGAATAAAACTTACCATTTTCATAGTGTTTAGATAGTCCATCCTCTATAAAAGGATTAATAGAATTATATTCTCCATAATTGATCATAGGACCATTAACATATTGATCGGAAATAGTGTAGTGATCATTCTTTATGACTGCCTTTCTTAATATAATGGCCTTTTTCATTTCAGTTCTTTGAAAATCGGCATCTAAGTATAATTTTATTGTATCCTGAGCGAAACCATTCCAATATAAAAGAAAAGAAAGTAATGTGGTATATCCTTTTCATGTCATTTTAGTTTTTCAATTAACTGATTCGGTTAATTCGATTTCTGATTTTATGCTTGTCACCAACGTCCGCGTGTATGAGTTGCGCTAACAAAGTGATTCTGTATCGAGATACACAAAAGCACCCTAAAGTGATACTGCTCGCAACTTATGCCAAGCAATTGATTATACACGCTGTTGGGGACGTAGTTTAATAATTGTACAAATTAAATAATTTATGTTTTTCCAACTCAAATACTATCATTAATCCTTTTTCATTAGTATCCAGTTTATGCATTTATTTGGTATTTTACAAAATCAATAACACTAAATTATATAAACTATATCTCTTATTGATATTTAGAGTTTATCTCAAGATAATAAGATTGTGCTATAATATCTAGTATCTCTAAATCATCACTTTTTATATCTAGGGCATCATCTGTTGAATTACTGTATCTTAAAGAGGTCTCAAGTACCTGAGTAGCATTTCGAAATCTTTTAATCTGCTCATTACTGAATATCAGCAAGAGTTTTTATGTTAGAATTATCCTTGAATTTTCAGCTTTAATAATTTCACATATTACTGAATTTTAACAGGGTCTTTTTATAAATCTTTTAATAATTTCAGTGCTTGCAGCGAAGTACATAACAATGGCCATAAATATATAAGAGATTGATTTTAATATTATGTTTTTCATTTGAATCTGATAATTTCTATCTGATTAATGTTATTGTTATAAATTACGCCAACGTTCGCGTGTATGATCAGTTGCGCTGCCAAAGTGATTCTGTATCAAGATACACCAGTGCAACCCAAAGTGATAATGTTCGCAACTTGATGCCAAGCAATTGATTATACACGCTGTTGGCAACAGTAGTTATTTGCGTTTTCTAATAGCAGGATTATTTTTAAGCAACCTGGAACTATGATGTACAGTCAAAATGTTGATATGTTCTTTTGAGGTTATTTGGTATATTATTCTGTAGCTGCCAGTAATAATTTCTCTGATATCCTTTTGCTTAATCTCGGGAACTATTCTACCAATCAATTGATTATTTCCAATTAACTCAGCAGTTTCAATAAGTTTTTCTAGTGTTAACTTTGCATACCTAAAAGAATCTTTGGAAATGTATTCAGCAATTTCTTCAAGGTCTTTTAGGGATCTTGCCGTCCAAATTACTTTAACCATTTATTGAGCTTGGCTTTTGCTTCTTCGGTTGTAAATACTTTACCTTCTTCAACGTCTTTTAACCCTTGCTCAATTTTATCCAAAAGGATAATTCTATCAATTACCTGATCAACAGTCATATTATCGGGCAGACTATCAATTGACTTTTTAATTTTTGCCTTAGTTAACATTTCTTTTCTTTTTACAAATTTATTAAAATTTCAGCTAGGAAAGTAACCGATATTGGATCAACTTTTCTATGGGATTTGCTATTGTTGCCAACGTTCGCGTGTATGATCATTTGCGTTGCCAAAGTGATTCTGTATCTAGATACACCAGTGCAACCCAAAGTGATAATGCTCGCAACTTGATGCCAAGCAATTGATTATACACGCTGTTGGGCAGTTTATGTTTTAATACTATTTTTCTAATTAATGTCAGAATTTCTATTAATTTTTGCATTTGCATCCATAGCCTTTAATCAAATGTCAATCCATTGTTTACGTTGAGATTGATTAAATGATCGTAGATATTAGAGCTTTTATAACCGTAAATCATTGTGCCAATCCTTTCAATTCATATTGGTACTCTGTTTACCCATTTTATGAATCAATATAGTATTGATAATCAATATTGCAAAAAATTGTCTATCAAAATATACTAACTCATAAATTCTAGAATCTATCAATAAGGATTCGTATTGGCCATATCACTACCACGAATCATACTTCGTAAATCAAAGTGTTAGTTTCAATTCTAATGAATTGAGCCAGTCTTTGTCTATATTTTTCTTGTCAGTGTCATTTTAAAATTGTGCCCAACGTTCGCGTGTATGATCATTTGCGTTGCCAAAGAGATTCTGTATCGAGATACACCAAAGTACCCCAAAGTGATAATGTTTGCAACTTGATGCCAAGCAATTGATTATACACGCTGTTAGCGTTCGTTTAATTCTTATTCTCTTTGATAATATGTAGTTGGACCATCTATATAAGCCTGGCTTGAGAATTAATGTATCCTGATTAATTCTAAAAAACGTTTTTGATCCATTATCAATCTGAAGAACAAGTGTCGAATCACTTGCTCGGGTTCAGAAAATCAAACTTAAAATATATCAAGTTTATAATGGGTAACTTATTTGTAAAAGTGCTATTTGTATAGTACTTTACTGAATCATTCGACAATAAACTGTATGCTAGCATTATATCCTTCAGTTGCTAGGTGAAGTAGACTTCTTGGCTAAAGCCGCCTTCAATAGTTTTCAGCCATTCCCAACTGCCCAGTAGTTCTTTTCCTCTTTTTATATCAGCATCATTAGATTCCTTTGAACAGCACCAAAAGCAGATGATTGCAAAAAAACAAATGCAACCGTTCAGAATAATATCGTTCCTTTTCATATCGGGTAATTTAATGTTTATAAATAATGTGTGCAACTATTGGTTATACGAATTGCAGGTAAATACGGTTTGTCTAATATAATTACTATTTTAGGGTGTGGTACTCGTCAAAGCCTAGCCCCAGGCGGTCAAACGGACTTGTTAACTGTTCCATTCCTTTGGTCGTTATGTGGGTATATATTTCCGTGGTTTTGGAGGAATTATGCCCAAGAAGATTCTGGATGTATCTCAAATCCGTACCGTTTTCCAACATATGCGTGGCAAAGGAATGCCTTAGCGTATGAACCGTGGCATGCTTCTTTATTCCGGCCTTTTTTACTGCCTCCTTCATTATGTTCTGTACACTCCGCATACTATACTGACCACCTGTTACTCCCTCAAATAACCATTTTGATGGCTTTTCCCTTTTGTAATACTCTCTAAGCCATTTTAAAAGCTCCTTCGAAAGAATTGTATACCTGTCTTTATTCCCTTTTGCCCCTTTTATAAAGATCATCATCCGCTTTGAGTCAATATCACTTACTCTTAAACCCACTACCTCACTTAGCCTTAATCCCCCTGAATAAATTGTCATCAAAATGCACCTGTGCTTCAGGTTGTCTACTCCTGACAGGATTCGCCTGATCTCTTCCTCACCCAATACCTCTGGCAATGACTTTTCCCGACGCGGCCGGTTTATATGATAAGTGACCTGCCCCTGAAGTAAAACTTTTTCATAATAAAACTTTATTGCACATATGCTTATATTATGATAGGACGTGGACACATTCCGCTCTTCTGTTATATATAAAAGAAACTTTTCAATATCCTCCTGCTTCAGCAATTCAATCTGCTTCCCTTTATGATAATGTATAAATTCCTTCATTGCACTGCAATAGTTTCTTACCGTGCTTTCACTGTATCTCATCATCTTCAGTTTATCCTCAAATTGCGGCGGACAGGCTATATTTTCATACCCCGAATCCTTTTTTCTTAACACAATATTCCTGTTCACCCATTCATCGCGATAATCCAGTTTCCAGTTTTTTTCTGAACAGAACTTCTTTAAATCGTTTAATACACTTTCCAAATGAGGTAGTGTCCACCACTGCCCCTCCATGTCGTAATAATAAAACGGCATTGTCTTTATCAGGGCTACCAGCTTTGAATCATATTTGAAGATGAGTTTGATCCTTCCCTTTGCATACCGTATCACAATTAGCCTGGCTGAATTTCCTTCACCAATACCTGGATTTGCAGGATGTATATTGCTTCCTTCCACCAGCAATGTGATCCCTTCCATTTTATGCAATGCGGCCAAGGATTTTGCAGTGTCCGGCAAATACCAGCATTTCATGGAATTGCTCCATAAAACCCCCGGCAATGCCCTGATCAATTCTATAATATCCTTTTCATAAGGAAAATTTAACCTCAATACCGACTTGTTTCGATGAATGACTGTCTTAATTGTGATCCGGCGTAACATTTTACTTGCGTATAAACGGTATTACAAGGAATTAGACGCAACTTTTAACGAATTCTTGATTTAACCAGCTCTAATACTCCTGTTGCTAATTCTATTTAAATTTAATTATTAATAGTCAAATTTGCTACAGCTTTTTATTGTAATTGCGAGGGAGATAGCCGGGGATAAACGTTTCAGTGAACCAATAATAACAAGGTTTGTTTTAAGACTTTATATGCGTGATCTTTTATAACTTAATTAACTCTGTTGAACTATGTCTTTCCAGGGATATATGAAAACTATTAAAACGCTTACAGGTAAAGATCCCGAGGACTTTCAATCATTGGCTGAAAAAAAGGGATTAATACTGAATGGTGAATTAAAACCGGACGTTAAAGCAGGTGAAATTGTAAAATGGTTGAAGGACGATTATAACCTGGGACACGGACATGCCATGTCGATTTATGCATGGTTTAAGGGTAAACGAGATTAAGAGTTGTCGAGCCCCTTTGCCAGCAATGCATTGCATTCGGCTGCCCTTAGCCGAAACTTTAATATTTCCTGGTAGTCTTCTGAATAATACCAGTCCCAAAAGTCTTTTCTCGTGTTAAACCGGATCAGCACCATACGTGCTGGTTCCCAACTTCCTTCAAGTACTATGGGCTCGTCATCCGTGACTAAATACTCGCCTTTGTATTTTCTGAATATTTCTCCTGCTTTATGCAGGTATTTTTGATATTCCTCCTTATCAGAAATTGCTATCCGGACTATAAAATAATAACTCATGTCGCTTGCAGATCAGATAATTACTCAATATATAAGGATATTCTTTCTTTACGTATTGGTACACTTCGTGCCCCCCAGTCCCATATTTAGTTTGATAAAAAACAGATAATCTGTCTGTTCCCCGAAATAAGGATTTACAAGGTAATTAGTATACGAAATCGTTGTCCATGCGGTTCTGCATTGATTCTATTATAAATATAATATAAATTGATATCCTCCTGACCCGACGTTGAAATATTATTTAACAAATGGTTTACATTTTGAAAAATCAGATCGGGTGATGCCCGAACTATATAGTAGTCATGCAGTCAAAACTGTTCTACGGTTCTGCAGTTATGCGGTCATGGGTCAGGTGAATCCCTTCGCGATTGTCTTGCAGTCGAAAATGCAGTCATTCGGTTGTGAAGTCTTGCGGCTCAATCCGTTCCTGCAATTATGCGGTTCGTGAAAACGGTGTCTGCGGTAACGAGGTTATGCGGCTCAGGTGAATCCTATCGGGATTGTCTGGCGGTAGAAAACGGAGTCATGCGGTTGTGAAGTTATACAGCCGGAGGAACATCTACATCTGCACTACTGTGCTCAGCCGACGGTATCCCTTCGGAAGGCGATGAGTGTTCCCCTGAGGAGATGCCTTCGGCACTTGTCCGATAATATTTTATACAAAATGGCACCGAACAAAGCCTGTCCCGATCCATCGGGAGAACTCTGAATAACGAAGACCACAGACTTTCCTCCTAACCGCCTACAGCCTAACCGCCTTCAGCCTCCTTCAGCCTAACCAGCCTACAGCCTACAGCCTAATCCCCAATTTTTCTAATTTTCTGATCGAAATATATTGAAAATCAAAGCATACCAAATATATCCGCTCCAAATCATGCAAAACCAGACAAATATTATTTTTTAAACGCATTCTTTTATTCATTTTTGTGGTATGAAAGGAAAATTTGCACTCACCTTAACAACTCACCGCATCCTGGGTCCTCTGTTCAACCCGGTCATTATACTGCACAGCAATAACCGGGAGTATTATTCTGTCACCGACCGGTTATCCCTGGCCAACCTTCCGCAATACGAACCGCAGCTTTCCCCCGAACATATCAAAATCATCCGCATCATTGAAGAATATAACGACAACCAGCTGCTCAAGGTCTTTACAAAGAAAAAAATCAGCGCCCAGGATTTCCTGGCTTCTGTGGATGAAACTTTGCTCGACAGGCAACTCAGGCCATATATAGAAAAACGACTGCTGCGATGCATCGAAGTTCTTTCCGGAAGCGATATTCCCATTTACTCCAAAAAGCAAAAGAACAATATTTACGAGACTGACCGCATCCTCCTCCACGATGAAACGGCCAATGCAGTATTCAACTTCATCCGCACTCCTGAAGACTTGCAGTACTTCCTAAGTGTTAGCATCGGCGATCAAAACATACGGCTTACAGGTCAGCCTGGCTTTATTCTTGTGAATGATCCCTGCTGCCTGATCATTAATAATAACCTTTTCCAGTTCGATGACATCGATGGCAAGAAACTCCTGCCTTTCTTTAAAAGATCCACCATCAGCATCCGGAGGGAAACAGAAAAGAAATTCCTTGAATCATTTGCCAAACCGGTGATCCAGAAATACAGGGTACATGCAACCGGCTTCAATATTGTCGACCAGCACCTGCAACCGGTTCCAGTTCTTTCACTTGAAACTACCCTTGCAGGCATGCCCGTATTCATGCTGCGTTTCAAATACCAGGATAAGGCTTCCTATCTTGCCAATAAAAAGTCGGAACTGCTTGTCACGCTCACCCATGCCAATGAGTCAATCGAATTTCAGAGACTTAACCGCGATTATGAATTCGAAAACCGCATTATCTCCTCCCTTCTTGAAATAGGACTGGCGAACCTGGATGCTTCCTCATTCCTGCCTTTCAGGGTCAACAAATCGGAAAATATCCTGCTTACCTATGACCTGGTAAGCTGGCTCAATTTCAATATAGAAGAACTCCGGAAACTCGGTGTGGAAGTATCCCAATCCCTTCCTGTCAACCGCTATTATCTTCAGAAAATGGATCTCCGGCTGAAGGTGACTGAAAACATAAGCGACTGGTTCGATATTCATGCTGTTGTTCAGCTTGAAGGATCAGAGATCCCGTTTATCCGTTTCCGGAATCATATCCTTACCGGCCGCCGTGAATATGAACTTCCCGATGGCCGCATTGCAGTGCTTCCGGAGGAATGGTTCGCCCGGTTTAAGGACCTGTTTACTTTTGCCCGGGAAACGCAGGACCAGCTGTCGCTTGAAAAACAGCATTTCCCCCTGCTGAAAGAAAGCCTGCAGGGTATCGATGGCTCCTATGCCGGCAAACTTAAAAAATGGCTGGATAATACTGTGACCCAGGATCAGCCGGTTCCCTGCCAGATCAAGGCAGAACTCAGGGATTACCAGAAGAAGGGTTTCGGCTGGATGTTCAAGTTGTATACCAATGAATTTGGCGGATGCCTGGCGGATGACATGGGCCTTGGTAAAACCTTACAGACACTCACTCTCATCCAGCATGTGGTAAATGAAGAAAAAAACAGGCAGCTCGGGCCGGTTCGACTCGGTGTATGAACGTCAGCTCACTATTTTCAGCTCATCCTCCGGCGCCGATGTAAAAACAAAGCCGTCTATAGTCATTGTTCCCTCAACACTCATACATAACTGGATCAATGAAGCCGGAAAATTTGCCCCGCATCTCAAAACGGGATATTACGGCGGCCAGAACAGGAAGACTTTTAACCAGTATTACGACAGGTATGACCTGATCATCACTTCATACGGACTTATCCGGAATGACCTGGAGGCCCTCAAGAGCTATGAATTCCTGTATATGATCCTGGATGAAAGCCAGGTGATAAAGAATCCGCATTCCAAGACCTATAAGGCCGTAATAAGCCTTACAGCCGAGACACAGGCTGGTTCTTACCGGTACACCGATTGAAAATTCACTTAGCGACCTGTGGGCACAAATGAATTTCCTGAACCCGGGCCTCCTGGGTAATTTTGAATTCTTCCGCAACCAGTTCGTCACTCCCATCGAAAAAGGACAGGATCAGAAACAAACACACATCCTTCAAACCCTGATCAAACCTTTTGTACTACGACGCACTAAAAAGGAGGTGGCCAGTGAACTGCCCGCCCTTACGCAGCAAATCATCTATTGCGAAATGTCGGAATCGCAACAAGCCTTTTATGAGACTGAAAAATCGAAGGTCCGAAACCTTATCCTCGACAACATCAGGCAACAGGGAATGGAGAAATCATCGTTCATGATCCTGCAGTCCCTACAAAACTGAGGCAGGCAGCCAATCATCCGTCACTGATCAGCACTCATTATGTCGAGGATTCCGGAAAGCAGGATGTGATCATTGACAATATCCGGAACCTGATCGCAGAGGGACATAAAGCACTTATCTTCTCGTCTTTTGTAAAACACCTGGACCTCTATACCACTTATTGCGATAAGAATAATATTCCTATACACTGCTCATACCGGCGAAGTGCCTCAACCACAAAGGGAAGCCATCATCAAGGAATTTCAGGATAATAAGGATGTCCACCTTTTCTTTATATCGATAAAGGCTGGCGGATTCGGACTGAACCTGACCTCAGCCGACTATGTATTTATACTGGATCCGTGGTGGAATCCGGCAGTGGAGGAACAGGCGATAAGCCGTGCACACCGGATGGGACAGAAGAAAAAGGTATTTGTAGACCGGTTTATTACAAAAGATACAATCGAGGAGAAAATCCATTCCGCTCAGGAAAAGAAATCACAGCTTGCCGATGCTCATCAACAGCAACAATCCCGCTGAAGGCAGGAGATCAGCAGGAGATCCTGGCCCTGCTGGAATAGGGACAAGGGACGAGTGACAAGGGACAAGGGACTGGGACGAGTCGTTGATAGTCGAGGGATTCGTCTCCCGCATCCGCATTTCGGCGGTCCGGTCCTTTGACTTCCCTAGGTCGCGGGTGATGGCGCAAGCATCCGCTCCAGTTTCACGAATTGCACGTTAGCAGGGGCAGGGGGAGATTTGCAATTTTCTTTCTACATGCAATAAATCTCCCACCGGGATGCTTTTGCAGTTTTTCCTCGTCCCTCGTCACTCGTCCCTCGTCACTCAATCCAAGCTCCTCCCCCTTCTTCAGCATCAGCTCAAAGGCTTCCCTGAAATCGTTATGAATAGTTCCTTCGAGAATGGCGTCCTTGATAGCAACCTTAATGAGACCTACTTCCCGGCAGGGCCCGATATTGAATGTTTTCATAATCAGCTCACCATCAACGGGGGGCTGAAAATTACGGACCGCATCCTTTTCTTCTATTTCTTTCAGCTTGTTCCTCACCATCTGAAAGTTGGCCAGGAACTCTTTCACTTTCGCATCGTTCTTGGAGGTAATATCGGCTTCACACAACGTCATTAAATCCTCAATGTCATCACCTGCCTCAAACAAAAGCCTGCGAACTGCTGAATCCGTGACTTCCTCTTCCACAAGCGCAATGGGCCTCAAATGCAACAAAACCAGCTTCTGTACATATTTCATCGATGCACCAAGCGGCAAATGCATGCGACGAAAAATGCAGGTGTCCACTTTGCCCCTAAAGAATTCATGTCCATGAAAGGTCCATCCATGGCCCTTAATAAATTTGCGTGTGGCAGGCTTGGCGATATCATGCATCAGGGCAGCCCACCGCAGCCAGATATTATCCGTTTTTTCCGAGATCTTATCCAACACCAGCAACGTATGCCTGAAGTTATCCTTATGCCCCTGCTTTTCTTTTACAGCCACTCCCTTCATCCGGTCCAGTTCGGGAAATACCAGTTCAAGCAATCCGCACTGTTCCATGAGCAGGAAACCCAGTGACGGTTGGGGAGACATGATCATCTTATTGATCTCGTCAATGATCCGTTCTTTTGAAATGATGTTTATTCTTTCCCGGTTATGCCGGATGGCCTGCAGCGATACGGGTTCGATTTCGAATCCAAGCTGTGCAGCAAACCGAATGGCACGCAACATCCGTAACGGATCATCTGAATAGGTAATATCGGGATTAAGGGGTGTACGGATGATTTTTGCCTTCAGGTCAGATAAACCGTTAAACGGATCCAGCAGCTCACCAAAGTCATCCTTGTTGAGCGATACACTCATAGAATTAATCGTGAAATCCCTCCTGTTCTGATCATCCTCCAGTGTCCCGTCTTCTACCGTTGGATTTCGTGAATCCGATCGGTATGATTCCTTGCGGGCTCCAACAAATTCAACATCCATGTCTTCAATTTTCAGAAGCGCTGTTCCAAAGGTGCGGTAAACTGCAATCTTACCCTTTCTGCCGGTTTTCTTCGCAACAGCCTGAGCCAGGTCAATCCCACTTCCCAATACTACAATATCAATATCTTTCGACGGACGACCAGCAACAGGTCACGCACATAACCGCCAATAACGTAACCTTTGAGGTTCATGTCCTCCAACGTATCCGAAATGGTCCTGAAAATAGAATGATCAAGGGTCAGATTCATAAATGGGAATTAATCCGGGTTTGCAATCGGCACAAAAATAGTATTAATTCCTCTCCTAACCTGACAGCTTTCCAAAATCCTGCCAGGTTTAGCAACATCCCTATTGCACCAATTAAAGAAAAATATTACTTTTACCTCAGTATTTCACTAAGGGGGTGCCTTAACAAATCGGGCTGAGATCATACCCTTAGAACCTGATCCGGGTAATGCCGGCGAAGGGAATTGGTGGCAATGAAAATCGTTGCCCCTGTATCATTAACATAAATGTATCATGATGAAGCAGGTAATCGTATTGCTTGTGTTTGTCTGCCTGTCCGCGCAGACTTATGCACAGTATTCCCTCAGGGGAACAGTAACGGACAATTCGCGTCAGCCGCTGGCCGGGGCACACGTGATCATAAAGGACACTTATTTTCAGACTGTAACCGATAACCAGGGCCATTTTCAGTTTTCCGGGATCAGACGAGGGTTTTATTTTTTGCAGACAAGTTTTGTGGGGTTTGAAACGCGACAGGATTCAGTTGAAATTGCCGGTGATCAGAATCTCGAACTATCTTTAAAGGAGTCCGCCCTTGTAACCGATGCAGTTATTATTTCTGCCGTGAGAGCTTCCCAAAACACGCCCACTACCTTCTCAACCATCGGAAAAGAAGAGATTGAACGCCAGAACCTGGCACAGGATCTCCCCTATTTGCTGTCGAATCAGCCATCGGTGGTTGCTACTTCAGATGCCGGTACCGGCGTGGGATATACAGGTCTCAGGATACGCGGCAGTGACATCACCCGCATCAATGTAACCATTAACGGTATTCCACTAAACGATCCGGAATCACATGCTGTGTATTGGGTGGATATCCCCGATTTTGCCAGTTCGGTGAATTCCCTGCAATTGCAGCGCGGAGTCGGATCCTCCACAAATGGCGCAGGCGCATTCGGGGCTTCCATGAATCTCGAAACCAATACGATTCAAACAAAACCATCCGCGGTGATCAGTGCCGCTGCAGGATCCTTCGGCACCTACCGCACAACCTTTCAGGCTGGCACCGGATTACTTAAGAACCACTGGTATTTTGAAGGCCGCGGATCATCCATCGGTTCGGATGGCTATATCGACAGGGCCTCATCCAAACTGAATTCATTTTTTATGCAGGGGGGCTACACCAGTGATAAAACGCTTGTCAAGGCAGTGGTTTTCGGGGGAAATGAAAAAACATACCAGGCCTGGTATGGTATTGATGCCGCCACGATGAAGACTGACCGGACTTTTAACTGGGCAGGCGCAGTTTTTAATGAGGACGGCAGTATATGGTTCTATAATAATCAAACCGATAACTATAAACAAAATCATTATCAGCTTCATATATCCCACCAGTTGTCCAAAACCCTTAGTGTGAACCTTTCAGGTCATTATACCTATGGAAGGGGTTATTATGAAGAATATATGCAGGATCAGTCCTTTTCGGATTACGGCCTTTCAAACCAGTACTTCGGAAGGGACAGCATCCTTCAAAACAACGCCTATCAATATTTCTATCATGATTCTGTAACCCACACCGATCTCATCAGGAGACGGTGGCTCGACAACCATTATTATGGCACCACCTGGTCGGTTCGAAGCAAACACGAAAAAACCGAATTCATTCTGGGAGGGGCCTGGAACAAGTACGATGATGCCCGGCATTATGGTGAGATCATCTGGGCTGAATATGCTGCAGGAACAAAACCGGGAGATACCTATTATGACAATACAGGTTTCAAAACCGATTTTAACATCTTCCTGAAAGCCGGATGGTCACCTGTAAAGGATCTGACCCTATATGGCGATATGCAGTATCGTCAGATCATTTATAAAACACATGGCATTGAAAGCGATCTGAACGAATGTGAATATTGACGAGACTTTTCACTTTTTCAATCCCAAACTGGGAATAAGTTATTCCACAAAGGCAGGAACATTCTATGCCTCTTATGGAATTGCCCACAGGGAGCCAATCCGGGATGATTATGTGGATGCAGCCCCGGGTGAAAAACCGGAACCTGAAACACTGGGCAATTTTGAACTGGGTTTGAGAAAATCAGATACAAATTTCAGTTATGCAGTCAACTATTTCCTGATGAATTATCATAATCAGCTGGTGCTTACCGGTGAAATAAATAATGACGGGGCCTATATCCGCAAAAACACCGGCAAAAGTTACCGGACCGGCATTGAACTTTCCGGAGGATACAGAATGAATTCCCATGTGGAACTGGATGGAAATATTTCGCTGATGACAAGCAAAACCAACTACAGTGCTGAAAATTCCGAAGGCGGGATCACCGAATTTGAAAATGTGGATATTTCCTTTTCCCCGCGGGTTGTTGGCGCAATGCAAATCAGGCTGTTTCCGGTTAAAAGCCTGGAATGCGACTGGCAGTTAAAATTTGTGGGTAAACAATATCTCGACAATACCGGGAATAATAACCTTTCTTTAAATAAATACACTACAAATGATTTGCGAATCGGCTATCTATTATCAAAACAAAAATTCGGACAAGTGGAATTAACGTTACTTGTCAATAATATATTCAATGTAAAATATGAATCAAACGGCTATGTTTACGATAATTCCCCATACTATTATCCCCAGGCTGGTATAAATTTCATGGCAGGGATAACGGTAAGGTTTTAACCCGATTGTGGGAAATATTTCTTAAAATTTCTTAAAATTTTAACATATCGCAACAAAAATGGCATGATTTTCGTTAAGTAATTAAAGGGTTAATAATTAAGGTTAAATTTTAGGTTAAGTAGTTTTTTCAGGGTTTTCTCGAATTTTAGGTTTAATGGTTAGGGTTAAAAACCGGGAATCGAACAGATTTCCGGTTTTTTATTTTTATATTCGGATCAAATATCCCTCCGCTATAAATAATCCATCATCTTAGCACAAGGAATTTAAATTTTTGCTTCTTTTGTAGTCACAATTGATCTTTACAAGTGTGCAATGGTGAGTTTATACAAAAGTGCCTGGAAAAATAGTCATTCTTCGGTTTGCTCAATCCGGTTCCTCAACGAGAACGATATAGAAATTATATCTGTAACCGGTTTCAAGGCAGGTGATTATATTTTTACCCATGATATGATCAATCGGATCCACAACAAAGCTGAATTTGTAGAAATCAGGTTTGTGAAGGAGGATGGTCATACCACAGCCGCTTTTGAACGGCTTTCCATGCATGACTTTCATGGAAAGGATAATCACTTCCTATGACCAGGAAATTACAGGTTTTGCTGTAATATCACCCGCCGATCTTACTTTTGATGGGATACCCTCACTTGCAACTGGCAATCAACAGGCATGTTTATATCGGACAGGCTCTTGGCACTGGTAGGTTTTCAATATGACAGCTCCAAGTCTCACCATAAAATCGGGAATACTTTCTACGGTAATTCACCGCAACAATACCCGGTACCTTCAATTTGACGGATCAACCATCTGGGGAAATTCAGGAAGCCCGCTGATCGATTTAAAGACCAATGAAGTATTGGGAATCATAGGATACAAACTCGACAGAAAGAATAAATCCTACGAGAAATTAACCGAGATCAGCAACACCAATATTAAAAGCCTGGAAAAGGCATTGGGTGAGTTTGAAGTATCCGGTGTAGACCCAATCCAGGTGCTCATCGCCTGGCAAAAACAAATCCTTCAGCTTGCCGGTGAAATATACAAGGGCGCTGGCAGCGGCATCAGGAATAGCCATTGACGTAAAATCCATCCGCCAGTTGCTGAAGTCCTCAGAGATTGATGTGATGTAAGAAGGTCAACCATCAACCATCAACTATCAAAGGATTCTATTGGGTTAATAATCCTGAGACTGTCCTTTCCCTTAGGACGTGAAAAAATCATTGCTGCTGCATGATTCATCATAAACAATTGGTAAAGATGACTGCCGGAGGTAGGTTCCGGCAGCTTAAAAAGAAATAATATTTGCCTAACAGGGGAAGGAAGATTTATTTACGGGTTTGGTAAATGCTGATCTAAATGTACGATTTCACAGGCCCCTAATCTACCTCATTTTGCTCAAAAACGAGCACTATTTGGTCAGATGCAATTAATAATTGCATTTTATCCGGGGATTTTGTAATTTATCTGTCAGTTCTTTGACTCCTGATTCTATCCAAAAACCCTAGACCTTATGAAGACTAAATGCCTGTCAATTGCAGTCGTTCTGTTTTTCACGGTATTTTCATGCTTTCCCGCAGAAAGAAACTATCTCCGGTAGAATAACGTCGGCAGAAAACGGTGAAGCCATGTCCTTTGTATTTGTAACTGTTAAAGGAACCAACACCGGCACTCTTTCCGATACCCTGGGTCGTTACTCCATTGATGTTCAGCCTGATGACCTGGTATTGGATATTCAAATGTGCGGGTATGACAACCCGGGAGGTGCCGATTTCGGGACAAACCTTTATTGATGTTGAGCTAATACCTTTACTCCTGAACCTGGATGAAGCCGTGATTGTGGGGTACGGCTCGCAGAGCAGACGCCTGCTCACGGGTTCGATAGGACGTATGGAGGCAAAGGATCTGGAAAACAGATTGGTGGGATCGCCCGATCAGATTTTGCAGGGCAAAATAGCCGGCGTACAGGTATGGTCCAATACAGGTCAACCGGGCAGTAGCCCAGCTGTGAGGATCAGGGGATTTACCAGTGTCGGCAGTAATCAGCCTCTTTATCTTGTAGATGGAATGCCCATCCTTACAGGATCATTCCAATGGTTTAATTTTGCCGGAAGTAATATGTATAGTTCACTGAATGATATAAATCCTGATGATATTCAATCCATTGAAGTATTGAAGGATGCCTCCTACGCGTCCATTTACGGATCAAGAGCAGCCAACGGGGTAATACTGATTACCACCCGGCACGGACAGAAAAACAAACCGGTTGTCAGTTTCAACATGTATACAGGCTGGCAGAAAACCCCAAAAAAGCTGGATCTGTGCAATGCAAAGGAATATGTTGAATTGATGAATGAGGCATATTTCAATACAGATTCCAAAGACACCCTTCACTATGGCTGCCCGGATAGCGTTTCATTCAGCACCGACTGGCAGGATGCGGTCTTTCGTACCGGGGCAATGTCCAATTACCAGTTATCGGCATCCGGCGGAAATGAAAAAATTACCTACTACCTGTCCGGCGCATATGGAAATCAGAAGGGAATAGTGATCGGAAACGATCTAAGCCGGTGGTCAGGCCGGGCGAATGTCGATATCGCGCTGAATGATAAATGGAGCATCGGGACAAACCTGTATTTTGCAAATTCTATTAACAACAAAAGCATGAATGAAGGCCTGAGTACCCCGATGCAAGCCATCCTGATGCCTCCCATTGAACCCATCTACAATCCCGACAGCACTTATCATACCACCAATCAGCCCATTCAGGTGGTAAATCCGGTAGCGGTTGGCAATGAAGCCATCGATGAACTCAAGGAATTCAGAAGCATGCTGAGATTCCAGGTTAATTATAGGCCCATAAGGATTTAAAACTGAGAATTTCCCTGGGAGCTGATTATCTGAGCCTGCATGAGGATTACTTTATGCCGGTGGATGAATGGGCCCAGACTCCCAAATCATGGGGAAGGCTCTGACCACCAGGCATCAGGCAGTATGATCGTAAACGAAAACACACTGACCTATACCAAAACATTTAATACGGTTCATAACCTGACGGCAATGACCGGTGTGAGCTATCAAATAAACCGGAATGAAGCCATGGTCCGTCGGAAAATCAAATTATCCCAGCAATGAATTGCACTACCCTGAAAGTGCAGTCCAGACCAATTTCACCAGTTCAGGCCGAAGTGAGTCAAAGATGGCTTCATGGTATGGAAGAGTAGCCTATAATTACAGGCAGAAGTATTTATTGCAGGCCGTGATCAGGTCAGATGGCTCGTCCAGGTTTGGACCGAATAATCGCACCGGGTATTTTCCGGCTTTCTCCGCTGCCTGGAGGATCAGTGAAGAACCATTTATCAATAAAAATAGACTTCATCAGTGAATTGAAGCTCAGGGTTGGGATCGGAACGCTCGGCAATCAGACCATGGGAGATTTTCAATGGATGACCATGTGGAATACGGGTAATAATTATTTAAAGCAACCAGGTAATCCTGCCCGGCACCTTTATTGGAAACAAGAGCCTCCGATGGGAAAAAACCGTCAACTACGAGAGCGGCCTGGATGTAGGCCTTTGGCACGACAGGATATCGCTTGACTTAACAGCTTATTTACGACAAACCCGGGACATAATCCTCGAAAGATCCGTTTAGCTTACATCCGGTTACTCTAATGCCAGTTGTTAATGTTGGCAAAATGGAAAACAAAGGAATTGAATTGACAATTAATACAGTAAATGTGACTACATCCGGAGGATTTGACTGGCAAACAAGCCTGAATATATTCCACAACCAAAACACGTTCGTAAAGGCCAATAATGATGAAAAAATAATAATGGGCCCGAATCTGTATGCCAAGGGTTATCCCTGGGGTGTCTTCTATGGATATAAATTTGATGGCGTCGACCCTGATAACGGATCGATCATTTACAGGGATATCGGATCAGACAGCACCGGCAATCTTATTGGTAAACCGGATGGCAAGATTGACGAGGCCGACAGGATGGTGATCGGAAATCCGCATCCACGGATCCAGGGAGGCATAACCAATGTATTCACCTGGAAAAGATTTGAAGTGAACTGCCTGATTCATTTTGCCTATGATTTTGATGTGTATTATGCCATCCAGGGCAATATGGGGGGAAATGTCATCCGGCTACAGAAATCATATGGCGGGCCTAACCAGATGCGTTATATGCTCAATCGCTGGCAGAAACCGGGAGACAATACCGATGTGCCCAAAGCAACACGTTTTCGAACCCAACTACGACCAAATGTCCAGCCGGTTTATTCATGATGCCTCCTTTGTCCGCCTGAAGACAGTAATGCTTTCCTATTCTGTTCCTTTTAATACCGTTAAAAAAACTTAAGATCCAGAGACTCCGGATATATATTACAGGTCAGAACCTGTTTACCTGGACAAAATATCCCGGCTTCGATCCGGAACTTGAGCAATGCAGGACAAGACAATTACTACCTCAATATGGAATACGATTCTTATCCCATGGCGAGATCGGTCATCCTGGGAATCAATCTTGATTTGTAACAATCCAAATCCGAAAGCATTATGAAAAACACATTACCCCTGCTAATACTATTCCTTGGCCTGCTGGGTGCGATGATCTTCTGGAGGTTACTCCTAAAAACCAATTAATTCATGAACAGGTATTTACAGATAAAACAAATGCATATACTGCCCTTATGGGTATGTACCATTCTTTGAAACCCGACAACTATATCCGCTATTCAAACCTGGCGTCTGATGATGTGAAAAGCATAACAGGATATCCCGAAGAAATAGAAATTGATTCAAATTACATCAAGCCGGAAAACTCTTATATAACTAATATCTGGGATGCCTCCTATTCTTCAATACTTGCAGCCAATATGGTAATCAACAATATTGGTAATGTCCCGGATATGGATCTTGCCGAAAAGAACCAGTGGAAAGGAGAAGCTTGCTTTGCAAGGGCCTACAATCATTTTAATCTGCTTCAGTTTTATGGCACTGTGCCATATGTAACCAGCTCCGTAACCAGTTTCGACGAGATCGAATATCCGTTTCAGGAAACAAAGGAAAAACTCTATGAACTCATCCTGAATGACCTGGATTTGGCCATAATCCTCATACCCCCTGAATTCCTTTCCAATGGACGAGTAACGCACTGGGCAGCAG
>CAWBNI010000048.1:0-15039 GCA_963790105.1 uncultured Bacteroidales bacterium | reverse complement strand
TTTCGGAAGGCGATGAGTTTTCACCTGATGGGGTCCTTTGGCACTTGTCCGATAATATTTTATACAAAATGGCACCGAACAAAGCCTGTCCCGATCCATCGGGAGAACTCTGAATAACGAAGACCGACAGACTTCCCTACCTAACCGCCTTCAACCTAACAGCCTTCAGCCTACATCATCCTAACCGCCTAACAGCCTACAGCCTAATCCCCATTTTTTCTAATTTTCTGATCGAAATATATTGAAAAACAAAGCATAACAAATATATCTGTTTCAAATAATGCAAAACCCGACAAATATTATTTTTTAAACGCATTCTTTTATTCATTTTTGTGGTATGAAAGGAAAATTTGCACTCACGCTTAACAACTCACCGCGTCCTGGGTCCCCTGTTTAACCCGGTCATTATATTGCACAGCAATAACCGTGAATACTATTCTGTCACCGACCGGCTGTCCCTGGCCAACCTTCCGCAATATGAACCGCAACTTTCCCCCGAACATATCAAAATCATCCGCATCATTGAAGAATACAACGACAACCAGCTGCTCAAGGTCTTTACAAAGAAAAAAATCAGCGCCCAGGATTTCCTGGCTTCTGTGGATGAAACTCTTCTTGACAGGCAACTCAGACCCTATATAGAAAAACGACTGCTCCGATGCATCGAAGTTCTTTCCGGAAGCGACATCCCCATCTACTCCAAAAAGCAAAAGAACAATATTTACGAAACTGACCGCATCCTCCTTCATGATGAAACGGCCAATGCGGTCTTCAACTTCATCCGCACTCCCGAAGACCTGCAGTACTTCCTCAGTGTAAGCATCGGCGATCAAAACATACGGCTTACCGGACAACCGGGCTTTATCCTGGTGAATGATCCCTGCTGCCTGATCATCAATAATAACCTTTTCCAGTTCGATGACATCGACGGCAAGAAACTCCTGCCTTTCTTTAAAAGATCCACCATCAGCATCCGGCGGGAAACAGAAAAGAAATTCCTTGAATCATTTGCCAAACCGGTGATCCAGAAATACAGGGTGCATGCAACCGGCTTCAATATTGTCGACCAGCACCTGCAACCGGTTCCAGTTCTTTCACTTGAAACAACCCTTGCGGGAATGCCCGTATTTATGCTGCGTTTCAAATACCAGGATAAGGCTTCCTATCTGGCCAATAAAAAATCGGAACTGCTTGTCACGCTCACCCACGCCAATGAGTCGATCGAATTTCAGAGACTGAACCGCGATTATGAATTCGAGAACCGCATTATTTCTTCACTTCTTGAAACCGGACTGGCGAACCTGGATGCTTCCTCATTCCTGCCTTTCAGGGTCAATAAATCGGAAAATATCCTGCTTACCTATGACCTCGTAAGCTGGCTCAATTTTAATATGGATGAACTCCGGAAACTCGGCGTGGAAGTATCCCAATCCCTTCCTGTCAACCGCTATTATCTTCAGAAAATGGAACTCCGGCTGAAGGTGACTGAAAACATAAGCGACTGGTTCGATATTCATGCTGTTGTTCAGCTTGAAGGATCGGAGATCCCGTTTATCCGTTTCCGGAATCATATTCTTACAGGCCGCCGTGAATATGAACTTCCCGATGGCCGGATTGCAGTGCTTCCGGAGGAATGGTTCGCCCGGTTTAAGGACCTGTTTACTTTTGCCCGCGAAACACAGGACCAGCTGTCGCTTGAAAAACAGCATTTTCCCCTTCTGAAAGAAAGCCTCCAGGGTATCGATGGCTCCTATGCCGGCAAACTTAAAAAATGGCTGGATAATACTGTAACCCAGGATCAGCCGGTTCCCTGCCAGATCAAGGCAGAACTCAGGGATTACCAGAAAAAGGGTTTCGGCTGGATGTTCAAGTTATATACCAATGAATTTGGCGGATGCCTGGCCGATGACATGGGCCTTGGTAAAACCTTGCAGACTCTCACTCTCATCCAGCATGTGGTTAATGAAGAAAAAAACAGGCAGCTCGGTCCGGTTGACTCGGTGTACGAACGTCAGCTCACTATTTTCAGCTCATCCTCCGGCGCCGATGTAAAAACAAAGCCGTCCATAGTTATTGTTCCCTCAACCCTCATACATAACTGGATCAATGAAGCCGGAAAATTCGCACCGCATCTCAAGACGGGATATTACGGCGGCCAGAACAGGAAGACTTTTAACCAGTATTATGACAGGTATGACCTGATCATCACTTCCTACGGACTTATCCGGAATGACCTGGAGGCCCTCAAGAGCTATGAATTCCTGTATATGATCCTGGATGAAAGCCAGGTGATAAAGAATCCGCATTCCAAGACGTATAAGGCCGTGATCAGCCTTACAGCCAGACACAGGCTGGTTCTTACCGGTACACCGATTGAAAATTCACTTAGCGACCTGTGGGCACAAATGAACTTCCTGAACCCGGGCCTCCTGGGTAATTTTGAATTCTTCCGTAACCAGTTCGTTACTCCCATCGAAAAAGGACAGGATCAGAAACAAACACACATCCTTCAAACCCTGATCAAACCTTTTGTATTACGACGCACTAAAAAGGAGGTGGCCAGTGAACTGCCGGCCCTTACCCAGCAAATCATCTATTGCGAAATGTCGGAATCGCAACAAGCCTTTTATGAGACTGAAAAATCGAAGGTCCGAAACCTTATCCTCGACAACATCAGGCAACAGGGAATGGAGAAATCATCGTTCATGATCCTGCAGTCCCTGACAAAACTAAGGCAGGCAGCCAATCATCCGTCACTTATCAGCACTCATTATGTTGAGGATTCCGGAAAGCAGGATGTGATTATTGACAATATCCGGAACCTGATCGCAGAAGGACATAAAGCACTTATCTTCTCGTCTTTTGTAAAACACCTGGACCTCTATACAACTTATTGCGATCAAAATAATATTCCCTATACACTACTCACCGGCGAAGTGCCTCAACCACAAAGGGAAGCCATCATCAAGGAATTTCAGGATAATAAGGATGTCCACCTTTTCTTTATATCGATAAAGGCTGGAGGATTCGGACTGAACCTGACGTCAGCCGATTATGTGTTTATCCTGGATCCATGGTGGAATCCGGCAGTGGAGGAACAGGCCATGAGCCGTGCACACCGGATGGGACAGAAGAAAAAGGTTTTTGTTTACCGCTTTATTACAAAGGATACAATCGAGGAGAAAATCCATTTGCTCCAGGAAAAGAAATCGCAGCTTGCCGATGTGTTCATCAACAGCAACAATCCGCTGAAGGCGGGGGATCAGCAGGAGATCCTAGCTCTTCTGGAATAGGGACAAGGGACAAGGGACAAGGGACAAGGGACTGGGGACGAGCCGGAAAATCCCGGAGGGATTGTCTGTCGGTAGAAATGGCATCGCATCGCCCCTTTCTGACCCCGAGGTAGGGGGTGGATGGCCAAGATCCTCCCCCTGCACCCTCCAAAGGGGGACAACGTTTGCAGGGACTTGTTTTTCCTCGTCCCTCGTCACTCGTCCCTCGTCACTCTCTTCAATCCAAGCTCCTCCCCCTTCTTCAGCATCAGATCAAAGGCCTCCCCGAAATCGTTATGAATAGTTCCTTCGAGAATGGCGTCTTTTATAGCAACCTTTGATGAGACCTACCTCCCGGCAGGGCCCGATATTGAATGTTTTCATAATCAGCTCACCATCCACAGGCGGCTGAAAATTACGGACCGCATCCTTTTCTTCTATTTCTTTCAGCTTGTTCCTCACCATCTGAAAGTTGGCCAGGAATTCCTTTACTTTCGCATCGTTCTTGGAAGTAATATCGGCCTCACACAATGTCATTAAATCCTCAATGTCATCCCCTGCCTCAAACAACAGCCTGCGAACCGCTGAATCCGTAACTTCCTCTTCCACAAGCGCAATGGGCCTTAAATGCAGCAAAACCAGCTTCTGTACATATTTCATCGATGCACCAAGCGGCAAATGCATGCGACGAAAAATTTCAGGTGTCCACTTTGCCCCTAAAAATTCATGTCCATGAAAGGTCCATCCATGGCCTTTAATAAATTTGCGTGTGGCGGGTTTGGCGATGTCATGCATCAGGGCAGCCCACCGCAGCCAGATATTATCCGTTTTTTCCGAGATCTTATCCAACACCAGCAAAGTATGCCTGAAGTTATCCTTATGCCCCTGCTTTTCTTTTACAGCCACTCCCTTCATCCGGTCCAGTTCGGGAAATACCAGTTCAAGCAATCCGCACTGTTCCATGAGAAGGAATCCCAGCGACGGTTGAGGAGACATGATCATTTTGTTGATCTCATCAATGACCCGCTCTTTTGAAATAATGTTTATTCTTTCCCGGTTATGCCAGATGGCAGCGCGTGAAAGGGGTTCGATTTCGAATCCAAGCTGCGCAGCAAACCGGATGGCACGCAACATCCGTAACGGATCATCTGAATAGGTAATATCGGGATTAAGAGGTGTACGGATGATTTTTGCCTTCAGATCAGATAAACCGTTAAACGGATCCAGCAGCTCACCAAAGTCATGCTTGTTGAGCGATACACTCATTGAATTAATCGTGAAATCCCTCCTGTTCTGATCATCTTCCAGTGTCCCGTCTTCTACCGTTGGATTTCG
Source organism: uncultured Bacteroidales bacterium (assembly GCA_963790105.1). GTDB lineage: Bacteria > Bacteroidota > Bacteroidia > Bacteroidales > UBA10428 > UBA5072. Next base: position 10,432 of record CAWBNI010000048.1, on the reverse strand, counting down.
TGAATCCGATCTGTATGATTCCTTGCGGGCTCCAACAAATTCAACATCCAGGTCTTCAATTTTCAGAAGCGCTGTTCCAAAGGTGCGGTAAACTGCTATCTTACCCTTTCGGCCGGTTTTCTTCGCAACAGCCTGAGCCAGGTCAATCCCACTGCCCAATACTACAATATCAATATCTTTTGACGGACGATCCAGCAACAGGTCACGTACATAACCGCCAATAACGTAGCCTTTGAGGCTCATTTCCTCCAACGTATCCGAAATGGTCCTGAAAACAGAATGATCAAGGGTCAGATTCATAAATGGAATTAATCCGGGTTTGCAATCGGCACAAAAATAGTATTAATTCCTCTCCTAACCTGACAGCTTTCCAAATCCCGTCAGGTTTAGCCATCCTATATTGCACCAATTAAAGAAAAATATTACTTTTACCTCAGTATTTCACTAAGGGGGTGCCTTAACAAATCGGGCTGAGATCATACCCTTAGAACCTGATCCGGGTAATGCCGGCGAAGGGAATTGGTGGCAATGAAAATCGTTGCCCCTGTATCATTAACATAAATGGATCATGATGAAGCAGGTAATCGTATTGCTTGTGTTTGTCTGCCTGTCCGCGCAGACTTATGCACAGTATTCCCTCAGGGGAACAGTAACGGACAATTCGCGTCAGCCGCTGGCCGGGGCACACGTGATCATAAAGGACACTTATTTTCAGACTGTAACCGATAACCAGGGCCATTTTCAGTTTTCCGGGATCAGACGGGGGTTTTATTTTTTGCAGACAAGTTTTGTGGGGTTTGAAACGCGACAGGATTCAGTTGAAATTGCCGGTGATCAGAATCTCGAACTATCTTTAAAGGAGTCCGCCCTTGTAACCGATGCAGTTATTATTTCTGCCGTGAGAGCTTCCCAAAACACGCCCACTACCTTCTCAACCATCGGAAAAGAAGAGATTGAACGCCAGAACCTGGCACAGGATCTCCCCTATTTGCTGTCGAATCAGCCATCGGTGGTTGCTACTTCCGATGCCGGTACCGGCGTGGGATATACAGGTCTCAGGATACGCGGCAGTGACATCACCCGCATCAATGTTACCATTAACGGTATTCCGCTAAACGATCCGGAATCACATGCTGTGTATTGGGTGGATATCCCCGATTTTGCCAGTTCGGTGAATTCCCTGCAATTACAGCGCGGAGTCGGATCCTCCACAAATGGCGCAGGCGCATTCGGGGCTTCCATGAATCTCGAAACCAATACGATTCAAACAAAACCATCTGCGGTGATCAGTGCCGCTGCAGGATCCTTCGGCACCTACCGCACAACTTTTCAGGCAGGCACCGGATTACTTAGGAACCACTGGTATTTTGAAGGCCGCGGATCATCCATCGGTTCGGATGGCTATATCGACAGGGCCTCATCCAAACTGAATTCATTTTTTATGCAGGGGGGCTACACCAGTGATAAAACGCTTGTTAAGGCCGTGGTTTTCGGGGGGAATGAAAAAACATATCAGGCATGGTATGGTATTGATGCCGCCACGATGAAGACTGACCGGACTTTTAACTGGGCAGGTGCAGTTTTTAATGAGGACGGCAGTATTTGGTTCTATAATAATCAAACCGATAACTATAAACAAAATCATTATCAGCTTCATATATCCCACCAGTTGTCCAAAAGCCTTAGTGTAAACCTTTCAGGCCATTACACTTATGGAAGGGGCTATTATGAAGAATATATGCAGGATCAGCCCTTTTCGGATTACGGCCTTTCAAACCAGTACTTCGGAAGGGACAGCATCCTTCAAAACAACGCCTATCATTATTTCTATCATGATTCTGTAACCCGCACCGACCTCATCAGGAGACGGTGGCTTGATAACCATTATTATGGCACCACCTGGTCGGTTCGAAGCAAACACGAAAAAACCGAATTCATTCTGGGAGGGGCCTGGAACAAGTACGATGATGCCCGGCATTATGGTGAGATCATCTGGGCTGAATATGCTGCCGGATCAAAACCTGGAGATACCTATTATGACAACACAGGTTTTAAAACCGATTTTAACATATTCCTGAAAGCCGGCTGGTCACCTGTAAAGGATCTGACCCTTTATGGCGATATGCAGTATCGTCAGATCATTTATAAAACACATGGCATTGAAAGCGATCTGAATGAAGTGGATATCAACGAGACATTTCACTTTTTCAATCCCAAACTGGGTTTAAGTTATACCACAAAGGCAGGAACAATCTACGCATCTTATGGCATTGCCCACAGGGAGCCAATCCGCGATGATTATGTGGATGCAGCCCCCGGCGAAAAACCGGAACCTGAAACACTGGGGAATTTTGAACTGGGTTTGAGAAAATCAAATACAAATTTCAGCTATGCAGTCAACTATTTTCTGATGAATTATCATAATCAACTGGTACTCACCGGTGAAATAAATAATGACGGAGCCTATATCCGCAAGAATACCGGCAAAAGTTACCGGACCGGCATTGAACTTTCAGGAGGATACAGAATGAATTCCCACGTGGAGCTGGATGGAAATATTTCACTGATGACAAGCAAAACCAACTACAGTGCCGAAAATTCCGAAGGCGGGATCACCCAATTTGAAAATGTGGATATTTCCTTTTCCCCGCGGGTTGTAGGCGCAATGCAAATCAGGCTGTTTCCGGTCAAAAGCCTGGAGTGTGACTGGCAGTTAAAATTTGTGGGTAAGCAATATCTCGACAATACCGGGAATAATGACCTTTCCTTGAATAAATACACTATAAATGATTTGCGAATCGGCTATTTATTATCAAAACAAAAATTTGGACAAGTGGAACTGACGTTACTTGTAAATAATATATTCAATGTGAAATATGAATCAAATGGCTATGTTTACGACAATTCCCCATACTATTATCCCCAGGCTGGCATAAATTTCATGGCAGGGGCAACGGTAAGGTTTTAACCCGATTGCGGGAAATATTTCTTAAAATTTCTTAAAATTTTAACATATCGCAACAAAAATGGCATGATTTTCGTTATGTAATTAAAGGGTTAATAATTAAGGTTAAATTTTAGGTTAAGTAGTTTTTTCAGGGTTTTCTTCGAATTTTAGGTTTAATGGTTAGGGTTAAAAACCGGGAATCGATCAGATTCCCGGTTTTTTGTTTTTATTTCGGATCAAATATCTCACCGCTATAAATAATCCATCATCTTAGCACAAGGAATTTAAATTTTTGCTTCTTTTGTAGTGACAATTGATCTTTACAAGTGTGCAATGGTGAGTTTATACAAAAGTGCCTGGAAAAATAGTCATTCTTCGGTTTGCTCAATCCGGTTCCTCAACGAGAACGATATAGAAATTATATCCGTAACCGGTTTCAAGGCAGGTGATTATATTTTTACCCATGATATGATCAATCGGATTCACAACAAAGCTGAATTTGTCGAAATCCGGTTTGTGAAGGAGGATGGTCATACCACAGCCGCTTTTGAACGGCTTTCCATGCATGACTTTGTGGAGAGGATTATCACTTCCTATGATCAGGAAATTACAGGTTTTGCGGTAATATCTCCCGCCGATCTTACTTTTGATGAGGTACCATCCCTGCAACTGGCAATTAACCGGCATGTTTATATCGGACAGGCTCTGGCACTGGTAGGTTTTCAATATGACAGCTCCAAGTCTCACCATAAAATCGGGAATACTTTCTACGGTAATTCACCGCAACAATACCCGGTATCTTCAGTTTGACGGATCAACCATCTGGGGAAATTCAGGAAGCCCCCTGATCGATCTAAAGACCAATGAAGTATTGGGAATTATTGGATACAAACTCGACAGGAAAAATAAATCCTACGAGAAATTAACCGAGATCAGCAACACCAATATTAAAAGTCTGGAAAAGGCATTGGGTGAGTTTGAAGTATCCGGTGTAGATCCAATCCAGGTGCTCATCGCCTGGCAAAAACAAATCCTTCAGCTTGCCGGTGAAATATACAAGGGCGCTGGCAGCGGCATAGGAATAGCCATTGACGTAAAATCCATCCGCCAGTTGCTGAAGGCCTCAGAGATTGATGTGATGTAAGAAGATCAACTATCAAAGGATTCCTTACTCATTTCTCATATCTCATCTCTCCTTACTCACTTCTCCCTACTCCCTACTCTGACTCCTCCTCAGACTATTGTAATCAATATAATACAATATCTTAACAGAAAGGCTGTTGATCTGGTCGGAATGCCAGGTATTGCTGAGGTTATCGAAGTAGTCGGGGTTTACGTTCTCGCCATCCGTAAAGATGGCATTCTTCCATGAGAAGGTGAGTTCCGAACCGGGTGCAAATATCCACCTGAAGATCAGATCCACATTAAATGCATTATAGTTCTCATCTTTGTTTTGTAAATAATTGGGATCCGGTTCAAGTGATCCATCGTACTTTAACTGGTAGTAGTCTTTGTTATCCGCACCCGACCAGTAATGCCTGATGCGGAGGCTTACACTGGCATTGTTCGTGAAGGAATAGGAGGCCTGAATACTGTTTTCAATCGTATTCACATTACGCCGCGCAAAATAGATTGTATCCTCACTTTCTGTCTTGTCTACAAATCCTCTGTCATTGACAACGTTGTCAAACATAATTCCATAATAAAACTGATATCGTTTCCCCACCCGAACATTTAAATTTAAATTTCCGTCGTTCCTGTATTCATCGGTCGTTGGAACCTGGGTCCTTGCCAGGTACATGTTTGCGTTTACAGCCTTCCGCCGGTCGGTAGTAAACCAAAAGTTGGCACGAAACCGGTACGGTGCGAGGTAATACCGGCCTGCAACCCTTGGCTCATAATAATCGTGTTCATTTCCTGAAAATCGCAGGTTCAATTCCGCACCATAATTATTCTTAAATAAAGAATAGTAATTGAATCCAACCTGGTTACCAAACAAGGCGTTATTCTTGTACATCCGAACATGGTCCCACCAGATATTCATGTGTATTTCCCTGAAAATTCCGAATGGCTCAATTATATTATAATTTACATAGGTTTCCGTAACCATGTCATTGTTGCGCTGGAGGTATCCCAGGTCATTCGGATTGTATTTATCGGAGTGGATCATTTCAGAAATACCATACAACAGCTTTCCGCTGTTTTTATCAATGCTTAACCCGCTGAAAAACCCGGTTTCCTTTCCGTTTTCATTCCGGGTACTTATTCCACCCTTCCCTTTGATGGCAAAGGTTTTCTTCTTGTTCCGTATCTGAAAATCTGTTGCGGTGACATTTGCCCTGAAGGGATCATTGAACAGGGTCATATTCGTATTGATCAGGCTGAAATAGGAATTGTTTTTCAGCGACTTGTCAATTACCGATACATTGTAATTCGTATAAGGCTGCACCTCAACTTTTCGTTCCACCCCTGTAATTGAATCCCGCACTTTGGCATATGACGGGATGGTGATGGCATTCAACATGCCCAGTCCCCAACCGGAGGGTGTGCGGCCCGAAATTTTTGTGGCATTGATCAACTGCGTTTCTGTAGGATTATAGATGACCTCCTCATTTGCAGCCAGTTCATCGCCTGCTTTCTCCGAATAAAATGGAGTGGAACCGATGCGACGGGAATAAAATACATCTCCCCGCTGAAAAAGCTCGGTTCCTTCGGTAAAAAACTGCCGTTTTTCATCGTAATATATTTCATAAGGAGATAAGATTCAACTGTTTGTCATCGGACTGAATTTGTCCGAAATCGGGGATAAGCATCATATCCAGCGTAAAGCTTTCACTAATCCCGTATTTAAGGTCCATCCCACCCTTATATGTATAATCCGGGGTGGAACCATCCCCCTTGAATTCTGTATAAGCAGCTGCATAGGGACTTAATGAAAGCCTCACCGGGGGTTTAATATTTTTGATACCAGTCAGCTGGCCTTCCTGGTGAATAAAGCCGGATACCTCGCGATTAAGGAAATTCCATGAATTATTCGAATTGTACCGCCTGATATTCCTGAACATATTTAAACCCCAGGTTCCGCCTCCCTTTTCGGGAAAACGAAGAGCCGAATAAGGAATGCGCATTTCGACAACCCATCCATTTTCCGTAACCCTTGTTTTGCTCTGCCAGACAGCATTCCAGTTTTCATATTCATTATCATACTCTGCCTTAATAGCTTTCAGGTCCGTTTGCACGCCGGCCGGCGTAACAAAGAAACCATAAGCAAGCTGCCCCTGGTTATATGGATCAAAATAAATTCCGAAGTAATCAGAACTGCCGATATTATCTCTTTCGGAAAAGAAATTGAATATGCTGTCGGGTGCACTGTCATACATCATGGCGCCCACGTAAATGGCAGTCTGATCATAAAAAATGTACACCTCAGTAGGCTGAAAGGATGGTTTCCCGTTATAGGGTTGTATCTGGAGAAAATCAGTAGCAGGCTTGGATTGTTCATAAACAGCCTCATCCAGAACGCCGTCGATTGTGAGGGGGGTAGAAATATACACCGCTTCCGTGGTTTTTTTCTCCTGGGCAACAAGCAGGTTGGTTATAAGCAGTGCCAAAACAGTACAAACTAATCTCATGAATCACATTCTATTGGGTCAATAACCTGAAAACTGTCCTTTCCCTTAGATACGTGAAAAAATCAATACTGCTGCATGATTCAGCATAAACAAATGCTAAAAGGAGAAGTTTATTTTACGAGATAAATTAAAATAAAATAAACTGCCGGAGGTAGGTTCCGGCAGCTATAAAAAGAAATAATATTTACCTAACAGGGGAAGGAAGATTTACTTACGGGTTTGGTAAATGCTGATCTAAATGTACGATTTCACAGGCCCCTGATCTACCTCATTTTGCTCAAAAACGAGTACTATTTGGTCATATGCAATTATATATAATTGCATTTCACCCGGATATTTTGTAATTTATCTGGCAGTTCTTTGACTCCTGATTCTATCCAAAAACCCTTGACCTTATGAAGACCAAATGCCTGTCAATTTCAGTCGTTCTGTTTTTCACGGTTTTTTGTGCTTTCCCGCAGAAAGTAACTATTTCTGGTAGAATAACGTCAGCAGAAAACGGTGAAGCTATTTCCTTTGTTTTTGTAACTGTTAAAGGAACCAAAACGGGCACAATTTCCGATACGCTGGGTCGGTACTCCATTGCTGTTCAGCCTGACGACCTGGCATTGGAATTCAAATGTGCCGGTATGACTACCCGGGAGGTACCGATTTCGGGACAAACCCGTATTGATGTTGAGCTAATACCTTTGCTCCTGAACCTGGATGAAGCCGTGATTGTAGGGTACGGCTCGCAGAGCAGGCGCCTTCTCACGGGTTCCATAGGACGTCTGGAGGCAAAGGATCTGGAAAACAGATTGGTGGGATCGCCCGATCAGATTTTGCAGGGCAAAATAGCCGGCGTACAGGTATGGTCCAATACCGGTCAACCGGGCAGCAGCCCTGCTGTGAGGATCAGGGGATTTACCAGTGTCGGCAGTAACCAGCCTCTCTATCTTGTTGATGGAATGCCCATCCTTACCGGGTCATTCCAATGGTTTAATTTTGCCGGCAGTAATATGTATAGCTCACTGAATGATATAAATCCTGACGATATTCAATCCATTGAAGTTTTAAAGGATGCCTCCTACGCGTCCATTTACGGATCAAGAGCAGCCAACGGGGTAATACTGATTACCACCCGGCGCGGACAAAAAAACGAACCGGTCGTAAGTTTCAACATGTATACCGGCTGGCAGAAACCAACTAAAAAGCTGGATCTGTGCAACGCAAAGGAATATGTTGAATTGATGAATGAGGCCTATTTTAATACTGATTCCAAAGACACCCTACACTATGGCTATCCCGATAGCGTTTCATTCAGCACTGACTGGCAGGATGCAGTCTTTCAAACCGGATCACTTGTCGAATTACCAGTTATCGGCATCCGGTGGAAATGAAAAAATTACCTATTACCTGTCCGGCGCATATGGAAATCAGAAAGGAATAGTGATCGGGAACGATCTAAGCCGGTGGTCAGGCCGGGCAAATTTCGATATTGCACTGAATGACAAATGGAGCGTCGGGACAAACCTGTATTTTGCAAATTCTATTAACAACAAAAGCAGGAATGAAGGCCTGAGTACCCCCATGCAAGCCATCCTGATGCCTCCCATTGAACCCATCTACAATCCCGACAGCACTTACCATACCACCAATCAGATCATTCAGTTGGTAAATCCGGTAGCTGTTGGCAACGAGGCCATCGATGAACTCACGGAATTCAGAAGCATGCTGAGATTCCAGGTTAATTATAGCCCTATAAGCGATTTAAAACTGAGAATATCCCTGGGAGCTGATTATCTGAGCCTGCATGAGGATTACTTTATGCCGGTGGATGAATGGGCCCAGACTCCCAATCATGGGGAAGGCACCGACCACCAGGCATCCGGCAATATGATCGTAAATGAAAACACACTTACCTATTCGAAAACACTTAATACAGTTCATAATCTGACGGCTATGACCGGTATGAGCTATCAAATAAACCGGGATGAATTCATGTCGATCGCTTATACAGGCTATCCCAGCAATGAATTGCACTACCCTGAATGCTGCCGTCCAGTATCATATCGTACCAATTCTGATCGAAATGAGTCAAAAATGGCTTCGTGGTACGGAAGAGTAGCCTATAACTACAACCAGAAGTATTTATTACAGGCAGTGATCAGGGCAGATGGCTCGTCCAGGTTTCGGGTCTAACAACCGCATCGGGTACTTCCCGGCTTTCTCCGCTGCCTGGAGGATGAGCGAAGAACCATTTATCAACAAAAATAACTTCATCAGTGAACTGAAGCTCAGGGTCGGGATCGGAACACTCGGCAATCAGACCATGGGTGACTTTCAATGGATGACCATGTGGAATCCAGGCAAGAATTATTTAAAGCAACCAGGTATCCTGCCCAGCACCTTTATTGGAAACAAGAGCCTCCGATGGGAAAAAACCGTCAACTACGAGAGCGGCCTGGATGTAGGCCTTTGGCACGACAGGATATCGCTTGACTTAACAGCTTATTTACGACAAACCCGGGATATAATCCTCGAAAGATCCGTTCAGCTAACATCGGGTTACTCTAATGCCGTTGTTAATGTTGGCAAAATGGAAAACAAAGGAATTGAGTTAACAATTAATACAGTAAATGTGACTACTTCCGGAGGATTTGACTGGCAAACAAGCCTGAATATATTCCACAACCAAAACACATTCGTAACAGGCCAATAATGATGAAAAAATAATAATGGGCCCGAATCTTTATGCCGAGGGCTATCCCTGGGGCGTTTTCTACGGATACAAATTTAAAGGATAACCCTGAAGACGGATCGATCATTTACAGGGATATTGACGGATCAGATACTCAAGGTGAACTTACCGGCAAACCGGACGGGAAGATTGACGACGATGACAGGATGGTGATCGGAAACCCGCATCCCCGGCTCCAGGGAGGGATGACCAATTTGTTTACCTGGAAGAGATTTGAACTGAACTGGGTGATCCATTTGCCCATCATTTCGATGTGTACTATGCTTCCAGGGCCTACTGGTGGTACCCATCAACATCTACAGAAACCTATGGAGGCACCAACCAGATGCGGTATATGCTCAACCGCTGGCAGAAACCGGGTGATATTACGAATGTGCCCAAAGCAACAGTTTTCGAACCAGAATACTATAAAATGTCAAGTCGGTTTATTCATGATGCTTCCTATATCCGTTTAAAAACAGTAATGCTATCCTATTCACTTCCTTTTGATAAGTTAACAAAACTCAAGATCCAGCGATTCCGGATATTTATTACAGGCCAGAACCTGTTTACCTGGACAAAATATCCCGGCTTCGATCCGGAGTTGAGCAATGCCGGGTCCGGTAATACCTACCTCAACATGGAATATGATTCCTATCCAATGGCAAAATCAGTTATCCTGGGAATCAATCTTGATATTCTAGCTTACCAAAAAACTGATCCCTATGAAAAGCACATTACCGCTCCTTATATTGCTCCTTTGCCAGTTTGGATGTGATGATCTTCTGGATGTAACACCTGAAAACCAATTAGTTCATGAACAGGTGTTTGCAAACAAGACAACTGCATTAACAGCCCTCACGGGGATGTACTATTCTTGAAACCCTACAACTATATCCTCTATTCAAATCTGGCTTCCGATGATGTCAAGAGCATAACCGGCTACGCTGGAGAAATCGAGATTGATTCTAATTACATACAAACAGATAACTGGTATGTGGAAAAAATCTGGACTGCCTGCTATGCTCAATCCTTGCCGCCAATATGATTCTTAACAACATTGAAAATGTTCCGGATATAGGGTCCTGCGGAAAAGAACCAGTGGAGAGGAGAAGCCTTCTTCGCCAGGGCTTA
>CAWBNI010000047.1:0-94046 GCA_963790105.1 uncultured Bacteroidales bacterium | reverse complement strand
ATGGTTGCGGGTCGCGTGCTGTCCGGATTCCAACCTGAACAACCGCGTCGGCGTGGCCGATTACGCACGTATCCGAACGAACACCCCTGCTGGCGGGAACCGACGGCATGCACGCCAACATCGCGCGCACGATGAAGCAGTTTTTTCTGCTCTACCGGCATCAGGGCGGCGGTATGGCGGAAGCGTTTCGCTGGTTTGCGAAAATTTGCACGATCAACTTGCGTTCGCCCGTCGCTATTTTGCGGATTATCCTGCGCTGAACGCCGGCGACGCGCGGACTTTCTGGTGTGGGACTATGTTCCGCCGACGCCGATCGAACGGAAAACTTCTTCGGCCATTTCATCTACGGAATCTTGGAGAGTCCGGTGCGCACACTGGTCGGCGGCGGGAAATTTCTATGCGCGATTTCGTGCCGATTATCACCGAGAAACTGCGCGGCGCGCAACATCGCCGAGCAAGGCGCGCGGCTTCGTCAGCGTTTCGTGGCGATGGAGCGCTATGAGCCGCGCGCAATTCCACTGTCGTGGCCAGCCGGTGGAGCGGCAAGACGCGGTGGAAAAAGTCACCGGTCAGACGCGTTTCGCCGACGATTTAGTGTTCGCGAATTCACTGTCCGCGGTCATGGTGCGCACGCCGTTGTCCATGCGATGATCCGGTCGGTGGACTATTCCGCGATTATCCCATCCGGCGCTGACGGCGATTTGCGACGCGCGCGACATTCCGGCGGCGAAAAAGATCGGCATCGTGCGGAGCGATCAACCGGTATTTTGCGACGAGCGGATCGTCACGCCCGGCGACGTGGTGGCGATGTTGGTCGGCCCGTCGGAAGAGGAACGACCTGCGCTTCGCGAGCAGATCAAGATTGATGCCGTGCCGCTGCCGGTGCTGAAGATCCCGCGCGGGCTCTGATAGCGGCGCGCCGCTGATTCATCCCGAATTCTCGGAACAATCTCATCGTTCATTATCCGCTCCGCAAGGGCGACATCGAGAAGGGATTTGCCGAGAGCGATTTCGTTCTCGAGCGGACCTATACCACCCAGCGCGTGGAGCACGCCTATCTCGAACCGGAGTGCGTGACGGCGGTTCCGCGCGAGGAAACCGCGGAATCGAAATCGTCGGCTCCATTCAAAATCCGTTTACGGCGCGGCGACTGACGGCCGAGGCTTTGGCTGGCCGCTGAACCGCGTGCGCATTCGACAGGCCGAGTTGGGCGGCTCTTTCGGCGGCAAGGACGATACGATGTGCATGCTGTCGGCGCGCGCCGCGATTGCCGCGCTGAAAACGGGCCGTCCGGTCAGATTCGCTACCGCCGCGAAGAATCCATTCTCGAATCGTACAAGCGGCATCCGTACATTCTGAAATACAAGGTGGGCTGCACCATGACGGGCGCATCCGCGCGATGAAAATTGATATTCTCGCCGACGGCGGCGCGTACGCTTCCATGAGCGCGTTTGTCACTCCTGGCGCACGGGTGTATGTTCCTGTTGCAGAGGATCTTTACCGTAAATGCCAGTATATCTCGGTCAATCTTCCGGCAAACAAGGAAACAAAGCAATCATTAATTTCGACATCCTGAATCTGATGCCCGAGGGTGTACAACGCTTGTAAACACAGCGCGAAAAGAAATCATTCACGAAGCTTCACTTCTGAAAATGTTTTCACTTCGGAAGGATTTCAGGTATGTTACCGATGTAGCACCGGATTGCCATGAACAGATCAAAAACAGAATATGGCAACCCGGTATTATGCACCCCTAAAAAAATGGGGGGCCAGACAGAGGAGGCGAATATCCTAGGCCTGGTGCGAGACAGATCGTAAACTTCCTTACCAAAGGTGACAAAACTTTCCAGGTGAATTAAACCGGGGAAATAATGTATATTAAAACACAGAGACGCAATATTTAGCGTCTCTGTTTGTTCTAAAAGCATCATAATCATTACCTTTACGAGGTTGTTCGCGGCGGGCAAGCGGAGGCCGGAGATCGCTCGGGAACTCCACATCAGTCGCCCTGCAAAGCGTGAGCCGCTGGTACGAGGCATGGCGGTTGGATGAGTCGGACTGGATTCGTGGTGCGGGCCGAGCCTGCTGTTCTACTGAAAATGGATGACGAGCAACTGCAGCGGGTGGATGAGGCCTTGCGCGAGGGGGCGCAGGCGCACGGTTTCGGACGCAGTACCGCGTGTGGCCGCGGTGATCGAACGAGTGAGCGGCGTTCGCTGTCCGGCTCACGGTGGTGGAAGATCCTGACGGCCATGCAGCGGGAGCTGCAGTTGCCGGGCGCAGCAGGCGCGGGAACGGAATTAGGAGGCACGGCAGCGCTGGTGGCGGAGCAGTGGCCGGCGGTAAAAAAACGCCCGGCGTCGAAAAGCTTGGATTCTGTTCCAGGACGAAAGTGGCGTCTCGAAGTGGCCTTGCTGGTAAGAAGAACCTGGGCACCGAAGGGGGAGACTCCGGCGTCGATTCACGCCTTCAACTGGAAGAAGTTGTCGGTGTGCGCCGAGGGCCTCAGCCATGCCGCTGTGGTTCCAGACCAGGCCCGGCAGCTACAACGACGAGAGCCTGATCGCCTTCTCGCGAGACCTGAAGAAACACCTGCGTGGGCAGAAGGTGATCCTGATCTGGGACGGGTTCGCCGCACACAAGAGTCGCAAGATGAAACAGTACCTGGAGAGTCAGCGCATCTTTGATCCGTACGGCGGCCAGGTGGGCTGGCTGGCGGCCGTTGGCTTGCCAGTCCGCGCAAATGAGCTCCAATAATCGAGTCATCGCCTCCGAGAGCTTCTTCTCTTGCTCGGTGTTTGCGAACCTTCGGCCAATTTGGCGGCGTACCGTCGAACGTACCAAAGACGTAGGGCAATTCGCTGGCATGGAAGCCGTGCAGGCCGGCAGTGTCGGCGGCCGGGTATCCATGATCCCAAAAGTAGAGGAAGGACGGCAGGCCTAATGCCGCCTGTTTCCTGACCAGCCGCTCCGATGTCCACCCATAAAGAGCATCTCGCGTGGTGGCCAATATGCTCTCCTGCATGTTGGCGCTGGGATAGAGGCGCAGAAACTCGTCGGCCAGGTCACCATAGAGTCCTCGAATGATGCTTTCGTACGCGGCCGCACTCGCAGGAGGAGGCAGGACGAGGATCCTCAACGATCGGATTTCGCCGCTGTTGAAGCCGGCGAGCAACGGCACGTGCGCCTGTTCGCCGCTGGTCGAACACATCACCAGCTGGCGCGGCAAGACGTGCCCGTCAATCGCGCCCCATGGCGCGAACCCCGCCGCATTCGCTGCTTCATTCAGCTTGCTTCGCATCCATCGCCCGCATCGCCGCGATATCGCGGCGCATGAAGAGCGGCGGCCAGTTTCGCGCCGCTTTCCTCGGCGGAAGGCGTGCCGTAGCGGCTCTGCTTCAGCTCGGGCGTGGAGATCATGTAGGCGCTTTCCGCGATCGCCTTCGCGAACAGGCCGCGAGCGGGAGGCGATGCCATGAGGTACATGACGCTCAGCGCACCCGCGGATTCGCCTGCGATCGTCACGTTCGAAGGATCGCCGCCGAAGGCGCTGATGTTGCGCTTGACCCATTTGCAGCGCTTCGATCTGATCGAGCAGACCATAATTGCCGGAGATGCCAAGCGGCGACTCATTGCTGAGTTCGGGATGCGCGAGCCAGCCGAAGACGCCCAGCCGATAGTTGATGGAAACCACGACGATGCCTCGGCGGCGAGCCGCGCGCCGTCATAGAGTGGGTCCCTGCCCGACCCCGTTATCAGAGAGCCTCCGTGTATCCAGAAAAAGACCGGCGCATTGTGTGCTCCGGCTGGGAGCCCAGATATTCAGCGTCAGGCAATCCTCGCTCATCGGCTTCGGGCCGCGAACATAGATTTGCGAGAGTGTCGGTTGGGGCTGGAAACATTCCGGCCCGAAATCCGTTGCTTTTCGCACGTCGTCCACTCGGGGCATGGGTTCCGGCGCTTTCCAGCGTCGCGGGCCCACCGGGGCATCCCGTATGCCTTGCCGCCGGTGGGACAGCGCGCTGGAAGCGCCTGAGTCCGATGCCCCGATGGACGCGAAGGTGCGAAAAGCAACGGAATTCGGGCCGGCATGCTTTCAGCCGACGATCAACCTCCCGACAATCTACACGTCGCGATCCGCTGCCGATGAGCGAGGATTGCCTGACGCTGAATATCTGGGCGCCTGCCGACGCCGCAACGCGCCCGTCTTTTTCTGGATTCACGGCGGCGCGCTGACCTACTGGCGCGAGCAGCGGAGCCGCTGTACGACGGCGCGCGGCTGGCGGCGCAGAGGCATCGTCGTGGTCTCGATCAACTATCGGCTGGGAGTGTTCGGCTGGCTGGCGCATCCCGAACTCAGCGCCGAGTCGCCGCTGGGAGTCTCCGGTAATTATGGCCTGCTCGATCAGATCGAGGCGCTGCAATGGGTCCGGCGCAACATTCGTGCGTTCGGCGGCGATCCTTCGAACGTGACCATCGCCGGCGAATCCGCGGGCGCGCTGAGCGTCATGTACCTGATGGCCGCGCCGCCCGCGCGGGGTCTGTTCTCGAAGGCGATCGCGCGAGAGCGCCTACATGATCTCGACGCCCGAGCTGAAGCAGCGCCATTTCGGCTGCCGTCTGCCGAGGAGAGCGGCGCAACGCCTCGCCGCCGCGCTGCACGCGCCGGACCTTGCCGCGTTGCGCGCGATGGATGCGCAGGCACTGACGGACGCCGCGCCGGCGGCAGGCTATGCGCCGTGGGGCGCGATCGACGGGCAAATTCTGCCGCGCCAGCTGGTCGACGTCTTCGACAGCGGCGAACAAGCGCCGGTGCCGTTGCTGGCCGGCTTCAACAGCGGCGAAATCCGTTCGCTGAGGGTGCTCGCTCCGCCGGCCTGCTGCGACTGCCGCCGAGTATGAGCGCGTCATTCGCGAACGCTATCTCGACCTCGCCGACGAATTCCTGCGGCTCTATCCCGGCACGAACATGGAGGAGAGCATCCTGGCGACCACGCGCGATGCCTTGTACGGATGGACCGCGGAGCGGCTGGTCAGGAAACAGGTCGCGCTGGGCGTGCCGTCCTTCCTCTACTTCTTCGACCACGGCTATCCGGCTGCCGATTCGGCCGGTCTGCACGCTTTCCATGCCAGCGAACTGCCCTACGTGTTCGGCACGCTCGAGGCCACGACCCCGAATTGGCCGAAGATCCCGGCGACTCCGCAAGAGACGAGGCTCTCGGGAAAAGAGCGATGACTGATTATTGGAGCTCATTTCTGCGCGGACTGGCAAGCCAACGGCCGCCAGCCAGCCCACCTGGCCGCCGTACGGATCAAAGATGCGCTGACTCTCCAGGTACTGTTTCATCTTGCGACTCTTGTGTGCGGGCAAACCGTCCCAGATCAGGATCGCCTTCTGCCCACGCAGGTGTTTCTTCAGGTCTCGCAAGAAGGCGATCAGGCTCTCGTCGTTGTAGCTGCCGGGCTGGTCTGGAACCACAGCCGGCATCGCTGACCGTCCCACCGATAGCCGAGTGCGGCGCACACCGACAACTTCTTCCAGTTGAAGGCGTGAATCAACACCGGAGTCTCCCCCTTCGGTGCCCAGGTTCTTCTTACCGGCGGCCGCTCCGAGACGCCACTTTCGTCCTGGAACAGAATCCAAGCTTTTCGACGCCGGGCGTTTTTTTTACCGCCGGCCACTGCTCCGCCACCCAGCGCTGCCGTGCCTCCTGAATCCCCTTCCCGCGCCCGCCGTGCCTGCCGTTGCAGGCTCCACTGCATGGCCGTCAGGATCTTCCACACATGACCGGGATGATAGCGAACGCCGCTCACTCGTTCGATCACCGTGCGCCACACACGCGGCAGTGTCCACAGATCCGTCCCGAAACCGTGCGCCTGCGCCCCCTCGCGCAAGGCCTCATCCACCCGCTGCAGTTGCTCGTCATCCAGTTTCGGTGGACGGCCGGGGCCCTCGGCCCGCACCACGAATCCAGTCCGACTCATCCAACCGCCATGCCTCGTACCAGCGGCTCACGCTTTGGCGACTGATGTGGAGTTCCCGAGCGATCTCCGCCTGACTCCGCTTGCCCGCGGCGAACAACCTCGTAAAGGTAATGATTATGATGCTTTTTAGAACAAACAGAGACGCAAATTTTGCGTCTCTGTGTTTTAATATACATTATTTCCCCGGTTTAATTCACCTGGAAAGTTTTGTCACCTTTGGTAAGGAAGTTTACGATCTGTCTTGCAGCAGCCAGACCTGCATTGATATTGGCCTCCTCTGTCTGGGCACCCATTTTTTTAGGGGTTGCATAATACCGGGTTGCATATTCTGTTTTGATCTGTTCCTGGCAATCAGGTGCTACATCGGTAACATACCTGAAATCCTTCCGAAGTGAAAACATTTTCAGAAGTGAAGCTTCGTGAATGATTTCTTTTCGCGCTGTGTTTACAAGTGTTGCACCCTCGGGCATCAGATTCAGAAGGTCGAAATTGATAGATTCTTTTGTTTCCTTGTTTGCCGGAAGATTGACCGAGATATACTGGCATTTACGGTAAAGATCCTCTGCATCAGGAACATATTTTACACCGTCATTCTCAACAACTACTTTATCCACGAATGGATCATGAGCAAAAACATCCATACCAAATCCTTTGGCAATTCTGGCCACTATCCGGCCAATATGTCCGTATGCATGAATTCCCAGCGTTTTACCCCGTAATTCGATGCCTGAACTGCCATTGTAAAAATTACGGTTCAAAAAGATCATTGCTCCAAAAGCAAGTTCAGCAACTGCATTTGCATTCTGTCCGGGTGTGTTCATTACTACAACTCCCTTGGCAGAAGCCGCCTTCAGATCGATATTATCATATCCGGCACCTGCCCTGACAGCAATTTTAAGCTTGCCGGCAGCCTTGATCACTTCCTCATCGATGATATCGCTGCGAACAATGACAGCATCTACGTCTTTCACAGCCTCGAGCAATTGTTCCCTGGAGGTGTATTTTTCCAGAAGCTTCAATTCAAATCCGGCGCTTTTTATGATATCCCCAATTCCATTCACCGCTACTTTGGCAAAAGGTTTGTCCGTTGCTATAAGAACTGTTTGCATTTTTTTCGTATTTTGCGTTAAGAATGTATTATAGCGATTAATGAATATGACATACTGATATGTGACAACCGATCACTCGTAAATCGTACTCGTAACTCGTATTCCTCGTCCCTGTTACTGATTACCTGCCTCAAATTCCTTCATGGCATCCACCAGTGCTTTTACTCCTTCCACAGGCATGGCGTTATAAATGGAAGCCCGGAATCCACCCACCGAACGGTGACCCTTTATACCAACAAGTCCTTTGGCTTTGGCAAGTTCCAGGAACTTTTCTTCCAGGTCCTTATATTCCGGTTTAAAGACAAAGACAACATTCATCAGGGATCTGTCTTCCACATTGGCCAGGGGAGACATGAACAACTTATTCCTGTCGATTTCCTTATACAGCATATCAGCCTTTTCAACATTCATCTTGTAAATAGCTTTCAGACCGCCAAGATTTTTCAGCCATTTCAGGGTCTGCAGGCACGCATAAATGGCTACGCAGGGAGGAGTATTGTATAAAGAATCATTTTCTGCATGGATCTTATAGCTCAGCATGGTTGGAACCGGTCTGGCTGATTTTTCAAGCAGGCTGTCCTTGACAATTGCAAAAGAAACGCCTGCGGGACCCAGGTTCTTTTGAGCACCACCATATATGAGCGCATATTTCGAAACATCAATCGGACGGCTGAGAATATCGGATGATGCATCAGCAACTACAGGTACCGGTGAATCCAGGTCCTGCTTCATTTCAGTTCCGTAAATTGTATTGTTGGTGGTCACATGCAGATAATCCACATCTGACGGTATGCTGAAACCTTTGGGAATAAAGGTGTAATTCTGATCTTTCGAAGATCCCAATACCTGAACTTCGCCAAAAAATTTGGCTTCCTTAATTGCCTTCGATGCCCATGAACCTGAATCAACATAAGCTGCTTTCTTGCTTAAGAAATTATAGGGAATCATGGTAAACTGTAAGCTGGCTCCTCCCTGCAGGAATAGAATGGAATATCCGGATGGTATCTCCAGTAATTCCCTGAATAAGTCCTTAGCTTCTTTTAAAATGGCTTCGAAATCCTTGCTGCGATGAGATATTTCCATGATTGACATCCCACTGCCATTAAGGTTAAGAACTGCTTCCGCTGTGTTTTTCAACGTGAATTCAGGCAATACAGAAGGGCCCGGATTAAAATTATACTTTTTCATAGGAGCTTATTTTATTTGTTAAACAATTAACAACTAGTGTTTTCAAATTTAAAAAATAATAGTTTGATTGTGAATAAAATAACAGAGAAAATGTATTATTATTTACTAACAGTGTCAATATCTTCATTTACTATTTTTAACTAAAGTAAGAAAATTATCCTTTAAAATCGGGATTAAATGGGTAAGGTTCATCGTATGACAATATCCGATCACATCATCCAGTTTGCTCTTTTTTAACCGGTGCCTTTGCGCTGCTTTTTCAAGATATCCCATCAGGTCGCTTTTAGCCAGATTCCATAAATCCATTGAAGCATACGTGGAATCGCAATTTGTTGTAAACCGGTTATTCTTTAACACTTCTTCAGCCAGCAAACCTGCGAAGAGTGTATCTTCAAGGTTGAATTTGTTTTTCCATCCTGCACATAAGATCACCAGGTTGCGGTCTTCCCTGTGAATATAATCCACAAGAGCCTGGAGGTTCAGATACGAGCCAATCAATACCCGGTGACTTTCTTTTGCCATCATGATACTTAAAGTACCATTTGTAGTGGAATATACGATGTCTTTTCCACCGATGATCTCCCGGCGGAAATTATGAGGCGAATTCCCAAAGTCCGCAAAATCGCGAACAATGCCATCGCGTTCTGCTGCAACAAGGAATCCCTTCTTTTTATAATCCATTGCCTCTTCCAGGGTAGCGACAGGAATAATGCTTTTCACGCCATTCATAAAGGCGGTCACAATGGCTGAGGTTGCCCTCAGAATATCCACGATCACTACGATTGATGAATCATTCCTGAAATCAGAGAACATGACAGGGGAAAAACATACCTCAACTTTTCTTTTATCTTCTGTCATTGTTCCATGTCTGTTATGAATTGTTGCAAAAATAAAAAACAATTTATAATGCAAAAAAAGAAAAAAGGGAATTTTTAACGCACAGAGCGCTAAGTTTACGCAGAGAGCTGACAGAGTTTTTAAATTTTAGCCACTAAGTCACAAAGACACTAAGAATCTCATTGCATTCGGTGTCTTTATTACACTGAGTGCACTTTGCGACCTTCAGAAATCAAGTGCAAAAAGTCATCAGACTCTGTGAGTCACTGGTAAACTCCGTGGTTCGTTAACTATCCGCGGATAGCTGTATCAGGGTTTTCAGCCGGGGCCTGTGCTGCCTCTGTCACTTCACGGAATCTTCTCAAAAATGAATTCTTCTTCACATCAGTGGATACCATATAGATGTAAGATTCGCCGGTGGTAACTTTCATCCGCCTGTCAGCCGTCTTTAGTTTATTTATCTTTTCCAGGAATGTATTATTCGATGAATGAATTTGCATTACACCCCTTGTATATCCGAAATAATACCACGTACGGCGATCAAACTGGAGATAGATATCCATAATATCACCGCTTCGTTTGATCTGAAGTTCAATCAATCCATCCACACGTTTATTAACAGGTACATTATTTATGCTGGCAATACCTATCTTTCCCACTGACATCCAGGAATTGGTCTCATTGTTCCATTTAAATTTCAGCTCATTAAATACAAGGGTATGCTTCATTTCAGGCGGCAATGTCCTGGCAGAACCGAACAAACTTAAATCCGATTTCATGGCATTATACTTTTCTTTTCCCATGAGTTCCACCATATTCTTTGTGTTCGAAGCACGGCTGAGATCCACTGCGGGCAAACGAGGCATACTGTCGGCTTCCATCGCCATGACTTCCATTATATTATCATCAACAAAGAAATCCATGCCCATCAATACATCCATTGCAGTTTCATTTGTAACTGTATTATGAGTTATATTGCCGGCGGCAGTGAGTTTAACCTGTCCCAGTTTTTCTCCAAAGCTTAATCTCCCTTCTCCATATAACTCACAACTTTCACGCTGAAGACTTACCAGGTTACCGGGCAAATTTCTGTCTGCCAGCTTTTCTTTTTTGGCAATCACATATTCCTGCTTGTCTTTGTCATAATGCAAAAATCCGCCTGAAGTCACCACCGGACCATCACTATAATTCTTGCGGCCTGAAAGGAAAGCCGGGTAAACATGTACGGAATCATAATACATGAATAAGCCGTTGAAGATCTTATCCCTGTTAATATCAATGAGCGGATCGGCAATGGGTATCATAATATCCAGCGGATCTATTTCTGATCTGAAATATACCCATCGGGGCGGTAACCGGTCACAATTCTGCTCTATCAGTGCTCCTCCGTCAAATGTGAGCAGTTTCTGCGAGGCTTTCATGTAAAATTTTCCCTGGTACCTGTAATTCGGGCTGAGGGTGAAATTGTCGGTTTCGGCAATCTCACCCGATCCTATGCTTTGCCTGCTGGTGTCCACACCCAGTGTGCTGAAAAAGAGCGTCTGATGTTGTTCAATTTCGTCAATATATTCATAATATCCTGAGCCGGTATACCTGTTCTTCCCGGTGATTGTCAGCACAGCATCATGCATGGAAAAATTATTATTTTCCCTGTTTGCCACAAGTCCGGCCTTATATAATGTTCTCAGCCTGGCATCCGGCATAACGGTGAGTTTTTGATTTTCGGGATAAATGCGTGCATCCGCTATGTCAATATATTGAACAAGGGTTGCTTTGATCAGATTGCTGTCATAATCGTAATACGCCACCGGAGAAATAAAGCTGAGCGAATCCTGTTCAGGATCAATGCTGATATACCGGGGTCCCGTAAAACCTTCCTGGGTTGTATCCACTGCGGGAGGCACATTGTTTACTGATCCCATGGCCATTTCCTTCCGGTCCATGTCCCATTCGAAATGATCGAGGAAACTGACATATTTGTTTTCAGGAAAGGAAACCAGTGTATAGTCTTCATTTGAATTAAAGATTCCCTTATGTTCCATGAAATTAATATCCGCTTTTATGTTTTCAGTGAGCACGGTAAATCCTTCCGAATGCAAGTGATTTAAGAAAGAAATCGGCACTGTCCGCATGAATATCATTTGACTTATAGGCATAATGGTCAGAGCGCATTTCGGCGCCTTCAAATAACATTCTTCCTTTTCCCGACAATCCTGTTGGCTGCAATTTCAGATCCCCTGCCAAAACGCCCTTATTATCGAACATTCTGAATGCGGTGTCGGTCCTGTAGGCATAAAGCTCATCAAGGTAGGGCATCCAGTGTATGGAATCATGGACGGATTCAACTTTGGGATATTCAGTCGGTGAAGTCTTTTCCGCGATTGTGAAGTCACGCGCCATGGCATTCATTGAATCGGGATAAAATCTCAGCTGTTCCGATGCAACCGAGGAGGTAAGATAATCCAGTGTTCCATTTCCTGTAAGCCCTGAACGATTCAGGATGATGTCGTTTTTAAATGTTCCTTTTCCTCCATATACTGAAATTCCGGAATCCGGGGACATATGATGAAATCCAAGTGAATTGTCCGGCTGCAGCCTTAAGGTTTCCTGAATTACAGGGAATATACCGGCCGATGTAAGTTCCCCGTCAAACTGCATTGATTTCCGGTTGAAATTGTCCAGGCTATCCATTTCAAAGGGATAGATCTGAAAGAAAAATTTATCACGACTGTAAACACCCGACTGGATGGTTTTATCGTCATAGTATACATGTCCGTCTGCTTTCGACCGGAAAATCGGATATTCCGGAAAGTTATTGCGGCCTGATTTGTTATCGGGCTTATCAACATACAAATCACCTTTCAGATCCTCGATAAGGTTTTTGGCTTTTTCTGACACCGGAACTCCATAGCTGTTTTTTGCCCCTGTCAGGTAACGGATCTGCAGGGAGTCAATTTTAGTCATGTTGATTTTGAAGGTGTCATAAGAGAAGAAGAAGTTCTGTCCCGAAATGGTAAACAACCCCGCCTGTACGTGACCATTAAACTGAAAATCACGGTTTTTTTTCATTATAATCCGGGCATTGGTCGGGTAAATGGCTACATTTTGTGAATCACTCAGAAATATGCGTGATACCCCGTTGATGGTGAGATTGTAATTCCGGAGATCAAATATCGCATTGTCCACCGGCATGTTTGTCGTGGAAGGAATACTGATCACATCATAATCGATTTTTGAAACACTTGCAGCAAGGTAATCATGGAGGCGGGGACGGATCGTGGCCATGCCGGTTTCACTTTCGTAATAAATAAACCCCTGGGCAGCCATACGCATTAGCAGCTGCTTTACCTGGGCAATCGACTTATTAAGGTATGCGGCAAAATCCTCTGCCAGAAATTGATCGGTTCCCATGTACTTTGCAAAACTCCGGATTGAGATCAGCGGATGCACTTCATCCATAAGCTGCAAACTCAGATATTTATTGTTATTAAAGAAATTAACCGACTCAAAATTGGCATTTGCAACTGTGCTCCCCATGAGGGCTGTGAAATGCATCACGGGTTCATTCATTTTCCATACCAGTTGCTCAAATGACATGTCGATGTTGTGATATGAATCGTAATACGGGCTTTGCGAAGCTGTAATTATCTGTACGGTATAAGGTTAGTTCCCTGTTGGGAACAAGGTAAGTTAAGGCCAGGCCCGGATGGAAAATGGAATCATTCTTTAGCTTGATCACAATTTCTGCATTGGGTGCGTCGATACGACTCGTTTTAAAAGCAAAAAATGATGACCTGGCAAGAATGACAAGGGTGTCCTTACGATAAATATAAACCTTTGCCTGCGATTCCCGGGTACCTGTTCCCACCATTTTGGCGCCCTGCATCGACAGACCGCCTTCGTAATTGATGTCCTTATAAAGATTCTTAATCTTAAAGTCCTTCTGGTATGAGATGAATTGAGGGTAATCTGCATCTTCGGGTTTCTTGTTCAGTTGAACTTTATCGATAAGATTTCCCTTTAATGGATTGCTGAAATAGATTGTATTGGTGAATACTACCTGCGATGCTGAATATTCTGAACGGGTCATATTGATTTCATAGGTACTCAGCCTGGCATTTACATCATTTCTTTTAAAACCGGCACGCTCCCAGGTCACCAATCCATTTTTACCCTTCCATACCGAGGTGATGGGATTAAATTCACCGGAAGTTTCGAAAATGGCCATACTGTCGCGTTTGGCATAACAAACCAGCTTGGTTGCGGGAACTACAACATGAATGGCACTGTCTACCACAAACCGGTAATTTGAAGAATTCAGCTTCCAGTCAACTGATCCGGAAATATAGAGTGAACTGCTGTCAAGAAGTTGTGTGGTGAAAACAAAATACCTGTCAGTATTCATCAGGGAAACTTTTCGCTTTTCGAGAAGCAGGTCCAGCCCTTTTTGCCAATTCTGATAGTTTTCAGGTGAACTATTTTTCCTTTTTAAAGATACAAGGCTGGCTAAATAATGGGTAAAATGCGGGTAGGGATGGCCATTTCTTTTCACCATAATTATGGAAGAAGCGATAATATCTTCCTGCTCCTTTTTTGAGAAAAGGCTGTCTTTCGACCAGGCTTGCATGAAATCATTGAGAGCCTTGTTGCTGGCTTCAGTGGCATTCTTTTGCATGAAAGCACCAAGCTCACCGGCATAATTCTGTGGCTCCCCGGAAAAAACTTTTGAATCCTGGGCTGTCAAAAAATCAAACGATGCCAAAATAAGCAATAGCAGAAAAATAAGCAGCTGCCTGTGTTTCATAAACACGCTCATAGATCTATAAAAGTATCATTTTTTTTTAAACCTTAACAGCGCCCATATATTGAGCGAAGTGCTTGTAATTAATTCCAGTCCCGTTTTTTTGCTTTCTGAAACCAGTCCTTCAACATCTCCGGTCAGTATTCCCGAAATGATCAGGCAACCGCCTTTATTCAGCTGTTTTTCAAATTTATTTAACGTATTCTTCAAAATTCCGATATTGATATTAGCCAGTATACAGTCAAATTGTCCTTCTTCCATTGTTGTTACATCGC
The DNA here is from genome assembly GCA_963790105.1 of uncultured Bacteroidales bacterium. Lineage (GTDB taxonomy): Bacteria > Bacteroidota > Bacteroidia > Bacteroidales > UBA10428 > UBA5072. The sequence goes on along the minus strand of CAWBNI010000047.1, from coordinate 79,851 downwards.
CTTCAATTAAATCGATATGCCTGCACGAATTCCTCAGGATATTTTCAGATGCGTTCCGATAACACCAGATATCAAAATCAATGGCCAGTATTTTGGATGCACCTTTCATTTCCGCAAATATTGCCAGGATACCTGTGCCACATCCTGCATCCAAAACCGACAGACCGTTAAGATCTATCTTCAGCATTTCGCTGATCATCAGCGAGGTGGTCTCATGATGCCCGGTTCCAAATGACATTTTTGGTTCGAGCACAATCTCATATGGAAATGATCTTTCCTTTTTGTGAAAGGGTGCTCTTATAAGGCAAACATCATCAATAACTACCGGTTTATAATTCTGTTCCCACTCTTCATTCCAGTTTTTGTCAGCGATCAGATTTTCCGTAAAGGGAATATCCTGCCCGTACATCTGCCGAATCTGTTCCTTCAATACAGACCTGTTATAGGCAGTAACCGGAATATAAGCCTTCAATCCGGACTCACTTTCATGAAAGCCCTCAAAATTCATTTTCTCCAGCCAATAGGGGAGAAGCTCACCTAAAACATCTCCTGCGACGACTGTGGAAAAATTTATTTCAATAAAGTCCATAGTAATTGCCAAAAAATAACGGTAATGGACATACAAAATTATCCGTTACCGTTATATTTATTCAGTTATCCGAAAATAACCCGTACAAAAACCGACTTATCAGAAGGCGCTTACAATACCCATAAAATCAGATGCACTCAGGGAGGCGCCACCAATCAGGCCGCCATCCACATCAGGATTGGCAAAAAGTTCTGCTGCATTGGAAGGTTTGCAGCTACCGCCATATAATATGGAAGTATTGTCAGCAACCTGGTTCCCGTATTTTTCAGAAATCAGTTCGCGGATTAATTTATGCATTTCCTGGGCCTGTGCAGAAGAGGCTGTAACGCCTGTGCCGATTGCCCATACCGGTTCATATGCAATTACAACCTTCCCAAAATCTTCAGGTGAAAGATCGAACAATCCTTTTTCAATCTGGGTACGCACAACGTTCATGTGAATGCCTGATTGTCTCTCCTGCAATACTTCACCGCAACAGAATATTGGAGTAAGGTCATTTGCCAGGGCCAGTTTCGTCTTTTTATTGAGAGTGGCGTCATCCTCATGGTAATAGCTTCTTCGTTCAGAATGGCCAATGATTACATATTCCGCGCCGGTGGATTTGATCATCTCAGCCGATACTTCACCTGTAAAGGCTCCTGAAGCTTCTGAGGCACAATTCTGTGCACCCAGGAAAAGAGAATCCTTGGTTATGGCATTTCTGACTTCAGTTAGATGAATGAATGGCGTACAAAGAATGACAATTACTCCGTTGTCCTCAATCTGCCTGTTCACCGTCTTTGCCAGTTCAATACCTCCCTGGAGGTCTTTATTCATTTTCCAGTTTCCGGCGACTATTTTTCTTCTCATTTTTGATTTATTTTTTTTGTGTAACAAGAATAAGCGGCTCCAAAAATAGTAAAATGAAAGGAAGATTGATACTGGAAACGGAAAAAGATACTTTATGCCGGATATAAAAGAAGATACTGGATACTTGATACTTGATATACCAGCATCCAGTATCCAGCATCCAGTATCCAGTATCCAGCATCTAGTATCCAGTATCTAGTATCCAGTATCTAGTATCTAGTATCTAGTATCCAGCATCCAGTATTATTTAACCAAAAGTTTTCCCGAGAATCTTTCTTGCGGTGAATCCAGGATCAGGAAATAGGCACCTTTTTGAAGCGAACTGATATCAATCGGTTCGGAAGTATTTCTAAGATACGTATCACGAATCACCACACCGTTCATATTGATCAGCTTTAACCTTCCTTCTTTCACTTCATTTAATCCCGATAAATGCACATAGTCAGAAGCAGGATTGGGATGAATAGAAAGATTTTTGCTGTTCCCCGTTTTGTCAAATATACCGGTAGGGGTTGAAGGGATAAGCACTGCATTGATTACATGCACCACGCCATTATCGGCCTGGATGTCGGCAACAGTCACTTTTGCATCATTGATAAACACTCCTTCATCGTTGATTGTGACTTTCACATCTTTACCGAGAAGGGTAGGGATCATTTGTCCGTCTGAAAGGTCGCCTGACATTACCTTACCGCTGGCTACATGATAGAGCAGGATGTTTGCCAGGGCACCGGTCGGATCGGCAAGCAGGGCTTCAATAGTGCCTTCCGGCAAAGCCTTGAATGCATCGTCAGTGGGTGCAAAAACGGTGAAAGGGCCGGCACCGGAGAGATCATCTGCGAGTCCGGCAGCAATTACTGCTGCTTCGAGGGTGTCGTGAGCAGGACTGTTGACGATGACGTCAACCACGGTATTTGAGGGGGGCAACAGCACTGCATTGATTACATGCACCACGCCATTATCGGCCTGGATGTCGGCAACAGTCACTTTTGCATCATTGATAAACACTCCTTCATCGTTGATTGTGACTTTCACATCTTTACCGAGAAGGGTAGGGATCATTTGTCCGTCTGAAAGGTCGCCTGACATTACCTTACCACTGGCTACATGATAGAGCAGGATGTTGGCCAGGGCACCGGTCGGATCGGCAAGCAGGGCTTCAATAGTGCCTTCCGGCAAAGCCTTGAATGCATCGTCAGTGGGTGCAAAAACGGTGAAAGGGCCGGCACCGGAGAGATCATCTGCGAGTCCGGCAGCAATTACTGCTGCTTCGAGTGTGTCGTGAGCAGGACTGTTGACGATGACGTCAACCACGGTATTTGAGGGGGGCAACAGCACTGCATTGATTACATGCACCACGCCATTATCGGCCTGGATGTCGGCAACAGTCACTTTTGCATCATTGATAAACACTCCTTCATCGTTGATTGTGACTTTCACATCTTTACCGAGAAGGGTAGGGATCATTTGTCCGTCTGAAAGGTCGCCTGACATTACCTTACCACTGGCCACATGATATAGCAGGATGTTGGCCAGGGCACCGGTCGGATCGGCAAGCAGGGCTTCAATAGTGCCTTCCGGCAAAGCCTTGAATGCATCGTCAGTGGGTGCAAAAACGGTGAAAGGGCCGGCACCGGAGAGATCATCTGCGAGTCCGGCAGCAACTACTGCTGCTTCGAGAGTGTCATGATCGGGACTATTAACAATAATGTCAACTACTGTTTGAGCCTTCAGACTGTTTGAAGAAAACAGAAAGGCGATAAACAGTATCTGGATGAAATGTACACTTTTTTTCATGGTTTATTGTTTTAATGATTTGCAGGAGAAACAGAAAAAGCAATGATATTGTTTAATTAAATAATATAAATATTAAACAAAAAATAAATCTATTCTTCGTGTGATTAGTAATATGAAAAATTATATTTATTTGATATTAAATATTATATATATAATATTATGAATAGTTTCTAAATAATAAATATTTTATTTGTTTTAATATCTGTGGAAAATATTAAACTATTATTTATTCCTATACTTTTAGATGGTTTTTTCCTACTTTTAATTCACGACAGTTAACACTGATCTGCCGGTTTGATTATAATAAGATAGAGGCTGATTTGATGAAAAGACAGAATTATGGAAAACAAAAAGTAACCCTTACAGGTACTATTAATAAATAGATGCGAACTTCTGAGGAATTGAATTAAACAGAATAATTAAATATATGGAAAAGCATAACAGAAGAACTTTTTTAAAATCCACAGGCATTGGACTAGCAGCAGGAGCAATTGCACCCCGGTTGATCGCCGGCGAAACTTCAGAACAAAAAGCATTTCGTTTGCCTGAAAATGCTCGCTTTGAACTGGGACTCGCATCCTATACAACCCGTGCATTTACACTTGATCAGACTATAACCATGGCTCAGCGGGTAAACTTAAAGCATATAAGCCTGAAAAGCTTTCATTTGCCTCTGGATGCTTCTGAAAATGATTGCAAGACAGCCGCTGATAAGATCAAAGCGGCGGGGATTGATTTCTATTCCGCCGGGGTGATCTATATGAATAAAAAGGAAGAAGTGGACCAGGCATTTAATTATGCCAAGGCATGCGGAATCCGCATGATTATAGGTGTTCCTGCTGTCGAATTCTTGTCTTATACGGAGTCCATGATCAAACAATATAATATAATGCTGGCGATTCACAACCATGGACCCGGCGATCTTGTTTATCCTGATGTGCCCGGTATTTACGAAAAAATCGCAAAGCTGGATGAACGCATGGGTATTTGCATGGATATCGGGCATACAGTAAGATTGGCCCGTGATCCGGTGTCGGATCTGAACCAGTGCTTTGATCGTATTCTTGATATACACATTAAAGATGTGGACAAGAAAGCTGCCGATGGTGCTACAGTGGAAATTGGCAGGGGTGTTATCGATATCCCTGGTTTTCTGAAGGAGCTAAAACGGTTGAATTACAAGGGTATACTTTCTTTTGAATATGAAAAGGATGAAAAAGATCCCCTGCCGGGACTGGCCGAAAGCGTTGGATATGTGAAAGGAGTGATGGCCTCTGTTTAGCCTGGTTCTGGAAATATTGTTAAATAATACCTCATCATGAATATAAAGCAGATTTTTGATAACAATCAGAAATGGATCGCAGAAAAACTCAAGGTAAATGAAGACTATTTCAGGAATCTGGCCCAGGGACAGAATCCTGAAATTCTTTATATTGGATGTTCCGACAGCAGGGTATCGGCTGAAGAATTAATGGGACTCCACCCCGGTGAGGTTTTTGTGCATAGAAACATTGCCAACATGGTACCGAATACCGATTTAAGTGCTATGTCCGTCATCAATTATGCACTAAGCCATCTCCGGGTAAATCATGTTATAGTTTGCGGACATTATTACTGTGCAGGGGTGAAAGCTGCCATGCAGTCCGCTGATCTTGGCATATTAAACCCGTGGCTCAGGAATATCCGCGATGTATACCGGTTGCATAAACCGGAACTCGATCTGATTGCCGATATTGAAGCAAGGTATAAAAGGCTTGTTGAATTGAATGTGCAGGAGCAATGCATTAATATAATAAAAACATCGGATCTGCAGTTTGCCTATAAAGAAAGAGGAGTGACTGTACACGGATGGGTATTTGATATTCAAAGCGGCCGATTGATCGATCTTCAAATTGATTTTGATAAAATAATCGATAACATACGGGAAATTTACAGGATCATCTAGATGGATTTCCTTATAAATCTCAATCTGTTAAATAAGCACTCTGTCAGCTGAAAATATTGTTTGGAATATATGTCCAGTTTCGGTATTCTCATTTGTTTCATTCATGTATAGACTCTAATGATTAACCGGTTTGCCCTTAAGTGCAAACACAAAAAGTAATGATATGGATGAGTATATGTTAATTTTCAGACATGAAGACGGCAGCAAGATTGCCTCGCCGGAACAGATGCAGGTGTGGATGAAACAAACTATGGACTGGATCGCGGGTATTTCAGCCAGGAATAAATTCGTCCAGGGCATTGGACTGCCATTTGATGGCGCCAGGGTAGTAAGATCAAATAAAATGGTTACAAACGGGCCTTTTGGTGATATCAAAGAAACTATCGGAGGAGCTATCATAGTTAAAGCCGATTCAGTTGATGAAGCAGTCGAATTTGCAAAAGGGAGCCCTGTCCTGCAGGGAGAGGGTAACACCGTAGAGGTGCGAAAAATCGCCAAATCCGACGGCGTTCATTAATATTTGTCTTTTCCTTGTGAAAGATTATGTAGAGACGGGTTTTAAACCCGTCTCTACCGTTTCATCCCAATGAAATATTTACGTTAATCCGCCATGAAAAACGAGGAATTAGTCCCGCATCTGTTCAGAACGGAATACAGGAAAATTGTTTCTGTTTTATGCCGTCATTTTGGATTTGGCAGGATGGAACAGGCCGAAGATATCGCCAGTGATACTTTTCTTGCTGCGGCAGAAACATGGAGTTTAACCGGGATACCGCCGAACCCGGTTGCATGGCTCTATCATGTGGCAAAAAATAACGCCAGGAATTATGTTTCAAGGAGCGTTCTTTTTGAAAACAAGATTTTACCCGAACTAAAAGAGACTTCCGGCAAGATTGAATCCACGGATATCGACCTCTCACCTCAAAATATAATTGACAGTCAGTTACAGATGATGTTTGCCATCTGTCACCCGGCAATTTCGCCCGAAGCCCGGGTCGGATTGTCACTTCGCATCCTTTGTGGTTTTGGAATTGAAGAAATTGCCGATGCATTTCTGACAAGCACGGAGACCATAAACAAACGGTTATTCAGAGCCAGGGCACAGCTACGATCAAAAAACATCAGGATTGAATTCCCGAAAGAGAGTGAGATTGAAAACCGGCTGGATAACGTATTAACCACAATCTATCTTTTGTTCAACGAAGGATATTATTCTGAAAGCCAGAATCAGCCTTTGCGCAGCGATTTATGCGTTGAAGCCATGCGTTTATGTAATATGCTGATCGAAAATGCCAGTACAAACAAACCAAGGGTTAATGCCCTGTTATCCCTGATGTGTTTTCATACATCACGATTCAAAGCCAGGGTGAGCAGGAATGGAGAACTTATCCTGTACGATGATCAGGATATCAGCCTGTGGAACCCTGACCTGATTAGCAAGGGGGTTTATTTTCTGCACTGTTCAGCAACCGGAAATGAGATATCAAAATACCATCTTGAGGCAACGATTGCTTATTGGCATACACAAAAACAGGATACTCCTGAAAAATGGGAGAGAATTTTAGCCTTGTACAATCAGCTTTTGGAGTTGGAATATTCCCCTGTTGCGGCGCTTAACAGAACATATGCCGTTGCAAAAGTTCACGGCAACAGAATTGCCATTGCTGAAGCGGAAAAACTGAATCTCACCGGCAATCATTTCTATTATATGCTTTTGGGTGTTCTGTATACCGATATCGATCGGGTGCGATCAAAGCAGAATCTTATGATCGCCTTGTCTCTGGCAAAAACGCCGACTGACAAACAGGTTATTCAGCGTAAGATTGATGAATTATGAAAAAAGAAGTTTTGCGGTTTTGCAGTTTTGCGGTTTTGCAGTTTTGTATTCTATGATAGTTTATGAAACTTCATAGTTCAATTTTTGCAGAACAGGTAATAGCTCCGATATCTCTGTGTAAAATTCCGTTATCTCTGTGGTTTAATTTTGCTGTAAACAAGAATATTTTTACGTTGTTTAACAGGTATTAAATTATCCTCATTAAATAGCGTAATCCTATGGAAACAAAAAATAAAACATCGATTACAGTTGAAAATACTGTAAAAGCTCCGGTAGAAAAAGTGTGGCGATTCTGGACTGAACCTGAACATATCACAAAGTGGGCTTATGCGATAGATACATGGCATACTCCTTATGCGGAAAATGACGTAAAAGTGGGCGGTAAATTCATGTCCAGAATGGAAGCAAAAGATGGAAGCGTCGGATTTGATTTCGGCGGTATTTATGATGCGATTGTTCCAAATAAATACATTGAATATACCCTTGGTGATGACAGAAAGGTAAAAATAACTTTTACCGGAAACGATTCAGAAACTAAAATAACCGAGAATTTTGAAGCAGAATCCGTCAATCCAATTGAAATGCAAAGAAGCGGATGGCAGGCAATATTAGATAATTTTAAAAAATATACCGAGGAGAATGCAGGATAAGACAATAATTTAATTCTGTCCCAATTCCTTCCGTATTGCGGATTGTATTTCAAGGACCATTTCTTCCACGTCCCTTCCTTTGGGTTCAACCGGATCAAGTACTGTGTATCTGATCTTCTGACCCAATCCGAGCGGAAATGATCCCTTATACATAACCTTGCTGTGGCCGTCTATGACAAAGGGAACCATCACCGCAGACGGTGCGGCCCTCAGCAGGGTATGTATACCGCCTGTCATGAACTTATTCACTTTACCTGTTTTGCTTCGTGTGCCTTCAGGAAAGATGCAGGCAGCAAAACAGTTTTCCTCTATAAGCCGGCCAAGCTTAAAAATCTCTTTAACAGCCTGTGTCCCGTTCTCCCTGTCAATTAATGCCGATTTTCCATACTTCAGATTATATGAAATACTGGGGAGATTTCGGGATAATTCCTTCTTGGAGATGAATTTCGGATAATATTTTCGGAAGCCGTGCACAACAGCCGGTATATCAAACATGCTCTGATGATTTGCCACAATGATGAGGGGGCGATGATCGGGTATTTTCTCAAATCCGGAGAATTTTATTCTGCACCCTAATATATGCAGGCATTTCACAAGGAGATAATTAAGCAGATCGACCGTTTTTTTCCGGGCTTTGTCGCCCGACAAGTGCCGTGCCATCACCTGAACCGGATGAAATAAAAGCAGCAACAATCCAAAACAGGTATAAAACAACGGAGTTAATATGTAGCTTGCAATTCTTTTCATAGAGTGAAAATCTACTATGTTTGAAATCGGACACAAATGTACATTAATCGGACAATCGTTCAAACAAATAATTTGAATTTTCTATGTTAAATTACTCTATTACAGATAAATAATTAGTTTGGTATGAATAATGTACAATGTAATACTGACAGATGAATTCAGGAATTTTAAAATATATAAAAATGAAACTCATTCTCCAACCCAATGAAACCATCATAATGGCAGGCAATTCAAAAATGCTCCATCTTGATCAGCAGGTTCAGGGCAAGCTCATTGTAACGAACCAGCGAATATATTTCAGGTCGTTAAAAGAAAGCTGCAGGGATTGTGACAGGGAAATAACACCGACCGAAATACGGGACCTTATTTACTTTAATACGTTCTGGCTTATTCCCAATGGAATGAAGATCATTACCCGGAATGGTGATGAAAATCAGTTCATTGTGAGTAACCGGAATGAATGGGCAAAGCTAATTACCAAAATGTACTAGATGGGAGCCCGGGAAGTCCTACCTGGGCTTGACACCATCTACCAAATAAGGTGAATCCCCGCGCCAGAAAACGGGGGCATTTTTTTGACGATAGTGCACTATTACCGACCTTCCCTGCAGGGTATCCAGGCTCGCTGCAAGACTATCCGATCTGACTGAAAAATAAAATTTCTCCGAAGCAATAACGGCATTATTATTTCCGGATAGTTCCGGTAACACTGCTCAAAACCAACTCTCCCTCATAGGTCTTAAATATTGTCCCTTTTCTCGAAAACTTTTGCAGCAGGCCAGCCCTGTACCCATCACTGTAGGTATAAAAATACTTCAGGTAAACGAAAATAGCCAGGCCTAATATAATCAGGAAAATAATCCACCTGAGAATTTTTTTTGCTTTTCTTTTGATTTTTGATCCCCTGGATTCCTGGGTATTGGTAATTTCTGGATCTGGTGTCATTTTGTTTTATATATTTATCACTAAGTTAATATTTCCTTACAAAAGTTAGACTGCATGTAACAACAATTTAGTTAGTCTTCAACAAAAATAAACATTAAAACATTGACGGTGTTTACATATGAAAAAGCATTCGGAATATATCTGAACAGCACCGCAGGCTATATAGAGATAGTGAGGAATAATTAATTATCAGTGCCTATGAATACGAATGTTTCCTTTACTGACAAGAGAAAAACCATTAATACGTTAAATCCTCAGAAATGGAGGAAATTACTGTCTTTTCTGGGCCCGGCGTATCTTGTAAGTGTTGGATACATGGATCCGGGCAACTGGGCAACCGATATAGCCGCTGGAAGCCAGTTTGGTTATGCGCTTTTATGGGTAATCCTGTTATCCAACCTCACGGCAATTCTCGTTCAGAGTTTGAGTGCCAGGCTTGGGTTGGTTACCGGAAAAGATATGGCCCAGTTCAGCCGTTCATATTATTCGCCTGTAGTAAATTTCACCCTGTGGATCCTGGCCGAAACTGCAATTGCGGCAACCGACCTGGCAGAGGTTCTTGGTGTGGCCATTGGTCTTAAATTGCTTTTTGGGCTCAATATGCTGATTGGTGTAAGCCTTGCCCTTTTCGATACTTTTCTTGTAATGTTTTTGGTAAGGAAGGGAATGCGTACCCTCGAAGCCATCATTATAGGGCTGATCAGCATTATCGGTATTTCATTTGTAATTGAGCTCTTTTTGTCGAAACCTGCCTTATCAGGTATAATATCCGGATTTGTTCCTTCTTTTCCCGGCTCTGCTGCCCTTTACCTGGCCACAGGTATAATAGGTGCGACAGTTATGCCGCATAATCTGTACCTTCATTCTTCGATCGTTCAAACCCGGAAATTTAAAGCCACTCATGCCGGCATCAGCCAGGCCATCAAATACAATTTTATTGATACGGCTCTCGCCCTTAACCTGGCTCTGTTTGTCAATGCAGCCATTTTAATTCTGGCTGCATCTGCATTTTTCCGCACCGGCCATTATGATGTAAGGGATATCACTGATGCCTATAAGATGCTGGCACCGATTCTTGGAACAACCCTGGCCCCCATACTTTTTGCCGTTGCCCTGATCATTTCAGGACAAAGCTCTACGTTAACCGGAACCTTAACCGGCCAGATCGTAATGGAAGGTTATCTGAATCTCAGAATATCACCTGTCATTCGACGTTTGATCACCCGGCTTCTGGCGGTTACACCTGCCTTCCTGGTAATCTGGATATCCGGTGAAAGCAAGGCAGGAAGCCTTCTTATTTTCAGCCAGGTAATATTGAGTTTTCAGCTGGGATTTGCATTGATTCCGCTTATTCATTGGGTTTCATCAAAAAGGATCATGGGTAATTTCAGAATACGGGTTTTTACCCGCTTAATTTCCTGGATTGCAGTGACTATTATCGTTTCACTCAATGGAAAATTGTTTTTCGATACATTATCAGATTATATTGCCGGAATTCATAATTCTTTTTTGTTGTATGCGTTTATATTACCGGTTGTTGTCGGCGCCCTGCTGCTTTTGCTTTATATTATTATTGAACCGTTTATCAGACATGAATTACGCGCAAGATTTAAACCTACCCATGAATTTGGAATAGAAATTAACCTCGAGAAACCCAGGCCTTTCCGTAAAATTGCCATTCCTGTTGATTTTAGCCGTGCCGATCAGACCGCCATGAATTATGCGATATCACAGGGCGGTAAGGAAGCGGTTTATATCCTGATTCACGTAGTGGAATCTGCCGGAGCCCGAATGCTCAGATCAGAAATAACTGACCTTGAATCATCCGATGACCAGGGCTTCATAACACAATATGCTGAATACTTAAGATCAAAGGGATTTAAATCAAAAACTATTATCGGTTATGGTATGGCGCGGACTGTGATCCCGGAGGTAGTCAGCCAGGTAGATGCCGATTTGCTGGTGATGTCGTCTCATAAAAAAGGAAGAATACACAGGCTCTTTAAAGGTACAACAATTGCCAATGTTCAAAGGCGGATATCCATACCGATGATCATCCTTAAATAAATAATTCTAACGCAAAGTACGCCAAGTTATACGCAAAGTACGCGAAGTTATTAATGAAACTATAAATTCAATAATCGAAGGCGCTTTGCTTCTATGCGCTCTGTGTAATTTTTAAAATCTGCTGGATCTTCGGAATCACTGAGATCAGAGAGAAACAGTTACGTGTATCTCTGCGCTTCCATGCGAATAGTTATACTTAATATAATTGCATATTTGCATATATGAATATAAAAAGGTATTTTTATCCTATTAATAAAATTTTATAAACCTTTTGTAAAACTAAAATTGAAAACTATGGGAAAAATTAACCTGCTTTTAATCGTTTCATTATTTCTTGCGACTTTAAGTTGCAAAAAGGATGAGGAACCAACCAAAAAAGAATTATTATGTGGTAAAAACTGGACTCTTGTTGCTGAGACGGTTTCTCCCGCAATCAATTTCAATGGTACATTGATTACTGATCTTTATTCTCAGCTGGAAGACTGTAGTAAAGACGATATCGGTATTTTTAATACGAATGGAACTTATACTTTTGAAGAAGGTCCGACAAAATGTGATGTCAATGATCCACAGGTTTGGGATTCAGGAACCTGGGTATTCAATTCAGATCAGACTATTTTGGTACTCACAGGCTCTGATGGTGCTCTAAATGCTAAAATTGTAGAATTAACCTCCAGTAAATTGGCAACCAGCCAGGAAATGACCATTGATGGTATAAAGTATACAATTACAGATACATATCAGAAAAAGTAAATTATTTTTGGTGGCCTTGATCCTTTCAACTTTAGTTGGAAAACAATTTTAAAAACCCGGCATTTTGAGTCGGGTTTTGCATTTGCTTCGGGCGCAACCGTGCTACTGTTTGATCCATATCCACAGAACAGAACCAATCACTGCAAGAAACGCTGCTATATGGAGAGCTGTTTCCCATCCCAGGAAGCTGGCAATGATGGGTGTGAGGGCGGGAGATATCATACCTCCGATGTTGCTGCCCATATTCATAATGCCACCGGCAGTTCCACTTTTAGGACCGGATACTTTCATCATCATAGTCCAGAAGGGTCCTTCCACGCAAAGTATAAAGGCGGTTGCAAAGGCCAGGCAGATTGCAGCCATCACTTCGTTTTGGGTGTGGGCACCGATTGAAATCAGCAAACCCGACATAGCCATTCCTACAAGCGGAACAATGCGCCGTCCCCAGATATCTCCCAATTTACCGATTGCGAATCGGTCTGACAGCCAGCCACCCAGAGGGATTGAAATGATGGAAAGTATCCAGGGAAGACTGCTCATCCAGGCCCCGGTCAAGAGACCAAAATGCCTTTCCTGAACAAGATAGATATAGAACCAGGATACAAAAATATATCCCACATATCCCTGCAAGGTGTAACTGATGGTGAGCAGATAAAAATTGACAGACTTAAGGTTGCCGGTTTTTTCTGTTGGGGTTACATCTATCCTTACAGGTCTTTCATTCACATTAGGGGGTTCCGAAAAACTAAACCAGATAATTGCAATGACCAGTGCTGGTATTGCTGACAATATTAACGCCATCCTCCAGCCCCATACAACCATAATATTGGAAACCAAAACCGGCGCAAAAGCCGAGCCTAACCCGATCGATGCAAGGACTATACCATTGGCCCTTCCCTGAAACCGGGGTAAAACCCAGCGTGAAACACCCTGGGCCGAGCCGGGATATGTAGGAGAGGCCGTTATACCAAGAAAGAACCGCCATACCATAAATGCAATAAATGCTGCATTGGCTGAGCTTTGCCAGGGACCCCAACCCACAGCGGTCTGCAAAAAAGTCAGGATCACCCACAGGCACGTTACAACGGTAAGGACTTTTCGTGCTCCGAAACGGTCTGCAATGGCTCCCGATGGTATCTGGAACAGAGCATAACCCAGAATAAAGGCACTGAAGATTTTCCCCATAGCAATCTGCGATAATCCGAATTCCTTCATGATCATCGGACCAGCAGTGGAAACATTTACGCGGCAGATATAGCCGGCTGTTGCCGTTGCACATAACATCACAACAATTGGCCAGGGTCTTCGGGGAGTGGTGCTCATATTTTTTTCTGCATGATTAGTTCAGACTCACCCGGAATAATATAATCCTTTAATTCTCCAATATGAATGAATCCATGAGATATATAAAATTTCTGTGCCTGGACGTTAAAAGATGAAACGCACAGAAAAATAGACCGGGCCTTGCCCCGGAACTCATTTTCCACATAACTGAGCAATGCAGCCCCGATCTTACGGTTACGGTATTCGGGATCTACAGCAACAGATTTAATATAGGGTGAACCGGCCAGTCCCCTTGGATCTATAATGATCACTCCGCATGGATTATGATTTGTGTGTGCGATATACATCTGAAATTCAGGATCGTGACAGACTTTTAAACATTGTTCGTAGCTGATTTCAAGTGTAAGCCATGGTTCAGATTCCGAAAGCAGCCTGGCCGCCCATTGCCGTTCCGGATAGGTGCCGGGTTTAATTATAATTTCATCCATGATCAGCTTATGTAATATTATATGGGGCTATCCCTGACGGGATATTCCTGCTTGTCCCTCGTCCCTCGTCCCCTTTTCTACCGACAGACAATCCCTTCGGGATTTTTCTTCTCGTCCCTCGTCACTCGTCCCTAGTCCCTGAATACAAACCGGTAAATCGTCAGCATCAGTAAAATAAGGCCGATAACTATTAATCTCGCTTCAATTACCTGATGATGCAAAATTGCAGTGGAAATCAAATTCCTTTTCAGATCCCCGGGCAACGGTGCATCACGATGACTCCATTTATCAATTATAGTACCTCTCCATAGCAATAATATCCCCGGATTTGCCCTGGTAATCGTCTTGAGCGTGGTTTCATCGGTTGTACAAAACTCATAGGCTGGTTGAAAACGTGTTTTATATGCGTCAACCTGGCTGTTTGTGGATGCAGTAAGTGCCAGGACCCTAATTCCAAGTTCCCTGCTTCGAAGGGCCAGATCATTTAGTTTCTGCAGTCCCTTTTCCGAAGCTCTTGCTGATATCCGGAATGATGAAAAGAAAAACATACCCTGTATCCGCAAGAATTTCATTTGTAATGTCAGTTCCCGCCGGGGTAGTGATTGAAAAATTATGGATGGGAGGTTCATATCCTTTGCTTATAAGTTTTTGGCGGGTTTCCACCCATTTCCAGGTTGTATCCTGCCAGGGGAAATTTTTGTCGGTAAATTCCTTCTTTTGTCCATCCTTTTCATAAACCAGCAGGGTAACATACTGATCAACCGGAGCACCGGGAGGAATATTCATTTTTTCGGGAATATCAGTTCCTGTTTTATACGGCCTGAAATCGATGAGTGGCTGGTAAATGACACAATAGATTGAAATAATACAGCCTGCTGCAAAGTTGAAGGATACAATTCCCCATTCCCTGGCTGGTCCTAAGGATGTAATGAACTGTTTCCTGTAAATGAAGAGCAGGATTGCCGGCAGGATAAGGATCACATTTTTCCCAAAAGTCTGCCAGTTTGTTAATACCAGTGCATCTCCAAAACAGCCGCAATCACTGACGGGGTTTGTCAGTGCCAGTATGAAAGTGAGTACTGTAAAAAAACACATGAACACGAGCAGTGCCCAGGATGTAAATTTCATTCGCAGGGCAGCCAGCAGGTTTAGTCCGATCATCAGTTCGGCAGCGGAAACAGCAATAGCCAGTGGCAGGGCTGAAAAATGAAGGAATCCCAGGTGAAAGGCGTCGAAATATTCGCCCAGTTTAATGGCAAATCCCATGGGATCGACTGCTTTCACAAATCCACTGAAAACAAAAACTATTCCCGTAAAAATTCTTGAAATAGTGAGGATGATTTTCATATGGCAAATAGGTTAGGCCAGGTCTGTTTCTACGATAATTTTTGAAAAGATGTTTTCCGGTGCAAGCATGTCCTCCCTGGTTATCCACACAGCTGATGATCTTCAGGTCATTGCATAATTGAGCCTGCCAAAGGTATATGTCCCGTACCCTTTTTTGAAAATCAAGATCCTCCTCATGAATATCCCGCATGCCCTTAAGATAATCGCGTTCACTTCCTTCACGTTCCGCGGTAAGTTTGTTTTGGGTAAATGAAAACGGCACATCCAGCAAAATATTGATTTGTGGCTTCGGAATTTTATTGTAAGAAAACTCCAGATCCAGGATCCATTTACGGAGCTGTTCCTGTTGTTCTTTGTCCTTAACTTTGGCGCACTGAAAAGCAATATTTGAATACACATACCGGTCGAGTAATACCATATAACCCCCGGCGAGCCATGAATTTATTTCATCCGCGGCGTCTTTGCGGTCACCGGCATACAACATCGCTACCAGGTATGGATCAACCGATTCAATCGAACCGAAATCTCCCCTCAGAAACCGGGCGATGAGCTCGCCGAAAAACGGACTGTCAGTACGTGGAAAATGCAGATAGCGATATCGGATGCCTTTTGCATCGAGGTGTTTCATAATCAATTTGATCTGCGTTGATTTTCCTGAACCGTCAAGTCCTTCAACTACCAGAAACTTCATGCCGAACTTTTTATTACTTTTATCCAATTGTTGATATGAATGAATTTTAAAGATACATTTTTTTCGCCAAAACTGACAATTACCTGCCATGGCAGGCTTATTGATTTTTCAGTTCCGAAGGTCATGGGAATATTGAATGTGACTCCTGATTCGTTTTATGATGGCGGCAGGTATACCAGTGAAGCAGCCATTATTTCGAAGGTCGCCTCCATGATGGAAGAAGGGGCAGATATAATTGATGTGGGTGCTTATTCCACAAGGCCGGGTGCCGCAGAGATCACCCCTGCCGAGGAAAAAGCAAGATTACTGGGGGCGCTTCAGATAATCCGCCGTGAATTTCCGGATATCTGTATCTCGGTTGACACGTTCAGGGCTGATATTGCCGAGCTGGCAGTGGAAGAATTCGGAGCCGGCATTAATCAACGATATTTCCGCAGGGAATCTGGATGACCGCATGCTTGTCACAGTCGGAAAATTGAAAGTGCCCTATATTATGATGCATATGCTGGGAACTCCCGGCAAGATGCCATCAAAGCCGGTGTATGCCGATGTGACAAGGGATCTGATGGCTTATTTTGCCGACAGGGTGGCAGCTGCCAAACTGCTGGGTATCATTGATATCATCATTGATCCGGGATTTGGCTTTGGAAAAACAGTGAACCAGAATTTTCAGCTGCTTCGGGAATTAAACCTGTTTACGCTCATGGGAATGCCGGTGATGGTTGGGGTTTCCCGTAAATCAATGATTTATAAGACGCTGGATGTCAGTCAGGAAGATGCCCTGAA
Organism: uncultured Bacteroidales bacterium; assembly: GCA_963790105.1. Lineage (GTDB taxonomy): Bacteria > Bacteroidota > Bacteroidia > Bacteroidales > UBA10428 > UBA5072. The sequence continues at coordinate 63,076 of CAWBNI010000047.1, read as the reverse complement.
TGGAACTTCTGTTCTGAATACTCTCGCACTGGCAAACGGAGCGCGGATCCTGCGTGTTCATGACGTAAAGCAGGCGGCAGAAGCAGTGAAGCTCTTTATGATTTACAGCTCGGCCACAATTTAATGTGCTAAATTGTGTTAATTTTGACTTCTATCTGTAAAGCAGCCAATTATGATTACATCTTTTATCCATGTCAGAATTATTGATGTTGTCGATATCCTGCTTGTTGCATTTCTGATGTACCAGGTTTATATGCTCATCCGCGGTACAATTGCCACCTACATTTTTATTACCATCATCACTTTTTACGTCGTCTGGTTACTTGTAAAGGATAATATGCTGTTGCTGGGCGGTATACTCGGACAGATAATCGGTGTGGGTGCAATCGCTCTTATTGTTGTATTTCAGCAGGAACTGCGGCGTTTTTTAATAATGTTCAGTGCCCGGTATTTTCCAAAGACGGGGATATCCCTTGATAATTTCTTCTCAAAGATGGGACCCGGATTGCCCGTGATGAATGTAAATGCGATTATCAAGGCCTCGATAAGTATGGCCAAGAGAAGGGTAGGGGCTTTGATTGTTTTACAGCGCAATTCGTTGCTCGATAATTATGTAAGTACCGGTGATCTCCTGGATGCCAGAACCACAAGCCGTTTGCTTGAAGCCATCTTTAATAAGAACAGCCCATTGCATGACGGTGCAGTAATCATACATGATGAACGGATCAGGGCCGCAAGTTGCATCCTTCCTGTATCCGATAATTTTGAACTTCCGGAATACCTTGGCCTTCGTCACCGTGCGGGTGTTGGCCTTACAGAACAATCCGATGCACTTGTTATAATTATATCGGAACAAACAGGCACAATTTCACTGTCCGAATCGGGCATGATAAGACCAATAGAAATTAAAGAATTACACAAAATTCTGGAAGACGAATTTGTGCCGCAACGTAAAAAGTAAATTAGTCTAAGCGGATTGCTTCAGGCGCTCAAGTTCCCTGCGCTTCTTGCTCATCAGGAAAAGCACTTTTCTTTCTTCTTTCCGGAGCAGTCTTTCGAGGTTTTTCTGATGGGTAAACAGCAAAAGAACAGCAAGAATAAGTGAGAAGAGAACCAGTGAGGGAGTCGTTGTTTTAAAAACAAAGATCACCAGGATAGGAAATGCGAATGCGGCGATCATTGAACTCAGTGAAACATACTTGGTAAGTACGAGCGTAATTACAAATACGCCAATACAAAGCAAGTGTGGGTTCCGGGTTGATGGCAAGTACGAGACCAAAAAGAGTGGCCACTCCTTTTCCACCGCGAAAACCTACATATACGGGAAAAATATGACCAAGAATGGCAGCGATGCCCAGCAATAGCTGAAATTCAATAAAATCTCCTGTTTCAGGAATGTAATAATTGGTAAGATGTATCAGGTTAACAGCCAGCCAGCCTTTGAAAATATCGATTATAAGAACGGTAAGACCTGCTTTCCAGCCCAGTACACGAATGGCATTTGTCGAACCGGCATTTCTGCTGCCATGTTCCCGGACGTCCGTGTTGAAAAAGGATTTGCCAATCCAGACGGAAGTGGGAATTGAACCAATCAGGTAGGCAAATATCAGGATGCCAATATTATAGACTATATGCATTAAAGAACGTTAATAGATATAGGGGTGCAAATATATAGATAATTATTCATCCTGCAACAGTATTTATACCTAATTTTTGTCTGCGTTATGCAGGGGTAAAATGTTAAACGTTTATATAAATAGACAATCTTCGGAGACAAAATACGTAGAGACGGGTTTCAAACCCGTCTCTACTTTACCTTTCCAGGGGGCGGAATTCCAGACCGCCCGGACCGGTTATCAAATTTGCGGACCGGATGAAACCAATGCCTTGCCGGCCTCCGTATCCATATAAAATTCAAAATATTTTATGTACCGTGCCGAAAGATCTTTGGCCTTCTTTTCCCACAGTGACTTATCGGAATAAGTATCGCGCGGGTCGAGAATTCCATCTGAAACATTCGGCAAGCTGACCGGAAATGTCAGGTTAAGGAATGGAATATGTGCTGTTTTTGCATTTTCAATTGATCCGTCAAGAATAGCATCAATAATTGCCCTTGTTTCCTTAATTGAGATCCTCTTTCCTGTTCCGTTCCATCCTGTGTTTACCAGGTAGGCCTTTGCGTGATGTGCATCCATTTTACGCACCAGTTCGGTAGCATAATAGGTGGGGTGGAGAGTAAGGAATGCTTCGCCGAAAGCAGGTGAGAACGAGGGTACCGGTTCGGTAATTCCGCGTTCGGTACCGGCCAGTTTGGAGGTATAACCACAGAGAAAATGGTACTGTGCCTGATTACGATCCAGAATGGAAACCGGCGGCAGAACGCCAAAGGCATCTGCAGACAGGTAAATGATCTTGGTGGCATGACCTGCCTTGGATGGCAGAACTATTTTATTGATATGATAGATCGGATAGGATACCCGTGTATTTTCGGTGATGGAACCATCTGCAAAATCTACCGATCCGTCTCCGCGAACCGTTACATTTTCGAGTAAGGCATCACGCCGGATAGCCCTGTAAATATCCGGTTCGTTTTCAGGGCTCAGATTGATCGTTTTCGCATAACAACCTCCTTCGAAATTGAATATCCCCTGCTCATCCCATCCGTGCTCATCGTCACCGATAAGATATCGTTTTGGATCGGCAGAAAGAGTGGTTTTACCGGTTCCGGATAAACCGAAGAACAAAGCAACATCTCCTTTTTCACCTACGTTTGCGGAGCAATGCATACTGGCCATTCCACGCAACGGGAGGTAGTAATTCATCAGACTGAAAATACCTTTCTTCATTTCACCACCATACCATGTACCACCAATAACAGCAAGTTTCTCGGTAAGGTTAAACAAAACAAAAACATCTGAATTCAATCCCTGTTCTTTCCATTTCGGATTCGTTACTTTTGATCCGTTGAAGACCACAAAATCGGGTTCTCCGAAATTGGCGAGTTCATAATGTGAAGGCCGGATGAACATATTTGTAACGAAATGAGCCTGCCAGGCAACTTCAACTACAAATCTGACTTTAAGACGGCTATTTGGGTTTGTTCCACAGAATGCGTCAATCACATAAAGGCGCTGGCCACCTGAAAGCTGGCTGATCACCAGATCCTTGCAATGCGACCATACCGGCTGATCAATGGGCCTGTTGATAATGCAATCCCACCAGATCGTATTTTCGGTGGTGTTATCCTTGACAAAATACTTGTCTTTCGGAGAGCGTCCTGTAAAAATCCCTGTTTTTACTGCTATGGCACCGCTGTTTGTCTGGGTTCCCTTTTCAAATCCATCCAATGTAGGATCTGTCTCATAATTAAACAATTCCTGATAAGAAGGATTGTATACAATTTCTTTTACATTATTAATGCCATACTTGGCCAAGAGTGCAGGACTGATAAGGCTCATTTGGTCAATAGTTTATAGGTTTATACTTTTTTTATCCGCTGTAAAGATATATGTTTTGTTATAAAAATAACTATATCAAAAGAGGTTTAATCAAGCGTAGTTGCAACTATCTCACGAGCGAAAGCGAGTAAACTACGCTTAGCGTCGGGCGAAAAAAAGCCGTTTGTTTTTTAACAAACGGCTTTATATTTATTTATGAAATCTTCAGCCTTCAGCCTTCAGCCTGAAAACAGCCTATTTCCCTGCCCTGATCGAAGCCTGAGCAGCAGCCAGACGTGCGATGGGAACGCGGAACGGTGAACAACTTACGTAAGTCAGTCCGGCTTTAAAGCAGAATTCAACTGAAGCGGGATCTCCACCCTGCTCACCGCAAATTCCAACCTTAAGATCGGGACGTGTAGCGCGGCCTTTTTCAACTGACATTTTGATCAGCTGACCAACGCCATCCTGGTCAATTGTCTGGAACGGGTCAGCGGCCAGCATCTTCTTGTCGAGGTACTCATTGAGGAATCCGCCGATATCATCACGGCTGAAGCCGAAAGTCATCTGCGTAAGGTCATTGGTACCAAAGGAGAAGAATTCAGCCGATTTTGCCATCCGGTCAGCGAGTAAGCAGGCACGCGGAATTTCAATCATCGTACCATATTTATAGTCGATGGCTTTTACTCCGAATTTGGCGCACACTTCGGCATATACCTTATCTGCAATCTTCTTTGTAAAATCAAGTTCGGAAACATCACATGTAACAGGAACCATGATTTCAGGATGCGGATCTTTTCCTTCTTTTATCAATTCAACAGCAGATTCGAATATGGCCCTGATCTGCATTTCCGATACCTCAGGATAGGTAACACCCAGGCGGACGCCGCGGTGACCCATCATCGGGTTGGATTCATGCAGACTTTCGCCGCGTTTTGCAATGGCTTCCACTGAAATACCGAGTGCTTTTGCGAGTTCGGCCTGTTTGTCAGCTTTTTGGGGTACGAATTCATGCAGGGGAGGATCAAGAAGGCGGAAAGTAACAGGAAGGCCGTTCATGGCTTCCATAGTAGCCTTGATATCCTTTTTAACATAGGAGAACAGTTCGTTCAAAGCTACCTTGCGTTCGGCAACACCTTCACTCAGGATCATTTTTCGGAGCAGGAACAAGGGCTGATCTGCACCTTCTCCATAGAACATATGTTCGGTACGGAAAAGACCAATTCCTTCGGCGCCATATTCACGGGCGATCTTAGCATCGGCAGGAGTATCGGCATTTGTACGAACACCCATTTTGCGGAATTTGTCAACCAGTTTCATGAAGTCCTGGAACCTTGGATTTTCGGTAGCATCCATCAGGGTAATTGCACCCAGGTATACATTCCCTTTGGTACCATTCAGGGTGATAACATCACCTTCTTTCAGCACAACGTCTGAGCCGGTTACCTTTGCTGTTTTAGTGGCAGCATCCACATGAAGATGACCTGCACCAACAATACAGCATTTTCCCCATCCGCGGGCCACGAGGGCTGCATGCGAGGTCATACCGCCACGGGCAGTGAGAATACCTTCTGCGGCACGCATACCTTCAACATCTTCAGGATTGGTTTCTTCACGAAGAAGAATCACCTTTTCACCTTTACGGAACCATGCCACTGCATCTTCAGCGGTAAACACTATCTTACCGACTGCAGCACCGGGACCGGCTGGCAATCCTTTAACAACAACACTTACTTTCTTTTCGGCTGCCGGATCGCAGATCGGGTGCAGCAATTCATCAAGCTGAGCCGGATCAACGCGCATAACAACTTTCTTTTCATCGATCAGACCTTCTTTCAACATATCCATGGCCATATTCAGGGCAGCTGTACCGGTACGTTTTCCTGCACGGCACTGCAGCATATACAGCACGTTTTCCTGGATTGTGAATTCAATATCGAGCATATCCTTGAATGAAGTTTCCAGGATATCACGGATATCGCATAATTCTTTGTATGTGGAAGGCATGGCTTCCTGCATACTCTTCAGGTGACTGTTCTGGTCGTTCTTGGTATCGTTGTTCAATGGGTTGGGAGTGCGGATACCGGCAACAACATCTTCTCCCTGGGCATTGATAAGCCATTCACCATAGAATACATTTTCTCCGGTAGCCGGGTTACGCGTAAAAGCAACACCAGTAGCTGAAGAATCGCCCATATTGCCAAATACCATGGCCTGTACATTTACTGCAGTACCCCATTCATCAGGAATACCTTCAATGCGGCGATAAGAAATGGCTTTTTTACCATTCCAGCTTTTAAATACGGCTTTAATACCGCCTTCAAGCTGTGCTTTTGCATCATCCGGAAATGGTTGTCCCAGGGAAGCAGTGAACCCTTTTCTTGAAATCTTCTGCCAGAAGTTTCAAATCATCGGCATTCAGATCAGTATCTGATTTATATCCTTTTTTGTGTTTGTAGTCATCCAGCATATCATCCAGTTGCTTGCGGATGCCTCTTCCGTCGGATGGTTCAAGACCTTCGGCCTTTTCCATAACCACGTCGGCATACATCATGATCAACCGGCGATATGAATCCCAAACAAAACGTGGGTTGTTTGTTTTCTTAATGAAACCGGGAATAGTTGCTGAGCTCAATCCAATGTTCAACACAGTGTCCATCATACCGGGCATCGAACTGCGCGCTCCAGAACGGCAAGAAACCAGTAAGGCATTTGTGGGATCGCCGAATTTCATACCCATGGTCTCTTCTGTCTTTTTCATGGCAGCCCATACTTCAGGCATCAGTTCTGCCGGGAGCTGACAGTCGTTTTCATAGTATTCAGTACAAACCTCGGTTGTAATTGTAAAACCCGCAGGCACGGGGAGGCCTAACAGGCACATTTCGGCCAGGTTAGCACCTTTACCACCAAGCAAATTCTTCATATCTGCTTTACCTTCGGCTTTCTTAGCCCCGAATGAGTAAACGCGTTTAATGTTAGACATCTTATTAATTATTTAGTTTTCAATGTGTTAATAATAAAAATGGACTCTTTGTAAAAAGCACAAATGTAATAAAAAATGTGGGTATTGAATCCGCTATTACTAATATTTTACTTCTTTCGTGTTGAACGCGGATGAAATTCAATGATCGCTTCACGGAGGTATTTTCTGTCAAGATGTGTATAAATCTCTGTTGTGATGATGGATTCATGCCCCAGCATTTCCTGTACCGCGCGCAGGTCAGCCCCTCCTTCAACCAGATGTGTGGCAAACGAATGCCTTAAAGTATGGGGACTGACCTGCTTTTTTATGCCGCTTCGCTGAACCAGATTCTGGAGCAATGTAAATATCATCACCCTGGATAGTTTGTTTCCTCTCCGGTTCAGAAACACTATGTTTTCTGCCCCTTTAACAGGAACCATATGGTTTCTTACATGGTCAAAATACTGTTCAATATAGCGGATGGCAGTGTCGCTGATGGGAACCAGTCTCTGCTTGCTTCCTTTTCCGGTTACCTTAATAAATCCATCCTTAAAGAACATATTGGTAATGCGGAGATTGACAAGCTCTGTGACCCGTAAACCGCAACTGTACAAGGTTTCAATTATAGCCTTGTTCCGTATCCCCTCCGGGTGGCTCAGGTCAATGGCAGCGATTATCTCATTGATCTCGTCAATAGTCAGGAATACCGGCAGTTTACGGCCAGGCCTGGGAGACTCCAGTAACTCCGAGGGGTCGGCGTCAATTCGTTCATCAATGGAAAGGAATCTGAAAAATGATTTGATGCCGGAAACAATCCTGGCCTGGGTGCGGGGACTCAGGCTAAATTCACCGATCCAAACCAGGAAATCCTTTAATTGTGCATAAGTTACCGATTCAGGTTGTACATCCTGCCTGGTCATTTCAAGAAATTCCTGCAACTTGCTAAGGTCACTTAGATAAGCCTCCACCGAATTCGGAGAAAGCGACTTTTCAATTCGCAAAAAGGCCTTGTATCTGGCAGTTTGTTTTGACCAATCCAATTGATTCAGATAAATTTACGCGAAATTAGCTAATTTGAAGGTAATTTATACTTTTGCACTTCAATTTAAAATGTTTTATTAACATGTTGAAGAAAACCAAGATTGTAGCCACCATATCGGATCTGAAGTGTGATGTAGATTTTATAAGGTCTCTGTACGAAAATGGAATGAATGTGGTGCGGTTGAATACAGCCCATCAGTCAGTTCATGAATCTTTACAGGTTATCCATAATGTGCGGGCTGTTTCTGATAAAATCGCAATTATCCTGGATACAAAGGGTCCGGAAATAAGGACAACTCCTTCTGATTACAAGGTGGCAGTTAAAAAAGGGGATATAATAAATATTCGTGGCAATAGTTCTTTAAGCACTTTGCCGGATTGCATTTATGTGAATTATAACAATTTTGTAAATGAAGTAGGCCCGGGTAAAAAGATCCTTATTGATGACGGGGATATTGAATTTGAAGTAATTGAAAAAAATGGCGACGCCTTGTTGTGTCAGGCAAACAATGACGGTACCGTAAAAGGTAAAAAAAGCGTTAATGTGCCCGACGTGCGGTTTAACCTGCCTGCCCTGAATGATCGTGACAGGGAATACATTGATTTTGCAATTGAGAACGATATTGACTTTATAGCACATTCTTTTGTGAGGAACAAGGAAGATGTGCTTGCTATTCAGGAGATTCTGGATAAACGCAAATCAAGGATCAAGATTATCGCAAAAATTGAAAATGGGGAAGGGGTTGAAAACATCGATGAGATCTTGCAGCATATTTATGGTGTAATGGTTGCGCGGGGTGATCTGGCCATTGAAATACCCTATGAGAAAATACCGGGCATTCAAAAGATGATAATCAACAAATGTATTGATGCCCGCAAACCGGTGATCGTTGCTACCCAGATGCTGCATTCCATGATTGAGAATCCAAGGCCAACAAGGGCTGAAGTATCCGATGTGGCCAACGCAATTTATTCCAAAGCCGATGCTATCATGTTAAGCGGAGAAACAGCCTATGGCAATTACCCGCTGGAAGCAGTGATGACAATGGCACGTATTGCCACTGAGGTGGAGAAAAGCAGGAGTGATCTGCATCGCACACCTATGCAGGTAATGAGCACCCGAACATCGGCCTACCTGTCGAAGAGTGCCGTCGAAGCCTCCATCGAACTTGATTGCAATGCTATTATAGCCGACACTTCTTCCGGCCGTACGATCAGAAACATTGTAGGGTACAGGGGCAGAAAGGTAGTATTCGCCCAATGTTATGATGAACGGGTAGTTCGTGAACTCGCCTTATCGTTTGGAGTTTATGCCGACCATATACAGGAAGGACCTACCTATTTTTTTATTGTGCAGTCGCTTAAAAATCTGCTGGAAAGGCAACTGCTGAAGAAATCAGACATGGTTGTTATTCTGGGTGGTAATTTTGAATGGACACAAAGTGCTTCCTTCATTGAGATTAGTACGGTTGAAAACATGCTAAACTTACTGCACAAGGGGTATTAACACTTTTTTTGTTATCTTTAGGTAGCAGAATTTGTGATCAGGATGGATGTACAAAAGCTTGAGGGTGACAGCGTTATTCCTCTTCAGAACTATCTGACTTCTGAGGAGATTGAGGAAATCCGTGCTCATATAAGCGTGATACATCATTTTAAGCGCGATATTATTTTACGTCAGAATTCACGGACTACCCAACTTATGTTCGTGAAATCAGGATTAGTAAAGGTATTCAAGGAGAAGAAAGATGGACGGGCATATATTCTGAAAATTCTTACTTCAGGCGAGTTCCTGGGACTTCTGTCATTTTATGGAAATACAACTCACCAGTTTTCTGCTTCAGCAGTGGAAGATTGTGAAATCGGATATATTGATATACAGATATTTAACCGTATATTGAAAAAGAACGGGACGTTTGCCATGGAGTTGATCCGGCTTGTGAGCAGAGAAGGCTTATATATGTTCGAGAAACTATTACGTCTTTCCCACAAACAACTTCCGGGAAGAATTGCAGATGTGATCCTTTATTTTTCTGAAACGATTAACCAGAACGAGGAGTTCGATTTTCCGCTTTCCCGGAGGGAACTTGCGGAATTGGCCGGTACAACCAAGGAGAGCTTTATCCGTACGTTAGCCGAATTTAAAAATGATAAGATCATTGAACTGAACGGGTCACACGTGAAAATTAATAGTATGAAAATTGTCCGCACCTTGAGTGAGTTGGGATGAGACAACAAATAAAAACCAATTGATGAAAATAATTATAGCAGACGATTTCTATTCCAACCGACTCCTTATTTTAGAGATACTTAAAGATATGGGCCATGAGCTGATTGAGGCTGAAAATGGACAGCAGGCCTTTGACGCTCTGCAAAAGAACGACGATGTTGACCTGGTGCTGATGGATATTGAAATGCCCGTTATGAGTGGTCTTGAAGCCATGAGGATGATCCGGACACAGCTACCCTATCCGAAAAACAGTGTTCCCATTATTGCCCTCACAGCGCATAATTCAATGATGTTAATGGAGGAGCCTAATATCGAAGGATTTAACGGAATGCTGATCAAGCCCTATTCCATCAGCAGAATATCCGAGATCCTTGAAACTTTCAAAAAGAGAAAGGACATTTAATGCAGAAAATCATCCCGCCTTCGCTGAAGCTTCGGACGCTTACGCTAAAGCTTCAGCGACAGCGTGCGGGCGAGAGTCAATCAAATAATTTCCCCACAATATTTTCGAGGTGAACAGCATCCGTATTGTCAAAATTTGACAGGAGGTTGCTATCAATATCCAATACACCGATTACTTTATTCTCGCGGTTTTTTACAGGTACCACAATTTCTGATTTTGACCTGGAATCACACGCTATATGTCCCGGAAACTGGTGCACATCAGGAACAACGATGGTCTGATCCTTACGGATCCCTGCCCAGCACACACCCTTGTCCTTTTCAAGTTCCAGGCATGCCAGCGGACCCTGGTATGGTCCTACCATCAGGTGGCCTTCTTTCAGCAGGTAAAAACCTACCCAGAAAAACCCATCCATTTTATGATAAAGAACTGCATTTATAGTAGCCATGCGGGCGTCCATATCCCGGGTCTTCAGGAACAGCTCTGCAATCTGCTTTTCAAGTCGCGTGTAGCGGGAAGATTTCTTGTCAATCATAAAAGCAAATTTACGATTAATCTTTTAATTTATAGGAAATCGTAGAGACAAGGCATTGCCTTGTCTTTACAACATATTCCATTTACAAATTACCGATTACCGAATACCGATTACCGAATACCGAATACCGATTACCGATCACCGATCACCGATCCCTCTGCAATCTGAAGTTCATAATATCCAATCAGCAGATCAATCCGGGCTTTAAGCAAACGGAGATGGCTTTCCGAAAGGTTGGTGGTTGCATCCAGCAGATCGAGGTTTGTGATCACTCCGGCAGCATAACTTGTGTTGGCCAGGTCAAATGCCTTCTTTGCCTGATCAACCTGTAACTGGGTTTGTTCTACCTTTTTCATGGCTGCCAGTTCCTTCTGGTAATAGTTAACCACCTCATTGGTAATTTCAAGGGCAGTAACATCCTTTTCATGCTGTGAGGACAGATAGGAAGACTGGGCCAGCGAAATTGTATTCTTAGTACGGGATGCATCATAGATAGGGATCCTCAGGCCTATTCCGGCGGAAAAATTCGCCTGGAATTTATTGATATCCGGAACGTACCCGTTTTTGCCGCCTGCAGACGCATATGCCCTGATGTATGGGTTGCGGTCTGATTTTGCCAGATCAATACGCATTTGCATGATCTTAACATGCTCCTGGGCCATCCTGATTTCCATCCGGTCCCTGAGCGCCCGGGCTATCGTTGAATCCTGGATTTCCTGTTGCATGGGAACAAAGGTTCTTTCAGATACTGTAATTTTTGATCCTTCGGGCTGTCCGAGAAATGAATTAAGGATAGCCATCTGAACTGTCATGTTACTTTCGAGATCAGTCTTCTGCGACTCAGCAGCGGTAAGTTTTACCTGGGTGGACAATACTTCATAATCTGTTGCAGATCCTGTTTCCTTTTTCTTATTGATCAGGTCCAGATGTTCCTTAAGATTCTGTATTTGTTCATCATTGATCTTCATGGCTTCCTGTGAATAAAAAAGAAAATAATAAACATAGATAAGCCGTTTGGTCAATTGATTTTTAACCAGGTCAATATTCTGTTCTGCCATAGACTTGCCTTCCTCTTCGATGGACACTCTTCCTGGAGGTTCTTCCAAAATCCCAGATGGTTTGATTGACATTTACGCCGGCTGTATAGTTATTTTCCGGATAAAGCTGAATATGGCCGAACTCGGGGAAAGTTAAAGGAAGGAACCGGACCTATCCGGGCATAGGCAGCCGATATATCAATATCGGGTAAATAACCTGAACGTGCCATTCCGATCTTTGCATCGGATGCATTCAAGGCTTCCATAGCCAGATTAATGGTTGGATACTGCTTCATCATCTGGTTGATCGCATCTTCAAGCTGCAGCGTATCAGGGGTGGTTTCGGCAGCATACCCCCTGCCAGGACCTGCAATGACAATAATGGCAATAAAAATATATTTCAGGAGATTATGCCGGATACTACATTTCAATTTCATGGGATTTATTTTTAGGAGCATGTTTTAACTTTTTCGTATGTAACCAGAAAACAGGAATTGCCCCGACCAGCGTAAGTGCAGCAGCGATGAGAAAGTCATCATTGATTCCCTGGATATAGGATTGTTTGGCAATATGGCTGGCAAGAATCATTTGACCCTGCATGAGGGCATCGCCATGATTGGCCCCGGTTGTATGCTGTATTTGCTGAACCAGATTCCGTGAAACTGTTCTAAATACAGGAGAATTTACATCCAGTGATTCGCTGTACATCTGGTTATGAAACTTCACCCGGGTGGAAAGCAGGGTAGCCAGGATGGCAACCCCAAAACTTCCTGCCAGCTGGCGAATAGTATTTGTCAGCCCGGATGCCTGTGCCATTTTTTCGCGGGGAATTTCAAGCAATGAAACTGCACTAATGGGAGTAAACAGCAAACCCATTCCTAATCCCCTCAAATACAGGGAAAACATAATAAATCTATGTTCCGTAAGATAGGAAAGATTAGCGTTCATGTAAAAGCTGAAAGCCATAATTAATACACCCAGAATGATTGGTATTTTTGGATTGAGCCTGTCGGCTGCCAGTCCTGCCATGGGAGCCATCATTCCCTGGATTATTCCCACCGGAAGAAAAACGGCTCCAGCCTGGATGGCCGTATAACCAAGGGAATTTTGCAGGTATACCGGCATCAGGAAGGTACTTCCAAACATGCCCATACCAAACAGGAAAATGATTATGTTACTGATACCGAAATTCCGGTTCGCCAGCAATCTGAGTTCGATCAGCGGGTGTTCCACAGTTAACTCATTGGCAATAAATACAACGAGGGCGATAAAGGATATTCCAAAACAGGCGAGGATATAGGGGGCATGCCAGCCTGCGGAATTTGTTACGGCACTTCCTTCTGCCAGGGCATAAAGAATAACGGGAAGGAATGTGGCAATGGAAAGAAATCCGACAATGTCAAATTTTCTGGACTCGGGGTTCTTATATTCACGTTGTATCAGCACCGTGACAAGCAATCCCACAATTCCAATAGGTACGTTTACATCAAAGATCAGCGGCCAGCTGAATGTATCCACAAGGTATCCTCCGATCAGTGGTCCGAAGGAAACCGAGGCTGCTGCAGCAATGGACCAGAATCCGAGGGCGATTCCCCTTTGATGGGGTGGAAATTCACGGGTTATAATAGCCATTCCGATGGGCATGATTGTACCTGCTCCGAGCCCCTGGATGACCCGGGAAAGGATAAGGATGTTCTCGTTGGGCGACATCCCGCAAAGAAATGAGCCCAATGTAAAGAGCGACAAGCCTAAAAAGTACATTCTCTTATATCCGAAACGATCGGCAAGCCAGGCCGTGGTGGGCAACATAACCGCCATGGCCAGCATATACGCCGTAAGTACCCATTCAATCCGATCAAGACCAACGCCAAAGGATGTCATTATCTTCGGCAAACCAACATTGACAATGGTGGCATCAAGAACGGACATGAATGTACCGATCATGATATTCCCAAGAACCCACCAGCGGTACCAGTTGCTGCTCGGGTGATAGGTAGATCCGCGGCTGCGGAGCTTTCTTCTGACACGATGCAGGGGTGTAGCCTTTCGCATAGTTTTTACTTAATAATCTTTACAACTGCTGACATGCCGGGAAGCAACCTGTATTTTTCAAGCGGTACGCCGTCTTCGGTTTTATCAATGTTCATTTTCAGTAATATCCGCTGGGTTACCTTTGTAAAATTTCCTGAAGCATTATTCGGCGGAATAAGGGAGAATTGTGCCGCTGTACTTGCTCCTATATAAGAAATATGGCCCATAAAAGTCACACCGGGATATGAATCAATCGTAAATTTGCCTGACTGCCCGATATGCAACCGCGACAGATTAGTTTCTTCAATATAAATAGCAACCCAGCATTGTTCGTCGAGTGTGAGTGAAAGAATGGTTTGTCCCGGCTGCGCAATATCTCCTTTCAGAAGCCATTTCCTTGAAACCACCGCTTTGGTTGGAGCATAAATTTTTGTATTGTTGAGTTGTGAGGCCGTAACACCAATCTGTGCTTCGGCACTTTTTATTCCGGCCTGGGCAGCATTGATCTGTGATCTCGAAAGATTTAACTGGGCACTCGATGCATCAAATTTTGCCTTTTCTGCCTCATACGTTTTTTGAGCATGCTCATACTGTTCCGTGGAAATAACATTTCCTTCAAATTGTTTTTTCGCACGTTCATAATCTCCCTGTGCTCTTTCCATATTAATTTTCAACAGGGCGATGCTTTCTTCATCAAAACGAAGTTTTGCTACTGCCAGATCTTTTTGGGTGGCGGCCTGGTTTCTTGCTGCCAGCAATTTGTTCTTTTCAGCTATCAGATCCATCGTATCCAGTTGCACAAGTAACTGTCCGGCCTGAACAGTATCCCCTTCCTCAACCAGTGATATCACTGACCCTGCCAAGCATCTTTGAACTTAATGAAACGGTATTCCCGTCAATGTGTGCATCATCAGTAGAAATGTACTTTTTGTAATCGATATACCAATATATTCCTCCTCCGGCAACAAGAAGGACTGCTGCGATAACAGGGATCAGAAATTTACTCCTGCCATTACCGGATTGTTTGCTTTTTTCATTTCTCATGTAAAGTGTTTTTATCTCATTAAAGTTTAATTATCGACGGCTTATGCCTTTAATAAACAAATCAACCAGAAGGGTGGTCTTTTTGGCCATTTGTTCGTATTCCTCATTTAAGTTATGAAAGCTTGTAATTCCTTTCAGCATGGTCAATCTTAATCCCCTTAAAAGATCCAGCAATAAATCAGACAGCTCTTCAATATCCGTAATGTCGAAAATACCATCCGCTATTCCTCTTTCAAGAATTTCCATGATAATCTCTTTTTCCTGTTTTCTGAGATCCGCAACTGTTTCTTTCATAAACAGATGCATCTCGGGAAATAATTCGAGGTGTGTCCTCCCCAGGTTAATGAGCTTCTTAAAAACCTCCTGCCTGACAAGTACAATTTTCCTGAGTATAGCCACAGGGCCTGAAGAATGTTCGATTTCAGTACGGATCTCACGGATAAACAAATCATGTTCCTTCCGTACAATTGCTTTATACAGATTCTCCTTATCCGGAAAATAGTAATACAAAGAACCTTTTGACATGTTAAGATCACCTGCGATTTCCTTCATGCTGGTTTTTTCGAAACCATAGAGGGCAAATCGCTTCTGCGCTGCTTCAATGATCTGATCAGCCTTTATATGATCGTGCCCTTTAAATATAACCTGCACCATAAAATAAAGTTCTGTTACTGGTATTTTGACCCGATTGTTTAAAGAGTCAAAGATAGATATAAATCTGTAGAATCCGCAAAAATCCGTGAGAAAACAATTGCGGAAATAAGTGGATTGCCCAAAATTAAACACAGAGTTTCACAGAGGTTTATATAGAGTTTATCGCGCTTTTGAGGCCACAGAGAGAATCTCATTGCATTCGATTAACTCATTTCCAGAATTTAGAATATTGTCAATCTGCGAAATCTGCGAGATCTGCGAGAGAAAAAGCCCCGCAAACACAGATTAATCTGCGAGATACCGAGATCCGCGCGATTATTCATCCATTTTGCGAAGCGCCTTTTTTCGGGATTGCAGTTTTTTTGATTCTATTCTTCTTTCTTTTGATGCCAGGGTAGGTCGCGTAGGTTTACGTTTCTTTACAGGCATGAGCGCTTTGTGAAGTAATTTATAAAACCGTTCTGTTACCTTTTTTTTATTGCCTGTTTGTGAACGTTCGGTTTGTGAAACAAGGATGAGAAACCCTTCTTTATTAATTCTGTTGCCAAGAACGGACTGAATCCTGGTTTTTTCTTCATCATTCAGCAGGGAGGAATCTGAGAGGTTAAACCGCAGTTCAATCCGTGAATTCACCTTGTTTACATTTTGTCCTCCCGGGCCGCTGCTGCGTGATGATGAATATATCAATTCCCCCGATAGATCTCTTTCCTGAATTCCTGCCTCAGACATATTCTGTTTGCTTACTATTTACTGTTTTCAACCGGGTTTATCAAAGCAGGAATTTCAAACACACCGGGGAAGGTATATTGCTTTCAATGCCCGTATCCACGAGCTTTCCTGTTTCCTGGTCAATCCTGAAAGTAACCACATTCCCTGAATCCTGGTTGGCAACAAGCAGGAATTTTCCTGTGGGATCGATAATGAAATTCCTGGGAGTTTTTCCTTTTACCGGCTGATGACCAATTAGAGTTAATGTGCCTGTTTGCTGATCAACCTGGTAGATAGCAAGATTATTTACCTTGCCCCGGTTGGAAGCATAAAGGAACTTTCCCGAAGGCGTGAGATGGATATCAGCACAGGAAGCCTCCGTTTTCATACCCGGCTCGAGGGTAGAGATAACCTGTATCCGTCTGAGAGCGCCTGTTACAGAATCCACCTTCAATACCCCGATAGTTCCGTTCAGCTCATTAACCTCGTAAGCCAGATTCATGGAAGGATGAAAAGCCAGATGCCTGGGTCCTGCCCCTTTCACTGTGGCATAATTATGCCCTGTAGGCACTAATTTACCAGAAGTAGTATCCAGTTTATAAATATAAATGGTATCAGCTCCCAGATCACAGGAATAGATAAGGCTGTTTGAGGGATTTTGAAGTATAAAATGGGCATGTGCCGCATCCTGCTGGGGAGCAGGTCCCTTTCCTGTATGTTGATGAACCATGGTGGCCTCGCCCAGGGACCCTGAATCTTTTACCGGCAAGACGGCTACCGTTCCGCTTCCGTAATTGGCACACATTACCCATTTCTTTGTTTTATCCAATGAAACATAACACGGAGAATTACCCTGTGAGGATACTGTATTTATAAAATCCATTTGTCTGCCGCCAGCCAGGAGTTTGAAAGCACTGATCGATCCACCCGGCTTTTCATTGCTACCGGTTTCATTTACAGCATATAATATCTGATTTTCATTATCAGCAACAAGGTATGAAGGATTTACGGTATGCGGACTACTGCTTATATAGGTCAGTCTGCCAGTGTTGGTATTCAACTCGTAAACATAAATACCCGTGGCTTTGCCATCAACAAAATCTTCCTTTTCAGTATAGGTACCCACGTACATAATCTTTACTGAATCCTGCTTTAGTGAATCATCCGATCCTGCAATCTCAACCGGATGAACGCCAGTCTTGCAACCAGAAATGGAAAGAAGAGCCGGGAATAAATAAAACAGAATACGGTTGGTTTTCATATGTTCGAAAGGATTAATGAGTTGACACAAAGATAGGAAAAATAAAATGGCCCGGTTTTCACATCTTTTGTGAATAAAAGTATAATTTAACCTGTTAATTTTACACAGACACCAGGGGATATCTGATGACATTTGAAAAAAAGAACCTTGAGCTGAGTACAACTGTTCCCATAGGTAGCCTGGACAACTTCGAGGCATTGTTCAAACAATACTATGCACCGCTTGTTGTTTATGCCTGTAAGTATGTACCGGAAAAGGATATAGCACGTGAGATTGTGCAGGATTTTTTTGTAAAACTGTATGAAAAACGGTCAACACTTACCATTGATACTTCCCTGAAATCATATTTGTACCGTTCAGTTTATAATTCCTGCATAAATTATATCAATCAGCGGAACATACAGGAAAAGCATATACGGAATATTGACCTGGAAAGAAATGATGAAGAAAATCTTGAAAACGAGATTAACAGTATAGAATTACAGAACCGGATATTTAACCTGATCGAGGCCCTTCCCCCCAAATGTAAAAGAATATTTAAAATGAACCGGATGGAGGGCATGAAGAATGAGGAAATAGCTATCGCACTTCATCTTTCAAAAAGAACAGTTGAAACACAGATTAGTAAAGCATTGAAAATTTTACGGAATAAATTGTCTGATTATAATCTGGATTCAGATACAAATCAGGCCTCGATTTAAATTGTGAATAAGTTGTTGATAAAAGTATTTTCCATGTTATGCCCGCAGATTATCAATATTTTATGATTTTAAAATAAGGATATATAAAAAAAGGAATAAGTGAACTTGTAAACTTAAATGTCATATAAACGATTTTAGTATGGATTTAACAAACATGCCTATTAAACTATATTTAAAAAAACTAACCCTTGAAACGGACCTTCGCGAGGAGCAGAGGTTTAATGACCGGATAGCTGGCAATTCCCGGAAAATGGAAGAATTCAAAAGGATCGAAAAAATCTGGCAGGAGTCTGGTAAGATTGGGTTATTTGAACATATAGATACTGGTACTGACTGGGAATTGGTAAGGTCTCGCATCAGGATTCCACTTACACAGAAATATCGCCAGGTTCCTGTATATAGTTATGCTTTGCGGATTGCCGCCGTCATCATCATTGCTTCCGGACTTTCCATCGGCATTTATAAAACAATCACTTTAGTCAACCGTGAAAAACCGGCTGGTTATGTTTCTGTTGAAGCGGCTGTTAATCCCCGTAATGTTCGCCTTCCGGATGGTTCTGTTGTAACCTTAAAAGGCGGATCTTCATTGACTTATCATTCCGATTTTGGTACTGTTACAAGGGATGTGATATTGAACGGGGAAGCCCTCTTTGAGGTAGTTCCCGATAAGATCCATCCGTTTAAAGTATATACAGGCGAATCGGTTGTGACTGTTACAGGCACGCGTTTTAATGTGCGTGAGGAAAAAGGTATTGTAAAAGTTTCAGTTTTAAGCGGTAATGTTCTCCTTTCAAATACGGGTGAGCATGCAAAGCAGATCAGGATTGCTGCCAATCAGTCGGGTTATATGCTTCCGGATCACAATCTGAAAATTGAAAATAAAATTGAAGCAAATGAACTTTCATGGAAAACAGGGCACCTTATGTTCCGTGAAACGCCTATTGATACTGCATTAATCGATATTGCAAGGCATTTCAGAAAAGACCTTGTGATAGAAACTGAAATAAAAGAAGATATTACTGCTGAATTCCAGGACCAGCCTCTGAATGAAATCCTGGATGAAATTAAACTGGTAGCAGGCCTGAAATTCGATACCACCGGAACAGCACTCATTGTCAGAAAATAACTTCTAACTGATGAGTCTGCGGGAATCATACACTCGTTTACTTCCCGTCGTTTTCGCCCTGTTCCTTTTGTTTCCCGGAATTTCAGCACAAACACAGCAGGGTCTGCTCGACAAAGAGGTAAATTTATCCCGCACCACAGGGGAAATAGAAGAGCTGTTAAATGAATTAAGCCGCAAAGGTAAATTTTCCTTTACATACACCTCCCAGATACAGGTTCACCGGATGGCCTCCGTTCTGGAAAAAAAACAGCCCGTCCGGAACCATCTTTCCGATATATTTCGATTCGACAGTGTTCAGTTTATTGAACAGAACAATAAGATACTTCTGGTTCCCTTTCACAGGAAGGTTGCCCAGGTTGCCAGTTACAAGTCGATCAAAGGGCTTGTTATTGATAGCAAAACAAGGCGTCCGCTTCCGTATTCAAACGTATTCCTGATTAACAAGAGTACAGGAACGATCACAAACATGGGTGGCCGGTTTGAACTGAAAATTTCAACTTCGGAACCCGATGATACACTCGGTGTTTCGTTCATTGGCTACAGTCAGTATAAAATGCCGGTTTCCTCCCTTGATACCGGCCTTATAATTGTCCGTTTATCCACCCGGAAGGTCCAGATCAGGGAAGTCATTGTAAAACCATTGGATCCGATTTACATTCTTACCAAATCAATTGAGGCTATTCCCGACAACTACGACAGAAAACCTGCTGTATTCACCGCTTTCTTTCGTGAATCCACTCAACAGGACAACACTGACATATCCCTTTCCGAGGCAGTGATCAACATTTTCAAGGAACCTTATACCTCAATGAGGGATGATCAGATTAAGATATTCAAGGGTAGAAAGGGCAGTAATACGGGTGAAAAAGAATTTGTGGATTTTGTTGTTCAGGGCGGTCTATATAATACATTACAGCTCGACATCGTGAAAAACCTTCCCACATTTCTGGATGCAGATTATTTTGCTCTGTATGAATACCAGATAGAACGAATTATTACCCACTTCGACAGGCCAACCTATGTCATTTCTTTTGATCAGCGCGAAGGGGTAAAATATCCCTGTTACAAGGGAAGAGTATACATTGATGTGGAATCGCTTGCCATTGTCGGTGCATCATTTCAGTTAAGCGAAAAGGGAATGAACTACGCCACCGGCATTTATGTAAAGAAAACGCCCAAACGGATGGGCGTAAAGCCCATGAGTGCCAAATATGAAGTCTTCTACAGGTTTTATCATGGCAAATGGAATCTCAGCAATGTGCGAAGTGATATTATGATAAGGGTTCGCCGGAAAAAAAATAAGCAACAGGACCGGTTCAATTCTGATTTTGAATCCACATCCGAATTTGTAATAACAAACAAGGATACTGCCAATATTGCACGTTTCAGGTTTGCAGAAATTTCAAAACCCAGGGATGTGCTGGTTGAACAGATTGGTGAAACCGATCAGGAATTCTGGGGAAGCGAGAATGTGATCAAACCCGAAGAACCGATTGAAAAAACCATTCTGAGGCTTGGCAGGAAAAGCAACATTTTTTCGGAACAGGAAATTGCAGCTATTAAAATAGAAGAAGAAAAAGATGCAGTGAAGACAGAAGAGGAGGATGCATCCGACGAGGGGAACAAAGAAAATGATAACAGTCAGTAAATATTAGTGTTGAATAATAAATCATCGCTATGGCAAAAAGAATTACAGGATTAATCTTACTCATCCTACCGGGTGCACTTTTGCTTATGTTATCGGGATTTGGTGATATAAAAGAAAAGTCATTTCTCGATATATTACAGGATAAACTTAACAGGTTTAACAGGGATTTCTATACGGAGAAAGCATATCTGGTGACTGACAGGTTTGCTTATCGCCCGGGTGAAGATATCTGGTTCCAGGGTTTTGTTTCATCACAGGTTGGTTCTCACAAGGATTCAAGCAGTAAGGATATATTCGTTAAGTTCCTGAATATGAAAGGGGAGGAAATTATTTCAAGACGTTACCCTCTCATTGATAATCAGGTCACCGGAAGGTTCCTTATTCCGCGTACTTCAATTCCCGGAAAATACTACCTCGTAGCCTATACAGGATGGATGAAAAACCAGGATGTACGGGATGTATTTCAAAAAAGAAATCCTGGTCGGCAAATATTACGATAAGACGTTTCCAGGTGGATGTATTGTATGATCGCAGTTTTTACTATGCCGAAGACTCAATGCATGCGAATATCCGGCTGATCGACCCGGCCGGTAAACCCATTGCTGAAACTGAGTTTACCTATACCCTCGGATCCTTCAACAAGGATTTATTAAAAGGATATCGGTAAAACGAGCCAGCAGGGAGTATTTGAGCTCAAATGCCAGGTACCTTCCACAGATGATATTCTCACTCTCAAGATAGAATTGAAGAGCCGGAAAATTTCGGGTGATTATACGCTGATCCTGCCTGCCGCCACCTCTGAACCTGAAATTTCCTTTCATTCGGAAGATGGGAATATCGTGGCCGGACTTCCAAATCTTATGGCGTTTCGTTCCCGGACTCATTATGGGATGCCGGTAAGTATAACGGGTGAGATCATTGACCGTAAAGGTCATATATTGCAGGCAGTTCAATCGAATAACAAGGGTATAGGTTCTTTTACCTATCAGCCTTCTGAAGATTCTGCCTTTCTGAGGATTCTGAAACCGGCAGGAATAACCCGCCTGTTTCCGCTTCCCTTGGCCTCCCCCGGGGGAGTGATACTTCATCTTCAAAAAGCGGATAAGGATACAGCCTGGTGCACCTTGCTCTCATCAGAGGGTAATACCGATTCCGTTTTTTACTGGGTGGCTTTGCTGAACAGGCATATTGTGTGGAGTTCTGTCACTGACGGGAATATCCGTAATGTTAAAATACCTCTGAAAGGTTCTGGCGCTGGAATAATGCAGATATCCGTTTTTAACCAGGATGAAAGATTGCTGGCTGAACGGCTTATTGTATATTGCCGGTGAAAAAATGCTGAATACCAAAACAGACAGGCAGAAATACCAGAGCCGCCAGCGCGTGGTCCTTACAATTGATTACCTGGGCAAGAGCCGCAAGGTTGACCTGGCGATGACAGTATCATTGAAACAGCTGGCTTATAGCCCGTTGAATACTGGTTTTGACCAGGAATTAAATTCCTGTCCGTATGATACACTTTCGAAATCACCAGGAATTTCGCGACAGATATCCGATATAGAACTGATGGCTTCAGCACATACAGAGATATCCTGGAATTATCTTCTGAAAAATAATTCACATGAACATGCCTATGTGAAATTTGATGGATTAACCGGAATTGTTATCGATAAAAAAGAGAATCCCGCCCAGCATGCCAAGGTTCGGGTCACACATCTTCCGAATTTCCGTTTTTATGAAACGCAGAGCAATGAAAATGGTTATTTCCAGGTAATGTTCGGTTCTGATGTGATTGATTTCAATTATCTTAAAATTGATGCATATGATGCGTTGGGAAAAGTGAACCTGATCGCTTCGATAAATCAGCAGTATTCAAACAAATTAAAGGAGGATATCGTTCATAATGCCGGCAATCATGATAAGCAAAAGATATTCAACACGGCCTTCTTTGGTGATCCGGATGTAATTTATTCTCTTCGTTACGGTTCACGAAAATATTTTAAATCAGAAAATGAATCCAGGAAACATTATGATCCCAAACTTTATTCCGATTATGCAGATGCCCTCGATATTATTCAGGAACTAAAGCCCTTCTATTTGAAAAATAACATGATCGTTTTTGCAGATTCCGGTGAAAACAATTTGCCGTCGCATATTCAGGAAGGCGTGATCATTGTGATTAATGGTGCGATCAAGGGCACTAATGTAAATGTGCTGAGTGGAATACCCCCTTCGGATATAACAAATATAAATATATCCGAATCGCTCATGGATGTTCACAGGTATACTCCTGTTAATTTCCAGGGAGTTATAGAATTAACCACCATCCAAAGCATGTATAAATACAGGCAGCCGGGTATGCAAATGGGAATGGATATCCTGAACACCAGCCGCGAATTCTATTCCCCTGATTATGCAATTGAAACTGCGGTAAATAACGACAACCGCAAAACCTTGTACTGGAATCCCCGCGTAACCATCACACAGGGCTTGCCGGCACTCATTACATTTTACACCTCCGACGTGAAAGGCATATACTATGGCAAAATAGAAGGAATGGATGAGGAAGGCCGTCCGGTGCAGGACGAATTTACGATTGTGGTGGAATGATAATCTGTGTTTTCTTTCGGTTCAGTAAAGGTATAATTAACAGGGCTGCCAGGCCAAGCACAAGGTAAATCAGGTTTGTTGATGCATGTGCAATGAGGGCGAACACCTTGCCATCAGCCTTATCTATACCATAAATAAAAAGTGTTTCATAAACCATGAAATGCCAGGGTCCTATACCTCCCTGCACCGGGGCCAGCATTGCCAATCCACCCATCAGAAAAGTGATCATTCCTGTCTCCAAAGAAAGATGTTCCGTCGGTGGATAAGCCTTGAAAATTACATACAGCATGAAAAGCCACATGACGAAAATAAACAGGGTGTGACCTACAAAAATCCATTTATTTTCAAGCTTGGCAATCGATTTAATCCCTTCCAGAAAATTCTGCCGGATCAGCCTGATCTTCTTTACAAACAAATTCCCCTTATCATGTTTATTCCGGTTATAGTAGTGGTTAAAAAGCAGGAACGCAAGTACAACAAGGCCAACGGCCAACAGTCCGAATAAAATGATTACGGATGGAGAAGATATGTAACACATTATCCCTGATATCGGGATGTGTATTGAAAAAGGTGGCAAAAACCTTGAGCTGGCTTATTATAATTACTACGGCCAGCATCATGAGTGTGATAAGATCTGCAAGCCTTTCAACAAAAACCGTCCCGGCCAGTTTAGCAAATGGGATTTTCTCATACCGGCTAAGAATAGTGCATCGGAACACTTCACCTGCCCTCGGTAACAGGAGATTGACAAAATAAAGGATCAAAACCGACAGATATGAATTGTACAATTTGGGATTGTATCCAAGGGGCCTTATAAGCATATTCCAGCGCATTGCCCTGCTTATCTGTGACAGAACACTGAAAAAGATAGAAACCAGGATCCAGAAATAATTCAAATGTTGAAATGCACCCTTGTATTTATCCAACGGTTCATCTTTATATACCCACCAGAATACAAAGATTCCCGCTCCCAGGAAAATAAAATACTTGAAAATATTCAGGAACTTTTTCCACATAATGTTGAAATCAGGAAATAGCGCTATTTTGCCCGCAAAGGTAATGAAATATGTTAATCTGGTTATAAAAACCTCCGGAAATGCAGACCATAACAAGGTGAAGAAATTGTACTATTTTTACACCGGCAAGCCGGAGTACTGTATTAACTGTCACTATGACTTTACATGATTTTAACAGAACAGGGGTATACATTTGTAGTTGCCGGCAAACATTCCTGATATATAAACTCCGGCTGTTGCCGATAGCGGCTTTCCTTCTTTTATTTTCTCCGGATATCCTGGGTCAGAATGAGCCAAAGGATACACTGAGTGTCATCGAAGATATAACTCAGCCCAAAGACTCATTAGTTCATAACCCGAGAGGATTTTCGGGTAAATGGAATCTTCTTTCCGACAGCGTTTTTTTATCGAATAGTCCTAACCGCTTCAATCGTGAGCTATATAACCTGCTTCAGAAATTTTATAATACACAATCGAAAAACAAGAAAATTCCGGTCACAAATGCCAACCTCACTGCTTATGACGGATTGATCATCCGCAAATATTAGCCTGAAGACATTAAATGTGTTTTCAGGCACCATCGAGGATACGAGTTTTGTGCCCTCAACATGGACTGAAAAGGCCGTATCTGCTATACACTTTAATACCCGCGAAAAAATCATCCGGAAAAACCTGCTTTTTCAGAAAGATGACAGGCTTGATGTTTTCCTGGTAGCTGAAAATGAACGATTGATCAGGGAACTTCCCTATATAAGGGATGCAAGATTTCTTATCAATCCAATTCCCGGATCTCCGGATTCAATAGATGTAATTTTGCTTACGAAAGACCTGATCCCGCTGGGTCTCAGCGCTGAACTCTCCAGGCCGGATGCAGGAAGCGCAAGTATAGGATACTATAATATATTCGGGTATGGACACCAGTTTGAAACCACGACCTACTGGGACGGAAGACATTCGCCCTTTTTAGGGTATAAACTCCTGTATGGGATTCCGAATATACAGGGTTCATACATTTCAACTGACCTGGAATATACCCACCGCTGGAATACCGATATGAGCAGGATACGCATAGAGCGCAATTTCAGGACAGTCGGCATAAAATATGCCGGGGCTGTTGAACTTACAAAAGCTGATCTTCATCGCGATCTTGTTTTGCTTGATACAACAATAAGTAATATTACCTGGAAATACACCAATTATGATTTCTGGGTGGGCAGATTATTTAGTGTGAGAAAAGGAAATACAGCAGGAACACGTAAAGGGTTATTCCTTTCCGGGCGGGTCTTTTATAATTACAACCGGGAAGCACCGCAGACCCAGGAGCATAATTATTATGCCTTTCAGGACAAAACATTGCTTTTGTTTTCCACAGGCTATACCTATCGTGGTTTTCGAAAGGATAATATGATCTTCACTTTCGACAGGGTGGAGGACGTTCCATACGGTTATATGTTTGAGATTATATCGGGTTATGAATGGGGACAATATACTTCCAGACCCTACATTGCGGCCAATGTATCATTCGGAAAATACATGGCCCGCCATTATTTGTTCGGCGAGTTCGGATACGGGACATTTATCCATAATAATTCCCTTGAACAGGGAACTATTCAATTGCAGCTAAAGGGCTTTTCAAATCTGAATACCTGGGGAATGTTTTTTCAAAACAGGAATTTTTTCACGTTTACTTATTTAAACGGAATTAACAGGTTTAGAGATGAGTTTACCCGGCTTGATAATTCGGGTGGTATTGCTGGACTTTACAGCCCCTCCCTGCGGGGCAATGAAAAACTGGTACTGAATCTGGAATCCGTTTTATTTAGTCCATACCGTTTGCTGGGATTCCGCTTTGCATTCTTTGCATCAGTTGATCTCGGGTTCATCAAGACGGAAAATCTCAGATTCCTGGAATCAACACCGTATTCGGGATTAGGACTGGGAGTGCGGATCAGAAATGAACACCTCGTTTTCGATACATTTGAGATCAAGCTTTCAGTTTATCCCGGGATGCCTGCCGATGCACAACCCATTTATATAAATGCCGGAAGTATTCCACGACTCAGATCGAATGTCCTTTTTCCGGACAAACCGGCGTTACTGGAGTATAATTAGTTGATTGTTGATAGTTGATAGTTGATTGTAGGCTTCTGGGTGGGAAGTCTTCGGCACGCCTAGTCACCAGTCACCAGTCACTATTTCAGAACTGCACTACTGCTAACTGCATAACTGCATAACTGCAGAACTGCAGAACCGCAGAACTTTCCTCCTCTATTCCAGTAACTTATTGAGTATTTCAGTCATCTGGTCACGATCGATTGTACGGGTGGTTTTTGGGAGATTGTATTCCTCAGGGATTTCTGCGATCGGCTGATAATTTTTCAGCACTAAACCGCATATGAAGATGAAGCAGGTTTAACTCAAATTCCATTAAAACACCGTTTATTTTACGGTACGGATTGGTGGAATTCGGATGTTTCAGATTGATTTCACCGGTATAATAAATATCAAAAGTAGTTTGGTTTGATGGAAGATAGATAATCGCCTTATGACAATTGAAACCTGCAATATTCTTTGTTTCTTCGGTTTCCGTGATGACCATCTCATCCATTGAATTAAAGCAGCACATCATTTCATCGTGCTTACCCTGATAAAGGTAATTCTTATCAATCACCTTAAGTATGGTAGAACATTTACGCGTATGAAAGTTAGTCAGGGCTTCCAGTTTGTAAAAACCAAGAAATCCTTCGATATTATTAATGGCTTCTTTCTGATTAAAAATCAATTTCATGCGCTTGGGCAAAATTTCAAGCATCTTTTTATCCAGATTATTATTCAGATAAGTGATCTTATAATCAATTCTGCCCGAGTCTATTCCTTTTCGACTGCTGCTGCCGCCACAGGATGCAAGAAGTAAGGTTAACAGAATAAGAAAACAATCCCGTGGTTTAATCATCAGCTTTTTTGTTTGTATGCTATGGTATTACGTGAATAATTCAATGAGGTTCACTTTCTCCGGCCATGTTTTGATAAAGCACCCACGAAACGGTTATCAATGAATTAAACGGGGTGACAAGAATTTTCATTTCTGATCAAATCCAGGATAGCTACAAATTTATGAAAAATGTATGTATAAAAATGCAAAAATGACAAATATCATGGAGGGATGTAGAATACTTTAGTTATTTTTGTTGCATTGCAATCAGCATTTACAATTCATTTGTCACAATCTCTAAACTATAATAATATTTATTCATCATGCCATTTAATCTCCGCAACCGCAGTTTCCTGAAACTCCTGGATTTCACACCGGCAGAAATAAAATTCCTGCTTGATCTTTCGTTTGATCTGAAAAAGGCAAAATACAGCGGAACAGAACAACCGCGACTGACCGGAAAAAATATTGCTCTGATTTTTGAAAAGACCTCAACGCGTACACGGTGTGCGTTTGAAGTGGCCGCTCACGATCAGGGGGCACATGTTACCTTTCTTGACCCGGTAAGTTCACAGATAGGACACAAGGAATCGGTAAAAGATTCGGCCAGGGTCCTTGGAAGAATGTTTGACGGCATTGAATACAGGGGGCATGGTCAGAAGATAGTTGAAGAATTGGCTGAATATTCAGGTGTTCCGGTGTGGAACGGACTTACCAATGAATACCATCCAACCCAGGTTCTGGCGGATCTTATGACGATGATTGAACATTGCGACAAACCTCTGTCGCAAATGAAATTCTGCTACCTTGGCGATGCCCGCAATAATATGGGAAACTCCCTGATGGTTGGTTGTGCCAAAATGGGTATTGACTTCAGGGCAGCCGCTCCTGCGGCTTGTCAGCCGGCAGCTGACCTTGTTCAGACCTGCAGGGAAATAGCCGGTGCTACCGGTGCAAAAATTACAATTACCGACGATATTGCCCTGGCCGTGAAGGATGCTGACTTTTTATACACGGATGTGTGGGTTTCCATGGGAGAACCTGCTTCGGTATGGGAGGAACGGATTAAACTGCTGTTACCTTACCAGATAAACAGCAAAGTAATGAAGCTTACAGGTAATCCGAAAGTTAAGTTTTTACATTGTCTTCCCGCTTTTCACAACAGGGATACCAAGGTAGGGGAAGAAACATACCAGAAATTCGGTCTTGAATCCATGGAGGTAACCGAGGAGGTATTTGAATCAGCCGCATCCATTGTATTTGACCAGGCTGAAAACAGGGTTCACACAATTAAGGCTGTTATGGTGGCCACCCTGGGTAAATAGGGAGGTGATTTAATATAATTTCAAATTTCTGAACAGACTCCCCTAAAACTTAGGGGAGTTTTTTTATTTAGCAACAATATTATTTAAAAACAATCTAAATTGAAACCTTTACATGTATTTTTCTGTATGAATTTTTATTAATTCTGATTATTCCGTTACTTTTGGCTTTCTTGGTGTAGTTTTTTATGAAAGAGATGGGTTTGCACAAGTTATTGATATTTGTTTTTCTGGTGGCTGCCACATTGAATTGTTCTGCAGCGGTTTTGTCACCGTCCGCTGAATTGAAAACTACCCCGACTTCAATACAAAACCAGGACAGATCCGAATTCAGAACAATAAATCTTTATTATACTACCTGTAAATCGTTTTCTGGCTTCATTCTGCTCTCTGACCTGGTAAATTACTTTCATTATGATCACAACTCCTATTCAAGGAAAATATCTTTATTTGGTTCCTCAGATATTTCACTGTTTTTAAAATCAACCTCCTATTTTAAAGGGCCGGAAAAATACGACTGTGTACCCCTGACAAAACCTTCGTATACATTTTTCTGCAAATTTCAGCTCTGACACCTCCTGTTTTTTAGTAATGGTCTGGTTGTTTATCCATCTGGTAAAGCCTGCTGATAAGCCTTTCCATACTACTGAACCGCACTGTATTTAGCGGTCAGACGGGCAATTTTTATATCGTTGCCATCCCGATTCAGGTTAAAATGCAAATTTTTATTCATCTAAATACTCAATCTATGCAATTTATAAAACGAAGTCTGATTTTTCTGGGTTTGTTGGTTATGAGCGGCATCCCGGTACTGGCCAGTGAGGCTGATCTGGCAATTCCCGATTTACACCAGGGATATTTTGAGAACTTTGGTCTCGATGCCTGGCATTTGTTATTATTTGGTTCCATCGTTATCGTGTTTACTTTATCCGTGAGCCTTACCCTTTTCAGGTCAGTCAAAAAACTTCCTGCCCACAAATCCATGTTAAATGTGGCTGCTACAATTTATGAAACCTGTAAAACTTATCTTATTCAGCAGGGTAAATTTTTGTTGATCCTTTTTGCAATCATTGGCGTTCTCATGGCATACTACTTTTTTGCCCTGGTTGGATCTTCCGTCTCGGTGGTTGCCCTGGTTTTATTGTTTTCAATCATCGGTATGGTTGGATCATACAGTGTTGCCTGGTATGGTATCCGGGTTAATACGTATGCCAATGCACGTACTGCTTTTGCTTCCCTTCGCGGCAAGCCCTGGGATGTGGTTTCTATTCCTCTCAGGGCCGGTATGAGCATTGGTTTGTTCCTGATCAGCCTCGAGCTCATTATGATGGTCTTTATTTTGTTATTTGTTCCGCGTGATATCGTAGGCTTTTGCTTTTTAGGTTTTGCTATTGGTGAATCCCTTGGAGCCAGCGCACTTCGTATCGCCGGCGGTATATTTACCAAGATTGCCGATATTGGCTCTGACCTGATGAAGATCGTCTTCAATATCAAGGAGGATGATCCCAGGAATCCCGGTGTCATTGCAGATTGTACCGGCGACAATGCCGGTGACAGCGTTGGTCCTACCGCCGATGGTTTTGAAACCTATGGTGTAACCGGTGTTGCCCTTATTTCATTTATTACCCTGGCTGTAAAAGAGCCTATGGTTCAGGCAACCCTGATTGTCTGGATTTTCGCCATGCGTTTTCTGATGGATTTTATGTCGGCTGTTTCATTCGAGATAAACCATGCCATTAGCAAGGCTCAATACGGAAAATTAAAAAGTTTCAATTTCGAAGCCCCTCTGGCCAGGTTAATATGGATTGCCAGTATCATGTCAATCATTACAACTTTTGTAATGAGTTATTTACTTGTAGGTACTATTTCAGTGAATGGAGTTGTACATCCAACCCTTTGGTGGAAGCTTGCTGCAATTATAAGTTGCGGTACTCTTGCTGCGGTTCTGATTCCGGAATTCACAAAAGCCTTTACAAGCTCACACTCACGTCATGTGCATGAAATTGTAAATGCTTCCCGCGAAGGGGGTGCCTCTCTGACTATTTTGTCGGGCATAGTTGCCGGTAATTTCAGCGCATTCTGGAAAGGTCTTTTGATGGCAGGTCTTATGACAATTGCTTATATGGTTAGCCAGATGGGCCTTGGAGAGTTGATCGGTTACCCTTCCATTTTTGCTTTCGGTCTGGTTGCATTCGGTTTCCTGTGCATGGGTCCCGTTAATATTGCTGTGGACAGCTATGGTCCTGTTACGGACAACGCACAGTCGGTTTTTGAATTGGCACAGATTGAAAAGATACCCGGCATCAAGCAGGAAATCCAAAGGGATTTTGGTTTTACACCTGATTTTGAATTGGGAAAAAGATACCTTGAAGAAAACGATTCGGCCGGAAATACTTTTAAGGCCACTGCCAAACCGGTATTAATCGGTACTGCGGTTATTGGTGCGACCACCATGATATTTTCCATTATTTTATTGCTTAAAAAGCTTGGACTGCTGGCACTTGAACTTACTGAGGCCCCGGTAATTATTGGCTTTGTTTGCGGTGGTGCAGTGGTATACTGGTTCAGCGGTGCTTCCATCCAGGCTGTTGCAGCAGGGGCTTACCGTGCAGTTGAATTCATTAAGAAGAACATCAATCTCGATAAGAAGGAAGCGGACATTGAAGATTCCAAAACGGTGGTTAAAATTTGTACCAAATATGCACAAAAGGGCATGTGGAACATATTTGCCGTACTGATGACCATTACACTGGCATTTGCATTTATTGATCCCAACTTTTTTGTGTCCTACCTGATCTCAATCGCTATTTTCGGCCTGTTTCAGGCTATTTACATGGCCAATGCAGGCGGTGCCTGGGATAATGCCAAAAAACTGGTTGAAGTTGACCTGAGAGAGAAAGGTACAGCTTTGCATGCTGCTACCGTTGTTGGCGATACGGTAGGTGATCCTTTTAAGGATACCACCTCGGTTGCCCTGAACCCGATCATTAAGTTTTCAACCCTGTTTGGCCTGCTGGCAGTAGAAATCGCAGTAAATATGAAACTGGCTGCAAAAGCCGCCGGTAATTTTGATTATACTTTGTTTATCGGCATGGCATTTCTGGCAATTGCTCTGGTGTTTGTATACCGTTCATTTTATTCCATGCGGATAACGACCGTGTCAATGAAAAATGAAAGGAAAGATGATCATGTTGAAAATATTGAAGAAACAGTAGAAGAACTCGTAGAAGAGTCAAACCAGACCTACACGCTTAACTAAACAGTACTTTTGGTTTACAGTAAAAGATATTTCTCGCCTGAAAAGGTGAGAAATATCTTGTTTTAAACTGCTTTGATTTTATATTTTCATAGGGTTGTTTTTAGATTTCATTTCAGGAAAATTGTCTATTTTTCCTGAAAGTTTGTTCATAAAATCTACTTTATGAAATCATCCCTGAAAAAGGAAATTCTCGAACAGGTTCAGGTCAATGCAGACACTTGTTACCAATGCGGTAAATGTTCAGCCGGCTGCCCTTTAAGTGAAGAAATGGATTTCCCTCCCAGCCGGATCATGAGAATGTTGCAGACCGGGAATTCTGAATTGCTGGAACAGGTGTTGCATTCTTTTTCCATATGGGTTTGCCTTACCTGTGAGGTTTGCTATTCCAGATGCCCCATGAGCATTGATATTCCGAAATTGATGGATTATCTGAGAGAAAAATCTTTAGTTGAAAATAAAACCAATCCCCGGGCTAAAGAAATCATTGCCTTCCATAAATCATTCCTGAAATCGCTCGAAAAAACAGGCAGGCTCTATGAATTGGGACTGCTGGCTGACTATAAGATGCATACCGGCAGGTTTATGCAGGATGTGAACCTGGCTCCCAGGATGCTCGCTTCAGGGAAATTGAATATAATCCCTGAACTCATTCATGACAGAAGCAGGATGGCCTCGGTATATTCCAAAACGATTAAAAAGAAAAAATAAAAGGCTATGGCGCTTGGCTTTTACCCGGGTTGTTCCCTGAAAGGGTCGTCGAGGGAGTACAACGAATCAGTTCTGGCCCTTGTCCATAAATTTGGCATTGAGCTTAAAGAGATCAATGACTGGAACTGCTGTGGCGCTACAGCTGCCCATAACCTGAATAAGGAATTATCGCTGGCTTTACCCGCACGAATTATCGCACTTGCCGAACAACAGGGCCTGGATGAGATCCTCGTTCCCTGCGCCGCCTGTTATAGCCGCCTGGCTTCCACCCTGCATGAATTGCAGGAAAAGGATCAGCTTAAATCCAGCATTTCCGGAATAATCGGGATGGAACTTAAAGCATCCGTTAAACTGATCAATGTGATCCAGTTTATTGAAAATTATATCCTGCCCCGTTTGGATGGACAGGTTGTCAAGCCCTTTAATCATAAGGTGGCCTGTTATTATGGTTGTTTGCTGGTTCGGCCTCATAAGGTATTGCAGTTCGACAGGGAAGAAGATCCTCAAACAATGGATGCAGTGATGTCGAAAATTGGTTCCACTCCTTTAAACTGGGCATTTAAAACAGAATGTTGCGGTGCCGGTCTGTCTGTTTCCAGGACTGATACGGTTGCCAGGCTTTCGGGTAAAATTGTAATGGATGCCGCTGACAGGGGCGCTGAGGCCATCATTGTGGCCTGTCCGATGTGTCATTCCAATCTCGATATGCGCCGCGCGGATATTAACAAATATAATGGGATCAGATCAGCGATACCGGTTCTCTATATTACCCAGGCAATTGGCATGGCAGTGGGAATAAAGCATTCAGAACTGGGTCTCCAGCGGCATTTTGTTAAAGTTGAATTATAAGAACACTAATAAGATATGGCAAGAATCGGAGTTTTTATCTGTCATTGCGGCGAAAATATCGGAGCTACCGTAGACTGTGCTAAAGTTGCGGAAACGGTCGGCAAATTATGAGGGTGTTGCTTATAGTGTAGATTATAAGTATATGTGTTCTGACCCGGGTCAGACACTCATCAAACAAGCCATTCGCGATAAAAATCTTACCGGTGTTGTTGTAGCAGCCTGTTCTCCCCGAATGCACGAACCGACTTTCAGAAGGGCCTGCAGTGAGGCCGGCCTGAATCCGTTTTTATGTGAAATGGCCAACCTGCGTGAGCACTGTTCCTGGGTACATGAAAAAACAGGGGCTACAACCGAAAAGGCCACTGACCTGGTGCGTATGCTCGTGGAAAAAGTGAAGCATAACCATGCCCTTTCCGCTATTAAGGTGCCGGTAACCCGAACAGCGCTTGTAATCGGAGGCGGAATTGCGGGTATCCAGGCAAGCCTCGACATTGCCAACACCGGTCACCAGGTGGTTCTTATTGAACGTGATCCTTCCATTGGCGGGCATATGTCGCAGTTGTCAGAAACATTCCCCACACTCGACTGCTCACAATGTATTCTTACACCAAGAATGGTGGAGGTTGCACAGCATCCCAATATCACCCTGTTAACCTATGCAGAACTTGAAAGCATAGAAGGTTTTATCGGGAACTTCAAAGCCAGGATCAGGAAGAAATCAAAGAGCATTGATGAAAAACTTTGCACAGGCTGTGGATTATGCACCACCAAGTGTCCCAATAAAAAAATTCCCGGCGAATTCAACGAAGGTCTGGGCACCCGTACAGCAATCTATGTGCCTTTTCCACAGGCGGTTCCGAATAAACCGGTAATCGACAAACTGAACTGTACCTATTACACCAAGGGAAAATGCAGGGTATGCGAAAAAGTTTGTCCCACCCAGGCTATCCGTTTTGACCAGCCGGATGAGATTGTTGAAATGGAGGTTGGTGCTGTTGTACTGGCAACCGGTTTCAATGTTAAAAAGACCGATTTCTTTCCTGAATATGGATATGGCCGGTATGCTGATGTAATAACAGGATTGCAGTTTGAAAGGCTTGCCTCTGCTTCGGGTCCCACCCTGGGTGAGATCCGCCGTCCCTCTGACGGCACAGTACCTCAAAAAATAGTTTTTATTGCCTGTGCAGGATCCCGGGACCCCGCAAAGGGAATTCCTTATTGTTCGAAGATATGCTGTATGTATACCGCCAAACATGCGATGTTGTATCAGCATAAGGTACATGGCGGTGAATCCTATGTCTTCTATATGGATATACGGGCAGCCGGAAAGAATTATGATGAATTTGTACGCCGGGCCATTGAAGAAGATGGCGTTCAGTATATCCGGGGACGTGTATCAAGGGTTTATGAAAAAAATGGAAAGCTTATCGTAAAGGGTGCTGATACCCTGCTGAATGCAATGCCGGTTGAAATTGAGGCGGACATGGTTGTGCTGGCAACGGCAGGGGTAGCAAATGAAGGTGCAGAAGAGCTTGCCCAGAAAGTGCATGTATCTTATGATCAGTATCATTTTTTTGCTGAAGCGCATCCTAAACTGAAACCGGTAGAGACAAACACGGCAGGGATCTTTCTTGTGGGTGCATGCCAGGCTCCGAAAGATATCCCCGAAACGGTTGGCATGGCATCGGGCGCTGCTGCAAAAGTAGCCGCTTTATTTTCCCAGAAAGAACTTATCCGGGATCCGCTCATCGCGGTTGTAAACCGTTCGGCACCTCCCGTATATTCAACCTGTGTGGGTTGCTTTATGTGCTCAAATGCCTGCCCCTACCAGGCCATTGAAAAAGAAGAAATACGCGACAGAAAAGGTCAGCTTATTAAAACAGTAGCACGCGTGAATCCTGGTCTTTGCCAGGGATGTGGTACCTGTGTTGCCTTTTGCAGGTCGAAATCTATTGATATCCAGGGATATTCTCATGAACAGATGTATTCCGAAGTAATGGCATTATTGAATAGCTAAAAAAGGATGGAAAACGTATCTGAATTTGAACCCAGGGTAGTGGCCTTTGTCTGCAACTGGTGCACCTATGCCGGGGCCGATCTCACCGGAACCAGCCGGATAAAATATGCTACCAACGTGCGGATTGTGCGTTTCCCCTGCACGGGACGCATCGATTATATGCTGATCCTTAAGGCATTTGGGGAAGGTGCTGATGGAGTGATTGTTTCCGGATGCCATCCGAATGACTGCCATTATACTTCGGGAAATTTTCATGCCCGTCGGCGATGGATCGTGTTTCGCAGCTTACTTGATTTTATGGGCATCGACATCAGGCGGATTACCTTTTCATGGGTTTCGGCTGCTGAAGGATCAAAATGGGCGGATATTGTCAACAGTTCGGTGGGTACACTAAGGGAACTTGGTCCCTACAGCGAATACCGCAAGGTGGCGAACTATCTTGAAAATTAGTATTTATGGAGGAATTAAGAAAGCGCGCAGCAGAACTGCTGGAATCGGGAACCGTACAGCTTGTTATTGGTTATGAACAGGGCTCCGGAAACAAGATCCGTCCGGCTTTTGCAATGAATGCAGTTGATGTTTCCCGACTGGTTTTCGACAGCCGGTGTGTTTATAACCTGGCTGTTTACCTTACTAAAAATGAAGTCCGAAAAAAGGGAAAACCTGCCATTGTTGCTCCGGTTCCCGTATTGAGAAGCATTATTCAGCTTGCCTCTGAAAACCAGGTTACAGATGACAGTGCCGTAATACTGGGAATAACAACGGACAGCACCCTGATAGAATTCACAACCCTGAAAGAAATAGAAACTTACCTGGCCACCTATACAATGGAAGCTGTGGCCCGTGACCAGGAAATCATGGAGAGGCTTAACAATATGAATACACAGGAGCGATGGACCTATTGGATGAAAACCCTCGAGCCGTGTTTCAAATGTTATGCCTGCCGTGCTGCATGTCCATTATGTTACTGTACACAATGCACCGTTGATAATAACCGTCCGCAATGGGTTCCGGTTGCTTCTCATCCCCTCGGAAATCTCGAATGGCATATTATGCGGGCTATGCATATGGCCGGAAGGTGCACGGGCTGTGGTGCATGCTTTAATGCCTGTCCCATTGGAATTCCCCTTCATCTTCTTTCAAAGAAGATCAATCAGGAAATGAACTCCGGTTTCGGGGAATCCGGTCCTTCTCTTTCCAGGGCTAATCAAATGGCAACTTTTACTCCTGATGACAAGGAGAATTTTATAAACTAACTATACATGCAGCAATATATCCTGTATACGACAGATCTGGAGAAGCTTTTCAATAATCTCATACAAAAGGGAAGCGCTGTTGTGGCCCCCGTGCTCAGAAACGACAAGACCGTTTATGATACGGTGAAGGAGTATGCCGAAATAAGCAATGATTTCATCCAGACTGCCCGGTCAGCCAAAGAGGTTGTGTTTCCACGAACCGAAAAACTATTTGGATATCAAAAAGATAAAAGCGATGTAACTGTCAGGGATATCCGTATTGAGGATTTTCCGGAGGTGGTGGTTTGGGGAGTTCGTCCCTGTGATGCAGCCGGATTCCTTCCCCTGAACGCAATTTTTAACTGGGATTACAAGGACAAGCTATTCAATGGCCGGATGGATAAAACAACGCTCATTGGTTTCAGCTGCCAGCGGGCAGATGAAAATTGTTTTTGCACTTCTGTCGGCGGAGATCCCGGAAATACTCTGGGAAGCGATATTTTACTTACCAGGCTGGAGGGTGAAAAATACCTGGCTGAAATTGTTACATCCAAAGGAAGGGCGGTTGTTGACCTGGATCCATCCCTTTTTCATGACACTGAACAGACAATTGACAAGGTGAAGTATCTGGCCGATGTGCCAGTAAAATTCAACAGGGAAGAGATTCGTAAGAAGCTGGATGCCTTTTTTGAAAGTGATTTATGGGCACAACAATCGATGCGTTGCCTGGGCTGTGGCGCATGTGCTTTTGTTTGTCCAACCTGCGCCTGTTTCGACATCCAGGATGAGGTGCACGGTAAAAACGGTTCCCGCATCCGATGCTGGGATTCATGCGGATTTTCAATGTTTACACTGCATACTTCAGGACATAATCCGCGGGAGTTGCAGTCACAAAGATGGAGGCAGAGACTTCTTCATAAATTTTCATATATGCCCGAAAGATTGTCTGTTTATGGATGCACCGGCTGCGGACGTTGTTCGCGTGCATGCCCTGTTGATATGAATATACTCGAACACCTGATTTCAATAGAGGAGGGAAGATCATGAACGGGGAAAACATCTACCTGCCTTACCTGATGAAGATTGACCGGATTACACAGGAAGCTCCGGGTGTTAAAACCTTCAGGCTGAAGTTTGTAAATGAATCAGAAGGGAACAATTTTGAATTCAAAACCGGTCAGTTTGGAGAGTATTCCGTGCTCGGTGCGGGAGAGTCCACCTTTTGTATTGCCTCATCCCCAACCCGGAAAGGATTTATCGAATGCACCTTCAGGCAATCGGGCAAGGTAACCAGCGCGCTGGCAGACTGTGAGGAAGGAAGTACGGTCGGTTTCCGGGGACCTTATGGAAATATTTTCCCTGTTGAAGACTGGAAGGGAAAAAACATTATTTTCATTGCCGGGGGCATTGCCCTTCCTCCCGTGCGGTCAGTTATCTGGAATGTGCTCGACCTGAGGTCAGATTACAAGGACATTTCCATTCTATACGGCGCCCGCAATGTGGCTGATCTGGTATATAAAGATGAACTGGCTGAATGGGAGAAAAGGGATGATGTGCGTTTGGTAACAACAGTCGATCCGGGTGGAGAAACCCCTGACTGGAAGGGAGAAGTTGGGTTTGTACCCGCTATCCTGGAGAAGATGGCGCCCACCCCTGAGAATACAATAGCTGTGGTTTGCGGACCGCCGATAATGATAAAACTTACCTTTCCTGTTCTGGAAAAACTGGGATTTACAAGCGACCAGATTTTTACTACACTTGAAAACAGGATGAAATGCGGCTTCGGAAAATGTGGCCGCTGTAATATCGGAAGTACCTATGTTTGCAAGGATGGCCCTGTTTTTACCTATAGCCAGTTGAAACTATTGCCCCAGGAGTTCTGATATTTTATTCATGGGATTGCTATATTTGTTGTTTAACCTTTTAACAAATATACCAGCCTATGCTTTGTTTAGTTCCTACTCTTGCCGGGATTCGATTGGAGTTTATCCTTTTTGCCCTCACTTTGATTGGTGTGGCCGTGTTTCACCACAAAACCATGTATGTGGCGTTAACCGGACTGGCAGCTATCCTGATCGCCAAATACGTCTTCAGTGATTTTTCCATGGTTTCGCATATTGTGGGAACTCCTTCCAGGGAAGGGGAGTGGAGAATTTTGCTGAACCTGCTTGGTCTGCTCTTTGGCTTTGCCATACTGGCTGAGCATTTTAAAGAATCACGGTTCCCTGATATTCTTCCGAATTATCTGCCGAATGATTGGAAGGGTGGCTTTTTGTTGCTGCTTTTCATCATGATATTGTCCTCTTTCCTCGATAATATAGCCGCCGCCATGATTGGAGGTACCATTGCGCTTGTGGTATTTAAAGGCAAGGTGCATCTTGGTTACCTGGCCGCCATTATTGCTGCCAGCAATGCAGGTGGAGCAGGCAGTGTGGTGGGTGACACAACAACCACCCTAATGTGGATCGACGGTGTTAATCCATTGGATGTATTGCATGCTTTTGTAGCTTCCTTTACTGCGATTGCTATTTTTGGTGTAATAGCCTCCATTCAGCAGGACCGGTATAATCGAATTACGAGTGACAGTAACAAAAATGTAAAAGTGGACTGGGGAAGGATCGGAATTGTTTTTTTCATTCTGGTTTGCGCAATTGTCACTAACTGGACACTCGATTTCCCGGCTGCCGGTGTTTGGATTGCCATATTGATTGGCGGATTTTTCAGAAAAACTCCCTGGGGTGAATTAAAGAACGCCTGGATGGGAACCGTCTTCCTTATGGCCCTGGTTACCTGTGCATCCCTGATGCCTGTTGAGGACCTGCCGCCGGCATCAATGTGGACAGCGTTCTGCATTGGGTTTTGTATCTGCCGTGTTTGACAATATCCCGCTTACAAAGTTATGCCTTGAACAGGGAGGGTATGACTGGGGAGTTTTAGCCTATTCGGTAGGATTTGGCGGTTCCATGATCTGGTTCGGTTCATCCGCAGGGGTTGCATTATCCAATATGTATCCCGAAGCCAAGAATACGGTAAATTACATCAAGAAGGGCTGGCATGTGACAGTCGCATATATAATCGGCTTTTATGTGATGATAGCCACTGTTGGCTGGCATCCGCACGCTCCTCATAAAAAGCATATGCCACAACAGGTTGAGATTACAAAATAGTAATCTACTTCAGCGATACAAGGTTATTCTTAATGCCATATATGACAAGAGACAGGCTGTTTTTACAGCCTGTCTTTGCAAACAGGTTTGCCTTGTGATTTTCAATGGTGCGGTCACTTAAAAAAAGTTTGGCAGATATTTCCGCCGTTCCCAATCCCTGGCAGATGAGTTCAAGGATCTCCTGTTCACGGCTGGTAAGATTTATATTGGCCGGGGTTTGCTTACTGCGGATAAGCCGCAGAAGCAATTCCTGGGAAAAATAGGTTTTACCATTCAGAATATCCCGAACAGCCGTTTTCAGTTCCGAATTGTCTGCATCTTTCAGAATAAATCCCTTAACCCCGTTTTCAATAACACTGTTATAATATTGCTCCTCGCCATACATCGATACAACAAGAATTTTAATTTCAGGATGATCCCTTGCCAGGATCTTGCTGGCTTCAATTCCATTCAGCAAAGGCATGTTGATATCCATGATAACCAGGTCGGGTTCAAGAATTCCCACGATCTCAACCAGTTCCTTCCC
Source organism: uncultured Bacteroidales bacterium (assembly GCA_963790105.1). Lineage (GTDB taxonomy): Bacteria > Bacteroidota > Bacteroidia > Bacteroidales > UBA10428 > UBA5072. The sequence goes on along the minus strand of CAWBNI010000047.1, from coordinate 22,617 downwards.
GTTTGGAACATCAGCAATCACTTCAATGTCATCTAAATCCATCAGGATAAGTTTCAGGCCCTGACGGAAAAGGGAATGGTCATCTGCAATAATTACCCTGTATTTTCTATTTATCATAATTTGTAGCTGCAGTTTTTAAACTCAGAAGAAGTTCGAATCCGTTTCCGGGACTTGTGATTATGTCCAGACGTCCTCCGAGTGACTGAATTCTTGATTTAATGTTAGTAAGCCCCATGCCCCTGGCAGGAGCGTTGAAATAATTGTTCAGATCAAAACCTACACCATTATCCTTATAATGGCAATCGAGTGACATTGTACTGTAATTCAGATTAATATATATGTCACTGGCCTCGGCATGTTTGATCGAATTATTTATAAGTTCTTTGATAACCCGGTAAACAACCGATTCAACGATTTCAGGAAATCTTATCTTTCCAATATTCGACTGTAAATGTATGGCAATATTTCTGGTAAATAGATCGGAGATATTTTGAATAGCCGCTATCAGCCCAAAATTTACCAGTATATGCGGGCTCATGTCATTTGATATATTCTTGATGGATTCTATCATATCTCTGATGATCACGCTTATATGGCCTGCAATGTTGTTTTTTCTGTCAATGTTTTCATTTTCCAAAAATGAAGTAATATATATTTTCAGGGCCGACATAAGGGGTCCGATTTCATCATGAAGGTCCTTGGCAATCCTCGTGCGCTCGATTTCTTCCGTCTGAATGATGGTTTCAATCAACCGGCGCGACAGGAATTTTCTTTCTGTAATGTCTCTTACAATGGTCAGAACTGCTTGTTGACGGTTAAATATGATCGGCACGCTGCTGATTTCAACCGGTATTATCTTATTCGAAAAGGGAGACATGACTTCAATTTCAAAATGTCCGACTGCAATTCCTTCTCCCAGAAGTTTACGACGTTCATTGATAGCCTCCTTGAAGATGGGCATAACATATTCTATCAGATCCTCCTTCAGTACAAAATTTTTGTCAATACCGAACTGCTTTAATAACGTATCATTTACCTCGAGTATTTTATAATTCCTGTCAGAAATGAACATTCCATCACTCGTACCATTAAAGATGTTCCTGAAATTGGTTTCGTTTTCACGAACAGACTCAAATAAAGAAATCAGTTCATTTGTTCTTTCCTCTACAAGCTTTTCCAGCTCGGTACGGTATCTGAATAATTCATCACGTTGTTTCTTTTGTTCGATGGTTTTAATCACCGTAATGGGCAGAATTTTCAGATAATTGTAATTCAAATCCTTTATGAGGTAATCATAGGCACCTGCTTGCAGGGCTTTAACAGCTATCTCCTCACTGCCTTCACCGGTAATAATTATCAACGGGGAATCGCCCAGGTGTGGAAAAAGATCCAGTGCCTGTCCATCCCCCAGGTAAAAATCAGACACAACCGCATGATATGTATTAGTTTCCAGATAAGAGATTGCCTCTTTCAGCGAGGCTGCAATATCTGATTTAAATGGAAACGCCAGATCTTTCGATTCATGCTGAAAATACATCCTGTCAGCCAGGTTGTCTTCCACATATAATATTTTGGTTGCTGAATTATCCATGAGGTTTTGCCGGATTTGGGCTAATTCATAACGATGAACAGGTTAAAAATACCACATTAAGTTCTGAAATAAAAACACACGATCCTGTTTTTGAAGAAACCACCAGGCTGGATTTCTGTTTATTTTGATTTGGATATTGTAATTTTGACCGATAAACTTTGAAAAAGATGATCCGGGTTTCATTTTTATCGTTTTTGTTCGTTTTGTGTATTTCTGCAGGGTGGAATTCTGATGAACAGGATTACTATTCGGGATATACCTATATTAACTTTCGTACTGACAAACGGTACAGCGAAATGTTAGATCTTGAGCATCCTGATTTGCCAAGATTACAGGCGGTATTGTTTTTCCTTACAAATGAGGTGAGGGTAAAGTATAAGCTTCCGCCGCTGGAATATTCCAGGGAGCTTGAAGAGACAGCCCACATGCATGCCGAAGATATGGTAAAGCAGCAGTTCTTCAGCCATATGAATACCAAAACATCCGGTAAATACTCCCCAAATGACAGGGCTAAACTGAATAAGATCAGCAATCCCTTCCTTGCCGAGAACATTATTGAAGGATATGGTTTGCAGTATACCTCAAAAAAGACAGTTTATCTTCGTGGCAAGGGTAATTTCAGCTACAAACCGGACGGAGAGCTGCTTAAACCCCATACCTATTTATCATTGGGAGAGACGTTGATAACAGGATGGATGAACTCAAAGGATCACCGTAAAAACATCCTTTCCTCCGAGGCGCTTCAACTGGGATGCGGTATCTATTTCTACAATGATCCGGAATTTAATTATATGCCTTCGTGCAAAGCAGTGCAGGACTTTCAATGGTATCACCTTATTCAATAATTTGTTGATTTGTTGATTTGTTGATGGGATGATTTGCTGCGCTTATTAATGCGCAAGCGAAGTTGGGAAGAATTGCTGCGTCCGCTTCATCTTCAAATCTTCAAATTTTCAAATTAATTAATTATCTTAAATCATTAAATAAATTTGCAGCATTTCAATAAATTTCCCGTCTATATATTGAGTAAATGATTGAGCGATCAGCTTTCAACATTCATCAGGATTTGATTGACAAATGCCGAAGTGGTAGCAGACTGGCCCAGGAAGAAATTTACAGGTTATATTACAAGGCCATGTATAATACCTGCCTTCGCATGCTAAATGACAGGGTGGAAGCTGAAGATGTGATGCAGGATGCTTTTTTGACAGCCTTTTTAAAACTGGACCAATACAGGGGTGAAATGAGTTTTGGTTCATGGCTTAAGCGGATAGTCATTAACAAATCGATTGATGTGCTCAGGGCCAAAAAGATGCAGTTTGAAGAACTGGATGAAAGACAGGAAGATGAGACGGCATTGAATTTTGAAAATGATCACACGCAGGAAGAAGCTGAACGGCAGGTGCGTAAAATTAAAGATGCGGTTCAACAGCTTCCGGAAGGTTTCAGGGTAGTTCTTTCACTTTTTTTATTCGAAGGGTATGACCATGAGGAGATTGCGTTAATATTAGGTATAAATGAATCCACTTCCAGGTCACAGCTTGCCCGGGCGAAGAAAAAGCTGGCAGAATATTTAAAGAAAGAATGAAATGAAAACAATTGATGATTTTATTCGACAACACGGCGGGATGTTCGATAACGAAGAACCCGGAACGGGACATGAAGAACGCTTCAGAACCCGGTTAAATAAACTGCACCCGGCCCACCGGCCAGGTTTGAAAGTTGTGTTTCTCAGGGTTGCAGCTGTCCTGGTACTGGGAATTGTCATTTCCTATTTTGCAGTAAAGGAATTCGGGTTAATTGATAATCAAATAAATAGCATTGCGCTTGACAAACCCAACCAGGAATTGAATGAGGCAGAGAAATTTTATACATCACAGCTCAATATTTATTATAATAAGATTCAACAATTAGGTTTCAACAATGACAAGGCGGAGAAAAAGAAAGTATTGCAGGAATTATCCGCCATGGATGAACAGGTGCAGGCTATGAAATACGATTTGAAACAAAATCCGGATGATGAAAGGGTCATGTCCGCCATTATCAATTTTTACCAGGTGAAAATTGAAATGATGGACGTGATTATAGCCAGAGCCCAAAAAACAAACACCACAATTCTTTAAATCTAAAGATCATGAAAACATTATTTACAAAAGAGAGATCATTTGCCACGCTGATTATAATTTCGGTGACATTTGGGCTGCTGGCGCAGAACAGCCAGACGAAAATTATTAAAAAGGATTTTCCGGTAAATGCAAATACAACACTTGAATTGTCAAACAAATACGGCAATGTGAATATAGTAAATACAACAGAGCCGACACTGTCAATTGAAGTGAATGTTAAAGTCAATGTACGTGACAAGGAGCGTGGTGCAGCCATTCTTGAAATGGTAAAGATCGAAATTTCACAGCAAGGGGATATGGTAAGGGCAGAGACCCAGCTTCAGGATGATTTCAGCAAAATGTTCCGGGGTTTCAATATGGGAGATGGCGGATTGGAGATCAATTATTCAGTGCGCATGCCAAAGACAGTTCCGCTGAATCTTTCCAATAAATATGGCAATGTGTTTATAGATGAACTCACGGGAACATCCACATTAGATATAAAATATGGCAAGCTCACGGCAAATAAGATAATCCACGATTCAAAGGAACCACTAAGCAAAGTATACCTGGCATATTCCAATGGTTGCTCAATTCAGGAGACAAAGTGGCTTGCGCTGGATATCAAATATTCAAACATCAACATTACTGAAAGCAAGGCACTTGCTATAATGAGCAAGTATTCAAAGGTATATGTCACCAATGGCAGTTCCATTGTAAGTGAATCAAAATATGATACCTATGAGATCGGCAAGCTGAATAATTTTATTACAACCGCCGGGTACGGACATTTTACAATCCGTGAATTGTCGGGAAAACTGCAGCTCGATACAAAATATACCGACGTAATTATTGACAGGATATCTTCCGGGTTTGAAAGTATTAAAGCTACCAACAGCTATGGATCATACAAGCTGGGTATTGATCCCGGTACTTCCTATAAGCTGGATGGATATGGAAAATACTGTGAAATCGTTTATCCGCAAAACGGTGCAAGGGTTAACCGGTTTGACGAAAACAGTGAGATGAAAGTGAATGGAGTAGTCGGCGGAAACAGCAATCCCTCGGCAGAGGTCTCCGTAAACTCGCATTATGGAAACATCAGGCTGATCCCGTAAAAGGGAGCAGGGACTGACAGGGACAAGGAGTTTTGAAGTTATGCAGTTTTGCAGTTATGCAGTTATACGGTTCATTGCCCAGAGCCATATGCTATTGATGTTGTCCTGCCCTCCGGGCAGATAGTTGCCGAGACGTGCCTGCCATGGGTGATAACCCACGGAGAAAGAGCGCACTGTCTCCCAGCCCGAAGGGCTGAACAAGACGAATAGGAGATACGGGTGTGGATTTTACGCATCTGTTTTTCTACCAACAGTGAATCCCTGACGGGATTCAACAGCCTAACAGCCTACAACCTAATAGCCTAATAGCTTAATAGCCTAAACCTCATCAATTCATAATTCATAATTCATAATTCATAATTCATCTTGTCCCTCGTCCCTTGTCCCTTGTCCCTTTTTATTATCTTTGCAGAGAATCATTCCCTGCATGAGCAATTTTTTAGTATCAGCACGAAAATACAGACCGGTCAATTTTGACACTGTTGTAGGACAGCCCGCTATTTCCAATACTCTGAAAAGTGCGATCAGATCAGGACAGGTAGCTCATGCGTACCTTTTCTGTGGTCCCCGGGGTGTGGGTAAAACCACCTGCGCCAGGATTTTTGCCAAAACGCTCAATTGTTTTAACCTGTCAGAAAGCATCGAAGCCTGTGAGCAATGTGAATCGTGCAAGTCCTTTAATGAATCACGTTCCTACAATATACATGAACTTGACGCTGCTTCCAATAATTCGGTCGATGACATCCGAAGCCTGATTGACAAGGTAAGAATACTGCCCCAGGTTGGGAAATACAGTATATATATAATCGATGAGGTTCATATGCTGTCGCAGGCAGCCTTTAATGCATTTCTCAAAACCCTTGAGGAGCCTCCGGCCCATGCGATTTTCATCCTTGCAACAACCGAAAAGCACAAGATTATCCCTACCATACTTTCCCGTTGTCAGATATTTGATTTTAACAGGATAAGGGTGGAAGATATCGTGGGATACCTTTCCCATGTTGCAAAACTTGAAGAAATCAGTTTTGAAGAAGAGGCCCTGAATGTTATTGCCCTGAAGGCTGACGGGGCCATGCGTGATGCCCTGTCCATATTTGACCAGGTGGCCAGTTTCTCGCAGAAAAACATCACCTATGCCGAAGTACTTGAAAATCTTAATGTACTTGATTATGAATATTACTTCAGGGTTACAGATGCCTTTCTGAAGGAGGATGCAGCCAGTGCCCTGGTTATATTTGATGAGATCCTGCAAAGGGGATTTGACGGTCAGAATTTTATCGGTGGTCTTTCATCCCACCTTCGCGATCTGCTGGTTTGTAAGGATGCTTCTACCGTTCAGCTTCTTGAAGTCAGTGATTCCCTGAAGGCCAGGTACAGGCAGCAAGCCATGGTCTGTGATGCTGATTTCCTTTTCCAGGCACTTGTTATCTGCGATCAGTGTGAACTAACCTATAAAGCAAGCAAAAATCAACGACTGCATGTGGAGATTTCATTAATCCGGCTTTGCAATTTGCAGGCTCAAAAAAAAAACCTGAATTCAGAACAGCCGGCGCTTGATATCCCTGAAATAATTACATCAGAACCCAGGCCGGCAACTGCATCAGTAAAAACACAAATAACAGCTCAGGCACCCCCAATGACTCCGGGGCAGACGCCTGCGCACACTTCGGTACAAGAATCAGTGCAAAAACCGGCACCCGCATCTGCACAGGCTCCGGCAGCTCCTGCAACGGACAAGAAGGTCCCCGACCTGACAATTCAGCTGAGGTAAAAAAACCTGCCGTTTCTACTGAACCCGATCCGTCTTATCAGGCATCGCCTCGTATATCAATTAAAGAGGCTCTTCAGGCTGGAAAAAAAGCTGAACAGCCGGTTTCACTGTCTGAAGGATCTGCAAATACAATAACCGATACCGCGAAATTAAAACAAACCCTGGTTACACAGGAATTGCTCATTGAATGCTGGAATAATTTCGCGGTTCAGATGAGAGAAGAAAAGCCACGAATGGCAGTCACTCTTAAAAGTGTTCAGCCTTTGCTGACCGGAATAGCGGTAATTTCAATCAAATTAAATAACAGGGATCAGCTCGAAGATTTCAATTCTTCTACAAAAACAGAACTGGAAAAATACCTGCGCAGCGAGTTGCAGAATGATCTGATCACTATTGAAGCCGAATTATTGGAACCTGCCGGTCCTGCTCAGGTGCGTCTGTATACAAGTGAAGAGAAATTCAAATACCTTAGCAAGAAGAATCCGGTATTATCAAAATTCAGACAAAACCTTAATCTTGAACTCGAATAATCTTTAATTCATATCTCCATGGAAGGACACAAAATTACCCTTGTCAATAAATCATTGGTTGTACCCGATGATCCGATTATTCCCTTTATTGAGGGAGATGGCACCGGACCCGACATCTGGGCTGCATCTGTAAAAGTTTTTGATGCCGCAGTTGCCAAAGCATATAAAGGCAAACGCAAAATCGTATGGCGTGAAGTCCTGGCCGGGGAAAAAGCACTATAAAGCCACCCAGAACTGGTTACCGGAGGAAACTCTCCAGGTGATCAGGGAATGCCTTGGTTGCTATAAAAGGTCCCCTCACCACTCCTGTCGGGGGCGGTATCCGGTCACTCAATGTTGCCCTTCGCCAGATTCTTGATCTGTATGTATGTCTCCGCCCTGTTAAATATTATGCCGGAGTTCCTTCACCAGTGAAGGATCCTTCCACAACCAACATGGTGATCTTCCGTGAAAATGCTGAAGATATCTATGCAGGAATTGAATTCATGCAGGGAACCCCTGAAGCAAAAAAAATCATCGGCTTTCTGCAGAAGGAAATGAATGTTACAAAGATCCGTTTTCCTGAAACATCCTCAATCGGCATAAAACCGGTTTCGAAAGAAGGAACGGAAAGACTTGTCCTGGCAGCATTTCAATATGCAATTAATCATGATCTGCCTTCGGTAACCCTTGTGCATAAGGGAAATATCATGAAGTTCACAGAGGGTGCATTTCGCGACTGGGGTTATGCCCTGGCCAAATCATGCCTTTGGAGCTGTTGAAATTGACAATGGTCCCTGGTGTTCTTTTAATAATCCCAAAACAGGCAAAAAAATCATTGTGAAAGATGTCATTGCCGATGCTTTTCTTCAGCAGATACTGACACGTCCGGCCGAATACTCCGTGATTGCCACATTGAATCTTAACGGCGATTATATTTCCGATGCCCTGGCTGCCATCGTTGGTGGCATTGGCATTGCACCGGGTGCCAATATCAATTATATGACAGGTCATGCCGTTTTTGAGGCAACTCATGGAACTGCACCCAAATATGCCGGTAAGGACATGGTAAATCCCGGATCTGTGATTTTGTCAGGTGTAATGATGCTGGAATACCTTGGATGGCACGAAGCTGCCAACCTGATAACAAAGGGACTGGAAGCATCCATCCTTGCCAAAAGGGTAACCTATGATTTTGAAAGACTTATGCCAGGTGCAACAAAATTGAGCTGCTCCGGATTCGGTGATGAAATTATCAGTCATATGGCTTGAACAAATCTCCATATAGAAGGCAATACAGTATAAATTGCTTTGCGGCATGAGTTAATACATTAACTTTGCACGGTTTTTGAACCGGAATATTCCGGTTCAAGTTTGATGATAAATACGAATATTATATCCAATGGCTATTTCGAATATACTGAATAAATTTTTCGGTAATAAATCACAGCGTGATATTAAAGAGATCATGCCGCTCCTGAGAAAAATACAGGAAGCATATCCGCTCATTGAGAAGATGAGTCATGATCAGTTAAGGGCAAAAACAATTGAAATAAAGGATAAAATCCAGAATACGATCAATGAAAAGGATGCCATCATTGCCGATTATAAGGTTCAGATTGAAACCGGCAACCTTGATGTGGAAAAGGTTGAAGAGATTTACCGCGAAATTGACCGCATTGAAAAAGAAATCATTGAAGGCATTGAAGAGGAACTTGTGGAAGTATTGCCGGATGCATTTTCAATTGTTAAGGAAACAGCCCGGAGATTTAAAGAAAATGAATATATTGAAGTTACTGCACAGGACTTTGACCGGAATTACGCTGCCCAGCGCACCAGTGTGCAGATTATTGATGACAAAGCCCGGTGGATGAATACCTGGATAGCCGGCGGAAATCCCGATAACCTGGGACATGGTTCATTATGATGTGCAGCTTGATCGGTGGTGTTGTGCTTCACTCAGGAAAGATTTCGGAAATGGCAACCGGTGAAGGAAAAACACTGGTAGCTACACTTCCTGTATTTCTGAATGCACTGGCCGGCAGAGGTGTACATATTGTTACTGTCAATGATTACCTGTCAAAACGTGACTCGGAATGGATGGGACCTATCTTTGAATTCCACGGACTTACAGTGGATTGCATCGATAAGCATCAGCCCAATTCAGAAGCCCGAAGAAAAGCTTACCAGGCAGATATTACCTATGGAACCAATAATGAATTCGGTTTTGACTACCTGCGTGACAATATGGCAATCAGTCCGTCAGACCTGGTTCAGCGTAAACATCATTATGCCATTGTGGATGAGGTTGACTCTGTATTGATTGATGATGCCCGTACTCCCTTGATCATCTCCGGTCCGGTTCCCAGAGGTGAAGACCAGTCTTTTGAAGAATTCAAACCGCAGGTTGAAAAACTGGTTGCGGTTCAGCGGAACCTGGTTACCAATTTGCTGGCTGAAGCAAGAAAGCTGATTGCTGACAATAAGACAGAAGAGGGAGGTTTTAAATTATTGCAGGCTTTTAAAGGCCTGCCCAAAAGCAAACCATTGATCAAATTTCTCAGTGAACAGGGAAATAAGGCATTACTGCTGAAGACTGAGAATTATTACATGCAGGAAAACAGCAAAAACATGCATCTGGCTACAGATGATCTGTATTTTGTTATTGATGAGAAATTGAATTCGGTTGAAATGACTGAAAAAGGTATTGATATGATTACCGGATCAGCTGCCGATCCTAATTTCTTTATCATGCCGGATATCGGCTCTGAAATTGCTGAATTGGAACAGCCGGACTTTCTGCCGAAGAAAAACTGCTGAAAAAAGATCAGCTTCTCCAGGATTATGCCATAAAGTCAGACCGTATCCATACAGTAAACCAATTGCTGAAAGCATATACCATGTTCGAAATAGATGTGGAATATGTGGTGATGGATAACAAGGTAAAGATCGTTGATGAACAAACCGGTCGTATTCTGGAAGGCAGAAGGTATTCCGAAGGATTGCACCAGGCCATTGAAGCCAAGGAAAAGGTGAAGGTTGAAGCTGCAACACAGACTTTTGCCACCATTACACTGCAGAATTATTTCAGAATGTACCACAAGCTGGCCGGTATGACCGGAACTGCTGAAACGGAAGCTGGTGAATTGTGGAATATCTATAAACTGGATGTGGTTGTTGTTCCCACCCACAGAAAGGTGATCCGAAATGACCAGGAAGATCTGGTTTATCGAACAAAACGTGAAAAATATAATGCGGTTATTGAAGAAATTGTAAGGTTGCATAACGAGGGCCGTCCATCCCTGGTTGGTACCACCTCAGTTGAAATATCCGAATTGCTAAGCCGGATGTTAAAGATCAAAGGCATTAAGCACAATGTGTTGAATGCCAAATTGCACCAGCGTGAAGCTGAAATTGTTGCTGAAGCCGGAAAAAGCGGTACTGTTACCATTGCCACCAATATGGCAGGTCGTGGTACGGATATCAAACTGAGTCCCGAAGTCCGTGAAGCCGGTGGTCTTGGCCATTATCGGTACAGAAAGACATGAATCACGGCGCGTTGACCGTCAGTTAAGAGGTCGTGCCGGTCGTCAGGGTGATCCGGGTTCATCCCAGTTTTATGTTTCGCTCGAAGATGAACTGATGCGTTTGTTTGCCTCCGACCGTATTGCCGGCTGGATGGCAAAAATGGGCTGGAATGAGGGTGAACTGATTCAGGCAAAGCTGATTACACAGTCCATTGAAAGGGCACAGAGCAAGGTGGAAGAAAATAACTTCGGCATCCGGAAAAGACTGCTTGAATATGATGACGTAATGAATTCCCAGCGTGAGGTGATTTACACCAAGCGTCGCCATGCCTTATATGGTGAACGGATTCAGGTGGATGTGGCCAACATGATGTTTGATGTTTGCGAAAGCCTGGTTGCCCAGTTGCATGGAAATGTGGATTATGAAGAATTTGTTCTGACTGTTTTGCGGGTTCTTTCAGTTGAACCACCCATTGACAGCCAGGATTATGTGAAGCTGTCGCCGAATGAAATTTCCGACCGGCTTATACAAGAGCCTGAGGGAAACCTATCAGAGAAAGCAATCGGTCATTTCAAAACAGGCTTTTCCGGTTATCCGGATGTTTTTGAAAAACAGGGCAAACAATATGAAAATATTGTTGTTCCGATTACCGATGGAGTTAAGGTTTACCATATCCTTACAAACCTTGAAAAGGCATACCGGACAAATGGCGATGAACTGGTAAGGTCATACGAAAAAAGTATCATGCTGAGCATGATCGATGATGCCTGGAAGGAACATCTCCGTGAACTGGATGACCTCAGGCAATCGGTTCAGACAGCCACTTATGAACAGAAAGATCCGCTGCTGATCTATAAATTTGAATCGTTTGAATTGTTCCGGACCATGATTGATAAAATCAACCGCGATGTGGTTGGCATATTGATCAGGGGACAAATTCCGATGCGCGAAGGCAGCGAATTTCAGCGTGCACAGGCACCAAAGCGAACCGACTTCAGCCAGATGGAAGCCAATAAACAGGAATTTGAATCAGGTGGCAATGCCGAGAAAAAGAAGGAAGAGCATGTTCAGCCTGTACGGGTGGAAAAGAAAGTGGGACGCAACGATCCCTGTCCCTGCGGCAGCGGCAAGAAGTACAAACATTGCCACGGTGCGGGATCTCTGGTTAGTTAGAATATTTACAATTTACGAATAGAATAATTGAACGATTGAAAATCGTAAAGTCAAGTGCATTGCATTGATCTTTACAATTGTATCAATTCGTATAATCTATTAATTGTTCACTTAATTGCCCCCATCAACCCCTCAATCCTCTTCTTAAGAGTGTCACTCACCGGAACGAGCGGCAGTCTTACATTGTGCTGGGCATATTTTGATGCTTTCAAGGGCGCATTTGATTCCGGAAGGGCTTCCTTCTTCAAACAGCGCGATCATCAGTTCAAGTAATTTGTAATGGATAGCGGCTGCCTTATCGAAATGTCCCTGGAGGGCCAGGTTGACCATATCGGAAAATGGTTTTGGACAGGCATTGGCAATCACAGAGATCACGCCTGATGCACCCATAGCCATCATGGGAAGCGTTAACAGATCATCACCGGATATTACCTGGAAATCCTTTGGTTTATCACGGATGATCTGCATTACCTGGGCCATATTGCCCGATGCTTCTTTTATAGCCACAATATTCTTTACTTCTCTGGCCAGTTTCACCGTGGTATCGGCTGTAATATTTGAGCCGGTGCGGCCGGGTACATTATAAATGATGACCGGAACCGGACTTACTTCGGCAATGGCTTTGAAGTGCGCAAATATTCCCTGTTGCGAAGGTTTATTGTAATAAGGAGAAACCGATAGCAGGCCATCCACATTATTAAAATCGAAACTGGTCACTGAATCAAGGATCTCCTGGGTATTGTTTCCGCCAATGCCCACCACTACCGGTACCCTGCAGTTGACCGTATCGGTCACAAAATTGACCACTGCCTTTTTTTCATCTTTTGACAGGGTTACCGATTCTCCGGTTGTACCCAGCGGAACAATATAATTCACACCATTCCGGATAATATGTTCCAGTAATTTACCCAGCGATTTGAAATCGATACTTCCATCATTACGGAAAGGTGTAACAATGGCAACTCCGGTGCCTGAAAATTTTTTGTGCGCCATAAAAATTTACTTTTTAAGTATCGACAGATAATGTAACAATTGATCGATCAGAAATTTCAGCTGAAATTCTATTTCTGTTCTTTTTTCAATATCTGATGCAATATCCCCATTTTCCGCCATGGATTTTTTTTCAAGAATAATATCGCGGTGAAGGCTTCTCATGGTTTCCTTCTCTTTTTCAATATCAATCATGAAGTCCAGCGAAGTATCCGTTGCAGGAATATCTCCCGGTTTTAAAAGAGGCCTTTGAAGCAGGAACTGATATAGTGAATGGGAAATTGATAATCCAGGCTCAGGTTAATGAGAATATCGAAAGGTTCATTAATAAACTGTTCAGTTTGAGCTGGAAACGGGTTTGTAATACCAATTCAGATCGTTTTTGCAGAAAAAATCAAATCCTTTCCTGTAGAGATAATGATCAATGAGCTTTTTACTGTCAACATATCCCAGTACCATAATTGAAACTGAATTACTGGAAAGCTGTTTAACCAGGTCCCTTACAATTTCAAAACTGATATACTCAGTGGCATCGTATATAATACCGATGTTTTTTGCTTCAGAAAGTGTACACAGGGTAATCTTCCTGTCGGCACTGCCGGTCTTGCCTGCCAGCATCTGCCTGCCTATTCTGGCTTTTATATTATCTGCCCACTTCATATTGCAAGTTTAAGCAAATATTATGAGAAATCTAAAAAAACAGGTTAGGAATGCGAGGCTGTCAAAATCGGTCTCAGGATCATAATTTCAGCCATTCATCTATAAAATATCCCCATTCTTCTATTGCATTTTTTATAAAAAGACCATTGATTCTACTTTTACCTGTAAATAATAATCAATTTATGAAAACAGCGTTTCTTTTGGTATTTCTCAACTTAATACTGTCGGTGCCTCAAATGATGGCACAGTCAGGTAAAACATGGACATTGCAGGAATGTATTGAATATGCCCTGAATCAGAATATACAGGTAAGGAAAAGTGACCTCACCAATCAATCATTTCAATATTATGCTGCACAAGCCAAAGCACAACGTTTTCCTTCTGTAAATGCTGACATCACCCAGAGTTTTTCATGGAGCAAGGACCCTACAGGAGCAACCAGCGGTTACAGTGGAGCCAACGGGACCAATTATTCAGGTGAATTCCTCCGTTAATCTTTTCAATGCCAACCGCACCAATAATCAGATCAAGCAAGCCAAGCTGAATATTGAGGGAGGGCAGTATTCTCTTGAAACAACGAAGGAATCCATCAGTCTAAGCATACTGGATGCTTTTCTGCAGGTTTTGTATGCCGAAGAGCAGGTAAAAAACAGTGAAAAACAGATTGAATCCACCACAAGCCAGCTCAACCTGGCCAGTGAGAGACTCAACCTGCAGGTGATTTCACAGGCCGATTATGCCCAGGTGAAATCGCAGCTTGCCACGGAAAAACTGAATCTTGCCAATGCCCAGAGTCAGCTTGCTATTTCCAAGGTTAACCTCGAGCAGCTCATGGAACTTCCTGTTTCAGATACTTTTAACATTGCAGCATCCAAACCTGGAAGAGGCCCTGAGCATGATTACAACTCCGAAGGTACGCACAGTATTATGACACGGCCCTGGCTATTAAGCCTCAAATCAAGTATGCTGCTGTAAATAAGCAGATAGCAGCGCTTGATGAGAAAATAGCAAAAGCAGATTATTATCCCAGTTTATCGGCCCATGCCGGGGTTAGTTCAAACTATTCGGGGATCAAAAATTCGGCCTATTTCAATCAGCTGAATAATGGCATCCTGCCTTCCATCAGTTTTTCACTAAGCATACCGATCTATCAGAGAAAGCAGGTGAAAACCAATGTTGCCATAGCAAAAATCGGTTATCAGAATGCAGAACTCAGCGAGCTTGATACCAGGAACCAGCTGCGCAAAAATATTGAACAGGCATGCCAGGATGTTATTTCTGCGCAGACCAAGTATGAAGCAAACCAGGAAAATTATTCGGCAACCCAGGAAGCAGCTGCACTTATCAGATGAGAAATTTAAACAGGGGATCATCAATTCGGTGGATTACCTGGTTTCAAAAACCAATCTGATCGTGGCTGAGAGCCAGTTGTTGCAGGCAAAATACAACCTGATTTTCAGTTACAAAATTCTCGATTTTTATACCGGAATTCCTTTGTCATTATAATCAAGATAATATATAACAAATAGCAATCATGAAAAAGAAAGTAATAATTATCAGTGCAGTAGTGGTTATCCTTGCGGTTATTGTCCTATCTGATATTCAAGCCCTTTGGAAAAAAGGATGCTGAAGCCACCTTTGAAACCGTTAAGGTTGAAAGAGGAAACATAACCAATACAGTTACGGCCACCGGAACCATCGAAGCTGTAATTTCCGTCAACGTGGGTACACAGGTATCCGGTATCATTAATAAGGTTTATGTCGATTTTAATGATGTTGTAAAAAAAGGTCAGTTGCTGGCTGAAATTGACAAAAAATCACTCATAAACCAGCTTGAACAGACCAAGGCATCGGTTGACCAGGCACAGGCCCAGTTGAATTTCCAGGAAGCCACCTTTAACAGGATGAAGGCATTGTTTGACAAAAAGCTCATTGCCCAATCCGATTATGACCAGGCACTTTACAATTATGAAAATGCCAAGGCATCTCTTACCAATGCCAATGCAGCCTATGACAGAAATAAGGTAAACCTGGATTATGCCACCATTTATTCCCCTATTGATGGTGTTGTGCTGAACAGGGCCATTGAAGAAGGACAGACAGTAGCTGCCAGTTTTAATACACCTACTCTTTTTACAATTGTGAACGATCTGACCCAGATGCAGGTGCAGACAAGTGTTGATGAAGCCGATATCGGAAAAGTAAAGCAGGGCCAGCGTGTGGAATTTACCGTGGATGCCTATACCGATCTGAAGTTTGAAGGAACTGTTTCAGAGGTCAGGTTGCAACCTGTAACAACAAACAATGTAGTTACCTATGTGGTAATCCTGAATGCTCCCAATCCGGATAAAAAACTAATGCCCGGCATGACGGCCAGTGCAACAATTTTTATCGATGAAAAGGAAAATACCCTGATCCTGTCCGGAAAAGCACTGCGCTTTACCCCCAGCCAGGCCTATTTGCAAAAAATGTTTGCACAGATGGCTGCCAGTGGTAAAGCCAAAGGCATGCCGGCCGGCGGATCATTTCCAGTCCCGGGACAACCGCATCCGCCTCGGCACATCAGATGTATCAGCAAGTATGCCTGCCGGCGGTCCGCCTGCAGGAATGCCCATGCCGGGTGCAGGTTTTGGAAAAGATGGCGGAAAAGTGGTTTGGGTAAAGAATGACAAGGGAGGTATCCGTCCGAATCCGATAAAAACCGGAATTGACAATGGCACCAATATTGAAGTGGTATCGGGACTTGAAAGAAGGGGATGAAGTAATCATTTCCATGAGCGGAGATGGTTCCACAACCACAAAGAAAACCACAGGAGGGTCCCCGGGGTCCGTTCCCATTCTAAGGCAATCCGGGAAATAATATTAATAATACCGAATTATGGAAAAAACAATTATAGAAATTACGAGCCTCCGGAAAGATTATCATGTGGGTGAGGTAACAGTGCATGCACTGCGGGGAGTAAATCTGAAAATTCAGGAAGGTGAGTTCGTTGCCATCATGGGTGTGAGCGGTTCAGGAAAATCCACCATGCTGAATATCCTGGGATGTCTTGATAAACCTACACATGGAGAATACTGGCTCGACGGCGTAAATATTAATACGCTCAACAAGGATGAACTGGCCGCCTTGCGAAACAAAAAGCTGGGATTTGTTTTCCAGGCCTATAATCTTTTACCCAGGACAACTGCCCTTGAAAATGTGGAATTGCCCTTGTTTTACAATTCAAAAGTAAAAGCAAAAGAAAGAAAGGAACGGGCAATAAAGGCGCTGGAAGCAGTGGGACTTGCCGACCGGATGCACCATATGCCCAATCAGCTTTCAGGGGGACAGCAGCAAAGAGTAGCCATTGCCCGGTCGCTGGTGAATGACCCGGTTCTGATCCTTGCCGATGAACCAACAGGTAACCTGGATACACGTACATCATTTGAGATCATGGAACTGTTCCAGGATCTGAATGAACGCGGAAGAACAATCGTTTATGTAACCCATGAACCCGATATTGCCCGTTTCGCAACCAGGAACGTGGTTTTCAGGGATGGACATATACAAAAGGAGAATATGGTAACCGACCGGCTTTTTGCCCGGGAAATCCTGAAAACCCTGCCTGTGGAAATTGAAGAATTTGACATTTAGTAAAATATAATCATATGAGTTACAGAAATTTATTAATAATTGCCATCCGTGCACTGGTCAGAAACCGCCTCAGGGCTATATTGACCATGCTTGGAATTATAATCGGCGTCGCTTCCGTAATTGCCATGCTTGCGATTGGTGAAGGTTCGAAACAAAAAATGCGGAAGGAAATGTCGAAGATGGGTACAAACCTCCTGATGGTAATGCCCAATTTTCAGCGACGCGGGGGAGTCAGCCTCGGGGCATCCACTTCGATGGCACTAAAATATTCTGATGTTGTGGCATTGCGAAATGAAGCCACTGCCATTGCGGCTGTATCACCTGAAATCAGGGCCAGCGGCCAGGTTATTTATGGCAATCAGAATACACAGACCACCGTGTATGGTGTAAGTGAAGAATACCTTGGCATTAAAAAACTGGTCCTAAAAAGCGGCCGGATTTTTTCCGCCAATGAAATAAAAAGCATGGCCAAGGTATGCATACTGGGACAAACCGTAATTGAAAACCTGTTTGGTGCAGGTGCTGATCCTGTCGGACTTTCTATCCGTATCAAGAACCTTCCTTTCACAATTATTGGTACCCTGGAGGACAAGGGAGAAAGCGGAATGGGACAGGACCAGGATGATCTGATCCTGGCACCCTATACGACAGTGCAACGTCGTTTGGCAGCAATTGACTATATTAACGGCATTTATGTTTCTGCCACAAGTGAGGAAAAAAGTGATGAAGCACAGGCCCAGATTGAAGAAATATTGCGAAGAACACATAAATTAAAGGATACGGATGAAAATAATTTCAGGATCATGTCACAGACAGAACTGATGACAACCGTTTCCTCCATAACAGATATTATGACCTATCTTTTGGGTGCCATTGCCGGTATTTCTTTGCTGGTAGGCGGAATTGGCATCATGAATATCATGTTTGTTTCAGTCACGGAACGTACCCGTGAAATTGGACTTCGCATGTCAATTGGCGGACGGGGCAGAGATATCTGAAACAGTTCCTTGTTGAATCCATGCTATTGAGTATTATTGGAGGGGCTTTGGGAGTTATCTTCGGATACCTGATTGCCAATTGGGCGGATCACTGATGAGTACGTCCTGCAATTGTTACAACCCAAGTCGGTTGTGCTTGCATTCCTGGTTTGTTTTGCCATCGGTGTTTTCTTTGGCTGGTATCCGGCCCGGAAAGCAGCAAACCTGAATCCCATCGATGCATTGAGATATGAATAATTAAAGAATATGCAAAAAACGAACAAATTATTTTCCCGCAGCATTCATCCGAATTTCGCTGCATATCCTGGCCTGGGCCATATTGCTTGGCATACCGCTTTACCTGATTAAACGATGGGATGCAGGCAAGGATTTTGTGTGGGTATATTATACCAATACGCTTATCAGCGGGGCAATCTTTTATATAAGTTACCTGTTTTTGATCCCCAGGTTCTTTTTTAAGAACAGGGTTAAATATTATGTTTCGGTCGCAATATTGATTGTAGGATTCTATTTTATTTCTGATCAGTCAAATAAGCTGATATTCAAATATATACCTGATCAGAGACAGGATTAGAAGATACAACGACAGGCCAACCAGGCAGAGGAACCCCATGGCCGGCCTCCCTTCCGTCAGATACATCTGTTCAATTATGCATTTACCTCGATCTTCCTGGTTTTCTTTTCTCTCGGACTTCGCATGATCGAGCGGAATGATACAATTGAAAAGCGACAGAAGGAACTGGAAAAGGAAAAACTGAATTCAGAGCTGGCTTTCCTGAAAAATCAGATCAGTCCGCATTTTTTCTTTAATACACTGAATAATATTTATTCACTGATTGGCATAAATACAGAAGATGCCCAGAATGCGGTATTGAAACTTTCCAAACTGATGCGTTACCTGTTGTATGATTCGGAACAGGGATTATCACAACTGAGCAGTGAAATCGATTTTATGAATAACTATATCGATCTCATGCGTTTACGGATGAGCGAAAAGGTGAAACTCCATGTGGATTTTCCTTCAAAATATGAAAATACGGCTATTCCCCCGTTGCTTTTTATTCCTTTTATTGAAAATGCCTTTAAACATGGGATCAGCTACAGGGAAAAATCCTTTATTGATATTGGCATGGAAGTTGGAAAAGAATGGATAACTTTCACTTGCAGGAACAGCATTGTAAAGCCCGTTGAAGAAATCGGAACGGAACAATCCGGTATCGGACTTGACAATGTAAGAAACGGCTTAACCTGCTGTTTCCCGGGCAGACATGAACTGACAATTGACAAGTCAAATGCCGCCTTTCATGTAATTCTCAAAATAAGGATGAATAAAGCATGATGCGATGATCTCCACAATTGCCATAGATGATGAACCCCTTGCACTTGCAGCTTGTAACCGGGTATATTGAAAAGACACCCGGTTTGAAGCTTGCCGGTAAATTTGATAATCCCCTGGATGCTGTGGAATTCATGGCACGGGAAAAAGTTGACCTGGTTTTTGTTGACATCCAGATGCCCGACCTTTCAGGTATTGAATTTACCAGATCGATGGTAAGAGGTCCCAAAGGTATATTTACAACGGCCTATGAGAAATATGCCCTTGAAGGTTTCAGGCTTGGATGTTGTGGATTATCTGCTGAAACCTTTCAGCTATGAGGAATTTTTCAGGGCTGTTCAAAAGGTTCAGAATCTCATCAAACTTGAAGGAACTGCCCTTAACCAGGTTGAAGCCAATGCCGAGTTTCTTTTTCTGAAATCGGATTATAAGATCAAACGGATTAATTTTAATGATATCCTGTATATCGAGGGTTTGAAGGATTATGTAAAGGTTTATACATCGGAATGACCCGAAACCTGTTTTATCCCTGACCTCATTAAAAACACTGGAGACAAAATTGCCGGAAAGCAAATTCATGCGGGTTCACCGGTCGTTTATTGTAAACCTTGACAAGATCGCCACCATTGAAAGAAGCCGGATTGTTTTCGGTAAAGCCTATATTCCTGTCAGCGAACAATATAAGGACAAGTTCCAGGAATATCTGAATAAGAATTTTTTGTAGGACTATTTCAGGACAGACCTGACAGAGTCCGAATGGACCTGTCAGAGCGGATTATTCATTTCCTTATTTTCTACGGATATAACATACGTGTCGGTTCCTAGATTTTCTTATCACAAATACCGTATTCCAGTTTTCAAAAGTAAGTCTTCTGCCACCTTTTTGAATCGTACCGCCAATAATGTTCGACATTACCTTCAGTGCTTTTATTGCACCTTTAAGATTTTTAAAATGTGCTATAAAAAAATCCTGTTGGTCCGGAAAGAGTTCTGAAAATTTACAAAGGTCACGGTTAAACACATTTGCTGTTCATTGGCAAACTTCTGAAATGCGTCTTCAATGTTAGTGATTCTCTTTTCCATTTATTAAGGTTTTGCTGAATATTGGTAATGCTATATGCCTTAATTTACGGACTGTTCAGGCCTATTGTTGCAAATTCGGGCGACTTGCTGACCAACCTTTAAAAATCTGTGACGAATCATATGGTTTTGACCTTCATTAATTGAATATTCAAAACCAAATATCCTATCCGGATATAATAATCCTCAATTGAAAAACCTGGTTTACAAAAAAAATGATAAATTTAGTATCAGAAATTTTGAGTAAGAGATTCTCGTTATTGCATAATTAATATAAATCTCTGATAATCAAATTAATAATATATTTTCTCATGAAAACCAAACCAAAACTTCTTTTCTATTGGTTGCCGGTTTTTGTTTCTCTTCTGATTGCCTGTACAAAAGATGTTACCGTTCCAGACCTCGAAGGAAGCCTGGTTGGCTATGTGTATACCTTTGATGAATTTGGCATCCGGGTGAATGAAAACCAGGATGTAGAAATTGCGGCGATCGCCGGACCGCAGCACTACAATCTCAGGACGGACAAAACCGGGCGATTCGAGTTTAAGAATCTTCCTTCCGGTACATATGACCTAGAAGTTGAAAAAGAAGGTTTCGGAATGATGAAACAATACGGCATTCAGCATCTTGGCGGGAAGCCAACGCTTCTAACCCAGGCATACTTTCTGTATCAACCATCTGCAGCCTCCATCACGTGACCTTTCGATTGAAGACCAGAATTCTGGAGACCGGAATCTTTATGCAACGATCAATTTTAATGGCAACCGTCCCGAATATGTTCAGATAGACCCCGAGGTCTTGGCCA
The DNA here is from genome assembly GCA_963790105.1 of uncultured Bacteroidales bacterium. Taxonomy (GTDB): domain Bacteria; phylum Bacteroidota; class Bacteroidia; order Bacteroidales; family UBA10428; genus UBA5072. Next base: position 1,319 of record CAWBNI010000047.1, on the reverse strand, counting down.
CGCCCTACGGCGACAGCCGCCCCGTCCATTTCTTCCGCCATGAGGGCCTTGAGTTTGCGGTCCTCTCCCGCCATGGGGAGGCGGGCTACGACATCTCGGCGCCCTTCATCAACCCCCGGGCTCAACCTTTATGCCTTGAAAACCCTCGGGGTGGCGAGGTTCCTGGCCTGGGTGGCACCGGGTCCCTGAGGTCCCAGACGGCCCCTGTGATCTGTGGCGCTGGACGAGGACCCTGGACGAAGGCAGCGGCGGTCCGCATACCTTCTTTGCCGGAGTGGGCTGGGGTTTTATCCGGCATAATCCTTTATTCTGTCCAGAGCTTAGGGGAGCCGTGCTGAAGGCTCTGGCCGGGGCGCCGTTCACCGTCCACGATCACGGGGTCGATGCGGCCACCACCGGGCCGCGGCTGGAGACGGCCGCCGAAATCCGCAAGTTTCGCCTCCTGGGGGGCGACCTGGTGGGCCAGACCCTGGTGCCGGAGGTCTTCCTGGCCCGGGAGTTGGAATTCTGTTACACGGCCCTGACTTACGTGGTGAATTACGCCAAGGGCTCCTGGACCGGCCCTACCGGCCCGGGGTGCTGTTCGAGGGGCTGGCCACCCCGGGAAGAAATCAACAGGGTGGCCGCGGTGGAGGTGGCTTTTGCAGTTGATTTTGAAGCCTCTGCCGGCCCTGGCCGCCACTCGCCGGGATTGTCCCTGCCCACGATTGCTGGAGCGCTACCGCCTCCGGGGCGATCTCGGCCCGGACTGGCGGAGTTGGGTTAAATGAGTTTGGGGGGAAAGGGGTAAAGGGCGAAAAGGGAAAAAATGCAAAAGACTCGTATAATTTCGCTGTTTCCCCTTTTCCCTATTTCGCCCAAGAATCCATCGCCGCAGTATTTTTTTGGAGAACAGTCGCCCCCGGCTGTTCTTTTGCAGGCGAGGGCACCTGCTCTCCATTTTAATTAGGCTGAGGCCGGAAAAACCGGCTGGCCCGCCCGGCAGAAGTTCTGGTTCCCGACCTATGGCAACAACATCCCCGGACCCGATCCCGTGCTGCCCGAGGTGCTGGAGACGCCCTACTTAACGCTGGAAGGCGAGCAATTCCCGGTCACCGGCGGCGTGCAGGGAGACGCTCCCGGAACAGCTTCGTTTACATCCCTTCGCTGAAGGCGGTGGTGGCGGGCGACACCGTTTTCGATCGCGTCTACTTCGGGGTTCCCAAAGACAAAGCTCGGGAAGAATGGATGAAGACGCTGGATCAGATTTCCGCTCTGAAGCCCGCGAATCTCCATTCCCGGCCATGAGGGCCCGGGGCGCGAAACACGACCTCTCGGCG
>CAWBNI010000046.1:0-16524 GCA_963790105.1 uncultured Bacteroidales bacterium | reverse complement strand
ACAGACGGGAAATGCTATGGGATCCGGGGGCAGGATACCACCTTTTACGAATATGAAACGCAGGCGACATTCAAAGGCAAGGACATAAACGGATTCCGTGAATACATCCAGAAAAAAGTAATATATCCCCCGGAATCTGTGGAAGCCGGAAACTCCGGAAAAGTGATTGTTCAATTCAGGGTAAGTGCGGAAGGAAAGATCGGGGATGTTCGGATCCTGAGTTCCCCGGATAAATACCTGAGCCGGGAAGTGATGAAAACGGTTACCAATGCCGGGCAATGGAAACCCGCGACCCTCGAAGGCAAAAAAGTTCGCCAGGACTTTGTTATCCCGGTTATTTTTGTGCTTTGAAAAGTAGGTGCGGATATTAAAGGGACAGGCTGTTAATTCTGCTGTACAAGGATAAATCCCAATCCGTTGCTTCGAAATATCTGATATATCGGATAAAACAAATTTACGCGTATTGTTGTTAAAGACATATATATGCGTCATGCTCAGAGGGCATGGAAACGCTGAAAGTCGGTAACGGATGAACAGACAAAAACTAAAGAAATGAAAAAAAATTGGTGTATTTCCGTTCTCCTGTTAGCGTTATTCTTAGCATCCTGTAAGTCAACGTCAGATAATAATAATACATCGAAAGGAAACCCTGACAGCACCAATATTTTAAAAACACAGAATGCTTCCCTTGATTCTATTGTTCTTTTTTTACTTGATGCCTCCGCCAGGGATTTTCATGACCACCAGCCCCCGGTTCCTGTCGGTTTTCGTAATGTTCAACTCAGGAATTTACCAGGTTCAAATGCTGAAAATCACTATTTGCTATGTGGCCAGTTTCTTGAGCAGGATAAACAAAACAAAGATGAGTGGACATCGTTTACCACCATTAAAACCTCGGGATACGAACAATGGATCGGGAATCAATCCCTGGCTTTCTGCCAGGATTCCAAACCAGTATCCTACAAAATAAACGATTTATCATCCGCCCTGAAAGTCGCGTTGATATTTTCATTAAATTTATTTTAGTATAGTGCTGACAGCAAGTCTGAAATAAATTGTTTTGGTTCCGTTACACTTTTATGCCTATGCGTAACGCCCGTTCAACCATCCTTGCAGTGTTATCGACTTTTTTACCTGTTTGGATTCTCCAATATTTCGGATTCATCTGTTTTTGAAAATCAAATCAAATCCTTTGTTCCTGTTGACACAATAATTGAAGAACTGATCTTCAATGCACAGTATGATGATGCCATCGTCGTTGCCAACAAGGCAATAAATCAAATCAAGGAAAACTCATGTTTTAAATTTCACCTGCTCCTCAGATTAAGTGAAATCTACATCTATAAACATAATCCTGAAAAGGCCGCTGAAATACTTCATGAAGTGCCGCTGAAAAATAACACCTCACAAATAGCCAATAATGAACTTGAGTTTTTATATTCACTTGCAATGGCAAGGATGCTGAGAGAATCCGGCAAAAACGGGGAAGCCGTTAAATGGATGAAAAAATCAGAATTATTTGTCAGGAAGATTAATAATCCGGAAAATCCCGATGTAGCGAAGCTTTATATTTTGCTTGGAAGACATAGTTATGAGACACAGGATTCAATTAACGCAATCCGCTATTTCAGCAAATCAATGAATATCCTTTCCGGAAATTCCCTCCAAGATAAAATGGCAAAAATCACCTCTTTTTCCTATCTGCAGCTTGCATACCTCTTCTACGGAAATTTTAATAAGGCCAGACAGGTTGAGGCAAAGGCAGATTCAACTTATCTTACTATTACCGAAAAAAATCACCCTTCCTTACTGAATTTTTACCTTAACACTAGCTTTCATAAATCTAAATTACAGTCTGAATATTAATAAGGCTGAAAGGGCACTTCATTTTGCTTCAGAAATTATTAATAAATATTTCACCCTGGCAAATCCTGATTATGGACTGTTGTATTGCTATAAAGGCCAACTGGCTTATCAGGAACATGATTCGGAAAAGGCACTGGGCTATTTCAGGCAAGCCGAAACCTACCTGTTGAAAAATGAGCATCTGTCACCATACATGAATCTTATTTATTTCGATGTGGCAAATACTTACTACTTCTATAAAAATGATTATCAAAAAGCAATTGAGAATTACACAAAGGTTATCGAAAATAATGATCCCTGGTTGAAACGTGCCCGTCTCAACAGCCTTGTCCTCTCGGGCTATTGCTATCTGGAACTGGGCGATACGGCCAGGGCAATTTCCTGTATCAAAAACGGAATTAAAGCCGCAGAAACGAACGCACGCGTAGCGAACCAGACAAAATTTATATCTATCGGTGTTCTGCCGGATTGTACCTGAACATCGGACAGGAGGAACTCGCACACCAATATTTTCAGAAAGCCTATGAAAAAGCTATTGATCTCCGCTGCCGAATGGTATCTCACAACAGATATTATTACCAATCTTGCCAATTATCTCCGTGACAGGGGTGATTTTAAAGGTGCCCTGAATTTATATCAAACCGCTATCGACAAAGCCTTTTCTGACTCCTCCGTATTTGCGTCAGGAAGCCAGTTTTGTGATGAAATTGAGCTGATAGAAATGCTAAATAACAAAGGTTATGCCTTGCTTCAATTATACAAAAACCAGGATAAAAATTATTTGCATCTTAAAGATGCCTTGCTCTGCCAGAAAACTGCCATACGCCTGATTGAAAAAAGGCTTGGTTATCTGGATAATGAAAGTTCAGAATATAACTGGCTGGCTCTTTTGCAAACAACTTTTAACAATGCGGTACTTTATGCGACATTATTGTATAATGTAACCCATGATATTACTTATGCTGAGGAGGGATTCCAGTTTGCTGAGAAAAGCAGAATGATGATCATTCTGATATCCAGTCGTGATAAAAACATTAAGAAATATACAGGGGTTCCCGATTCTCTGATTCAAAGGAAATCCTGGTGCATAATGAAATTCTCAATCTCCAGAATCAGCTGTTTCAATCTGAACGAAGTGATAAGAACTCACCGGAACTAAAACTTATTTCGGGCAAACTGGCAAAAATTCAACTTGAAAATGACCGGCTTAAATCCTTATTTGATAACCACTATAACAGATATTTCAATTTAAAATATAATCTGAAAGTGATGAGCATGTAACAACTCCGGGAAAAATTGAAAACTAATCAAATATTGCTTGAATATCAATTGCTGGAAAATGAGTTGATTATATTAGCAATTTCGAAGGATCACTTCACCATAAAATTAATTCCGGATAATGGCAATGATAAAGCGATCTATTAATAATTTATATGAAATTATTTCTGAAAATCCTTCATTTAAAGATCCCGGCAGGTCTTTCAAAGATTTTACGGAAAATTCTCACTTTCTTTATTCCTGGTTCATTGAGCCCATTAAAGATGAAATAGTTAATAAGCGGCTGATAATTATTCCGCATAACGAAATCAACCTTGTTCCTTTTGAACTTCTTATATCGGAATTACCCCATCCGGCTATCCGGAAAATTACAAATGCCTTTCATATCTGATTAAAAAATACCCGATTTCCTATGGTTATTCAGCAACATTACTTTATGAGGAAACAAAATTACATCCGCGCAAAACAGCAGCCTTCTTTTTACCTGATTATTCACAAGACAAATAAGTCGGTCAAACGCAATTCGTGAATCTAAAAGGCACACAGGAAGAAGTTATAAAAGTAAGAGATCTGATTGGAGGAGATCTGTTCTCAGGTAATCAGGCAAATGAAACCCAATTTAAACTAATTGCCGGTGACTATAAAATCCTTCATGTTGCCTCACACACTTCCTTGGATCATGAAATTCCCACTCTTTCATCGCTAGAATTATCACCTTGCAGGGATACGCTGAATGACGGAGTTCTATATTCCTATGAATTATACCAGCTTCAATTGAACGCGCAACTGATAGTATTAAGCGGATGTAATACCGGGATGGGTCATCTGAAGCAAGGAGAGGGATTACTGAGCCTTTCAAGGAGCTTTTTTTACAGTGGCGCACGTTCTGTAGCTTTTACATTATGGCCCCAGGCGGATCAAACCGGTGCAGATATTATGATCGGATTCTATAAGGGAATTAAAAACAAAAAAAGACTTGAAGATGCACTTCAGTCTGCAAAACTAGATTACCTCTCAATTGCAGATCCTGCAAAATCTCATCCTTACTACTGGGGTGGATTTTTAATTGTGGGAAAGACCGATCCAATCATTCTTGATAAAGATTATTCAAAAATCACTATAGTCCTGATTTTGTTATGTGCAGGATCGGAGGTTTGACATACCGTAAATTCAGATCCTGATCCTGTTAAAATTTTTCTGGCTCTTTTTGAATAGAATCCTCCCCAATTGATAATCCTTTCAAAAGAGGTACGGCTTGTTTTTCCTGTCCTGTTCTGATTAAGCACAGTGCAAGATACCAGTTCCTGTGAATTAAATATGGACTATTCCAATTTGGTGGTATTTTCAAAAAATCACTGATTGCTTCCTTTGGCTGCTGAAGCTCAATTTTGGCTAAGTCCCAGGTAAAATAATGCCAGATAATTCTGTTTATCATTACTGATCATGTCATCCAGTATCACAGCACATTCGGAATAATTTCCTGTTTGGTAAAGAAATTGAGCATTTACAAGACTATTTTTTATCAAATTACCTGAACGGGTTATTACATCCGGTTCATATTTGACATAGAATCTTGTGAAAACGGCTGATCTTGAGTATCCCGGGGAGAACCACTTTAAAACTACTGTACCAACAATTAATAAAAAAAGGAATGCTGCAGCGACTTGAATAATGCGCCTTAGAGGAAAAATTACTCTAATGTTTGGCTTATTTTTTTCTGCAGATATTCTTCTCAGGGTTAGACGAAGGCTATTTAATTCATCATCGCGTATACTTTCATTTATCTCCTTATGTAAACGAATAAGCTCCGCAAATTCAAAATCCTTTTCAGCACGGGCTTTTATTTCTTCAGCTTTATCCTTCTCAAGAGAACCGTCAAGATAGGCTTCTATTAATCTCGTTGTATTCATATTCTTCTTCCAAACCGTAAGCGTTCTTAATTTGTTTGATTAATGATAATTTGCATCGATATCGCCTGTTTTTAGTATGCTGTTCACTTTTATATCCCATCTTTCGGGTGATTTCAGCTATTGACATACCTTCAATAAAATATCTCAATACCTTTTTGCAATCTGCACTTAGGTTTTCAAAATTTCTTCTGTAAATTTCCAACCGCTCATTTAATTCTGCAGTTTCTTGAATGTCCCTGTCAATATCTGCATAATCCTCTAAAATAAAGGAAGCAGCAGAAATGTGTTTACGTTTGCTTAATTCCTTAAACCAAAGCAATCTTGAAACTGAAAATAAATATGTACCCAAAGAACTTGTCAATAAAAATGAGTCGCTTCTAACTTTTTGAAAAAGAACGAGCAGAACATCCTGAAAAAGATCCCTGGCATCTTCTTCATTACCACTGTTTTTAAGGACAAAGTGCCTTATTCCACTGTAAAATAATTTATAGTATGCCAGGAGGATCTTTTCGTTCCGGGATTTCAATCCCGCAAGCATTTCCGAGTCAGAATATGACAATGTCTTTTTCAATGTTTAATACATAAAGAATTGAAAAAGTAACCCTGGAGAAAAAAATAAAAATGCAAAAGGTCATATAAATATAATTTACATGACCTTCATTTCAAAATTAATATGGTATTATGCAATAATCTTGCAGATTATTAATTATTTATCCATACTGTTTAATCCCTAAAGGGATTTTTATGGGTTACTACCGGGTATTTTCTTCTACCGACAGGGAATCCCTAAAGGGATTATTATGGGTTGCTACCTGGCATTTTTTTCTACCGACAGGGAATCCCTAACGGGATTCTTCCTGCTTGTCCCTTGTCCCTTGTCCCTTGTCCCTTGTCCCTCGTCCCTCGTCCCTCCTCCTACCTGTATGCGTCGATGGGAGCACAGGAACAAACCAGGTTCCGGTCCCCGAAGGCATCATCTACCCGGCTGACGGTGGGCCAGAACTTGTTCCGGTCGCTCCAGGGCAAGCGGGAAGGCAGCCTGCATGCGGGTATAGGGATGTTCCCATGTATCGGAGGCAATGGCCCGTTGCGTATGGGGTGCATTTTTCAGCACGTTGTCGGTACGGTTCCCACCCTCGGCAATTTCCTGAATTTCCTTTGCAATGGTTTTCATCGTATCGATAAACCGGTTCAGCTCCTGCAGCGATTCACTTTCCGTGGGCTCCACCATCAGGGTGCCATGCACCGGGAACGACAGCGTGGGGGCATGAAACCCGTAATCCATCAGCCGCTTGGCAATGTCGGTTTCGGTGATGTCGGAGGTTGCTTTGAAACTCCGGCAGTCCAGGATCATCTCATGGCCCACTAAATCGTTACACCCGGTATACAGCACCTTATACTGTTCTCCCAGGCTGGCGGCCAGGTAATTGGCATTCAGTATGGCCACCTTGGTGGCATAGGTCATTCCCTCGGGTCCCAGCAGGCTGCAATAGGCATGCGAGATGGTGAGGATGCTGGCGCTGCCCCAGGGAGCCGAAGCTACCGCGGTGACGCCTTCCACCCCGCCCGACTCCACCACCGGGTGCGTGGGCAGGAATTTAACCAGGTGCTCGGCCACGAGGATGGGTCCCATGCCGGGTCCGCCCCCGCCGTGGGGTATGGCAAATGTCTTGTGCAGGTTGATATGGCATACGTCGGCGCCAATGGCGGCCGGATTCGTCAGTCCCACCTGGGCATTCATGTTGGCGCCGTCCATGTAAACCTGTCCCCCGTTCCGGTGGATGATGGCCGACATGTCGCGGATGGCGATTTCAAACACGCCGTGGGTGCTCGGGTAGGTGACCATGAAGGCGGCCAGGTTTTTGCTGTACTGGTCGGCTTTGGCGACCAGGTCGGGCATGTCGATGTTTCCCCTGTCGTCGCAGTTCACCACCACCACTTTCATCCCGGCCATGGCGGCGCTGGCGGGATTGGTGCCATGGGCCGAGGCAGGGATCAGCACCACGTCGCGGAACGATTCACCCCGGCTTTCATGGTATTTGCGGATCACCAGCAGCCCGGTATATTCTCCTGCCGCACCCGAATTGGGCTGGTAGGATACTTCTTCCAGTCCGGTCACCGCTTTCAGGAACACCGACAGCTCATGGAACAGCTGGTGGTATCCCTCGGCCTGGTCGAGCGGCACGAACGGGTGTATGTTGCCGAATTCGGGCCAGCTCAGCGGCAGCAGTTCAATGGCGGCATTCAGCTTCATGGTGCAGGAACCCAGGGGGATCATGCCATGGGTGAGTGAAAAGTCTTTCCTGCCCAGCTGGTGGATATACCGCATGAGTTCCGTCTCGCTCCGGTACCTCCTGAACAGCTCCAGGTTCATGTAATTGTCGTTCCGGCCCAGCTTATCTTTGAAATAAACCTTGTTTTCATCGATGATGTCTTTCCGGGATAATGTTTCAGGGGAAGGGCAAATACCTCGATGATCCTGTCCACATCGGCTTCCGTGGTGGTCTCATCCAGGCTGATGCCCACAGCGCCGTCGGCGAAATAGCGGAAGTTGATCTCCCGTTCCAGGGCGTTGGTGCGGATCTCTTCTGCCTTTATAGTCCCGGGAAGGATGACCTTCAGCGTGTCGAAAAAGTCCGGGTTGTCCTGCCGGTACCCCATTTGGGTGAGTTTTGCCGACAGGGCGCCGGCCTTTGAATGGATGCGCCGGGCGATCAGCTTCAGTCCCTCCGGACCGTGGTACACGGCATACATGCCCGCCATGCTGGCCAGCAGGGCCTGGGCGGTGCAGATGTTGGACGTGGCGCGTTCGCGCTTGATATGCTGTTCGCGGGTCTGCAGGGCCATGCGGAGGGCAGGTTTCCCTTCCCTGTCCACCGTAACGCCGATGATGCGGCCCGGCATATGTCGTTTATAGGGTTCCCGGGTGGCGAAAAAGGCGGCATGCGGTCCGCCGTACCCCATGGGCACGCCAAAGCGCTGGGTGGATCCCAGCACCACGTCGGCACCCCATTTGCCGGGGGGGTGAGCAGCACCAGGCTCATGATATCGGCGGCCACGGCAACGGGAATGTTCCTGCCGTGCATTTTTGCCGTAAATTCAGAATAGTCGCGCACCTTGCCATCGCCGGCAGGGTATTGCACCAGGGCGCCAAACAGGGCGTCGGTGGGTTCCAGGGAGGCATAATCGCCGGTGACCACGGTAATGCCCAGCACGCCGGCCCGGGTTTTAATTACGTCGAGCGTTTGCGGGAATACGTTGTCATCCACAAAAAAGGACGAGGAAGCCCTGGCCATGGTTTCTTTGGGACGGGCATTGTACAGCATGATCATGGCTTCGGCGGCGGCGGTGCCCTCATCGAGGAGGGAGGCGTTGGCCAGTTCCATGCCGGTGAGTTCGAGGACCACGGTCTGGAAGTTGAGCAGGGCCTCGAGCCGTCCCTGGGAAATTTCCGCCTGGTAGGGGGTATATGAGGTATACCAGCCCGGGTTCTCGAGGATGTTGCGCTGGATGACGGCGGGCATGATTGTATTGTAATAGCCCATGCCGATGTATGTTTTGTACAGTTTGTTGCGGGACGCTATTTCACGGATCCGTTCAAAATAGGTCTGTTCGCTGATCCCCGGTTTCAGCTTGAGGTTTTCCTTCAGCCGGATGGAGCCGGGAATGGCTTTTTCCACCAGCTCATCGAGGGACCGGACACCGATTTTTTCCAGCATGGCCGGGATTTCTTCCGGGCGCGGGCCCGTATGCCGATAGGCAAAGTGATCAATATTCATGATAAAAATGGATTTGTATCGTATTCAGCGCCAATGGTCGTGGAGGGTCCGTGTCCGGGCCACACTTCCGTTTCCCGTGGCAGCGTCATTAATTTTTCTTTGATTCCCCTTATAAGCAGGTCATAGTCCCCTCCAAAGAGGTCGGTCCGGCCGATGCTGCCTTTGAACAGCACATCCCCGCAAATGAGGAGGTTGTCGGATGCCATATATAAACAGATGCTCCCGGGTGAATGCCCCGGCACATGCAGGATGGAAATATCCGTTGTTCCCAGTTTGATATGATCCCCTTCTTCAAGGTAGCGGTCCGGCATCGGCGGGTGCTTCCACCTTGATGCCAAACAGGGAGGCATGCTGCACCGAATCCCGGAGCAGGAACAGGTCATCCTTATGCATCAGGAGGGGGCATGAAAATTCATTTTTGGTCCATGCAGTTCCGGCCACGTGGTCAAAATGTCCATGGGTAAGCACGATGCATTCGGGGCGAAGATTATTTTCGCTTATGTATTTTTTAAGGTTCTGCTGCTGCACCGGATTTTTGCATCCCGGATCGACTATAAGGCAGGCGCCGGATTCATCGTTTAACACGAAAGCATTCACCTCCAGCTCATTAAAAACAAAATTTTTGAGTGTGATCATGGTAACAAAGCCTGAACAATTTTACGCAAGTTATTCTTTTCCGCTTAACATGGGAACAAAAACAAATGAACCATGCTCGGTAATTTTATAAACAGCGGGCCCGGTTTTTTCCACCAGGGTCATCACCTGGAGATCGCGTTTCCCGATCGGAACTACCAGGCGTCCCCCCACCTTCAGCTGTTCCAGCAATTTAGGGGGTATTTCGGCAGCGGCCGCGGTGATGAGGATGCGGTCGAACGGGCCGTAGGTCGGAAGTCCCTGGTAACCGTCGCCATAGAAAAAATGAACCTGGTAGCCCAGTTGTGTAAGCAGTTCCTGTGGCGCCAGGTACAATTCCTTCTGGCGTTCGATTGTCATCACCCTGGCTCCCAGCTCAGCCAGTATGGCCGACTGGTATCCCGACCCGGTGCCGATCTCCAGCACCTTCAGCTGGGGTTCCACGTCCAGAAGCTGGGTCTGGTATGCCACCGTATACGGCTGGGATATGGTTTGTCCCGCCCGTATGGGGAAAGCCTGGTCGCGGTAGGCAAACTGCATGAAACCACTGTCCATGAAAGCATGTCGCGGCACGGCAAATATAGCGGCCAGTACCTTTTCATCTGAAATGCCTTTTTTCCTTAATTCCGTTACCAGCTTGTTGCGCAAGCCTTTATGCTGAAAACTGTCGTACATGCTTCCTTTCCTGATTCGTGGTGGTCTTATGAACAAAATTAGTTGATAAGTTCGATCTAAAAAAAATATCCCTTAAATGTAAATAATTTATGTTTGTGCAAATGCCGGATACATGTTAAACGTAGGAATAGTTGGTTCTTTGGCTGCCATCGAAAGGCATGCCAATGCCCTGACCCGTATACAGGATATCCGGATCACCGGGCAATGGATCACGGACGGGGAGCAGGGTTCAGCGTCCGACGCCGGGACCGGCATGCCCTGCATGTCGCCATCCCAGGTTACCGGCAATGCCGATGCCCTTATAATTGCCGCCGGGGGCACATTCTGCGAACAGGTGGCCATATCCGCACTCCGGTCTGCCCGGCATGTATTCATTTACCCCTACATAATCCAATCGGTAGCCGGAGCCACGCAGCTTATCAAGCTGGCCCGCGAGGCCAATGTGATTCTGAGAGCCGGCAGAACGGGCAATGAAAATGTAAAAAACCTGCTGAGGGCACTTCCCGATATAGGCGAGATCAACATGATCGAGTTGCAGCATGATTACCAGGCAAACGGAAACCACACCGGGGTAAGGAGTATGTTCGACGCACTCCTGGCCGACCTGGAAGTGATCAACAGCCTGGTGAAGGCCCGCGTGATCTCCATAAAGGCCAAGGGGATCTGCATGCTGGCTTCCGAGGCCGATATTGTAAGTGCCAGGCTGGAATTTGACAACGGATGTGCCGTGAATTACAACTGCAACCTCGTGGCCGCACAGAACGGGTTTACCGGCACGCTTGTGCTGAAAAACCGTATCCTTAAATACAATTTCAGCAGCGGGGAATTATCCAGCTGGTTTGTGCAGCACCAGAGCGCACCCGTCAGAACCCCCTTCTTCCTTGAAAACATGCGCGTTGAAAAAACCGATTCGCTCACCGGTGAACTGGCCGATTTTATCGACCTTATCCGGTCGGGTCCCGCCTTTCTTTCCATGAATGATAACGGATTTGAGCCCTACCTGCTCACTGACCGGATACTCGAGAAAGTGATGAAAACGCTCGTAAGGTGTTCATAATCAGCCTGATTCCACATTCCAATAACCTGACAAATGTTTGGTATTCTGTTATGTCATTTTTTATATATTTACAGGCGATCCCCGCGGGAATTATTTAAAACTTTTTCACCCGGAAGGGGTTGATTTTATACCGGACAGCTAGCGAAGACGTATGAACAGAAAATGGCAACTCCTGAAGTACCTGACATTTGATTTCCTGTCTGCCATCGCTGCCTGGATACTCTTTTTCATGTACAGGCTGTCGGTTCAACAGCATATTTCTGTCTCCCGTATCTTTTCCGGACATGATCCGGCTTATCAACCGGGACCTGATTCTCATTCCGGCATACTGGCTGTTCCTCTATTACCTTACCGGATATTACAGGGATGTCTTCCGTAAATCAAGGCTGTCGGAATTCGGACAGACCATGGCTATTTCATTTATCGGCACCCTTATCCTGTTTTTCGCATTTCAGATCTCACACCGCACATTTATTTTTGAATCATCTACCCTTTCGCCTTACCTGAGGTTGTTCACCCTTCATTTCACGCTCACCTACCTTCCGCGGGTGGTGATTACAACACTCACCACGCACCGTGTGCACAGGGGTGAGATCGGCTTCAACACGCTGCTTATCGGAAGCAGTGTGAAAGCCAACGAGATCTATACTGAAATCATCAATCAGAAAAGGGGAAGCGGGAACAAATTTATCGGTTTCATCTCCATGAATCACAACAGCCACAATGCGCTGGCTGATCACCTGCCGCACTGCGGTGACCTTGAGAACATCCGGAATATTATTGATGAAAAAAAGGTGGAAGAGGTTATAATTGCCATTGAAACGTCGGAACACAACATGATCAACCGCATCCTGAACAAGCTGATTGATGCCGACGTGGTTATAAAGGCCATTCCCAGCATGTATGATATCCTTACGGGAAGGGTACGAATGAGTTCCATCCTGGGCACGCCTCTGATCTCGGTTTCCCAGAGCCTTATGCCCGCCTGGCAGGCCAATGTGAAAAGTTTTCTTGATTATACTGTTTCCCTGTTAGCCCTTATCATCACACTGCCCATCAGCCTGTTCCTGATGGCCGGCGTAAAACTCACATCCAAGGGGCCCATATTTTACAGTCACGAACGCGTGGGACGCTATGGCAAGCCCTTTATAATTTATAAGTTCCGTTCCATGCAGAGTGGCGCTGAAAAGAACGGGCCCGAGCTATCCTCACGAAATGACGGCCGGATCACACCCTTTGGAAAATTCATGCGGAAATCGCGACTGGATGAGATCCCCAATTTTTTCAATGTACTGAAGGGCGACATGTCGCTTGTAGGTCCCAGGCCTGAGCGAAAATACTTTATTGACCAGATCACAAAACAGGCCCCGCACTATCTCCACCTGCTCAAGGTGAAACCGGGGATCACTTCCTGGGGACAGGTGAAATACGGATATGCCGAAAATGTGGAGCAAATGATCGACCGGCTGAAATACGACCTGATCTACCTTGATAATATGTCACTGTATGTAGATTTTAAAATTATCATTTATACGGTGATGACGATTATAAAGAGGAAGGGAATTTAGGGACTGAGGGACGAGGGACAAGGGACAGAGAAGAATATCCCGCCAGGGATTGCCTGTTGGTAAGTAACAAATCAGAATCCCTGAGGTCTAAACCATAATCTATCAGATTATGAAACAGATAATTATCATTCTTTTCGGTATTTTGTTGTTTTCCCATTGTGGCGCCCAGACCATTCTGGACTCTGCCGTTTACAACAAAGGTCTGCGTATGATCGAATCCTCAAAAACTTACCAGGATTTTGAAAGGGCAGGCAACTATTTTGATGCCCTTACCTCCGGAAAAAAGGACGAGTGGCTGGCTCCCCTGTATTCGGCACTAAGTTTCATACTGGCCAGTTTCAGGGAACCCGATTCGAAACAGAAAGAGGCACTGTGTGATAGGGCACAGGTCTATCTCGACACTTCACGGATGCGGCATCCCGATCTGTCGGAATTAGCCTCCATGCAGGCATTTCTTTACCAGGCGAGGATTGATGTAAGTCCCATGGAACGGGGCCTGGAGTATTCCCTGAAAGCCGATTCGGAGATAAAGAAGGCTGAATCCGTAAATCCCGGGGATCCGCGGGCTTATTTTCTGTATGCCATGAATGTTTATTATACCCCCAAAATATTCGGAGGCGGACCAGAGAAAGCCTTGCCACAATTTGAGAAGGCCGCTGAAAAATTCAATGAATTTGTTCCGAAAATGTCATTTATGCCCCACTGGGGAAAGCAGCAGAACCTGGACATGATTGCGAAGTGCAGGAAGGAATGAAAAGACTATTCCTTGCCGTAGACATTGCCCCCGGGCCAGCATTGCCGGATGCGTATGACGATATCCGGCATACCCTGCGGATGGAAAAAATAAACTGGGTAAGGAAGGATCAGATGCATCTTACCCTCGCTTTTCTGGGAGATACCGAAGAAGATATGATTCCCGACCTCGTAAGTGGAATTGAAACGGTCATAAATGTACATCATTCCTTTAAGCTTACCCTGACGGATTTGGCGTATTCAGAAACATCCATGATCCACGTGTGCTCTGGATTGGCTGTGAATCAGAAAAGAAATTCCGGGAGATAAAAACAGAAACAGACAAGATACTGGGGCTTCCTTGAATTCGAAGCCGATGACGGTCTTTTGCACCCCATCTCACACTAGGAAGGATAAAATCCTTGCGCCACCTGATTCACCTGAGCCAGTTAATCGGCGTTTACAAGGATATGGTTTTTCAGTCTGAAAACATACGGAAGATTGTACTTTATGAAAGTCGCCTCACCCCTGACGGGCCAGAATACACGCCGGTGCATAAGTTTGCTTTAGGATGAATGAAACAGGTTTAAGAGAATAATTTGTTTGCGTAGCCGGGGATTCTTCAGGAAATCACCTCAACCGGCAACTTTTTATACCTCCAAATGTTATAGCGAAACCTGACAGACGCAACAAAGAATTAACCATGTTAAAAATGAAAAGGACAATCGTAAACCCCATCATTAAAGATGTTGTCACGTTTCTGCAGACAGCTGAAGAATCCGGTGGAAAAATAACTGAAGCTGAAATTACACTAATGCCAGGAGGAGGAAATCCACTTCATTACCATAAGACTTACTCCGAAACCTTTACACCAATAGACGGAAAGGTAGTTTAAAATTAGGAAGGAGAGGTACTAAGATTTTAAGCATGGGTGAAACACATACAGTTGAACCGATGTCACTGCATAAATTCTTTAACCCAACAGACAAAGAAATTAAATTCAACGTAAAATTAAGACCAGGACATACCGGATTTGAAAACTCCTTAAGGATACTTTATGGGTTGGCTGCAGATGGCCTTACTGACAATAAAACAATTCCTAAAAGTTTAAAGCATACTGCAATTATTGTTTGTATGAGTGATATGAATGTCCCGGGAATACTAACATTAATGTATCCTCTGTTGAAACGAATTTCGAACAAGGCAAAGAAAAACGGAGAAGAACAAAAACTGATTGACAAATATTGTAAATAGTTGATCCCTATTAAAAGTACGATTAAATTTATCCGGAGGCGGCACAGAAGACGCAACTTATATACACGTACCTTTGTCCTTTGCCGACAGGCAATCCCAAACAGGATATTCTTCCTCGTCACTTGTCACTCGTCCCTCGTCCCTTGTCCCTAAAAGCTGTCCCCGCTCAATCATCACCATAATCTCGTCAATGGTGGCTTCCTCGCCGCGTCGAATTCTGTTTTCAGATTTGATCCGAACAGTGCTATACTTGCCAGAGAGCTCCTGCCTGAAAGGACCCGCGCAGGTCCTTCACCACCTCATAGGATGTTTCACTGGTTTCCCTGTTGATCAGCTTGATCAGAATCCGGCCCTGGGTAATGGTGAGGTTTTTCAGGTCTTCTTCATATTGCTGAAGGATTTCTTTTTCCACTTGTTTAATATATTCCCTGCTCCCTTTTGTTTCCAGGCTGTCCATATGCGCGTTTATTTTGGAGAACTTTTCACCGGCCAGCTTGGCATAGGGATACACCTTTTTTACATTATAAACAAGTTTCCTGTATTGCCGCATATCGCGATTGGTCGGTTTGTTGGTATGAGGCTGAATCACGGCCTCATCCAGGTTGGCTATAAATACGGTGTCATTGCCCTGTACCACTGCTTTCACCGGATAGCCGCCCTATATCTATGCGAGAGCAGCATCCTGTGCCGTGCCGGCAAAGGAAATCAATACGAGCAGACCTGAAATCACGATCAATCTAAGCATACAGGAAGGAGTATCAAAATAAATGCCAAATTTAGTATCAATACTGCATGCTAACCTGTTTATTTGCTATTTTTGGAAAAAATCGAAGATGGACAAGACTGACAGGAATTATACAAACGGGGAAATTACCGTATACTGGCAGCCAAAAAAATGCATCGATGCCACCACCTGTTACCGGGAGCTGATCGAGGTATTCAATCCGAGAAAAAGGCCCTGGGTAAATATGGATGGTGCATCTACCGCGGAAATTGTGCGTGTGGTAAAATTATGTCCGACCCAGGCCCTCACCTATAAGTACAATAAAGAGATTGAGCCTGAAAAAGTCCCTGAACCGCAGGAAGTGATGGCAGAAGCACGGATCATGGAGGACGGGCCCCTTGTATTGAAAGGTGATTTTACGATTTATGATGTGGATGGCAAGGAATTACGGCATTTTAAAATTACCCCCCTATGCCGCTGCGGCAGGTCGGATAACCCGCCCTATTGCGACGGTACACACAGAAAAGTAGGTTATACAGGAAAATAAAGACATGGCAGAAACGGAGGAAAGCAAAAAGAACACCCCCGAGGTTCGGATCATCCCAAACGGACCCATGATTGTGAAAGGAAACTTCAGCTTCCGGGATTCATCGGCCAGAATGATTACCGGAGAACAGGAAATCCTCCTGTGCCGTTGCGGAGAATCAAAAAACAAGCCGTATTGCGACTGCAGTCACAAGACAATGCCGGTTCCATACTAAACGTTCTTTTTTACCAGGTCAGCTGCTTCCTGGAGCCGGGTGGCAGAGAACACCTTTAACCCTGAATTATCGATCAATACCTTGGCCTCGGCTGCATTAGTGCCCTGAAGGCGAACTATCACAGGCACACGAACCGTGCCGATGGATTTATAGGCATCCACAACACCCTGTGCAACCCGGTCACAACGTACACTCCCCGAATATGTTTATCAGGATAGCTTTTACGCTGGGCTCCTGGAGATGATCCGGAACCCTGCCTCAACAGTCTGGGCATTAGCCGTGCCTCC
>CAWBNI010000045.1:0-195338 GCA_963790105.1 uncultured Bacteroidales bacterium | reverse complement strand
GAGCTTCAGGGCACAGATTATATACCGCTTTATTATGTAAGCAGCACACAGCAGACATCAAATTCAACCCTGAATATTGATAATTCGTACAGCCTGTTTTATATATTCGACAATAATGCCACCTACGCAAACATGTTTGCTGAAAAACATGAGGTCAAACTAACAGTCGGATATTCTGCGGAACATGACAAAGGAAGCAGTGCCGGCGGATCACGTCAGGATGTACCCGACCAGTCGAACCTATGGTACCTCGACCAGGGTGATCCCAACTCAGCTACCAATTACAGCAACGGATATATAAAGCAAAGGGCTTCTTTCTACAGCCGTTTAACATACACCTTCAACAACAAATATAACCTGAGTGGAGTATTACGACGGGATGGCTCAAGTCTGTTCCCGCCTGAACAAAAGTGGGGTACCTTTTATTCTGTGGGTGCTTCCTGGATTTTAAGCCGTGAAAGCTTCATTGAAAATCTGAAAGTGTTTGATGCCCTTAAAATCAGGGGAAGTTATGGAAAGATTGGAAATGACAACCTGGCCGATGCCACAATCGGAGTACTCACTCCTGTAACCATAACAGGCGGATACAATTTCGGCGGAAATGCCAATCCGGTTTCCCAGGGGATAACTTTGGATCAGATCAAGGATGCGACAATTACATGGGAACCCACAACCGGTGTTGATCTGGGACTTGAATTTGTCGTTCTGAAAAACAGGCTGGAGGGTGAAATTGGGTGGTATTCAAAACTGACAAAAGCCTATGTACCGGTGAAATTGAACTCTGCAGCCGGTGATGCTGATCAGCAGGTAATTTCACAGGCTGCTGATGTTAGGAATAAGGGTATTGAAATTGTGATGAGCTGGAAACAGAATTTCAGTAATTCACTAAATTATCATGTCGGCTTCAACATCACCTTTAATCAGAATAATGTTGAAGATGTCAGGGGCGGACTGCAGCTGAAAGACGGCGGACTGGGCAATGGCAATATAACCACCTATACAGTAGAGGGTCAGCCGATCGGAAGCTTCTGGGTTTATAAGACGGAAGGCCTTTATCAGACTACAGAAGAAATCAATTCAACTCCTCATCTTACCGGAACAAAACCTGGCGATCTTAAGCTGGCTGATGTGAATGGGGATAACACCCTGGATGAGCGTGACAGAATCTTTGTAGGTTCCTACCAGCCAAAAACCTATTATGGTATTAATCTGGGAATAGGATGGAAAAATATTGATCTTTCGGTGGATTGTTATGGTAATTCCGGAAACAAGATCTTTAACGGTAAGAAAGCCGTCCGGTTCGGTAACGACAACATTGAGAAGGCCCGGGCTGACAACCGATGGACTCCTGATAATCCGAATGGAACCCAACCACGTGCTTCGAATGCCATACCGGCTCCTTCAACATACTTTGTTGAATCGGGTGATTTCTTCCGGATTAACAATGTCACCCTGGGTTATACCCTCAATTCCCAAAATTGGGGTGCCGGTATTTCCCGTCTCAGGTTCTATGCTTCTGCTCAGAATCCTTTAATTGTGAAGAAATATAGTGGATTCACACCTGAATTACCAGGATCAGCTACCAGTTCAGGAATTGAACTCGGGATATATCCGGTTTTCTCCACCTACATGGTTGGCGTCAATCTTACTTTCTAACCATTTAAATAAAGAAATATGAAAACTCAAAATAAACTCATCCTGGTGTTGACTGGTTATCTTATTCTCTGCCTTTCTTCCTGCAGTGATAGCTGGCTGGATCCTGCACCGGAAAATCAAATTGTAGAACAGGATTCAACATTCATTGATCCGGCAAATGCTGTGGAATTTGTTAACAGCTGCTATAATTCCCTGCTTCAGTGGCAGGAAACTACTTTCTCCTGGATAGGCATGTCAAGCATTACTTCGGACGATGCCGATAAGGGAAGTGATCCCGGAGATCTTGGAACCGACAAGGATCAAATGGATAACCTTACCTACTCTCCCACCAGCTTGTCCGTGGCTGAAGTCTGGGCAGGCAATTTCAATGGTATATCCCGGTGCAACCAGGCCATTGCCAATGTTCCGAAATATGAGATTGATGCGGGCCTGAAGGAAAGACTGATCGGGGAAGCCAGCTTCTTGCGCGCCTATTACTATTTCAACCTGGTTCGCTGCTATGGTGACGTTCCGCTGATCGACGGACTTATTGATGCAAATAATCCTGCCGATATAGAGAAGGCTGCCACAAGAGCCCCGAAGGCGGAGGTATACAACCTTATTGTCAACGATCTGACCCATGCAATGAATGTATTGCCTACCGTGGATGAATACGCCCCGGAAGATATGGGAAGAGCCACCAAAGGAGCTGCCATGGGGCTTCTGGCCAAGGTAAACATGTACCTGAAAAATTGGCAGGAGGTACAGGACCTGACCGATCAGATAATTAACGGCAGTGCAGGTACATATGGACTGGTTCCTGATTATGCAACGATTTGGCGTGAAGAAGGGGAAAACAGTATCGAATCACTTTTCGAAATACAGGGAAGAGGCATAAATCCGAATACCGGAGTGCAGGGATATGCAGTTACCCAGAGCCCCAGGGGTGACGTGAAATATCCCGATAATACATCGGCAGTTACAGGATGGGGATTCAATACTCCTTCTGCTGACCTGGAAGCAGCCTATGAAACGGGTGATCTTCGAAAGGCTGCTACCATCATGCATAAAGGGGATACCCTTTGGGATGGGGCCATCGTAAAAACCACTGTTTCCAATGACAGGTATAATTACAAAGCCTATGTCAGCAAGAAGAATGAATCCTTTAACGGAGGTGATTGGGAATCGAACAAGAATGTAAGGATATTGCGGATGGGTGAGATCTACCTCCTGAATGCGGAAGCTGCAAATGAGCTGGGAAATGCATCAAAGGCACAGACCTCATTAAATGCTGTAAGGCACAGGGCCGGATTGGGCGATACACCTGCATCCAACCAGGCTGACCTGAGAAACGCCATCTGGAAAGAAAGACGCGTGGAACTGGCAATGGAACATGACCGTTTCTTTGACCTCATTCGCCAGGGACGTGCAGGGGAAGTGATGCGTGCCCAGGGAAAGGAATTTGTTGACGGGAAGAATGAATTGTTTCCTATTCCGCAACCTGAAATTGATGCAAGCCAGGGCAAATACGCCCAAAATCCGGGATACTGATCATGAAAAATATTTTTTATTTCCTGCTTTGCCTATCCCTGTCCGCCTGTCCTGCCGGCGCTCAAAAGCCGGCAGTTACAGACAGACCGAAGAACCTGCCGGACAGTGCATTGCTTGACCTGGTGCAGAAACAGACATTCAGGTATTTCTGGGATTTTGGCCACCCGGTAAGCGGACTTTCCAGGGAACGGAGTAACGTGGCATATAATTACGGTAATGAGGTAGTAACAACCGGAGGTACCGGTTTCGGCGTGATGGCCATTGTAGTGGCAACCAGCAGGAAATGGATCACCCGGGAACAGGCTGTGGACCGGCTTCTGAAAATGGTAGTATTCCTGGAGCAAAGCAAGCAGCTATCATGGCATTTTTCCACACTGGCTCAATGGGGAAACCGGAAAAACAATTCCCTTCAGCAGGAAGGATGACGGAGCGGACCTGGTGGAGACTTCCTATCTTTTTGAAGGCCTGCTCTGATCGCACGGCAGTATTTCAATGGCAATAATCCAAAGGAAGAAGAATTAAGGAACCGGATCAACTCACTGTGGAATGAAGCCGAATGGGACTGGCATACACGCGGAGGCATGGATCTGCTTTACTGGCACTGGAGCCCTAATAACGGGTGGGCAATGAACTTCGAGATCAGGGGATGGAACGAATGCCTGATAACTTATGTGATGGCTGCCTCATCCCCACGCTACCCGATAAAAGCAAGTGTTTACCATAATTGCTGGGCCCAGAGTAACCACTTTTTCAACGGAAAGGAATATTATGGCATCAGGGCGCCGCTCGGATTTGATTATGTGGGCCCCTTGTTTTTTGCCCACTACAGCTTCCTCGGTCTCGATCCGCACGGATTGAAGGACAGGTATGCCGACTATTGGGAACAGAATGTGAACCATACACTGATTAACTATAAGTATTGCGTTGAAAATCCGAAAAAATTCAAGGGATACGGGGCCAATTGCTGGGGTCTGACAGCCAGCGATACCTATGACGGATATAATGCACATTCTCCAGATAATGATTTTGGTACAATTTCACCTACAGCCGCATTGTCCTCATTCCCTTATACGCCGGAGTATTCAATGCAGGCACTCAGGCATTTTTATAATGATATGGGGGATAAATTATGGAGCGAATATGGATTCATCGATGCCTTTAATGAATCAAAAAACTGGTATGCCGGATCCTTTCTGGCGATCGACCAGGGACCCATCATTGGCATGATTGAAAACTATCGAACCGGATTACTCTGGAAATTGTTTATGAGTTGTCCGGAAGTTCAGAACGGGCTGAAAAATCTGGGTTTTGAGAGTCCCTATTTGAAGAAGTGAAAGAAGAGAATTATGAATTATGAATTATGAATTATGAATGAAAGTCCCGTTTCAAGTAAGATATTGGTAGATAGGAGGATTCACCATTCACCATTCACCATTCACCATTCACCATTCACCATTCACCATTCACCATTCACCAAGTCACTAGTCACCAGTCACCAGTCACAAATGACCTAAAGCAAACAAATGAAAAAAACTTTCTTCTCCTGGTTCCTGCTCATTTCACAGCCTTAGCGTAAACGCCCAGGTATACCTGTATTTTCAGGACAGTCCCTCGGCAGATTATTATGACTACAGCTGGATGGAACTGACAAGTCCCAGTGAAC
The DNA here is from genome assembly GCA_963790105.1 of uncultured Bacteroidales bacterium. GTDB lineage: Bacteria > Bacteroidota > Bacteroidia > Bacteroidales > UBA10428 > UBA5072. The sequence continues at coordinate 190,489 of CAWBNI010000045.1, read as the reverse complement.
TGGAAAGAAAGGGGACTGACTTACGCAAATTCCCGGTGGAAACGGTGATTGCACCGGCCCAGGGTATGAACTGCCTGCGACTTAAATGGAAATCCATGACAGGTGGCGATTGGGTGGCAATTGCAGCAGGAACCGACTGGACAGAGAAAAACATCAGCTCCACGGATACCCTGCAATTCTGGCTTTATTCCATGGAAGGAATTGACTCTGTAAATCTTCCACGCATTTTTATGGAGGATGTCAATAATGTCAAAACTTCAAAGCATCTTTTTTCAAAATGGCGGAACAATCTACCGGCAGGCCAGTGGGTGAGCGTGAAAATACCCATGGTCCTTTTCCTGGATGCCGGTGATCCTGTTGATTTTACAAAGATCAAGACTATCGGATTCGCACAGAACACCGATGACGCGTGTTCAGCATACCTTGCTGATCGACAACATGAGGGTATTTACAGGCAGCGGGACATCTCCCGTAGCGTCGCGTCCTGCCGGACTTTCTGCAGAAGGTTTTGACAGTCATGTTGAACTTCGCTGGCATTTGAATCCTGAACCCTATGTGACCGGATATTCAATACAGAGATCAGTCAACGGGGTGAATTCATTCACAAATGTGGCAGTAGCCGGTAAGGATGACACATTGCTTATCGATCATGTTGCAGAGCTCGGCACAGCGGTCACGGTAAATTACAGGATCATGGCCCTCAACGGGGAGGGTGAAATGTCGGTTCCTTCAGATACTGTGGAGGCTTCAACACGTGTTTTCAGTGATGATGAACTGTTGAACATGGTACAGCAATACACATTCAGGTATTTTTGGGAATTTGCCGATCCCGCTTCAGGTATGGCAAGGGAACGCAATACTTCAGGAAATACAGTAACATCCGGAGGATCAGGATTTGGGATCATGGCCATGCTCGTAGGAATTGAACGGGGTTTCATCACGCGTGACCAGGGAATTGCCCGTATGCAGAAAATCCTCACCTTCCTGGAAAATGCCGACCGTTTCCATGGAGCCTGGTCGCATTGGATTGACGGAAATACCGGCCATGTAATTCCTTTTAGTCAGCAGGATAACGGGGGTGACCTGGTGGAAACAGGTTTTCTGGTGCAGGGTTTGCTTGCTGCACGTAATTATTTTAACCATAATACACCCTGCAGAACAAGGGATTGCGCAAAAAATTACTGATTTGTGGGAAGCCGTTGAATGGGACTGGTACCGTCAGAATAATTCCAATGTGCTTTACTGGCATTGGTCGCCCGACAATAACTGGGCTATCAATATGCAAATCAGGGGATGGAACGAGGCAGCCATTATCTATATCCTTGCCATCGCCTCGCCTACACATGGTGTGCCGGCCAGCTTATGGCAAACCGGATGGGCAGGAAATCCGAATTATGTGAACGGAAAGACATTCTATGGATACAAACTGGATGTCGGCTGGGATAAGGGGGGCCCGCTGTTTTTTGCGCATTATTCATTCCTGGGATTTGATCCTCGAAATAAAAAGGATGCCTATGCAAACTATTTCATAAACAATCAAAATCATACCCTCATTAACCGGGCATACTGCATTGACAATCCGCAGAATTTTACCGGGTACAATGAAAACTGCTGGGGATTAACAGCCAGTGATGATCCGGATGGATATATGGCCCATGAGCCGGCTTCAGGAAGGGACAATGGAACCATTACACCAACTGCATCCCTGTCTTCTATGCCTTATACTCCCAAGGAATCTGTTAATGCCCTGAAATACCTCTACCGTAATCTGGGTAAGAAGATTTGGGGACCCATGGGTTTTTATGATGCCTTTAACCAGAAGCGTAACTGGTATACAACTTCTTACCTGGCTATTGACCAGGGACCAATTATTGATATGATCGAGAATTACAGGTCGCAGCTCCTGTGGAATAATTTCATGGCAAATACCGAAATTCAACAAGCCCTCGATGCGATTGGCTTTACTGAAGACCTTACAACCAGCGCCAGGGAAATCAATACAGATATTGAACTCGCAGTCATGCCAAATCCAATGGGACAAAGTGGCTTAATCGAGTTCAACCTGAAAGAGTCCCGCCATGTAAGTCTTTATCTGAAGGATCTTTCGGGAAGGACAGTAATGGTGGTGGCAGACAATGTTTATTTCACTGAAGGAAAACACCAGGTCGTACTGGACAACACAAACATGGCACCGGGGGTCTACTTTCTGAAATTCATATCAGATAATAATGATTCACAGGTAATAAAACTGATTATTCAATAAAATAAAGACTAACTATAACTAACTTAGAAAATGAGGTGATCAAAAAACAAACATCAAACCCAACTAATCCATTGTGTCATTTGTTTTATTAAACAAGTCAAATGAATCAATTTGTTTAACTTAAATACCACTTAACAATTATTAAACCAATCAACTATGAAAAAAACTCTACTAACGTTAGTTTGTGTGCTTGCCATGGTATCATGGATAAATGCACAAAAAGTAATCGAAGATTTTGAACTGATTACGTTGAATGGACTTTCCGATGAACCCTTGCCGAATGACAGCGTTTACGTTGTTAATAACCCTGCTCCAAATGGAGTAGATCCCAGTACACGTGTTTTGAAATTCGTCAGATCCAAGGATGGCGCAGTCTGGGCCGGATTCTGGAGCTAAACTCTCTGCAAAATATGATATGACCGATTACAAATATTTTTCAGCAGACGTGATGAAACCCAGGATTACGGCTGTGAAATTCAAAGTTGAAGGAGGTACTACTAACCCGACATACTTTGAACTTGAATCTACAAATCCACAAACTAAAGGTTAACGAATGGGAAAGGATGAATTTTCATTTCCCGGATGCCACAGGTGAGTATTCAACAATTGCCATGCTTGCTTGATTTTGTAGATCCGGTCGGCCTATCGGAAAATATCAATATTTATGTGGACAATATTGTGCTCAGGAAACAGGAAGTTGGAGGTGATACCATTGTCATTGAGGATTTCCAGTCCTTACCGTTGAATCAGCTTTCAAATGGTCATCTTCCGAATGACAGTCTGAAAATTGTTCCCAATCCGGTGATTGATGATGTTAATCCGAGCGCCAAGGTACTGAAATTCAGACGTTCATCTGCAGGCGACCCATGGGCTGGTTTCTGGAGCACCTTGCCACAACCGCTTGACATGACAACGAATAAATACATTCTCATGAAAGTGCTGAAACCCCGGATATCCACTGTAAAATTCAAAATTGAAGGAGGTACAACCGATCCGACCTCTTTCGAACTGGAATCCACTGCTCCCCAGACCAAAACCAATGAATGGGAACAAATGGTTTTCTATTATCCTGATGCAACCGGACGTATCCAACCATTGCCGCCTTACTTGACTTTTCTGATCCGGTTGACCTGACGGAAGACATTGTGTTGTATGTTGATGACATTGTATCCAGTCCGACAGCGACCGGTATCCCATCCGGAATTAAACAGCCTGAATCTTTGAATGCATCGGTATTCCCGAATCCTGTAAAATCTACCTTGTATTTTGAAAACCTGAAAGACGTTGACCGGATTGTTATCTCAAACATGGTCGGCCAGCAGATGCTCGTAAGCCGCAATATCACCGGTGAAAAAACCAGTATAAATGTTTCTTCCCTGTCGAACGGTATGTATATGGTTACTGTCTATGACAGGAACGGCAATACCGCAATCAGGAAAATTGTAAAAGAATAGGGATTCATTTAATACCCTAAAATCGTAGAGACAAGGCAATGCCTTGTCTCTACGATACCAATTATAGAAAGGCCCCCCGCCGATTGGCGGGGGGCTTTTTTTTGTCTCAGTATAATTTAGTATTTTTGAAATACCTGATCTGACAGTCAATCATTCCATATGCAAAGAATTACCGGAGCCCTCATCCTGGCTGTTCTCTTACATGCTAACATTCAGGCTGCTGATTATAACATCGTTCCTCCGGTTACCAGTTTTACTAAAAATGATTATGATGCCGAAAGGCAGAACTGGAATATAGCCCAGGATTCCAGGGGTATTATGTATTTTGCAAATACGGCCGGGTTACTGCAGTATGACGCCAATACACTGGCAACTCTTCCGGATGCCGAATCATATGGGACTCCGGTCGGTTGCCATAGATAAAAACGATCGGATCTATACCGGTTCCTATGAAGAATTCGGATACTGGGAATCCGGTAGTGACGGTACTCTGACCTATCATTCACTTTCAGATAAGCTGAAAGACTATCAATTTAATAATGATGAGATCTGGCGAATCATTATCCTAAATAATAAGGTATATTTTCAATCCTTTGGCTCTTATTTTATATATGATGGCAACCAGGTAATCCAGCGCAACCCCCCTGAAGCCATACTTTTCTTTCTGAAAACATCCCGGGGTATCTTAGCCCAGGGTATGCAATCGGGCTTGTTCAGCCTGCAAAATGACAGCCTTGTTCTGGTTCCCGGCAGCCAGGTAATGAAAAATGCACTGATCAGGGCCGTGGTGCAGCTGGGGCCCGACAAGGTATTGCTGGGCACCTCATCAAAAGGTTTATACTTATATGAAATCAGTAAAAACCGGTTTACACCCTGGAAAACTGAAGCAGACAATATTCTGATCAACGCACAGATTAACTGTGGTACCATGGCGGCGGATTCGGTTTTGTGTTTTGGAACAATCGGAAGTGGGTTGGTCGCTATTGACCAAAAGGGAAAACTTTTGTGGCATTTTAATAAGGATTATGCCCTTCCTACCAATACGGTCCTTTACTTATATACTGATCTTCAGAATAATATCTGGGCCGCCCTTGACCAGGGTCTGGCCCTCGTAGGCATCAGTTCACCTTTTCGATATATTTCAGCAGCCACCAAAAACATTGAGCTTGTATACACAGCCATTCAATTCAATAATTCTTTATATATAGGTACCAACCAGGGGGCCTTCAGGCTTGAAGAAAACAGGAATACCTTCAATCTCCTGCCCGGTACACAGGGACAGGTTTGGCAGCTGGCAGATATGGATAACCAGCTGTTATGCGGACACAATGAAGGAACATTCCGGATTGAAAAAGACCATGTGGTTCCTATATCCCCGATAACAGGAGGGACATCCCTGAGGCCAATAACATCCGGTGGCAAAAGTTACCTTATACAAAGCACGTATGGCTGGCTTGTGGTTTATAAAAAGGACGCAAATGGAAAATGGACATACAGCCATAGTGTTAAAGGTTTTTCACACCCGGTGAGATATCTTGAGGTTGATCACCTGGGAAACATATGGGCTTCGAATTTTATCAAGGGCCTTTACAGGATCAAGCTCAACACGGATCTGACGGAAGTATCGGAAATACGCACATTCGGACAAAAAGACGGCTTGCCATCCGATTACAAAATAAATGTGGCCAAAATGGGCGGACGTGTGATATTCTGTACCGGCAGCCAGTTTTATACCTATGATGATCTCAGGGAAGAAATGGTACCTTACACCTGGTTAAACAGGATGACAGGTGAATTTGCAGGCTCCCATAAAGTCATTCCTGCCGGAGATGAGAAGTACTGGCTGATAAAAAAGGGTAAATATGCCCTGGTAAAGGCAGACCATGACAGCCTCATCATGCTCGACATTCTGCCTTTTTCACTCCTGAAGAACAGCATGATTGACGACAATGAGTATATTGCCACGCTGAAAGACAATAAGTACCTGTTCTGTCTCGAAAATGGCCTTGCAATCTATGAAAAAACAGATGCTGCCGAAAACACATTCATTTCATCCCACTGTAATGATAAGGCAGGTAAATGCTTCATCCGGTAAGAACAGCCAGTTTCTGCCCCTGGCAACATCTCCCCGGTCAAAGGCTGTTATTCCTTACGTATACCGGCGTATCACATTTAACTTTGCCTACCCTGATTATTCGAACCGGGAAATAAGCATGCGCTGTGTACTGAACGGGCACCGTGAAACTGTTACCGAAACAATTTCCAAACCGTTTATCACCTATTACCTCGAATCCGGGCAATATCAACTTACGGTAACCGCCCTGGATGAAAACAACAAGGTGCTGGGAACAACCGAATATTATTTTAATGTTCGTCCACCCTTGTACCTGTCGAAGGTAGCTTACCTGGTTTATTTACTGATTATCTGTTTTGCCGGATATTTCGCCTGGAAAAGCATTAAAAATCATGTGAAGAAGCAAAATGAGGCCATCCGGCTGGAACAGATCAAGCTTCAGCAGGAAAAGCTGGAACGGAGGGAACAGAAGATCACCGTGTTGAAAAATGAGAAACTTGAAGCTGAATTAAGGCATAAAAGCAAGGAACTGGCCAGTTCCACCATGGCCATTATCCGGAAAAATGAAATGCTGCTGCAAATTAAGGCAGAAGTGGAAAATCAGAAAAAGAAACTGGGAAGTCAATACCCGAACAAATATGCAGACCACCTTATAAGAATGATCAATGAAAATATAAGCAGTGATGATGACTGGGAAATATTCCAGCAGAACTTTGATGTGATCCATGAAAATTTCTTCAGGCATATTAAGAGCAAATACCCCGAAATGACAACGCATGACCTGAAACTGTGCGCCTTTATCCGGTTAAACCTGTCGACAAAAGAAATTGCATCCCTCTTGAATATAACGGTGCGCGGTATCGAAGCCGCTCGCTACCGTCTCCGGAAAAAATTCGGCATCACCGCCGAACAGAATTTAACGGAATTTCTGATTGAGCTGAAGTAGTGATTAGGGACTAGGGACTTAGGCTAGAATCCCTAGGGATTATGCGTAGAGATACGAATAAGCTCCAGCCTCCAGTGCAGTTGGAAACTTCTTGTTCAGAGTTAATGTTGCCCTGTTCGATATTATATTACCCGAAGAAGAACACATAATATCTGAAAGTTGCCAATAACCCTAAATGCCTAGATGCCTAAGATGCCTAGATGCCTATCAAAAAGTCCCATAAAGTGCATGCTCCTCCGAATTGCAGTATATCGATGAGAAAAAGTAAAATCCCGCCCGGTTGGTGATCAGCTTGCGCTGAAGATGCAAAACGGGATGCCCCAGAGGAACCTGGAGAAAATTGCATATGCTTTCATCTGCCCTTATGGCACGGATACGCTGCTCGCCGCTCTTTACCTCAATCTGAAATGCCCTGCGCAGAATATCAAAAAGAGACTGGTCTTCAAACCTCCGGTTACAAAAACGGGGAAGATTGATATTGGGAAGGATAATTCAAATCGTAAAATACAGGGAGGTCATTCACAAGCCTGAGCCGTTCAAGATAAATACAACCCGACTGGCGGAATTCGTCATTCAGCGGGAACATAAAATCTTCAGGCCATTGGGTAATGGCCGGTTTGGACAATATTTTGGTCCTGAGATTGTGCTTGCCCAATGCTGATGTGGTTCCGGATATGGATAATATCCCAATGCCAATGGGCGGACCATTTACGATACTTCCCTTCCCCTTGTGTTTTCGGATCATGCCCTCATTCAGCATGGTATCCAATGCATGCCGCACTGTGGGTCTGGTGATCTTGTGCTGCTGGCAAAGGTCGTTTTCTGAAGGAAGCAGGTCGCCAGGCCTGTAAACGCCGTCCATGATCTGCTTTCTCAATACTTCATAAAGCTGCCGGTATTGCGGAATTGAATTGCTCATATAAAAAAATAAGTAAAATAACTTGTAATTACAAGTATAATTAATATATTTGCGAAGACATAATCCGTACAATTATTTAGCGATGTAAATATAATAATTAAATTTGACATATGTTTACAAGTTAACCATAAAATTTTATAGCAAGGAGTTTGATTACATATCCTTTATGAGAACTTGTAAAAGAATCGTTCATTTCAAAAAAAATAAATATGGCTGTTGCTGTTATTATGCCCAGACAGGGGCAATCTGTTGAAACCTGTATTATCACCGAATGGTTGAAAAAGAAAGGTGATCCTGTAAAAACAGGTGATATCCTTTTTTCCTATGAAACCGATAAGGCCTCTTTTGATGGAGAAGCCATGGCGGACGGAATTTTGCTGGAGATTTTTGCTGCTGCCGGAGATGAAGTTCCTGTTTTAACAAACATTGCCGTCATCGGCAACGCGGGTGAAGATGTAAATGCCTACAGACCTGGAGGACAAGCGGCTCCTGCCGCAGAAAGCGCCATACCTGCTACTGAAAAGGCAGCCACTGCCCCGCAGGTTGTTTTGGAAACACCGGTTCCGGCTGAAAGTGATCAACGGATCAGAATTTCACCCACGGGCAAAGGCCATGGCCATCAAAATTGGGATTGAATCCAGCCCTATTAAAAGGTACCGGCCCCAATGGAAGGATCATTGTCCGTGACCTGGAAAATGCACAGGGACAATCACAAGGCTGCCATTGCCACTGCTGCAACAGCTTACTCCACGACCGCACCTTTAAGTACACCGGCTGCAACAGCTTTCACTCAATTTCAAGGTGCCGCCCCGATTGGTGCATTTGAAGAGAAAAAACTATCCAACGTACGCAAACTCATTGCCAAAGCAATGTATGAATCCATCAGCACTTCAGCCCAGCTCACCCATCATATGTCGGCCGACGTACGAAAGCTTCTCGCCTTGCGCAGTAAGGTCAAGGCTGAGCTCGACAAGGGAGGCAATGTGAATATCACTCTGAATGACATGATCTGTTTTGCTGTGATCCGCGCCCTTGAATTGTTCCCTGAAATCAACACTCATTTTACGGGGAAAAGCCTTCGGGAGTTTAAGAAGGTTCACCTTGGACTGGCGGTTGACACTCCGCGTGGACTCATGGTACCCGCTGTTCAGAATGCAGATGATCTTTCGCTTAAAGGACTTTCAGCCCGCCTTCGTGAAGTTGCTGATCAATGTCGTAAAGGAAATGTAAATCCCGAAATGCTGGCCAGCACCGCTGCCTCTTTCACAGTTTCCAATCTTGGAAATTATGGTGTGGAGATGTTTACTCCCATCATTAATCTTCCGCAGGTGGCTATTCTGGGTGTAAACACGATAATTTCCAGGCCGGCCGACCTGGGTAACGGAACCTTTGGTTTTATACCGGTGATTGGTTTGTCACTTACCTATGACCACAGGGCTGTTGACGGAGGACCCGCCACACTGTTCCTGAAGGAGATCAAGAATCAGATTGAAAATTTCAATGAGAATATTTAATAAAGTGGAAAAGTGCCGTTCCACTTTTAGTTTTTAGTTTTTAACTTTTAACTTACTATCATGCCTAAGAGTCAATTCATCGATCCAAAAGATATCCGGAAATCAGGAAAACTTACCTTTGGAACCATCCCGGTAAACCAATACAACAAAAGTATTGCCGATGAGAAAAAGAATTTCTCCAATGATGATTTTGTTCGCATTTATCGCGATATGGTCATTATCCGGGAATTCGAGAACATGATCAATGAAATCAAAATAAAAAATGAGTATCGCGGAATAGCATATAACCATCCCGGCCCGGCTCACCTGTCAATGGGACAGGAGGCATCAGCAGTGGGAATGGCCTATGCACTTACCGTGGATGACCTGATTTTTGGTTCACACCGCAGTCATGGTGAGATTCTTGCAAAAGGACTATCGGCAATTCACCAGCTTTCGGAAAATGCCCTCATGGAGGTAATGAAGAATTATTTTGGCGGTAAGGTACTTGCTGTTGTGGAAAAAGATCACAAAGGAACTGTCAGGGAACTGGCGATCCGTTTCCTTCTTTACGGAACGCTGGCTGAAATCTTTGCCCGTGAAAACGGTTTTAACAAAGGCCTGGGTGGATCAATGCATGCCTTTTTCACTCCTTTCGGAGTGTATCCGAATAATGCCATTGTAGGTGGCTCAGGCGATATTTCAGTAGGTGCCGCACTATTTAAAAAAGTGAACGGCAAATCAGGAATTGTGGTCTGCAATATTGGTGATGCTTCCATGGCCTGCGGTCCCGGTATGGGAAGGGATTTCATTTGCCACCATGGACCAGTACACCCAGCTTTGGGAAGAAGCATACCGTGGCGGACTGCCCATCATTTTCAACTGCATGAACAACCAGTACGGAATGGGCGGGCAAACCTGCGGTGAAACCATGGGATACGGCATGGTTGCCCGGATTGGTGCCGGTGTAAATGCCGAAATGATGCATGCTGAAAGAGTGGATGGATATAACCCGCTGGCCGTAATTGATGCTTTCAAACGCAAAAAGAAAATTCTGCTCGACAAAAAAGGTCCGGTTTTGCTTGACACGCTCACCTACCGGTTCAGCGGTCACTCCCCTTCCGATGCTTCCTCCTACCGAAGCAAAGAAGAAGTGGAAGCATGGCAGAAGGTGGACTCGATAATTACATACGGACAGAACCTTAATGAAGCCGGTATTACCGCAGCTTCATCCCTTGATTCAATAAAGCAAAATATAATTGAAGAAATCACCGGTATTTTGAAACTGGCAATCGATGACAATCTTTCTCCCCGGTTGAATCTTTCCATGAATCCGGATGCAATAGCAGACCTGATGTTCTCCAACGGATCAGTTGATTCACTGGATGACCGTAAGCCGGAATCATCTTATTCCCCTCGAAGAAAATCCAAGGGTAAAAAGTCTCAAAACAAAACAAAGGTTTTACCTCGATAAAGAAGGTAAACCTGTATCAAAAGCCAAATTATTCCAGCTCCGGGATGGCATATTTGAAGCAGTGATTGATCGCTTTTATAAAGATCCGACCCTGGTGGCCTATGGCGAGGAAAACCGTGACTGGGGCGGAGCATTTGCCGTATACCGGGGACTTACCGAAGCTATGCCTTACCATCGCCTCTTCAATTCACCGATTGCCGAAGGTGCAATTGTGGGAACTGCTATTGGCTACGGTATGGCCGGAGGCCGGGTGATTGCTGAAATCATGTATTGCGATTTCATAGGACGCTGCGGTGACGAACTGTTCAACCAGTTGCCGAAATGGCAGGCCATGAGCGGAAATCTGATCAAGATGCCGGTTGTTATCCGTGTATCGGTTGGTTCAAAATACGGTGCACAGCATTCTCAGGACTGGTCATCGCTTATTGCGCATGTTCCCGGCATTAAAGTGGTATTCCCTGCAACACCCTACGACGCAAAGGGATTGATGAACAGCGCACTGCAGGGAACAGACCCTGTTGTGTTCTTCGAAAGCCAGCGGATATATGATGTGGGCGAACAGTTCCATGAAGAAGGCGTTCCCGAAGGCTATTATGAAATTCCCATTGGCGAACCCGATATAAAACGCAAGGGATCGGATATCACCATCCTTACAATTGGTTCAACACTTTATATGGCTTTGAAAGCTGCCGACAAATTGCAGAATGAATACGGAATTTCCGCTGAAATTATTGATGCCCGCAGCCTGGTTCCGTTTAATTACGACCTGGTAATTGAATCCGTGAAAAAGACAGGCCGTATTGTGCTGGCCAGCGATGCCTGTGCACGCGGCTCGTACCTGCGCGATGTTGCATCCAACATAGCTGAAATGGGATTTGACTACCTCGATGCACCCCCTGTGGTTGTTGGTTCCCGCAACTGGATCACACCTGCCTATGAAATGGAAGAATATTTCTTTCCACAGGTAGAATGGATCCTGGATGCAATCCATGAAAGAATTGTTCCGTTGAAAAATCACAAGGTCACCTCCGACTGGTCGGTTGAAACACAGATGAAGAGAAGCAGATTGGGGGTATAGGAATCGGTGATCGGTAATCGGTATTCGGTGATCGGTAACATGAGAGACAAGGCAATGCCTTGTCTGTACGATACACGTAAATGAAAAATTAGTTTTTAGTTTAGTAGTTAGTAGTTTGGAGTTAGGAGTTAGGAGTTTGGAGTTGGGGCAGTCAGAGGTGGCTGCCCCTTATTTGAATTTAAACAGAAAAAGTAAAAGATGAAGCCGAATTTTCTTTCCACATATCCCGACAGACAGATATTGCTAAAGATGGCTCCTGATGGTGACATTCCACAGGTAAACGGTCATATTCATACACCTTATTCATTCAGTGCCTTTGAAAATATCGGACAGATATTTGAAATGGCCCGAAATGAAAAAATTGTGGCTGTGGGAATTAACGATTTTTTCGTGTCCGACGGCTATGAACCTTTTTGCAATGAGGCTTTGAAAAATAATGTTTTTCCTCTGTTCAACATCGAATTCATCAGCCTTCTAAAATCGGAACAACAGCAAGGGATCCGTATCAACGATCCAAACAACCCGGGTCGCTGTTATTTTAGCGGAAAGGGACTGGACTATCCTTTTTCGGTAGATAAACACCTTGCTGAAAAACTAAGTCATATTGTGGGCCAAAGCCAGGAGCAGGTAAAAGCCATGATCGAAAAATGCAATCAGTGGTTTGCTTCCATTCAGGCAGGCATCCGGCTTAACTACCCTGATATCCGCAAGAAATTTGCCAAGGAACTGGTGAGAGAACGTCATATTGCCAAGGCTATCCGTGTTGCGGTCTTTGACACTCATTCCGGTGAACCGGAGCGTAAGGCTTTACTTACCCGGATATTCGATGGAAAAGAGCCAAAATCCAACCTGTCCGATATTCCCTCTCTTGACAATGAAATCAGGGGTAATCTTCTGAAATCGGGAGGCAAGGCCTTTGTTGAAGAAGATGAAAATGCTTTCATGAGTTTGGAAGAGGTGATTGAAATCATACTGGCTGCCGGTGGAATTCCGTGTTACCCTGTTTTACTCGATGATAAAAATGGCACCTATACGGAATACGAACGTGATCCGGAAACATTGTATAAAGAACTGAGCAAAAGGAATATTAAATGCCTTGAACTTATACCCGGGAGAAATGATGCCTCGCATCTTCAGCGTTTTGTAGAGTTTTTTCAGAACAGGGACTTTGTAATACTTCTGGGCACAGAGCATAATGCCCCTGAAATGATTCCCCTTGCCTGTGACACACGTGATAAAAAACCATTGAACAGTTTTATCAGCCGCATTTCCTATGAAGGAGCCTGCGTGGTCGCCGCCCATCAATACCTGAGAGCCAAAGGATTACAAGGTTTTATCAATGAAAAAGGATTGCCTGACACAGCACGGAAGTCCGAACTGGTCAAGCTCGGCAGTGCTGTTATTCATTATACAAACGTACATTATAAAGCATAAATATGACTGACAAGTATCTTTCTGATCTCATCGGAATATCTCAACATTTTGGTGCGGATAAGGAATATGTGATTGCAGGAGGCGGCAATACCTCTTACAAGAATGACATGGACATCTGGGTAAAAGCAAGTGGTACATCCCTGGCGAACATCAGCCTGGAGGGATTTGCCCGATTGCACCGGAACCGGCTTCAGGAGATGTACACTAAAAAATACAGCGAGGAAACCGATAAACGGGAGGCCGAGGTTAAAGCCGACCTTTACAGGGCCTGCCATGAGGGAATTACCGTTCGGCCGTCAGTTGAAACCTCAATGCATGAAATTATCAATTATCCTTTTGTAGTACATACCCACCCCACCCTCGTAAATGCCATCACCTGCGCAAACAAGGCAGAAGAAACAATTCGTTCCTTATTCGGCGATACTGCCTTGTACATTCCCTGGGCAGATCCGGGTTATATCCTTTTTGCCAAAATAAGGGACCTTCTCTGGGAATGGCGCAAAACACACACATCTGATCCGCAGATCATTTTCCTGCAAAATCATGGCGTGTTTGTATCTTCCGGGACCATTGAGGATATTTTTGAAAAATATAAAAATATCGATACAATCATACGTAAACATCTCAAGCAAATACCTGATACAAAGGCAATTGAAGTACCAGCGCAGATTGTGAAGATTTTGCCGGCCCTGCGGATGATCTTTTCAGGGGAAAATGCAAAGATAGCCGGCATCAGAAATAACCCGCTGGCACAGCTATTCCTCCGGGATGCAGCCAGTTTCGCAAAGATTGCTCTTCCGTTTATTCCCGACCAGATAGTGTATTGTAAGGCCAGGGCTATTTATCTTGAACAGGATCAGCCCGAAGCCATCATTGCAGAATGCAAAACCAAGGTTGATGCCTATGTAAAGCAGTATGGATATATGCCCAAGATGGTAGGATTGAAGGGCTATGGAATTATTGCCATTGAAGACACCTGGAAATCGGTGGATACAATGCAGGAAGTTTTTGAGGACTGGATGAAGATCAGCTATCTGTCGGAAAATTTCGGGGGCCCTCATTTTATGAGTGAAAGAGATATCTCCTTTATTGACAACTGGGAGGTGGAAAACTACAGGAGACAGATCTCCAAATCAGCCTCCTCAAAAGGCAGGGTAGAAAATAAGATCGTTGTGGTAACCGGAGGAGCCCAGGGATTTGGTGCCGGTATCGCTTCTCATATGATGAGCGAAGGGGCCAATCTCATAATCGCCGATCTAAACGAGGCTATCGGGAAAGAATTGGCTGACACCCTCAATCTGGGTAAAAACAAGGGGAGAGCAGTCTTTGTAAAAACAGATGTGTCCAACCCCTCCTCGGTTGAGAATCTCATCACGGAAACAGTGCGAAATTTTGGCGGACTGGATGTATTCATCAGTAATGCAGGAATACTGCGTGCAGGCGGATTGGATGAAATGAGTCCTGAATCCTTTGATCTGATGACAAAGGTCAACTACAATGCCTATTTTCTCTGTGCAAAATACGCTTCTGCAGTGATGAAGCTGCAATCTACGATTAAGCCCGGATATTTCACGGACATAATTCAGATTAACTCAAAATCGGGATTAAAGGGCAGCAATAAAAACTTCGCCTATGCCGGAGGAAAATTCGGAGGAATAGGCCTTACACAGTCCTTTGCCCTTGAACTGATGCCTTTCGGCATTAAGGTGAATTCGATCTGCCCGGGCAATTTCTTTGAAGGTCCGTTGTGGAGTGATCCCGAAACCGGATTGTTTGTTCAATATCTGAGGACAGGCAAGGTACCCGGAGCAAAAACAATCGAGGATGTAAAGGCCAGGTATGAGAAACAGGTACCGGCAGGACGCGGCTGCAGGGTAGAGGATGTAATGAAGGCCATTATATTATGTCATTGAACAGGAATATGAAACAGGCCAGGCCGTGCCGGTTACCGGGGGGCAGGAAATGCTGAGTTAGTTGATGGTTGTTAGTTGTTAGTTGTTAGTTGATAGTTGACAGTTTATAGTTTATAGCTATAGTTTATAGTGAACAGTGAATAATGAAGATGGAAGTTTTGCAGTTGGAAGTCTTGCAGTCTTGCAGTCCTGCAGTCGGAAGTCTTCGGAGTACATTAGCAAATTAGCACATTGGCATTGCACATTAGCACATTTGCACATTTGCACATTTAAGCACATTAGCACATTAATTTTTACTTTATGAAAACCAAGGCAATACGCATATACGGCAAGGATGATCTGAGACTCGATGAGTTTGAACTGCCGGAGCTCAGGGAGGACGAGATACTGGCTCATGTTATTTGCGACAGCATCTGCATGTCGTCGTATAAGGCTACAAAACAGGGTATTGAACATAAAAGAATCCCGGATGATGTACATATCAATCCCACCATTATAGGGCACGAATTCAGCGGGGAGATCGTAAAATCCGGAACCAAGTGGAAGGATAAGTTCAAACCCGGCATGAAATTTTCCATTCAGCCGGCCATTAATTATCCTGACGGACCTGTTGGCATACTTTCCGCTCCTGGTTATTCCTACCGGTATATTGGCGGGGATGCAACCTATATTATAATTCCGAACGAAGTAATGGAACTGGATTGCCTGCTTCCGTATACAGGTCCCGGATATTATCCCGGAGCTCTTGCAGAGCCCCTTTCGTGTGTCATTGGTGCCATGCATGCCAATTACCACACCCGTCCCGGATCTTATGTGCACCAGATGGAAATTGTGGACGGCGGGAACATGGCCTTGCTGGCTGGTGTGGGTCCCATGGGACTTGCTGCCATTAATTACGTGATTAACCGGAAAGACCGTAAACCATCCCTCATGGTGGTTACTGACATTGATCAGGCCAGGCTTGACAGGGCAGCCAGTTTATTTCCCCCTGAAAAAGCCCTGCAAAATGGGATCAGGCTACATTATCTGAACACAAAAAACCAGGCAGATCCGGTAAAAAGCCTGCTCCAGATCACAGACGGCAAGGGATACAATGATGTATTCGTATTTGCACCGGTTCCAGCCGTAATTCAGCAGGGCGATTCAATCCTGGCCTTCGACGGATGCCTGAACTTCTTTGCCGGTCCGTCAGACCCCCAGTTCAGCTCAGCCTTTAATTTTTACAATGTACATTACAACTTCACCCACATCGTGGGCACCAGCGGGGGTAATAATGACGATATGGAAGAAGCGCTGATCCTCATGTCGGAAAACCTGGATCCTGCAGGACTGGTCACCCACATTGGCGGGCTGGATTCAGTGATTGAAACCACGAAGCATCTTCCCGATATTCCGGGTGGTAAGAAACTGATCTATACGAACATTTCGATGCCCCTGACGGCGCTTTCTGATTTTGAAGAAAAAGGGAAATCGGATCCCCTGTTCAGGGAACTGGCGGCTTTGATTGAAAAAACAAAAGGCCTCTGGAATACCGAGGCCGAGAAATATTTGATAGAAAATGCAAAATCTATTTAATGGAGTGAGAATTTGTAGAGCCAAGGGCAATGCCTCTGGCTCTACAATTTTATCCATTTGCAAAATCCTATTTACGGTTTTACAAAAATTGCAGGATCAACCGGTTGATTTATATCCACTTTGGTGACTGTTTCAGTTAAAAAGAACTGACCACCATAATTGGTTTCGATTTTATACGGAACAGCAATACCGGCATCGGTTTTTCTGTAATCTGAAAATCCAACTGTTATATCCATTGCCTGTCCGCCCATGTTGCTGGTTTGCACCACCTGAACGAGGTAACCTGTTTCAGGATCAAAGAAATACTGAGTGGAAACACTGTCAGGAGAAGTAACGATGATTTTGTTTGCATTCATAGTGCCGATGGTTTGTTGTCCGGCCAGTTCCAGTTTGTATCCCCTATTTGCAAAATCAACAAACGGACCTCCTAAATAAATCCCATCCTTACTTGCTTTGTACTGCTCCGGAGGCATGTATTCTGCATTGTAATTACCGGTCATTGGGTTGATTGACCATCCTGCGCTGTCGGTTACACACATCGTCACCGAAGTACCCTGAACGTCAATTTCGTCTTTTGCGCCTTTCCCTATTAATATGGTATGCTTAATGGTACCAGTTCCGCCCATTACATCCAGCGAACCTTCGGTATACATTGAAGTGACCTTGCTGATCTGATCCTTACCGCCAATCGCATCAATATATTTTCCAACAATTTCATCTGCTGTCTGGGCAGAAACCATTTGCAATGCAAACAGAGTAATAATGGAGAGCGCAATAAATTTTAAGGTTTTCATTTGATAGTTGTTAAGTTAATATTTAGTTTAATGGATTGCTTTTATTCCCTCTTTTTAAAGTGAATAAGCCATGAAATTATTAAAAAATATCTTAATCCTGTCATATTTTGGAATCATTTTGCCAAAAGACATTTTCAGGCTTATTGAACCTCCACCTCAACAGATGCTTCTTTCAATCCTTCTGAAGTGGCTACTATTTTTGCTTTCCCGCTGGTTGTAGTGGATTGAACTATCACGAGGCACATGCCGTTATAGGCTTTCCCCGAATTTGCCTTGAATGGTTCTGTACTTGCCTGA
This sequence comes from uncultured Bacteroidales bacterium, assembly GCA_963790105.1. Classification (GTDB taxonomy): domain Bacteria; phylum Bacteroidota; class Bacteroidia; order Bacteroidales; family UBA10428; genus UBA5072. The sequence continues at coordinate 172,775 of CAWBNI010000045.1, read as the reverse complement.
AAACCGTTGTCAACACCTGCAATGGTAGCTTCTCCTGTACAACTGAATTTCACAAGGTTTGAGGCGTAGGGCACCAGATTGCCTTCATCATCCAGAATTTTTACGGTGATGAATGTAAGATCCTTTCCGTCTTTAGACATTGATTTTCTGTCAGCCGACAGGGATATCTTAAAAGGTTCCCCGGCGGTTTTGATTTCCTGGGTAAGTACGGTTTTACCATTCTTACGGGAGACAGCTGTAATTTTCCCGGGTTCGAAAATTGTTCTCCACATTACGTGGAGGTCTCCGTTTTCTTTTTTCCTTATTCCGAGCGATCTGTCGTTAAGGAATAACTCAACCTCATCCGCATTATTATAATAGGCCCAGACATCAATTACCTGCCCATTCTTCCAGTTCCAATGCGGAAACACGTGCAATACGGGCGTATCTGTCCATACGCTTTGATAAAGGTAATATGCATCTTTCGGAAAACCAGCCAGATCGATTATCCCGAAATAGGAACTTCGGGCAGGCCACCAGTAAGGTGTTGGCTCACCCAGGTAGTCCCATCCTGTCCAAATGAATGTTCCGGCCATGAAAGGAAGCCGGAAAAATTCCTTCAGGGATTCCTCATGGGTGGATGCCCATACAGCCGAATAATTATCATAGGATGATGCGGTGAAATCATCGCTTAAGTTTTGGTTGCCTGTTCCTGCGCGCAGGATCTTATCGGATGGCATATGATAATCTCCCCTGGATTCAAAGGCAGAAGCTGCCTCGGTAGCCATAAAGGGTTTCTTCCCCCATTTTTTCTGTACATCTTTCCAAACAAGGTGCCTGTAGTTGTAACCAATTATGTCAAGTGCCCCGGACTGGATCACAGCATTGGTCTTCCCTTCAACCTGGTCAAGAGCGGCAATAACAGGTCGCGTGGGATCAAGTTTATGCACAATTCCTGCCAGTTCCCGTGTGATCGAAAGGCCGGAACTGTCGGGTGGAAATTCTTTTCCATCAGGAAAATAGGATTGCTCCCGGATTTCATTTCCAATGCTCCAGGCAAAAACGGAAGGATGATTCCTGTCCCTAAGGAGTTGGTCTTCCAGGTCCCTTGCATGCCACTTATCCCAGTCGAGATGGTAATCAAAAGGATTTTTAGGTTTCTTCCACATATCAAATGCCTCGTCAATCACGATGAAGCCCATGCGATCACACAAATCAAGCAATTCAGGCGCAGGTGGATTATGGGAGGTGCGAATGCCGTTGCATCCCATCGTTTTCAACATATCAAGCTGTCTTTCAAGAGCCCGGAGATTAAGGGCAGAACCGAGAGCACCCAGGTCGTGATGATTGCACACGCCGTATATCTTCATAGTCTTTCCGTTCAGTGAAAATCCGGAATCCGCATCAAAGGAAAAATAGCGCACCCCAAAAGGAGTAGTATACTCATCAATAAGTTTTTTCTTTTTATAGATCTGGGTGACAGCCCTGTATAGATCTGGCCTATCAACGGACCAAAGCCTCGGATTGGCAATAATTATTGTCTGTGATATCTCACCCCTCGAATTGGCTTCAAGTTTCATTGACTTTACATCAAAACCGGCCTTTATTGAATCTTTCGCAAACAGGGTGGTCCTGATCTCGAATTCGTCGCTTTCTGAATCCTCATTTCTTATGGTGCTGGTGATATTCACCGATGCACTGTCTTTATTCACTCTCGGAGTAGAGATAAAAGTACCCCAATGATCAACATACAGATAGTTAGTAGTTACCATCCAGACATTCCTGTATATTCCGGAACCGGAATACCATCTTGAATTCGGCTGTTTCGAATTATCTACTCTGACAGCGATCACATTATTTTCATGATCAAAGACAAGATAAGGAGTAAGATCATACCGGTAAGAAATGTACCCGTTGGGTCTCATGCCAAGTGAATGGCCGTTGATCCATACTTCTGCATTCCGGTAGATGCCATCAAAGTCAATAAATACTTTTTTGCCCTTTGCAGCGGAAGGCATCTCAAATGTTTTCCGGTACCAGGCAATTCCACCCGGTAATGCTCCGCCACCCGGGGTGGCAGGATTATTGATATCAAATTTACCCTCTATACTCCAGTCATGGGGAAGATTCAGCTCCCGCCACCTTGTATCGATGAAATCGGATTTTTCCACACCGGTTGTATCACCGGCATGAAACTTCCAGTTATCATTAAAGCTTTCACGGCTGCGAACAGGCAATTTACCGCACGATCCCAGGAACAGTGAAGCCGACAGTACTCCAAGGTAGATCAGGTGTTTCATAGTATTTTATATGATCAGGGTTTTTCAGATAGCCTGTAAAATCATTTCCGAGGCCTTATTCATGGCCAGTTCAAGCTTGTCAGCATCCTTGCCGCCTGCAGTGGCAAAGAAAGGCTGTCCTCCCCCGCCTCCGTTGAATTCCCTGGCTGCAGCCTTAACTATATCACCTGCATTTAGTTTTTTACTCTGCACCAGCTTGTCGGAAACCATAACGGCCAGATGCGGTTTACCACCAAAAACTGCGCCTGCAATCAGCACCAGTTCATCCATCTCACCCCTGAGCTGAAAAGCAGCTTCGCGAATAATGCCGGCATGATTTATCCGGCTGTCTGCCTTGTGAGATATCAGGCTGATGTCCCCGACTTTTCGTATATTATTCAGCAGCTCTGTCTTAAACGATGCCACGTTTTCCTTTTCATACACCTCAACCTGTTTGAGCAGGCTGTTTTTTTCATCCAGGAGGGTGGTAACGGCTTTTACAACATCCTGTGGTTTATTGAGCATCTCCTCGATCTGCCGGAGGGTTTTTTCCTTATCCTGGTACCAGCCGAGTGCCCTTTCACCCGTAATGGCCTCAATACGACGGATCCCCGATGCAATGGAACCTTCTGAAACAATCTTGAAAACACCGATCTGGCTTGTCACATCCACATGTGTTCCACCGCACAACTCGATCGAATTGCCAAACTGTATCACCCTTACCGAATCCCCGTATTTTTCACCAAAAAGAGCCATGGCTCCCAACTTTTTGGCTTCTTCCATGGGCAAGCCCCTCTTTTCATTTTTCTCAATGCCTTCGGCTATTTTCCGGTTTACCCTTTTCTCAACTTCTGCGAGTTCCTCTTCAGTCATTTTTTGAAAATGTGAAAAATCGAACCGGAGATAGTCCGGATTCACCAGTGAACCTTTCTGCTCAACATGCCTGCCCAGCACCTCGCGCAGGGCATGATGCAGCAGATGAGTGGCAGTATGATTCTTTGCCGTTTCCGATCTGAGTTCGGCAGATACAATAGCTTCAAATTCAGCCGATGGGTCAGCAGGCAGGATATCGGTAACATGAATGACAAGTCCGTGTTCCTTAAATGTATTCAGTATCTTTATTTTCTCCCCATTGCCCAGCAGAAATCCGACATCTCCCACCTGGCCACCGCTTTCGGCATAGAAAGGTGTATGATCAAATACAAGATGATATACCTTTTTATCCCGGCTGGTTACCTTGCGATACCGGCAAATGTTAACCCGTGCGCTCAGCTTGTCATAACCGATAAACTCATTCCTTTCTGCATCCGGTTTCACCATGATCCAGTCATCTGATTCCACTACAGCTGCCGATTTCGACCTTTTTCTCTGGGCTGCCATTTCCTGGTCAAATTCAGGATTATTCACCGTAAATCCGTTTTCTTTCAGAATAAGTTCAGTAAGGTCAAGCGGAAAGCCATAGGTATCGTATAGTTCAAATGCAATCTTCCCGCTCAGCACTGTGCTTTTTTCCTTTTCATACAGGACAATACTTTCCTTCAGTCGCTTGTCGCCACTTTCAAGAGTATGCAAAAAGGACTGCTCCTCTTCAAAAATTACCCGCTCAATAAGAGACTGCTGGGCCAGGAGTTCTGGAAATGCCTTTCCCATGCTGGCGGTCAAAACAGGAACCAGTTTAAATATCAAAGGTTTGTTCTGTGCCAGGAAGGTATAATTATACCGTACAGCCCGGCGCAGGATCCTGCGGATCACATATCCTGCCTTGGCATTGGACGGCAGCTGACCATCGGCAATGGCAAAGGCAATTGCACGAAGGTGATCGGCAATGACCCGCATGGCAATATCCGTTTTCTCTGAATCCCCATACCGGATGGCTGTAAGAGATGAGATTTCCTGGATGACCGGCTGGAATATATCGGTATCGTAATTAGATGTCTTATGCTGCAGTACCATGCACAGCCGTTCAAATCCCATCCCGGTATCCACATGTTTTTTGGGCAGAAGAACCAGTTCTCCTGAATTTTTCCGGTTATACTGGATAAATACAAGATTCCAGATTTCAATCACCCGGGGATCTCCTTTGTTGACCAGTTCACGGCCATCCTTTATTTTTCGCTCTTCATCAGTACGCAGATCCACATGAATCTCCGAGCAGGGTCCGCAGGGACCTGAATCACCCATTTCCCAGAAGTTGTCTTTTTTTGAACCCGTCAGTATATGTTTCTCGTCAAGAAAGGATTTCCAAAGATCAAAAGCTTCCTGGTCCATGGTAGATGTTATCATCAGCACTACCTTCAAAAACAGTCACATACATCCGGTCTGCCGGTATTTTCATTTCCCCGGCCAGGAATTCCCATGCCCAGTTAATGGCTTCCTTTTTAAAATAATCACCAAAAGACCAGTTTCCCAGCATTTCAAACATGGTATGATGGTAAGTGTCGTGCCCAACCTCTTCCAGATCATTGTGCTTTCCCGAAACGCGGAGACATTTCTGTGAATTGGCAATGCGGGGATATTTAACCGGTGCATTATCAAGAAAAATATCCTTGAACTGGTTCATTCCGGCATTGGTGAACATCAGGGTAGGATCATCTTTTATTACCATGGGTGCAGAGGATACAATTTCATGTCCCCGGGCACTGAAAAAATCGAGAAATTTTTGACGAATGGAAGCAGAATTCATGTGAAACCTTCTAAAAAATTGATTAAATTACTTTTTGGGATTTAACATTTCTTATCGAAAATGATTTGTAAAATTAGTTTTTTTCCCATAGATTTGTTGTTTGCGTAGTTAATTAATAATTAAATAGTTGCATTTGCTTGATTTTTAGAAAGAAAAAATATCATTTCGATCCGGTTACCTTAACGTTTGAGGAAATTAAGAGTGACAGGAAAACCAGGGTCGGTGAATTTCTGTTGTATATCGTTGTATCTATGATGATTACCCTGCTTGTTGGATTTGTTCTCAACCAGGTTTTTGGTTCAGCAGAATCGAAAATACTTGAAAATAAGTTGTTTTCACTCAATCAACAAATGCAGGGGCTTGCTTAATAAGGGACATCATTTCAGTTCTATCCTGCAAAATGATCATTTTCCCAAGGATAATTCTTATCGGGCAATTCTTCAGATTGACACCTTATCGGAAAATGTAAGAGAAGCAGGAACAGGTGGATATGTTCCGCATATTCGAGTATTCACTTAAAAATGATATTAGTGATACGCTGGGAAACCTGATTACAAAGCTTAATTCCCAGCTTCAAATTCAGACGGGTTCATATGAAACCGTCTATAAAAAAGCACTTGAACATCAGTCCTCGCTTTCACATATGCCAGCCATCCAGCCTATCTCCCAGAAGGATCTCATTATGATCAGTTCAAATTTCGGAGTAAGGTCGGATCCGTTCCTGGAACAGCAGGAAGTTCACTAGTGGGCTTGATTTTGTGGCTGCCGAGGGTAAAGATGTATATGCAACAGGCGATGGAACTGTAACTCTTGTACAGGAATCACGTATAGGATATGGTAACGAGATTTTCATTGATCATGGATTTGGATTTGGATCGAGATATGCGCATCTGAGCCAGATTCTGGTTAAAGAAGGTCAGAACGTTAAAAGAGGACAATTAATTGGAAAAGTGGGCGAATCCGGAAGAGCAACCGGACCACACTTGCACTACGAAGTACTGTACGAGAATAAACCGGTCAATCCGTCGTTTTATTTTGATAACAGTTTATCAGTAGAAGAGTACCAGCGGATTTTAAAACTGGCATCAAACAAAACGCGAACTGACTTAAAATAAATTACTTTCTCATGGCCAAGATAAAATATAAGTTTAATCCGGAATCCCTTAAATATTATAAGGTAGAATCGACGGTGAAGCAAAATACGCTGAAGGGATTGGCTTATTTTTTCGTTTTCATGCTAAACGCATTAGTCGGTTATTTTCTGTATTCCTTTGCTTTTGATTCACCTGAAGAAAAAGGCCTCAAAAGGCAGATCAGTGAAAAGAACATCGTTATTGAACAGTTCAATAAGCAGCTGGATAATATTGACAAGGTTCTGGCTGATATGCAGAACAGCGATGACAATATTTACAGGACCATTTTTGAAGCAGAACCCCTGAATTACTCGGTAAGAAAAGCCGGATTCGGCGGATCAAACCGGTATAAGGAACTGGAAAAGATGGAAAACTCCAAAATGGTTCTTCTAACAGCCAAACGGCTCGATATTTTGAGAAGCAAGGTTGTCATTCAGTCGAAATCCTATGATGACCTGGTAAAGATGGCCGTGAACAAGGAAAAGATGCTCGGTTCCATACCTGCCATTCAGCCTATTGCCAACAAAGACCTTGAAAGAACGGCTTCAGGATGGGGATATCGCATTCATCCTATTTATAAGATCAGGAAATTCCATTACGGTATTGACTTCACAGCTCCCACAGGCACTGAAATTTATGTAACCGGAGACGGTGTTGTTGAAAAAATAGAATCGCAGCCAGCGGGGCTATGGTAATTCCATCATCATTAACCACGGATACGGAACAAAAACTATTTATGGCCACATGACTGCCTTTAATGTAAAACAGGGTCAGAAGGTGAAACGCGGAGATGTTATCGGTTATGTTGGCAACACAGGACTTTCAACGGCTCCCCATCTTCATTATGAAGTGGAGCGGAATGGCGAAAAGGTCAATCCGATTAACTACTTCTTTAATGATCTCACTGCTGATGAATATGACCGCATGATTGACATTTCCATGAGACCGGGACAATCGTTTGACTAGGATAGGCTTATAGGCTTCAGGCTACTTAGGGACTTGGGGCTTCGGGGCTTCAGGTGCTTAGGCTTATAGAAACGTTGGTAAGGAACTAAGAGATTATCTTCAGGTTTTGGAAAACCTCGGAGGTTTTTCATTTAAGTAATAGCCTATGCTAGTAGCCTAGTACCTAGTAGCCTAGTACCTAGATGCCTAATAGCCTAATCCTAATTTGCTATTTCAAAATTTATTCCTACCTTAGGAAGTTCATTCTAACCACTTAATATGCCCTATAAAGAGAAAAAAGTTGAAAAACTCTATTATTCCATTGGCGAGGTGGCTGAAATGTTCCAGGTCAAACCTTCCCTTATCCGTTTCTGGGAAAAGGAGTTTGATATAATTAAACCAAAAAAGAACAAAAAAGGCAACCGGTTCTTCACAGTACAGGATATTGACAATTTCCGGCTCATCTTTCACCTTGTAAAGGAAAAGGGCCTCACCTTGCAGGGCGCCCGTAAAAAACTAAAGGAGAATAAGGAAGACACCACCAATAATTTTGAGGTGATCAAAACCCTTACTGAAATCAAATCACTTTTACTTGAAATCAAGGAATCTCTTTGATCCGACTTCACACTACTGAATTCCATAGTTCTTTATCTACATTGTTAAATGAAACTTGCTGAAATTATTTCGGTAATTGAATCCCATGCTCCACTTGCACTGCAGGAAAGTTATGATAATGCGGGACTGGCAGTCGGTGATGCCGCCATGGAGGTGCGATCCGCCCTGCTATGCATCGATGTTACTGAAAAAATAATTGAAGAAGCAATTCAAATCGGGGCAAACCTTGTCATTTCCCATCATCCGGTACTGTTCCATCCTCTTAAAAGACTTACCGGCTCATCCGTGGACGAAAGAATAATCATTGCGGCCATCCGGAATAACATAGCGTTGTATAGTGCCCATACGAATCTCGATACCATTCTTCACGGGTGTTAACAATAAGATTTGCAGTAAACTAAATCTTCTTAACCCGGAAATCCTGGTACCCAAGGAAGGAGTATTGCGGAAGCTGGTAACCTTTGTTCCCTCAGAACATGAAGAAACGGTAAGAAATGCCCTGTTCGGGGCAGGAGCCGGCCATATCGGCCAATACGACCAGTGCAGCTTTAACGCAAACGGACTGGGCAGTTTCAGGGCATTGCCCGGAACACATCCCTATGCCGGCGAAATCGATAAATTCCACCTTGAAAATGAAACGAGAATAGAAACTGTCTTCCCCGCTCATCTTCAGAAACAGATCATCCGGGCCCTGCTTGCTGCCCATCCCTATGAGGAAGTAGCCTACGATATTTACAGGATTGAAAACGCATTTGAGACGGCCGGCTCAGGAATGATCGGTGAACTGGAACAACCAGTGACCGAAAACGATTTTTTTCAGCACGTGAAAGAAGTTTTCCATTGTGGAATTATCCGGTGCAGCCCTTTTTTAAATAAACCTGTTAAAAAAATTGCCCTGTGCGGGGGCAGCGGTGCTTTTCTGGCGGGTGCCGCAATGGCTGCCCATGCCGATGTTTTTCTTACTGCTGATGTGAAATATCACCAGTTTTTCGAAGCAGATGGCAGGATCGTAATTGCCGATATCGGGCATTATGAAAGCGAGCAGTTCACAATTGAGATTTTTTATGAGCTTCTTACGAAAAAATTACCTAATTTTGCAGTCCATTTTTCAAGAATCAATACCAATTGTATTACTTATCTTTAAGGTATGGCAGAAGTTAAAAAACAAACAGCAGAAGTAGCAGAACTCACAATCGAAGAAAAGCTCAGGGCCTTATACAAACTTCAGAAAATAAACTCTGAAATTGACAAGATCAGAACATTAAGGGGCGAATTGCCACTTGAGGTGCAGGATCTTGAAGATGAGATCGCCGGTCTGGAAACACGTATTGAAAAACTGCAGGAGGAAATTAAAAGCTTTGATTCCGCCATGGCCAGCAAGAAAAATGATATGGTGAATTCCAAAGCCCTGATAAAGAAATATGAAGAACAGCAGAATAATGTAAGGAATAACAGGGAATTTGATTCACTTTCAAAAGAAATTGAATATCAGACACTTGAGATCGAATTAAGCGAAAAAAGAATCAAGGAATTTTTGGCCCAGGCCAAGGAAAAGATCGAATATATTGAAGAATCGAAAAAGAACCTGGAAGAAAGAAAAAACGATCTTCAAATGAAAAAATCCGAACTGGAAGACATCACTTCGGATACTCAGAAGGAAGAAGAAAATCTGCTGAAGAAAAGACAGGAATACGAGCAGATCATTGAAGAACGATTACTGACTGCCTACAAAAAAATCAGAAAGAACGCCAGGAACGGACTTGCCGTAGTTTCTGTGGAACGTGATGCCTGCGGTGGTTGTTTCAATCAGATTCCACCTCAGCGCCAGCTTGATATCCGGTCACGTAAAAAAATCATTGTTTGCGAATATTGCGGTCGGATTCTTATCGATTTGGACCTTGTAGACGAAGAAAAATAAATAGGAAAATCCTCTCTATCAATATTCATGGGCCTTTCATTCAATATGGGAGATTTTTAGAATTTAATCTTCCAAGTGAAACGTATTTTACTATCTTTGTTTAAACCCATTTGTAAGATGGTAAGACGTTTCACGGCAGTGGTATTTATTCTTTGCATTGTTCTTACGACAAATGCACAACAATGGAAATTAAAGCGGATTGAAGGCATCCTGGGCATTGGTACAACCAATGTTTACAGTGATCTTGGCGGGAATCCCAATGCGTCAAGCATTTTGTTTATTCAGGATATTACCTTTCGCAGTACCAGGCCGTCAATATATGGCGGACTTCGCTACCGGGTTGGTCCAAAAAGTTCAGTAAAAGTATCCCTCATCTATGGTTATAGCAAAACCGCGGATTATTCGGGATCACGAAATGAACTCAGAGGTTTCACTTCCACCACCCAGCTGCTTGAAATTGGTGGCAATTACGAATTTTACTTTTTGCCTGAACAGCGCCGGCTCAGATCAGCAGCTATGTTCAACAGGCGAGGCATGATAAACGACTACTCCTCGCTTGGAGCTTATGTATTTGCCGGTTTGGGAGCCACCCTGTTTAAGCCTGAACTTGTACTCGATGAAACCAGGCCCGGAGATAAATATAAAAATAACCTTGGTGTAACAATGGCCATCCCCATCGGCATCGGGTTAAAATATATTTTAAGTGATAAATGGATATTTGGTTATGAAATAGGTTACCGCCAGACAATATCGGATTTCCTGGATGGATTTCAATCTCCTTCTTCAAAACGCCCGGATGTATATTGGATATCCACTTTCAATCTTTCCTACCGCATTGCCACTTCAAGAAGAGGACTACCGATTTTCATGGACAGGAATTGGAGACGAGCCCGATTTTAAGCTCGTTCCGACTCTGAAAGGCCCGCAGGACTCTGTCAGGTCTGGTCTCAAACTCCCGTATCTTTTGGTTTTTTCTGTTTTTTTAAGAATATTTATGAATATAAGCGCTAAAATTCCATTACTTTGCGTTTGTTTCCCATATACCCTTTAATCATGTTTAAGTACCTGCTGGTTTCTTTTACAGGGGTCCTGCTGATCGGCTCTTGTTCCGTGTATTCACAACGGGCTGCCAATGTTGGCATTTTCGCAGGAACCGCTTACTATATGGGCGACATCAATCCCAACCGTCATTTCTACAGGCCATCCTTATCATTGGGTGCCTTTTACCGTTATAATATCAATACACGGGTTGCCGTTCGGGCAAATGGCTATTATGCCAGTCTCTCGGGTAATGATCTCGATTTTCCGAATCAACTGCATCCCGACAGGCCCTTAAATCCTGCCTCATTTAAAACTTCGTTGCTGGACCTGGGTTTGCAGGTGGAATACAATTTTATGCCCTATACACCAAACGTTGCCAACCATGCGTATACGCCGTATATTTCCACCGGAATTGCAGGAGCCCTGATCCTGAGTACCGACCGCACTGCGACGAACCTGCTTAGTTTTCCTTTTGGAATAGGGCTTAAGATGAATGTTTCAAAAAAAGTCACTGCTGGTGCTGAATGGTCATTCCGAAAATCGTTTAATGACCGGATCGATGGTCTCGAAAATCCTTCCGGAGTACATTCGGTCATACATAATAATGACTGGTATTCCTTTATGGGTATTTTTATTACCTATAAGTTTTTTAATTTTGCCGCTGAATTGTCCGGCTTATAAAAAAGAAAAATGACCACAGTCCTAAAAGACAGGATAAACAAAGATAAACTGCCCCGCCATATTGCCATCATCATGGATGGTAATGGACGGTGGGCGCAAAAGCGTGGGAATCAGCGTATTTTCGGACACAGGAATGCTATTGACGCAGTAAGGGATACTGTTGAGGCAGCTGCTGAATTGGGGATTGAATACCTCACCATGTATGCTTTTTCAACGGAAAACTGGAAGAGGCCAAAAATGGAAATTGACGCCCTCATGTCCCTTCTTGTATCGACAATTAATTCAGAAACAAAGACATTAACAACAAATAACGTTCGCCTGCTTACTATCGGAAATACAGCAAGCCTTCCCCAGGGAGTGCAGGAACAACTTCGAACTGCCCTGGAAACTACAGCAAACAATACCGGTTTGAAACTTGTACTTGCTCTAAGTTACGGAGCACGATGGGAAATCCTTCATGCCGTGAAAAAACTGGTATCTGACGTTCAGTCTGCCAGGCTTGACAAAAACGATATTGATCAGGCATTTGAAAAATATCTGGATACAGCCGGCATACCCGATCCTGAATTGTTGATAAGGACCAGCGGGGAATTCAGGATCAGTAATTTTCTGCTTTGGCAGATTGCCTATACCGAGCTCTATTTCACTGAAACACTATGGCCCGATTTCAGGAGAGAAAACCTCTACGAAGCCATTTTGAGTTATCAGTGCAGGGAAAGACGCTTTGGTAAAACTGCCGACCAGATCAAAAATAATATCAATGTAAACAGATAATCACGGATGAAAAATACCCTTATAGCCTTTTTTCTATTCTCAATTACACTGCATCTTTCAGCACAATCTCCAGATACCCTTGTATCCGGATACTTTGATTATGAAAAGCCCAGGGACTATACCGTTGTGGATATCACCGTTTCGGGTGTGAAATTTCTTCAGACCACCTATCTTGTCAATATTTCAGGAATTGCAATTGGTGAACAGATTACCATTCCCGGGGAGAAAATTACAGCCGCCATTGACAAATTCTGGAGTCTGGGTTTGTTCTCTGATGTAAAGATTTCAGCAACTAAAATTGAAGGAAGATCCATATCACTCGACATTCATCTGACGGAACGTCCAAGGTTATCAAGGGTTACAGTTCACGGACTCAACAAAAATGACACAAAGGATGTAACAGAAAAAATCAAGCTGAAGCCCGGAAACCAGATCACCGAAAATGTATTGAACAACACGGAAACAATCATCAAAAAACACTTTCTGGATAAGGGATTTTTCAACTGCAAGGTGGACATGGTTCAAAAGGCTGATACCTCCCCCGGAAATAAGGTCTTTCTTGATATTAACGTGGATAAAGGCAAAAAAGTCAAAATTCAGGATATTAATTTTATCGGCAACACAGCCTTTAAAGATGCGCAGTTGAGGAAAACCCTGAAAAAGACCAAACAAAAGAGCCTGAACTTCTTTAAACCTTCCAAATACATTGATGCCCAGTATAAGGAGGATAAAAAACACCTGATTGAATTTTATAATAAGAACGGTTACCGTGATGCCCGGATCGTTAGTGCAAAACTGGTACCCATCGATAAAAAAAGAATAGGTCTTGAGGTAACCATGGAGGAAGGGATGAAATATTATATCCGCAGTATTAATTGGGTAGGAAATACCAAATACACCTCTGCCGCTCTAAACCGGGTACTGAACATGAAGAAGGGCGATGTATATGACCAGTCGCACATTGAAAAGCGCCTGCAGACAGATGATGATGCAGTAACCTCGCAGTACATGGATGAAGGCTACCTGTTTTTCGGGGTAGATCCTGTTGAAGCAAATATCGAAGGAGATTCCATTGACCTTGAAATGAGGATATCTGAAGGAAGCCAGGCCACCATTAACCGGATCATTATTAAGGGAAATACAAAGACCAATGAACATGTGATCCGGAGGGAAATAAGGACGATACCCGGCGATCTGTTCAGTAAAACCAATATTGTTCGTTCAGTGAGGGAACTCGCCGCCATGGGTCACTTTAATCCGGAAAATATCGCTCCCAATCCGATCCCGAATATGGCCGACGGAACAGTTGACATAGAATATTCACTGGAGGAAAGATCAAACGACCAGCTCGAAGTTTCCGGCGGATGGGGCGGATATGGATTTGTCGGAACCATTGGTCTGCGGTTTTCCAATTTTTCAGCCCGCAAGCTCCTTGACCTGAAAGCCTGGAGGCCAATACCGACAGGTGACGGACAAACTCTGTCAGTTCGTGCGCAATCAAATGGCCGGTACTACCAGGCCTATAATCTTTCTTTTGTGGAACCCTGGTTTGGAGGTAAAAAACCCAACAGTTTTTCAACTTCATTTTATTATACAATTACCAAGAGCTTTACCAATTCGGCTATTTCCAGCGGACTTTCCCAGGATGCCTATTTCAAGGTTCTGGGTGCTTCCATTGGACTGGGTCGCCGTCTTAGCTGGCCCGATGACTACTTTGTACTGTATACCGCCGTGGGATTACAAAAGTACTTTCTGAATCAATGGGGAAGCAATTTCATTATAAATGACGGGGTTTCCAACATCATTGACTTTAACATTTCCCTGTCAAGAAGTTCGCAGGACCAGATGATCTACCCGCGCAGAGGTTCGGCATTCAGCCTGTCACTTAAAATCACCCCGCCCTGGTCTCTGTTCAAGGAGGACGGTTTCTGGAAATTATCCGATGCGGAAGAAATGGCCATCCGCGATGATATGGCAAATAAATACCCCGGCCTGAGCGAAAATCAACTGGATGCGTATACGGCAACGGAAATTGAAAACCAGGAAAATTCAAACAAATATAAATACATTGAATACCATAAATGGACCTTTAATTCAGCATGGTATACCAGTATAATTGGCAACCTGGTCCTTTCAGCCAGGTCAGAATTCGGTTACCTCGGATATTATAATGCAGAAATCGGTACATCTCCGTTTGAAAAATTCAACGTGGGTGGCAGCGGGATGATGGGTTATAACCTATATGGTACCGATATCGTTGCCCTCAGGGGATATGCCTGATGGTACACTGACCCCCCAGACAACGGTGAAGAGAAATGGAGCAAATGTCCGGATTGACGATGGAAATGTGTATGTAAAGTATACCCTTGAAATGAGATATCCTTTTTCGTTAAATCCATCTGCAACCATTTTTGGACTGGCATTTCTTGAAGGAGGTAACTGCTGGCAAAAGATCGATCAGTTTAATCCTTTTATGATAAAACGATCTGCCGGTATTGGTTTAAGGGCATTCCTGCCAATGTTCGGTATGCTTGGAGTTGACTGGGGATATGGCTTTGACCTGCCCAATGCAAGTGATACACCCGCTGATGAAATCAGGCGCGGACATCATGGAAGTGAGTTCCATTTCACCATGGGACAACAGTTTTAAATAATTTGGTACTGATTTTGATATAAGAACTATGAAAGAACCTTTGAATCAATTTTAAAAATAATTCTTATGAAAAGAATATTAATCATGCTTACCGGATTGTTGCTTCCTTTTGGACTTGCAATCGCACAGAAATATGCCCTGGTTGACACAGAGTATATTTTAAATCACATTCCCAACTATAAATCAGCCCAGACACAACTCGATAAATTTTCTGAAGACTGGCAAAAGGAAGTTGAAGGAAAATATACCGAAATCGATAAAATGTATAAAGATTACCAGGCTGAAAGGGTATTGCTTTCTGAAGATATGCGCAAACAACGCGAAGATATGATCGTCAATAAAGAAAAGGAAGCCAAGGAACTTCAAAAAAGCTATTTCGGACAGGATGGAGCCTTGTTTAAAAAAAGACAGGAACTCATTCAGCCTATCCAGGATGATATTTATAAAGCAATAAAAGACCTCGCAACTGAGAACGGATATGCAGTGATTTTTGACAGTTCCAGCGGGGCTACAATGATCTATACAAATCCCAGGTACGACATCAGCGATGAAGTACTTCAAAAATTAGGATATAAAAATTAAATGTTTATTTTTGTGCTGCTTAAAAAACTATTCTCATGAAAAAACTTATTTGTATTACTGTCATTTGTTGGAATTACCCTGTGTGGAGGAAATATATTCGGACAAGCAACGCTGAAACTCGGACATATCAATAGCCAGGAACTATTTATAGCAATGCCTGAAAGTGACAGTGCCCAGAAAAAACTGGAAAAGGCAAAAAACCTGATGCAAACAACCCTGGAACAACTGCAGGTGGAGTTTAATAAAAAATATGAAGATTATAATAAACTTACCCAGGATGCAACCTCCAGTGAACTGATCCTTAAAACAAAGGAAGATGAACTGCGTTCACTCCAGGAAAGGATTCAGACATTTCAGCAACAGGCAGAACAGATCTTGGCAATCAGAGTAGCATCCCTGTTCAAACCCATCCAGGATAAAGCGGTTAAGGCTGTCAATGATGTAGCTGAAGAGAACGGTTTCACCTATATTTTTGACACTGCCGGTGGCGTATTGGTATACACTTCCCCTGATTCACAGGATATCCTTGCCCCTGGTTAAAACAAAACTTGGTTTGAAATAATACCACGGTACTGATTTCTTATTAAAGGACCTGGCGGAGAAATTCCAGCAGGTCTTTTTATTATATGCCGATTTTCTGATTATTTTTGATCTGGTATATCCAGACTAAAATCATGCAAAATAATTCAGACAGGCCCATTGGAGTTTTTGATTCCGGTGTAGGAGGATTAACAGTTGCCAATGCCATCCGGCAGGTATTGCCCGGCGAAAGGCTCATCTATTTTGGGGATACAGCCCATTTGCCCTACGGTGACAAATCAAAGGAAACCATTATTGATTATTCCACCCGCATCACCCGGTTCCTGCTTGAACAGAACTGCAAGGTAATTGTAATAGCCTGTAATACGGCATCTGCCAATGCCTATGAGGCCATTGTGAAGGAAACCGGAAGCAGAGCGCTTGTGGTGGATGTGATCAATCCGGTGGTTGAACATGTGGCCCTCCATTCACCCTATAAGCATATCGGGGTTATTGGCACCAAAGGCACCATCAACAGCGGGACCTATGTGAGCAAGATCATCGGAAAAAACCCGCATTTGTCCGTTGCTTCCCTGGCCACTCCCATGCTTGTGCCGATGATTGAGGAAGGATTTATTTTCGACGACATCAGCAATGCCATTATTCGCAGTTATCTGTCCAAGCCTGAACTCGGACATATAGATGCGCTGATCCTGGGTTGTACCCATTATCCCATCATAAAAAATCAAATCAGCAAGTATTATAATTTTGAGGTGGATGTGATCGATTCCTCGCGGATTGTGGCAAACCACCTGAGAAATTTGCTTATCGAAAATCAACAACTGAGTCAGCAGGCCAAACCTGAACACCGATTCCTTGTTTCTGATTTCACGGACTATTTCCAGGTAATTTCTAAATTATTCTTTGAGGAAAATATTAAACTGGAAAAGGTCAATCTCTGGAAATGATTCAGATGCTGATGCTGGATACTAGATGCTTGATTCTGCCAGGCTCATGTCCCCCGCTGGCGGGGCAGGGAGTGGACTGACGCATTCATTTTCTACCGTAGGCAATCCCTAAAGGGATTATTCTTCCTCGTCCCTCGTCCCTAGTCCCTGTCCCTACTTAAACCATCCCGCATACATAATATAATCATCCGCGATGCGGTTGATCATTTCAGCCGTCTGTTTCGGGATCCACATCCTTTACCCGTTTTGCCGGGAACTCCGGCATAAATACTGCCGGGTTCTACAAGGGTGCCGGTTAATACAACCGATCCTGCCGCTATTATTGAATTTTCCCCGATGATGGCATTGTCGAGTATCACTGAACCCATACCAATGAGAACATTGTTTCTTATTTTAGCGCCATGAATTACCGCATTATGACCAATCGAAACATTATCACCGATTTCAATTACCGAACGCTGGTAAAGACAATGCAAAACAGTACCATCCTGTATATTGACCTTATTGCCGATGCGGATCGAATTCACATCACCCCTTACCACCACACCAAACCAAAAGCTGCACTGGTCACCGGCTATTACATCACCAATAATAACAGCTGTTTCAGCCAGGTAACAATTTTCACCCAGTTGCGGGTGTAAAGCCGCGCACTGATTTAATTAATGCCATATAATTAGTATTTATCTTAAACCAAAATTAATATACTGCAGGCAACAATTTGCATTAACTTTAAATTATTCACCATTCTAAATATATTATAAATAAGAACAGACATATAAAAGGTGTGACAGATGTTATTAAATGACCTGATTTTTATCATAAAACTTTATTTACAAGTTTTAATCATGGAAAGATTATGACTATTTTGTTAGTATTGCAAGTGTTTAAATCGGTACCACATATATGAAGAAAAGAGTAAAAATTATTGAAAGGGATGAAGTTGTAGTAAAATTTGCCGGTGATTCCGGTGATGGCATGCAGCTAACAGGAACACAATTCTCCGATACTTCAGCATTTATTGGAAATGATCTTGCCACATTTCCGGATTATCCTGCAGAAATAAGGGCTCCCCAGGGAACCGTTGCAGGTGTTTCCGGTTTCCAGGTGCATATCGGGGCAAAGGAAGTTACAACCCCCGGCGACCTGGCTGATGTATTGATAGCCATGAATCCTGCTGCTCTGAAGGCCAATATGAAATGGATAAAACCGGGTGCCACCATCATCGTGGATATTGATAATTTTGATTCAAGACATTATAAACTGGCAGATTATATTGAAGATCCGCTGGAAGATGGATCCCTCGAAGGTTTTAATGTTGTAAAAGCACCCATCACCGAAATGACCCGGGATGTGGTTAAACAGTTTGGCCTCGACGCTAAAACTGCAGATAAGACCAAAAATCAGTTTGTTGCAGGGCTATTATTCTGGCTTTTTAACCGGGACATCAAAATAGGGGAAAGTTTTCTTCATGAACGGTTTAAAAATAAACCGGAACTGATCGAGGCCAATCTCGAAGTTTTGCGTGCCGGCTATAACTATGCCGAAACAGTTGAAGCCATTGAGTCAACCTACCAGGTAAATCCGGCTGAAAAAGGGTCAGGCCTTTACAGGAACATCACCGGTAATATTGCTGTAGCATGGGGACTTACTTGCTGCAGCCGAAAAAGCCGGCAGGAAGCTCTTCCTGGGCTCCTACCCCATTACTCCTGCAACGGAAATTTTGCAGGAACTTACGAAGATGAAAAAGCTGGGTGCAGTTGTCTTCCAGGCAGAAGATGAAATTGCCGGCGTATGCTCGGCCATTGGCGCTTCCTTTGCCGGATGCCTTGGCGCAACTTCCACATCGGGTCCCGGACTTTCACTCAAAAGTGAAGGCATCGGGCTGGCTGTTATCACGGAATTACCCCTGGTAGTTGTGGACGTTCAGCGTGGCGGTCCTTCAACCGGATTGCCGACAAAAACGGAACAATCCGACCTTTTTCAGGCCCTTTACGGACGCCATGGTGAAAGCCATGTGGTGGTGCTTGCCTCCTCAACCCCGGCAAATTGTTTTGACTATGCTTTTGAAGCATCCCGCATTGCCCTGGAACACATGACACCGGTTATCCTACTGTCAGATGGTTACCTGGCAAACGGATCTGAATTGTGGAAAATACCTTCAATGGCGGATCTTCCTGAAATTCATGCTCCCCTTGTTGAAGATAATGATTGCGAATACAAGCCCTATAAACGCGATCCGGAAACACTGGTACGTTCATGGGCCATTCCGGGACAGGAGGGACTCAGACATCATGTGGGCGGACTTGAGAAATCCGATTTAACCGGGGAAATTTCCTATGATCCGATTAACCATGAGAAAATGACAATCTACCGCACGGAAAAGGTAGCCCGTGTGGCCAATGATATTCCCCGACAGGCAGTGTTTGGCCCTGCTAAAGGTGATCTGCTGGTTGTTGGCTGGGGTGGAACTTATGGAGCCCTCTATACGGCTGTGACTGAAATGCAGGAAGAAGGAAAAAATATCAGCCTGGCGCAGTTCAATTACATCAACCCCCTGCCGGTGAATACGGAAGAAATCTTTTCACAATTCAAAAAAATACTGGTCTGTGAACTGAACCTGGGACAATTTTCCGGTTACCTCCGGAGCAAGCTGCCCCAATATAATTATCTTCAATTTAATAAGTTACAGGGACTTCCCTTCATGATTTCAGAGTTGAAGCAAAAGTTTAATGAGATATTGAACCAGAAAGAAAACTAAGCATTATGGAAAACGTGTGCATCCCAACGATACAGGATTTTAAAATGAGCTCGGCAGCACGTTGGTGCCCGGGTTGTGGCGGACATGCCGTTCTTGCCGCTGTTCAGCGTGCTCTTCCCGAAACCGGCGTGACCAAGGAAAAAGTTGTTTTTGTTTCAGGAATTGGTTGTTCATCGCGATTCCCCTATTATATCCATACCTATGGATTCCATGGTTTGCACGGTCGTGGTGCAGCCATTGCCTCAGGTATCAAACTTGCCAATCCCGAACTGAGTGTATGGCTTGTTACCGGCGACGGCGATTCCATTGGCCATTGGAGGAAACCACTTTATCCACCTGCTCAGAAGGAATCTGGATATTAACGTCCTTCTTTTCAACAACAAGATCTACGGGCTGACCAAGGGACAATACTCCCCTACAACTCCAAAAGGAAGCATTACAAAATCCTCTCCCGACGGGACCATCGAAAATCCATTTCTTCCCGGTGAACTGGCCATGGGAGCCCAGGGTAATTTCTTTGCCAGGGTAGTGGACAATGATCTTGAACTGATGAAAGACGTATTTATACAGGCAGCCAGGCACAAAGGCACCTCCCTTGTTGAAGTACTGCAGAATTGCGTGATCTTCAATGATGACATCCATGCTGAAATTACAAGCAAGGAATTACGCGAAGAACACCAGCTGCGCCTTGAGCATGGTAAACCGATGATCTTCGGAAAAAATAAGGAATTAGGACTTATACAGGAAGGGGCCCGCTTTAAGGTGGTTAAAATCGGAGAAAATGGCATCCGCAAAGAAGACATACTGATCCATGATGCTGTAAATCCGGATGACACAAGGCATTATATGCTCGCCCGCATGACGCTGCCCGAGTTCCCGATTGCCACAGGTGTGATCAAAGCATGCAAAAGCACAGTGTATGAGGAAATGCTGTATAGATCAGATTAAAGACAATCCGGTCAAAATCAAAAATACTGTGCATGGACGACCTGCTTGTAAGCGGTAATACATTTAACCTGGATTAGCCTGGTGCATAAGTAAAGGTTTTTTTGACTAAATTTCATCCACACTATTACCCTTGAACCATGGCAAAACGAGTGGAAGAAAGTCATATAGAAACCTACTATTTCTCGGATACTTCATTTAACCTCCTGATGCAAAATCGCATCAGGAAGGTGCTTGTGATCTGCAGCAGTTATGATTTCTACATGCTCGAGGAGGATGGACGTATTGATGAACAGATATTTAATGAATACGTATCACTGAATCTGAGATATCCCCCTGTCTTTCTACACGCCGACTCTGCAAAAAAGGCGCTGAAAATACTGGAAGAAGACCGGATTGACCTTGTCATTGAGATGTTAAGTATTGGGGACGTTGATACCTTTGAACTCGCCAGGCAACTGAAGGACAAGCATCCAAAAATACCCATTGTTGTATTGACCCATTTTTCAAGAGAAGTATCCCTGAAACTTGAAAATGAAGATCTCAGCGCCATCGATTATGTATTTTGCTGGCTGGGAAACAGTGACCTGCTGCTGGCCATTATCAAACTGATCGAAGACCGTATGAATGCGGAATTCGATATTCAGGAAGTGGGAGTCCAATCCATCCTTGCTCATTGAAGATTCTGTGCGATTTATCTCTTCCTTTTTGCCGGTATCTTTATAAGGTGGTGCTTGAACAATCGATGGAATTCATGAAGGAGGCACTGAATGAGCACCAGAAAATGCTTCGGCGACGGGGAAGGCCAAAGATCCTGCTGGCCCAGAATTACGAGGATGCGCTGAACATCTACCGGAAATACAAGAGCAACATCATGGGGATCATTTCGGATGTGAGCTTTAAAATGACCTCCAACCGGAAAGATCCTAAATTTCGCGGCGGGATTGACCTCTGCCGGCTTGTAAAATCAGAAGACAAGAATATTCCCTTTCTGCTGCAGTCATCTGACCTTTCCAATCAGGCATATGCCAATGAACTGAATGCAGGCTTTCTGCATAAACATTCCAAAAATCTTTCAAATGATCTGAAAGATTACATTCTCCGTAATTTCGGATTTGGTGAATTCGTATTCAGGGATCCTGAAACCATGGTGGAATATTGCGTAGCCGCCAATCTTCGCGATCTGCAGCAAATGATAATGACAGTTCCGGATAACATCCTGATCTATCA
Source organism: uncultured Bacteroidales bacterium (assembly GCA_963790105.1). GTDB lineage: Bacteria > Bacteroidota > Bacteroidia > Bacteroidales > UBA10428 > UBA5072. Next base: position 151,072 of record CAWBNI010000045.1, on the reverse strand, counting down.
CACCCTGCGTGATGATATTTCCAAGTGGCTCAATGCCCGTGCCTTGTTTCCTATTGCACAGATCTTTAAGCCCGCCAAGCTTGAGGATTTCAAGAGTCTTCTGGATGTCAGAAAATACATGTATAAGGCTATATCAAGTTTCCGCACAAGCAAGGCCAAGGGAGTAATTGCCGAATTCGACCGGCATCTATATGATGAGTATGTCGGTTTTTCCCGTATCGGTGAAGGATCTATTGGCGGCAAGGCCAGGGGTCTCGCTTTTTTCGACAGCTTTCTGAAAAAGGACCTGTTCTTTGGAAAATTTCCGAATGTATCGATTTCAATTCCCCATACGGTTGTCCTGAGCACGGAGGTTTTTGATGAGTTTATGGAGGAAAATGATCTGTACACACTGGCTGTCTCGGGTAGCAGTGATGAGGAGATTTTGAACGGTTTTGTAAACGCCAGGCTGCCTGAACATATTTACCAGGATCTGGGTTCAATCATCCTGCAGGCAAGGAACCCGATTGCAATCCGGTCATCAAGTAAACTTGAAGATTCTTATTATCAGCCATTTGCCGGGATTTACAACACCTACATGATTCCCATCGTTCCCGTGAAGGCCCTGGCAATCCGCATGCTTGAAAATGCCATAAAATGTGTATATGCTTCCGTATTTTTCAAATCAAGCAAGGCATATGCAATGGCGACCTCCAACCTGATCGATGAGGAAAAGATGGGCATCATCATCCAGGAAGTATGCGGCCGGCAATATGGAGACCGGTTTTATCCGTCCATATCCGGAGTTGCCCGATCCATTAATTTTTACCCGATCAGTCCGGAAAAAACCAATGACGGAATTGCCACAATCGCTTTCGGATTGGGTAAACTGATCGCCGAAGGCGGCACCGGACTTCGCTTTTCACCAAAATATCCGCGAAAGATCATTCAGTTGTCAAATCCCGACCTGGCCATCAAATCTACCCAGAAGTATTTTTATGCCCTTGATATGAATCCGGAAAGTTTTGTTCCGTCTCCGGATGATACAATCAACCTGATGCGGCTTAACATACAGGATGCCAGTTCAGGACGGTACATTGAAGATGGTGGCTTCGGTTTATGATCATGAAAACCAGACTATAATTGATGACTATGAAACGCCCGGCAAAAAGATAATCACCTTCTCCCATATTCTGAACCATGACATGTTTCCCCTGGCTGAAATCCTGGATAACCTGCTTCAGTTGGGTCAAAAAGCCATGAATAACCCTGTTGAAATTGAATTTGCCGTTGACCTGGATTTAGCTTCGAAAAATCCTGTTTCGTTTAACCTTCTGCAGATAAGGCCTATCGTGATCAATGAACAAAGCCTGAACTTCAGGATTGACAATATAAAACAGGATGATGTAATCATCTATTCCGAAAAGGCGCTTGGCAATGGAGTATATAACCAGATCGCCGATGTGGTATATGTGAAACCTGAGGCATTCAAGCCGGCTGAAAGTCTGAAAATCGCCCGTGAACTGGAGAAGATAAATGATCAGTTTGTTCAGTCGCAACAAGCCTACATGCTTGTGGGACCCGGACGATGGGGTTCAAGTGATCCATGGCTGGGAATCCCGATTAAATGGGCTCATATTTCGCAGGCAAGGATCATTGTTGAATCGGGACTTGAACATTTCCGTGTAGATCCAAGCCAGGGAACTCATTTCTTTCACAATCTTACAAGCTTCGGAGTAGGTTACCTTACTGTGAATCCGTTTATGAATGATGGCATTTACCGGGTTGATTTTCTTGATTCACAGCCGGCAGTGGCAGAAACCGAATTTCTAAGGCATGTGAAATTCCCAAAATCACTCAAGATTGAAATTGACGGAAAAACAAACCGGGCTGTGGTTTACAAGCCATTAATCGCGTAGCGGATGCATTATTGTAGAAATGAATATCGCAATACCTCAATTATCCGCGTAGCGGATGCATTATTGTAGAAAAATGAATTAACGATATTCCCCTTCACCTGTGTGTCAGGAATGAAATACCAAAAGCGGAATACTGCTGTGATAGAAAAGCTTTTTGGGCAGATTGGGTTTAAACAGTTTATCGATGATGTTCCGTCGATGAGAGGTAATTGAAACGATGTTGATGTTTTTTTCGCGGACAAGGTTATCCAGGTTTTCCAGCAGATTTTTCTGATTGATAAAGCTATAGGTCACCTGTGTCTTGCCATAGGCCTTGCTGAAATAAGCCATTAGTCCGTCCATTTTTATCTGGTCCCATTCTTTCGGATTCTCCCCGATATGCACGCAGTGAATGTCAAGATCAAGCTGTTCTGTAATATTCATCAGTTTTTTCAGGGATAGAAAATCAGATTCATCAAAATCAGTCACATACAATACATTTTTAACATTTTTCTCGCCTATAAAAATATATTTTTCGGGTACGGCTATGATGGGGAATGATATCCGGTTGATTACAGCGGCTGTAACACTACCTATGATGGAACCTACACCGGTTCCTTTTCCATGGGTACCCATTACCACCAGGTCGGGTTCATATTCCTCGCTGAAATGAATGATTTCATCCTCGGGAACACCGGGTGTAATGTCATAACTGAACAGGGTATCCGGCATGCCGCACCCGGAAGTATAATCCTTCATCTGCTGAATAAAACTTTCAATTGTAGCCCTTTCACTTTCCTCGAGATTGGAAGTTACCTCTTCGCGCAGTTGCGTCTGGGTTTGAACTGCGCCAGCCAGTTCAATCAGGTCAAAGGCCGGAGAATAATAGGTATGAAAGAATTTGATTTCGGCCCCCACCTTGCAGGCTATTTTAATGGCATAGCGGCTGGCGAACTTTGAACATTCAGAATAATCCACAGGAACAAGGATCTTTCGAATAACACCCGAGACCGCTGTCTTATCTGAAACAGGGTTGTTTGCTTTCATATCTCAAGTATTTTAGGGAATTAAAACTATGTACAAGTTAGTGAAAAAATGAATGGTTTGCAAGAATCCCGGAGGGATTCACTGTCGGTAGAATAAGTGACGAGTGACGAGAAAGAATAATCCCGTCCGGGATTGCTTATCGGTAGATATGAAAATCCCGTCAGGGATTGCCTGTCGGTAGAAGAACAGAAAAATACCTCTTATCAAGACCGAATATAAATAAAACACGGAAACGCCCCCGAAATAATAAAATATATATTTTCGGGAATTAAATCAGTATCACTCCCATAGGTTACATGGAAAAGGATAAAACCGCTGTCATTATTGGTGCAGGTATTGCCGGAATTACAACTGCGATTTACCTTGCCCGCGAAGGTTTTGATGTAACTGTATATGAAAAGAATTCCTTCCCCGGCGGCCGCTGTGGCCAGATTCTCCGGGAGGGTCACAGGTTTGATCTCGGTGCCACTATTTTCCTGATGCCCGAGATTTACAAAAAGGTATTCAAATCACTTGGACTTACAATTGATGAATGTTTTGAATCTACCCCTTTATCCACCCTGTATACAATGCATTTTGGAGATGGTACATCCCTTTCCTTTTCAACTGATAAATCTGTATTGAAGGAGGAACTGGAGAAAGTGGAAAAAGGGAGTTTTGAAAAATCCCAAAAGTTGATCAAAACCGGATACCATCTTTTTCAATTATCGATGGATCACCTGCTCGGTCGGAATTTTTACAGGATGAGGGATTTTGTCACTCTCGGCAATGCATTGCTTTTGCTGAGGTTGAAAACCTATATGAAGCATATGACGCTGGTGAAGCGTTATTTTAAAAACAAAAACCTGCAGAAGGCTTTCTCTTTTCAGAATATTTATGTGGGACAGAACCCTTATAAAGCCCCTGCCCTGTTTGCCATGCTTCCGGCAGCCGAGTTGACGGAAGGTTCACTCTTTCCCGCAGGAGGTATGTTCAGTATTACTGAAAAAATGATGTCACTGGCCACTGAAGCCGGAGCTCGATTTATTTACAGCATGCCTGTTGCAAAAATTCAAACCGACGGGGATCATGTGAACGGCATTATTTTACAGAACGGACAAACCGTGACGGCCGACCTGGTTATTGCGAATGCCGATCTTCCATATGTTTACCGTGAGCTGCTCCCGGACAAACGAAAATCAAAACGGATCGGGAAATTGCGCTATTCGTGCTCCGCTATAGTTATTCACTGGGGTCTGGATAAGATTTATCCCGGGTTTAGTCATCATAACGTGTTTCTTTCCGAGGATTATGAGAATAACCTCGATAAAATTTTTGAAGATCACTCCATCTCCGCTAATCCCAGTTTTTACGTACATGCCCCTGTCAGATCAGATCCCACAGCTGCACCGGCAGGACAGGATTCGATATCCATCATTATTCCCTCTGGCCATTACGATGAACAATATGATCGTAACTGGAATGAGCTGAAAAATAAAGCCCGGGAATCCGTCATAGCCAGGTTAAAAAAGCTTGGCATGACTGATATTGAAGAACATATCAAATTTGAAATCTGTTATCTGCCCCAAACCTGGAAAAATATTTTTAATCTCTCAAAGGGCGCTACTTTTGGAAGTCTGGGTCACAACATATTTCAGATGGGATATTTCAGACCCCATAACCGGCATAACCGGTATAAGAACCTGTATTTTGCCGGTGGCAGCACACATCCCGGCAGCGGCATACCCCTCGTGTTACTTTCAGCACAGCTCACTTCTGAACGCATAATAAAAGAATTTTCATCATGAATGAGCAATACCTTTCCATTTTCAATTCAATTGATTTCGAAAGAATTATCGATCATCCCAATATCCTGATCGCTGCTGCATTTTGGGATGATGAGCGCTATAAAGCTGCCCGTACCTGTTACAAATATATGCGGGCCATTGATGACCTGATCGATTGCCATAAATCAGCCCACAAGATCATTGCCGAAAACGAGAAAAAACAATTCATGGATAATGTAAATGCATGGATTGCACTGGCTCATGAATCTAAAATCCATGCAAAAGAAGGGGATGAGTTGCTGGATACAATCCGGAACTTTCATATTCCCGTATGGCCATTGGAAGCTTTTGCCAAATCAATGATCTATGACATTGACCATGTGGGATTCCGGACGGTTGAAGATTTTATTGAATATTCGCAGGGTGCATCGGTTGCCCCGGCATCAATTTTTGTGCATCTGAGCGGTTTGACCCGGAATGGCCTCGGATATAAGGAACCCTTATTTGACGTAAGAACAGCTGCCACACCCTGTGCAATGTTCAGCTACCTGGTGCATATTATCCGGGATTTTCAAAAAGACCAGTTAAATAACCTGAACTATTTTGCAGATGACAGTATGATCCGGAATGGACTTACAACTGAAGATTTGTATGCCATGGCCCGGGGTGCGGAAATTAAGGATGGTTTCAGGAAAATGATAAAGGAATACTGCGTTCTGGCAGAAAAATACAGGCAGCAAACGTACCAGGTGATCCAAAACATATGGCCCTTGCTGGAACCCAGGTATCGGCTCAGTCTGCTCATTATCTTCAATCTCTACCTGATGGTATTTGAACGCATTGATACGGATCATGGAAATTTCTCCACAGCAGAATTAAATCCCACCCCGGACGAGATCCGGCTTCGTGTTCAGGAAACGATCCAGGGATTCAGGGAATAAGAATAAAATAATCAGATTGATTTCGTTTAAGGATTAAAATCGTAGAGACAAGGCAATGCCTTGTCTCTACAATATTTTCTATATTACCGGGAACCGATCATTACCGATTACCGATCACCGAATACCGATTACGTTAATTCTTTGTATAAACGGCAGTAACATGATCCACGGTTCCGCTGCCATCATCTACGGTGTAGGTAAGATTGATTTTTTCGAAATTGGATGATATAGTTCCGGAACCTGAAACTGAAAATCCTCCTTCTACATTCTGATTGGGTATGATAAGGCTCATGCCTGCAACATTGGCCTTTGCACTTGCATTTAGTCCGTAAAAATTATCAATGATAACTCCGGATGTATTGTCAGCATCGGCAGACAGGGTAACAGTATATACCTCAGCAGTAGCTTTAAATATCTCGCTTTGCTCATCACAGGTCCAGTCACCTTCAAGTTTGGCAACAGTGGCTGCCCCACCGGTCAGTGTATCGATTGTTTCACATGAATAGGTAAAGAGCAAAGGAATTATAAATGCCAGTAAAAAAAGCTTGCGTCCGGTGGTTTGTAAATAACGTTTCATAATACAGAAGTTTATGATTTAACTAATTTCATACCAAAATTATGCCAAATCCAATGGATTGTATTATTTTCGGCATGAAGATTGGTAACATGTGTACGTGACATCATTTGATTAAGTTTGAAACAAACCTAAAATAAATACCTTATGAAAACTGGCCGAATTGTACTCATCGTAGTAGCTGTTCTCCTTGTAATCTTCGTTTTCAGGGGATGCGGTAAATATAATAATCTGGTTACCATGCGCGAACAGGTTAACAGGGACTGGTCAAACGTAGAAAATGTATATCAGCGCCGTGCTGACCTGATTCCGAATCTGGTAAATACAGTAAAAGGCTATGCAACCCACGAACAGGAAACCTTTACAAAAGTGACCGAAGCAAGGTCAAAAGCTACCTCCGTTACCATTGATGCTGCCAATATGACAGAAGAGGATATGAAACGATTCCAGGCTGCCCAGGGTGAAGTCAGTTCTGCCCTTTCCAGATTGCTGGCCGTGGCTGAAGCTTATCCCGATCTTAAAGCAAACCAGAATTTTCTTGAATTGCAGTCACAACTTGAAGGTACGGAAAACAGAATTGCCGTGGAACGACGGAAATTTAATGAAACCGCAACCACCTATAATACAGAACTTAAAAGATTTCCGACGATTTTATATGCCGGAATGTTAGGCTTTAAAGAAAGACCCTATTTCCAGGCAGAAGCAGGATCACAGGTAGCTCCAAAAGTTCAATTTTAATACTATATCTATGCGTGCATCTGATTTATTTACTCCCGAAGAACGGAAGCGGATTATGCAGGCCATCGAAGCGGCTGAGTTGAATACCTCGGGTGAAATCAGGGTACACGTCGAGGTATCTTATACCGGGGCTTTGCTTGACCGGGCTGCAACAGTATTTGCCCGTTTGGGCATGCATAAAACCGCGCTCCGGAATGGAGTTTTGTTTTACCTGGCAGTAAAGAAAAGGCAGTTTGCCGTGATCGGGGATGCCGGTATAAACAAGGTTGTGCCTCCTACATTCTGGGATGAGATCAGGTCAGTGATGGAAGGACACTTCAAGAATTCTGAATTTGGTGAAGGTTTGTCAAAGGGCATCCTCATGACCGGCGAACAACTGAAGAAGCACTTTCCCTATAAAACCGGTGACATAAATGAACTTCCCAATGAAATTTCATTTGGAAAGGATGAATAATATGGTAAAAAACATTCGATATATATCTGCTTTTCTGCTGATAATTATGTATCACAGCAAAAGTAAGCAGCCAGCAACTTCCGGAACCGATGGTTCCATTGCGGCTGGTAAATGATTTCACCGGTTTTTTAAGTGAGGATCAGCAAATTGCTCTCAATAACAAACTCCTGGATTTCAATAATCAAACGTCAACACAGATTTATGTGGTGACATATGATGAACTCCAGGACTACCCGATTGAAGAATTTGCAGACAAATTGGCGGAAAAATGGGGCATCGGTCAAAAGGGAAAAGATAATGGCATAATTATACTTATCAGCCCTAAAAACCGTCAGCACGGAATTACGATCCAAACAGGTTATGGCCTGGAAGGAGCCGTCCCGGATGCCATAGCCAAAGAGGATTATTGAGAAGGTGATCATTCCGGACTTCAAGCAAGGCAATTATTATGCCGGGTTGGATTCAGCTACCAATGTACTCATGGCACTTACCCGTGGTGAATTTACAGCGGACAACTACATGAAAAAAAGCGGTGGTGATGGTAAAATTCCGGGTGCGGCTATTGTTATTATCATTATCCTGTTTCATCCTGTTTTCCAAAATCTTTGGAAACAAAAGCACACAATCGGACGACGCGGATCTATACTGCCATGGCTTCTATTGGGAGCCGGAACCCGTTCCGGAAGCGGCTGGGGAAACTTTTCCTCAGGCGGCGGCTCCTTTGGGGGTGGCGGCGGAGGTTTTGGCGGTGGCTTCGGTGGCGGCGGCGGCGGAAGTTTTGGCGGCGGCGGCGCTTCGCGGGGGCTGGTAATCGGTGAATCGGTATCGGTAATCGGTATTCGGTAATCGGTATTCAGTATTCGGCAACCGGTGATAAGAAATGTATTGTAGAGACAAGGCAATGCCTTGTCTCTACGATTTCTAACCTAAAATGAAATCCAATTGAAAAATACCTTCTTTGTTACATTACTGACAATCCTGTTTACATGGAACGCATCCTCTCAAACGGGTGATACCTCCCGGGTAAGCCTGCTGTTTGCCGGAGATATCATGGGTCATAATGAACAAATTGCAGGTGCCAGGGACACAAGCCAATGGCACCTATAATTATGAACCTACATTTCGTTTTGTTAAACCGGTAATCGAAAAGGCTGACATAGCCATTGCCAACCTTGAGGTTACACTGGCCGGTCCCCCGTTCAGCGGTTATCCCCAGTTTTCAAGTCCGGATGCCCTGGCCGTTGCTGCCAAAGATGCCGGGTTTGATGTACTGATCCAGGCTAACAATCATGCACTCGACAGGGGAGCGGCAGGATTTAAAAGAACACTCCATGTTCTTGATTCTCTTCAGATAACGCATACAGGCACCTTTTAGCGATTCAACCGACCGCAGGCTGCATTACCCGCTTATACTGGAAAAAAATAATATCCGTATTGCCTTGCTTAATTATACCTATGGTACAAACGGACTTGAAATACCACCGCCCTATATTATAAACCGTATTGACAGTGACATAATCAGCCAGGATCTGATTAAAGCAAGACAGGCCGCACCCGATTATGTGATAGTGACAATTCACTGGGGAGTTGGAATATGAAAGATTTGCCAACGCTCAACAGAAAAAACTGGCCTCCTTCATCCTCAGTCATGGTGCGGATGTGATCATCGGCTCACATCCACATGTAGTTCAACCTGTTGAATTAATATTTGGAGCTGATTCTGCCGTTAACCAACTCGTAGTTTATTCACTGGGCAATTATGTGTCGAATCAGCGGGCCCAGTATAAAGACGGCGGGATCATGTTTAACCTGACCTGCTTAAAACTGCGTCAGGAACCCGAATTGACAAATACAGCTATATACCGTCATGGGTCTATCGTAAGGATATTGCCGGAAGATCGATTTTTTATATTCTTCCCGTCAGTCTGTATGAACAGGACAGCGATGTGATCGAATTAAAAGATTATGACCAGTACAAACTTTCCCGGTTTGCAACGGATACAAGGGAGCATTTGAAGAATATTCCGGAGGAGAAGGTGGTAATCGGTAATCGGTAATCGGTAATCAGTAATCAGTAATCGGTTCGGTATTCAGTTCTGGAGCTTGCAGTGCATCAGTCTTGCAGATCTTGCAGTCTTCAATCCAGTACTCCTTTAGTCATTACTCACCTCGTCACACTGTCCCTTGTCCCTTGTCCCTTGTCCCTTCTTAGTTCCTCACATCCTCCCCCCATTTCAGCTTATCCCTCAGGGTAGTGTAAAAACTGGTGTTGGGAAGTTTCAGGAGTTTCAGGGTGTAATCCGACTTGGCAATTTCAAATTCCTCATTCGTGTCCATTATTATAGTCCGGTTATCGGCAGTTAGAATAAATTTTCCGCTTCGGCTATGGACCTTGAGCCTGATCACACTCGAATCGGGAATACAAGAGGACGAACTGTGAGATTATGAGGTGCAATGGGCGCAATAATAAGGCTTCCGGTTCCCGGCACCATAACCGGCCCTCCCACACTGAGAGAATAAGCTGTAGAACCTGTCGGTGTACTGATGATCAAACCGTCTGTCCAGTAAGTATTTAAAAATTCCTGGTTAATATACGCATCGATATTGACCATGGTGGAATCGCCCTTGATTGTAATATCATTCAGGGCAAAATTCATCCCGTCGAACAGTTTCGGATGGCTTGAAAATTCTATCAGGGGACGGTATTCAAAACCATAATGCCGTTCCAGAATATTTGCAAAGGCATCCCGGATATTTTCCTTTGAGATATTCGATAAAAATCCCAGCCGTCCTGAATTTATCCCGATAATGGGTGTACTGTGCCGGATAACAAAGGGGATTGACTCCAGGAAGGTACCGTCTCCACCAATACTGACCATGATGTCACAGGATGTATCGTAATCGTCCGGGCCGGTAAAAACCTTGTCTACCTTATATTCCTTACAGGTTTCACAGCAGATAAAATCGAAAAATGGCTTATAAACCACCAGTTCAGTATTGTGTTCAGCAAGCACATCCAACATTTCGGTGATGTATGGTCTGAATCCCAGGTTGAATGTTTTCCCGTAAATTGCAATCCTCATATACTCAAATACTTCATAAACATATCGTACCTGTTCTCATACAAACTGTCCATATCATCATGGTCCATAAAGGTACTTTGAATGGTATAATTATAGCGGGTAAAAGTCTGAATTATAGAAGTCAGATCACTGCGGTTGATCTTCAGCGTAAGTTCAAGCCGTGTGGATGATGAATGGGAGCTGATATACAAACTCAGGATCTTTGCATCATTGCTTTCCACAATCTGGGATATCTGCGAAAGGGAATAATCATGGATGCTCATTTCAAGAATAATGATGGCACCCGGTTCCTTGAGGGCAGAAAAATCAGCGAAGTAATGAATAAGGTCATTCTGGGTGATCACACCCTTGTAATGGCTGTTATTTGAAAGAACGGGAATAATTGACAGGCTTAAGCCTGGATGCCAGTTCTATCACCTCATATACATGCTGGTCTTCGGTAACATACGGACTGAATAAGGGACAGGGTATGATTTCCAATCGGCTCTTCTGCCATATTGTAATCATAAATATCCTTATCGGATATCAGACCAAGAAAATCCTCATTATTTACAATAGGCAAATGAGATATCCTGAAAATATCCATCCAGTAAAGGGCCTTCTGACCGCTATCAGAAGTTCGAAGAGCCGGTATAACATCTGATATCAAATCTTTTGCAAGCATAGCAAAGGTATTTATAAAACCTGCTAAATTTGTCCCAGAAAGCAGCGATTAAAATTAGCTGTTATTTACATAAAATGCAAACCACGGAATTATGACTAAACTGAGCGTCAATATCAACAAAATTGCGACGATCCGCAATGCACGGGGGGGAAATGTACCCAATGTTGCCGAGGCTGCCATATATTGTCAGAAGTTTGGTGCCCAGGGAATTACAGTACATCCGCGTCCTGACGAAAGACATATCCGGTACCAGGATGTAAGGGAAATCAAACCCATTATCACAACGGAATTCAATATTGAGGGTTATCCTTCCCAGCGCTTTATTGACCTTGTGCTGGAGGTAAAACCCAACCAGGCGACCCTGGTTCCTGATTCTCACGAGGTGATTACCTCAAACCAGGGATGGAATGTGATCAAGTATGAAAGGTTTCTGCGCGATGTGGTCACTGAATTGCAGCATAATGGAATCCGCACATCCTTGTTCATCGACCCGGACCTGGAACAGATCGAACGTGCTGCAGCAACCGGAACCAACCGGATTGAATTATACACCGAACCCTATGCCAGCAAATATCAATCCGACAGGGCGAAAGCAATTGCTCCCTATATCCGTGCCGCCCAAAAAGCCGGGGAACTCAAACTTGAACTGAATGCAGGCCATGATCTGAGCCTCCAAAATCTTCGCTACTTTAAGGACAATATACCCGGACTGCTGGAAGTATCCATCGGGCATGCCCTGATATCGGATGCCCTGTATTTCGGATTGGAAAAGACCATTCGACTCTACCTTGACCAGATCTCCTGATGGAACTATTTTTCAGAAGATTAGGCGCCGGGAAACCGATCGTCATTCTGCATGGATTGTATGGATCATCAGACAATTGGTATTCCATTGGCCGGGCATTGGCCGATCAGCATGAAGTATTCATTCCGGATCAGCGAAATCACGGCAATTCACCTCATAGCCCGGACCATGATTACAATGTAATGTCGGATGATCTCAACGATTTTTTTATCCAGCATAACCTTCAACAGGCAGTGATCCTTGGGCATTCCATGGGAGGTAAAACGGCACTGGCCTTCGGACTTAAATATCCCGAAAAGGTGGAAAAAATGATCGTTGTTGATATTTCCCCGTTTGGATACGATGAAACATCAGCACCCGAAGTTATTTCACATGAAAAGATCATGCGAAGCCTGATGACACTTCAGCCTGAAACCCTCAAAGGCAGGCAGGATGCCGATAACAGACTCCGGAAACAAATCCGGTCGGAACCGGTCAGGCAGTTTCTGCTTAAAAACCTGAAAAGGAACAGCGAGGGCATATTTTATTGGGCAATGAATCTGCCGGTATTGCAGCTGCACCTCCCCGAAATATATGCCACCATCATGGCCTGCTGAACAAACACATCCCGGTGATATTCCGGTCTTTCCCCTGATGTTCATCAAGGGTAAAAATTCGGGTTACCTGAGAAAAGAGGAATTCGACCGCATCCGGCATTTTTTTCCTCATGCAGAACTGGCTGAAATAGCCGGTGCCGGTCACTGGGTGCATGCTGAACAGCCAGACGAATTCCTGAAAACAATCAGGAATTTCATTTCAGAATAATCCTCAAAATTCTTCTTTTTTTTACACTCGAAATTCCGATTTTTAGCTAACCCGAAATGAGGGTTTTTCGTATATATTCCCACACTTTTAATCTGAAGGATGCATGAACTCGCAAAATGATCATTTACGTTACCGGAATTCTGGTATTTTTCACCGTTATAATTCTTGCCTGTGAGAAGGATAAAAAATCTTCCGCACCTGAACTTCCGCCTCTTTCCACTTTTTCAATACAGGTAGAAGACTTTGCTGCAACCGGAAAGGCTGCCGGTTCTTATAATAATATTATTGCTGCTGCATTGGCCACAGGCTACTGGAATACCGTAATAAGCGCTTACCTGGCCGTACCGGTGGCATCTTATGCTGAGGCCTTTCATCATCCGGCGCAGAGACTGGATAATAACACCTGGGAATGGACTTACCAGGTAGTGGTTCAGGATACGACCTATACCGCCAATCTATTTGCATTCATTGAAAGCGATGGCATCAATATGGAAATGCATATTTCAAAAGAAGGAGGATTTCAGGATTTTGTCTGGTATACAGGGACTTTCAATCTTGCAAAGAACAGAGGGTCAATGGACAATTCAGGACAATCCTGAAAATAATACAACCTGGCTGAACATCATGTGGCACCATGATTACGAAGCCAAAACGTTTGACATTCAATATACAAACGTATATCCAACAGGTGATTACAAGGACAGTTATCATCAAATATGGCATCCGGAAAGACAATGCCTATGACGCCTTTTATACCATTTACAGTTCTCCGGATGACAAGACCTATGAAATCGATTTATAATACAACCACCCACGAGGGCAGGATATATTATGAATCATTATGGCATTGCTGGGATGTAAATTTCCAGGATGCAGTTTGCCCGAATTGATTTACGATATTTCCCGCTACGGCATTTACGATTTACGATTCAAGACCCCAATCGTAAATCGTAAATCTAGAATCGTAAATTTATTCCGCAATATACTTCTTCAACCCCTTCGTATAATACACCTTAAAATTCCCCTTTTCATCGGAGTAAATAAGGTACGCATCCAGGAACCTGTTTTCATTTAGAAACCTATCGACCGGTCGGTTCCCATGACCATGAATGCTGTGGCATAAGCATCAGCCGTCATACAATCCTTTGCAACCACGGTGGCGCTGAGCAGATTTGATATCACCGGGTAGCCCGTTTTTGGATTGATTGTATGCACATATTTTATCCCGTTCTTCTCATAAAACTTCCTGTAATTACCCGATGTTGCCAGTGAACGGTCATTCAACCTCACAATGGATTGCAATTCAGTTCCGGGAATATTATTGCCATCCACCGGTTTATCAATGCCGATACGCCAGTAATTGCCCTGTTCATTTTTTCCCCGGGCACGGATTTCTCCGCCGATTTCAACCATGTAGTTTTTAATTTTCCTGTTTTCAAGATAATTTACAACAACATCAACCGAATATCCCTGTGCCAGGGCATTCACATCAAGGGTGACATGACTGTCGGTTTTCACCAGTGTATCCCCCTGCAGCTTCACCTTTTCCATTCCAACATATTGCAGCAGGCTGTCAATCATAGTGCTGTCCACGTTCAGCGTATCTTTGCGTGTGCCAAAGCCAAGGGCATTTACAATTGGCGCCACAGTAATGTCAAAGGCCCCGTCGGTTTTTTTGAATACTTCATACGATTTAATGAACACGTCCGTGAATTTCTTATCAGCATGCAGACCCTGTCTCATTATTGTTAAACCGGCTGATCAGTGATGTTGGCAGGTAGGTTGACAATGACCTGTCAAAATCCGCCAGCAGGGAATCTATCGATGCTTTAAGGTCTTCTCCGCCTTTGCTTTCATAGGTAATGTGATAGGTAGTGCCCTGTGTAAAACCTGCAATCTGCATATATTCGCCCTTTTTGTGCGAATAACCGATAAGGAAAACAACCAGGAGGATAGCAGCGAGAATGATCAGCTGCAGATAAAGTTTTTTGAATTTACGCGGGGAAGCCATGAATTGCATGTTTTTTGAAGAACAAAAATAGGTAAATTTGAATGCGCTTGAAATTCAAATTGAAAATGTTCCGGTCTGCTTTTATATCCAATATTTTTCATTCTTTTCACGGCTCCCTTGCTGTCTGCTGAAAGTGTTCAATCTGAAAATGAAACCGGACAATTTAAAAACGAGGTTTTTTCAGATAAAATTCATACGGTAAAAGTGAGAAGCACAACCTGGGAATTTTCCTTTCCGGTGATTGAACTGGGCTCGGAACAGCATCTCGAATTGATTTTTGATGATCTGTCCGCTGATCCGCAAACATTTGGATATACAATGGTTCATTGTGATGCAAACTGGAATGAATCTGATCTGCAGAAACAGGAATACCTGTCGGGTTTAGGAGAAGGGACCATTCGGGAATCAGATCCTTCATACAATACAACCTATGATTACACCCATTACAGGCTTGAATTTCCCGAAGAAGACTGCAAGCCGGTTCTGAGCGGAAATTATGCCCTTGTCGTCTATGAAGCCGATGATCCGGATAAAGTGATACTTACACACCGTTTTTATGTGGCTGAAAAAGCTGTTCAGCTAACAGGTCGAGTGCAGCAGGCACCTTCCGGTGAATTCCGGGAAACATCACAACAGGTTGTGTTTAGTATGGATTATTCCGGATTGCCGGTGCAGGATCCGCTGAGGGATTTCACTGTTGTGATCCGCCAAAATGGTCGCGACAATAACAGCATCAGAAACCTGAAACCTTCTTCCATTGCAAACGGGAAAATGGAGTTTGACGGACAGGATGAGGGGATATTCAGTGCAGGGAATGAATTCAGGACGCTCGACCTGAAAAGCATGAAATACCAGACAGAAAATATGGCAGCCATTGATTTTCAAAATCCTTACTACCATGTGTATCTGAAGCCGGATAAAAGCAGGGATGGCAATCCGTATTTCAGCAAGGCTGATCTGAACGGGCAATATTTTATTAACCAGGAAAAAGCCCGGAATAAACATATTGAGGCGGATTACATATTTGTCCATTTCACCCTGGCGCAACCCTATCCCCTGCCCGAAGATGTATATGTGACCGGTGAACTTACCGGCTGGGCTTCATCTCCTTCCGGCAAAATGCAATATAATGCTGATAAGGGTCTCTATGAGTGCACGTTGTTGCTGAAACAGGGCCTCTATGATTATGCTTACTGTACCGTTAGATAAAAAGACCGGCCAGACAAACGAGGAAGTTTTTGAGGGAAGTTTTTATGAAACGGGAAATGACTATGAGATATATGTATATCTTCACGACAGCCGAAGTCAGTATGACCGGCTGATCGGATATCTTCCTTTAAAAACCGGGAAATAACTTTACATTTTACAGCCTGTCCTGTACAGTGAACTGATACTGCGGTGAACATGATAACGATATAATCAGGCTCAACATCTTCTTTTTTTGTATATTTCAGGAATGAATTCTAAATTCAATTCCCATGAACAGATTTACCTTTCGTTCCATGCGCCTTATTTTTCCTCTGTCTTTTCTTCTTTTAACCGGATGTTTCAACTCTAACCGGTTTAATTCCGCCAATCGTGATCAGTCATTCAATGCGGAATGGAAGTTTGTACTTGATAGTATGGCTTCAGGGCAGGAACAGCCTGCCTTTGACGATTCACAATGGCAGAATGTAGACCTTCCCCATGACTGGAGCATCATGGGAATCAGGGATACCGGCCACATTGGACCTTTTTCCAAAAAAAGTCCCGGAGCCACTGCCACCGGTTATGTACTGGGCGGAACCGGATGGTACAGGAAACATTTTACCCTCGACAAAAAAGACCAGGGGAAAACGGCTATGCTCTGTTTTGACGGTGTTTATATGGAATCAACGGTTTGGGTGAACGGAAAAAAAGCCGGAAATCATACCTATGGTTATACCCCTTTCTGGTTTGATATCACCTCCCTGCTCAATCCGGCAGGAAAGGAAAATGTTATTGCCGTGAAAGTTGAAAATACTGGTCGTAACAGCCGGTGGTATTCCGGTTCAGGCATTTACAGGAATGTTAAACTTACACTGGCAGAACCAGTGCACGTAGTCCCCTGGGGAGCGTTTGTCTCATCAAACATGACTTCCGATACCTCGGCCAGGGTAACCCTTGCAGTGACTGTTCAGAATGATGCACAAAACGATGCCGATATAAAAATAACTACAAAATTGGTAGGCCCGGATAAGGAAAATGCCGGACAGACGACAAGTACAGCCAGTTTAAAATCAAAAAACCAGGTAAAAATTAACCAAATGGTTGACATTTCGGAACCTGTATTATGGTCTGTTGAGAATCCTCAACTTTATATTGCTGAAATTGAAATTGAAACCAATGGCAAGGTTACCGACCGGTACAATGTTCCCTTTGGCATACGCACGATAGAAGTCTCCGCAGAAAAGGGATTTTTGCTGAATGGCAAGCCGCTGGAGCTGAAAGGCGGATGCATGCATCACGATAATGGTTTGCTGGGTTCCGCTGCCTTCAACCGGGCTGAAGAACGACGGGTGGAGATCATGAAAGCCAACGGATTCAATGCCATTCGCACCAGTCATAACCCTCCCTCGGAGGCCTTTCTTGACGCCTGCGACCGGCTGGGAATGATTGTAATCGATGAGACTTTTGACATGTGGGAAAAACCTAAAAATCCACAGGATTACCATCGTTTTTTCAGGGAATGGTGGAAAAAAGATGTAGAGGCAATGATCCTGCGCGACCGCAACCATCCGTCTGTCGTATTTTGGAGTATTGGAAATGAAATCCCCGAACGGGCTGACACAAGTGGAATACGGATTGCCAAATCCCTGATATCGTTCATCCGTACCCTGGATACAACCCGGTTTATTACGAATGCCATTTGCGAATTCTGGGATCAGCCCGGCAGGAAATGGGAAACCACAGCACCCGCTTTTGAACTTCTCACAGTGGGTGGCTACAATTACCAGTGGAAAAGATATGAAGAGGATCATAAGACCTTTCCGCAACGGATCATGATGGGAACTGAATCAGTACCTATGGATGCCTATGAGAACTGGCAGCAGGTGGTGAATGATCCCTGGGTGATCGGAGATTTTGTATGGACCGGAATGGATTACCTGGGTGAAACCGGAATCGGGCATACACAATATCTTACAGCAAAAGACAAGGATGTATTTGCCATGACCTGGCCCTGGTTCAATGCCTGGTGCGGGGATATTGACATTACCGGCAATAAAAAGCCGCAGATGTATTACAAGGACGTTATCTGGGGAAACAGCCAGCTTGAAATGAATGTCCATGCCCCGGTTCCGGAAGGCAGGACTGAAAAAATCAGTTACTGGGGATGGTATGATGAATATCCCGGCTGGAACTGGAATGGTAATGAAGATAAGCCTTTGCAGGTATCTGTATACTCTGCGGGTGATTCTGTCAGGCTTGAGCTGAATGGCCGCGTGATCGGCCAGAAGGAGATCTCTGCGGCAACAAAACTGAAAGCTGTCTTTGATGTACCTTATGAACCCGGGGAATTAAAAGCAATTGCCCTTAAAAACGGAAAAGAGATCGCCGTAAAATCCTTGAAAACAACAGGTGCCCCTGCCGCCATCCGACTCACCGCCGACCGGAATCCAATCCGGGCCGACCGCAATGATCTTTGCTATGTAACCATTGAAGTGGTGGATGAATTCGGCCAGGTAGTTACAGATGCAGCCTTAACGGTTAATCTTTCGGTTTCAGGAAGTGGCGAACTTATCGGCAGCGGAAATGCCTGCCCCTATGATATGGAAAGTGTCGGAAATCGGGCAGTAAAAACATACAGGGGAAGGGCACTGGCAATTCTCCGCCCATTTTCGAAAGCGGGGACAATCACCGTGAATGTAACTTCCGGAAATTTGAGTAGAAGGAGCAATGGAATTGAAAACGGAATAAAAAAGAATATTAATTGTTGGTTAGAGGTTTGAAGTTTGAGGTTTGAGGCTTTCCCGAAGGGATGCCTTCGACAGAGGTTTGACGGTATTGTACTGCACGTATCTAGACATCATGACTGCAGCGATTGCATGACTGCACGACTGCACGACTGCACGACTGCATTACTCATGGACTCACCACTCATTCTCTCACCTCTCATCCTCTCATCTCTCACTCTCGTCCCTACTCCCTCTTCTCCCTCGTCCCTTTCTTCCCCCACCTCATCCCCTTTATCCACTCCCCGGCTGCGGAGGAGGATATCAGTTCGGCCAGCCTTTTCAGCTGAGTATCTTTCTGTTTGGCGCTCAGCACCCACCGGATAGTTACTTTGCGATAGGAAGGCGCCTGTGATTGAAAATACTGCCAGGCGGCAGTGTTTTTCATGAATTCATCTGCCATTTCTTTTGGTAAATGAAATTCTTTGGCCGTTTCATAGCTGTATATCCGCGATTTGCTGTCCTTTCTTTTGGAATAAGCTGCCAGACCGGCCTCCATCATTCTTCCGGACCGGATAAGATTCTCCATTTTTTCAATGTTTACAGCACTCCAGTTACTGCCTGGCTTTCGTGGCGTAAACCGGATACGTATACCGCTCTTCATCAACTGACCGCCTGATGCCATCTATCCATCCAAAACAAAGCGCCTCATCAACCGATTCGCTCCAGGTAATCGTATCCTTTTTTGTTGCAGTTTTGTAAAAACCAACCAGCAATTCCGTGGCCTTAAGGTGGTTTTCCTCATACCATTTTCTCAAGGTTTCCGTGTTCGGAAAAAAAATTGGCTCCATATTTCAGACACCCCTGTTTACGGGTGGTAGGTTTATCCCTTCGTGAGAATTATTGTTTTTTTATTGAAGTCGGCAGCCGCATTGATCACTTTTCTGAACGCCTCAAAACGGTCAGCCGGATAATCGTTTTCAGTATAATATTCACGCGAATATACGATAAGTTTATTTCCTGAAACCTCATACCATGAAGTAAAACAACAACTTAATTTGCCGTTGTTCTGCATTTCCACATTCATATTGAGATCGGACAGGTTAGATATTGTATATCCTTCAGGAATGTCAAAAATCAATTTGCGGAAATAGTTATGCACCGCATCCACAACTATCGGAAGCTTCCGCTTTGTTTCCTGGTATAACTCTGATTGTTCCCCAATGGTTTCCCCGATCTTAACGATAAGGTCATTCCCGGCCTGTTCAACAAGTGAATTGGCTGTAAGATCCACATTCCATTGCAACGGATTGACTGCGATATCCGATTGTGACTTCATGAGTGATTTTATAGGAGTTAATCGTTGTATTCTGGTTTCCCATATTAAAGATCTCACTGATTATATTCTGATGTCTCTCTTCATTCATAAAGCCCCAGAATGATTGAATGGATGCTGCCCATTCTCCATAAAAAACCCTGTAAATGCTAGCATCCAGATTCAATTTGGATAAATTCAGCGAAAGATTAACAATCATCGTATCTGCATTCTTCTCATATGAATCCACAGGCAGTTTTTTTACCTCGTACGCCAGCGTTTTCAATTTTTCGCCATAGGATATCGGGATGAAGGAATAAACCGAAGGTTCCCTGGTATGCTGAAGGATTGATTCCCAGCCTGTACACCGGGTTCTCCGGTAGAATGAACTGATTCAATTCAGGATAATAGATCAGGTAATCATCGAGAAAATTAAACCCGTTAAAATCAGGGTCAAAAACCCGCTCACTCTTATTACAGGTGGCTACCAGCTCAAAATTTAATCCCGCCTCATTTAATAGAGCCACCATGATCCGGAGTGCCCCCGATTTTGTAGTTTGCTTTAATTTGATCATCTGCACAATGTCAGGCATACTAGTCAACTCTTCTGACACGGCAATCTCAGTTTTAACCCAATCTTCAATTTTCCGGGCCTTCTGCCGGGTGTCAAGTCCCGATAATTTCAGTTTCTTTATAACCGATTTGACGGCTGACTTTTCACTCTTGCTGAGCTCATATATATTTCCATACAGATTTGCAGATATCTTGCTGAATGAATAGGTTCTGAAAAGACTATTGTAATTATTATAGGCAAGGGTAAATTCATACCGCATCAGGTTCGCTTTGTAAGCCGCATATTTTTCCGGCAAAAGCGAAGGAATTACGGCTGCATCAGCCTGTAGCCATGTTTTTCCGGTAAGGGTATCCGTCCTGCTCGAAAATGCAGGGAAACCATTATAACTTTTTACCTGGTATTCCAATTTAGACGGATAAACAAATATAACCTGCACATTGGTTCTGGGTTGCTCACCCTGTATAACCTGTGTACCGTAGGGGTCATATTTTTTGCGAAGTTTGTAATAATATTCAATCTCTCCGCCGGTTTCAGCACCTTCAATGGCAAATGACTTGTAATCCCCTTTGTTTTCGAGATTTTCAACCTGGTGAATACTTTCCTTGGGTAATTCGGTTATTTTGCCATCAGGAGATATAAACCGTGCCCGGATATCAAGGATTTCAAGGACATTACCAACAGGAACATATATTTTGTTAAAGTCATTGACGGCTTCATGTGTCATCACCCTGATCTTGCGGTGAAATATGCTGATCTCCTCAAACAGGTTATCCTTGTTGGCATATACATCGGATATGCGGCGTTCCAGGGTGATTACTGAACCGTTCACTGCCTTTACCGTATCGATTTCCTTTGCCGCCGGAAAGGTTGACCAGTTATATCCTGAGTATTCAGGTGACTGGGCGACAAGGAAGGTACTGCAAAATAAAAACAGAAATATGAATATGTTTTTCATAGTGTTTCGGATTTTTCTAAAGGCAGGGTCCTGGAATAATTGTGGTTCAGCAAGGACAACATTTCCCGGAATGCATTCAGATCGGGTCCGTCAATAACCTGGAAGTTAATGGTGACTTTTGAACTTAATACAACCCTCCCGGCATCCCCCGAATACTTTTCCTTAAAGCTAAACCCGGGATGATCATAAGCTGTACCATCCGGCAGCTGATTGACCCTGAGTCCGCCCGGGACCTGCATTGAACATACAAAGGAATGGTCAAGTGTCATTTCCGATTCCAGCGGCATCCACCTGTCTTCACGAACGATAAGCTTTTGAAGGAACCTGTCGAGGTATAAATTAATGTACGTATTCTGTTTGGTTTTAATTAAATAATCAGGAAGGTTGAAATCGTACTCAATTGTAAAAGGGGCATCAATATCATAAATATTGGAAATCTTTACCGACCGGATGCTTGTTTTATTGCTGGCCATCGGCAAATGTCTCATAACGATTTCTTTCCAGGTGGAAGAATCTTTCCCTTCAAATTCATAAATAATATCTGCTTTTGACTCTCCTTCAAAACGTGCATATCCCCTGCCCCGCACAGTATCTCCCTGCAAGTGAAATCGAAAGTGAATCATATATGGCATTATGCACTGGTGCAGCAACCGGAATTGTATACAGAAAATATTCATCTTTCCCCTTTTCAATAAGGCATTCCTTACCCTGGATAAAGGCAGGCACATTTTCCATGCTGTGACTGTAGGTTGTTCCGTCAAGGATTACAGGCGTATCATGCTCATCCCACCACACTGCGATCATGTGATCATCATCCACAAGAGAAGCAAATTCCGAGTATTTATAAGGCAAATGCCTTGATCCGATCCATGCAAAACTTGCTTTCAGGTTCCTGCGATCTGATCATGGATACCAACATGCTGGTCTTGTCCTTGCAATCCCCGTAACGGCGTTTTAGCACCAGGATGCCTCACGCGGTACAAACCCGTTATCACCATCTTCAATGGCAATATATTTAATGTTTTTCTGCACCCATTTAAAGATGGATCTTACTTTTTCCCTCCCGCTCACCGCCTGGCTTGTGATGGAATCGGCCATTGCCTTTATATCCGCTGAAGGAGTGGTTTGCAGATTACTTATATTGGAATAATTAAATGCATACAAATCCTTTAAAGAACCGATAACAGGTGTAAATGTGTTATTCACCGTATATCCGGCCAGCTGAATGATGAGGTGGGGAAGGAAATACCGCAATCCCGGTGCTTCAGTATCCCTGTCATAGCATTTTTCATTTGAAGCCTTCCACTGGTAGGTCACTTTATCCCCTTTTGACGTCTTTTTAAACTGTATTATACTGGTGTCTTTCCCGAATAATTTGAAGCTGATCTGAATTGTTTTCGGACATGTAAGCGTTACAATCATGTTTTCAGACGGAATTCCGCCACCAAAATCGAACATGACCGGCATGTAGACCGAGCCGGTGGATGCGGAATATTTTGTGATCAGCCTGGCACCTTTCATTACCGAAGGAAACGTAAATCCATAGGCATATTGATCATCATAAAATACACTGTTATCTATCTCAATCGATTTTTTAAAGGTCTCAACAGCCACCTTTTTATATTGATTACGCTCCGGGATCAGACTATAGGCTTCCAGCTTTTTCATTTCAAAATGACTGCTGAAATATTCCTTTGAATCGGAAAGAAAGGTCACATTGTCACCCAGTACAGTCAGTTCTTTATAACTGTCCATGTTAATAACCGGTACATTGTTCACCAGGCTGATTGTGACATCCAGCTTCTTTTGACTTACAATTACCGCCTGCTTTGGATACTTTTGCTGTAAGTCGGTTATTTCTGTACAGTGATGCTGCCTGTAATACTCCCCCCGGTGCAATGGATTGCAATTCCAATTCCCAACAGGCATATAATTTTATTTACTGATAATTTCATCCACATCTCCGTTAGTGTAAAGTAAAGTTTCGGTTTCCTTTCCTTCTTTGTTATATACATGCCATTCACCATACCGGGTGTTGGCAATGTAATTTCCTTCCAGCTGTTTCCTGCCATTCTCATAATACAGGCAATAGGATCCCGATCGATCGTCATTGATATAATTGATTGTTTCCTGCAGTTTACCTGAAGGATAAAAGGATTTTTCAAGTCCGGTCGCATCATCATTGTCATACTGCGATTCCCGCAAAGGAACCCCGGTGATATAAAATGACCGGTATTCTCCGTGGTACAGGCCATTCTTTAATCCAAACCGTGCAGCAACCTTTCCATTGGGATAATACGCCACGATCTGGTTTGTGTTTTTTGTTACAGCAATGTCAGGCATTATCCTGCCGGTCTTGTCTTTGTATGTATAGGCAATCAGAACACCATCCTTAAAATTTCAGACGGTACATAAAATTGCCATCAGGAGCAAAATAATCGGCATAGCCGTTTCTTTCATCATCGCTGAAACTTAACTCACGTGAGATTTTTCCATTGGCATAATAACCTGTACATTTCCCCTGGTACTGGCCTTTTTCAAAATCAGCAGTATAAACCAGTTTTCCATCCTCATACCATTTTCCCTGTCCATTGAGCTCTCCAAAAAGATAAGGAAACTCACGCATCAGATTGCCATTGTAATCGTAAGTGCTGATAATACCCTCTGGTTTACCATACTGGTATTCTGATTTTGAGGCCAGCTTCCCGTTGGGAAAATACGATGTCTGAATGCCATGCAAAAGATTATCGCAATAATTGATTTTTGCTTTTGGCTGTCCGTCCGGATAACTGATCGTCGGAATTACAGGATCCCCATTCAAGATCTACATCGGCGATGATTTTCCCCGAATGATCATACACGATGGATCTGTATGGTTTCTCCGTCGCTGTTGAATATTTCTTCTGTATGAAATCCTGCCGTCCGGTGCATAGTTCAATGCACGACCAACCTGAACCCCGTTTACATAAAATGACCGGCTTTCAAGCGTGTCATTTGAATAATAGGACAGCCATTCCCCGTTTCGGCCTTCTTTATTATACTGGCCAACCATTTCGGGATGTCCGTTAATCCTGTATTTTTTATAGATTCCGATGATATTGTTACTGTCGCAGCTATATTCTTCCTTCAGAGTACCATTGGCAAAATATGTTTTTTGCGGTCCCGAAAGAAGTCCGGCATCATATGAATAATCCTCAATCAACAGCCCCAGGGGATTGTACCTTTTCCAGCTTCCCTGCCATTCGCCATTCACCATTTTTCCTTCTCTCTTGATTGTTCCGTCAGCATAGTATATTTTTGAATAGATTTCATTTCCCGATTCGTCAGCAACATACAGGGTATTTCCTTTCGAATCAAAAGATTCAATCCGTTTCAGGGTATCCATGTCTGTAAATTCGTTTCATCTGTTCCTTTCCATCCGGGAAAATACTCTATACATGTTCCATCGAGTAAACCCTTTTTGTATTCCTTCTGCACCGTGGCCATATTCCCATCCCTGTCAAATGACTTGAATTCTCCTGTCAGATTTCCCTCGTTGTCATATTCCCCGCTTTCCTCAAGCACCCCGTTAAAATAATACTTTGAATACCTGCCGGTTTTTACATCCTTTACGTAATTGAATTCTGTTTCAGGCTTTCCATTTGTAATACCAGGATGAATACTTTCCTTCATAATTGCCCTTTACAAAGTAGCTTTCCTCCTTAGGCATTCCGTTCATCCATTTTTCAATGTGCCGGCCTTCAGCCGTATCGTTTACGTAACTGAATTCCCTTGAAAAACCGACCTGATAATTGTTGAAAATAACCGGGCCATCCGGCA
Source organism: uncultured Bacteroidales bacterium (assembly GCA_963790105.1). Classification (GTDB taxonomy): domain Bacteria; phylum Bacteroidota; class Bacteroidia; order Bacteroidales; family UBA10428; genus UBA5072. The sequence goes on along the minus strand of CAWBNI010000045.1, from coordinate 125,734 downwards.
CATTTTCCAAATAGGTATTGACAGAAATCAGGTTCCCGGATGCTGAATATTCCTCAACTTTTCCGTTTTTATGACCGGCCTTCATAGGATAAAAGCCTGATTTGGCACCGTTGGGAAAATAGGTATAGCAGGGACCGTCGAGCAATCCTTCATGAAAGGAAAGTCTTTGCTTAACCTGCCCGTTTGGCCATAAGATCAGCCACTCGCCTTCAATTTTGTCATTCACATAGGTTCCCTTTTGACTGATGCCGCCATCTTCACTGAGTTCGATAAAAGGTCCCGTTCTTTATAGCCTCATCTCCTTCCATGTTTCCAATGGAAGCCAGATTGCCATCATCATCGTAATGATAAAAAGTGATATTCTTTTCCTTTCTTTCAATTGAAAAAGCACTGGCACGGCCGGAGTTTATTATATCCTGTGAATGTTTTATAAAGTCATTCACCTTTGCCGTGTTATTATTCATCCAGGTAGTAATTTCCTCACTGCCTGTATTTTTAAGAATAAAATGGAGGTATAATTCAAGATAACCCGTCTTGATCATATCAGTATAGAACTGCGCGTAACAAGCTGTTATAAAAGGATGTATCCGATTTGCTGAACTGAAGGCTGTTTAACAGGATGTAGGATTGTTTTGAAACCGTATAATTCAGATCATACGGATATTCAAAATCATCTTTAAAGGCAAATTCGGCCTGAATCAGGGCGGACAATCTATCCCATTGACTGTGATCGTATCCGGCCGGATAAGGATAAAGATAAGAGCGGGGAATAACTTTCAACCGGCCTGTGATGGCATTGTCGAATTCCCTGAGTTTTTCAGACTTGGGGAAATTAGAATAGCCATATTGAAGGCCAGATAGGACTGCGCAATCCGGCCCATGGCATAATTGGCCTTGCCACTGCCATATGGCTATTTGCATGAAAGGGATTTATTTTCAACCCTTTTAATAAAACCTCCTCCGCTTTCACCGGATCCCCGGCGTTCAGATAACAGACTCCCAGGTTATACAACAGGTTGGTATTGAAAGGCCATTTTTGCAGGGCTTTATTTAAAATGATTATACCCTCCCCTGGTTTTCCATTGTCATCATAAATACTTGCTGTTAAACCATACAAACCAGGATCGTCGTAATGCAGAAATTCAGCCTCCCTGCATTTGGCAAGTGCCTTATCCATATCGTCGGAATAATAATAACTGAGGCCCATCTCATAACATGCCCTGCTATATTCAGGATCACAGGGACTGATTCTCTGCAATAATCTGAATAGCGGTTGCATAATCACTTTTGTCATGATATTCAATCGCCCTGGCAATCAACTCGTTTGATGTTTTGCCAGCCAGGGAGTCGGTTTGTGAAAAAAGGATTTGAGAGGTGAGAAGGAGGAAAAGGACAAGAAAACTCGAAAAAAATATTTTCATGGTAAACTATACATGAATGAATAAACCGATGGTTGAATCCATCGCCGCTTAAAGCTAGTATAGGTTACTGTTTCCGGACAGAAAATGTTTCATTTTATACGGTATTTAACGAATATTTTCTGCTTTAATTTTTAACATTTTTTTTAATCTTCCCTATTGCATTTACGAAACTCTTCGTATATCTTTGTACGAAGATTATCGTAGATGGAGAATATCAACTATCAACTATCAACTATCAACCCATCATACTCATCAACTATAATCCAATATGTCATTACAAACCACCGATTCCGAACTTGAAATCCTCGAAATCCTCTGGGAAACAGGCACTGCTACAGTCCGCCAGGTGAATGAGGAGCTGGAACACAAAGGAAAAAACGTGGGTTATACCACAACGCTTAAAATGATGCAGATAATGACTGAAAAAGGATTACTGGATCGTGAAATGGACGGGCGTACACATGTGTACCGGCCCTTGATCCAGGCCGGGGCTGCACGGAATGCGATGATCGACAGGGTTGCCAATGCAGCATTTGGAGGATCTGCCATGAAACTGGTACTGCAGGCACTTGGCAATCATAAGGCAACCCCGGAAGAACTCAGGGAAATAAAGGCCCTTATTGACACCCTCGAAAAGGAACAAAAAAATGGCCATCATGGAAATCAATAATGAACTGATACGATCACTGGGGATGGCATTGGTTCATTCCCTTTGGGAAGGACTGGTCATCCTGGTGGTGGTATTATTCGTCCTTTCCCTGGCAGGAAGGTCAAATGCCAGGCTTCGTTATATGGTGCTGGTTTCAGGTCAATTTCTTGCTGCTGGCCGGATTTATTTCCACCTGGTATATAGTGTATCACCACAATCTTGCACTCTGCCATTAAGCCATTGACAAAGATGTATTCCCAGGTGAACGGATTAGTGAATACATCATCAATTGCCCTGCGGACCGCTGATTATACATCCACTCTGAAACAATTTCTTGAGCCGTTCTACCCTGCCCTGGCAGCAGGATGGATTATGGGTTTCCTGTTTATGGTCATCAAGAATGGCCGGTGGATTTTATCTTTCCTATAACATTATGAAGAAGGATATTTTTCTTCCCGATCCTTCCCTGCTGGCCCTGTTTGAAAAGGCAAAAACCAGACTGATGATGCCGGTTGCGTTGAAATTGCGGATGTCAACCCGCCAAATCAGCCCCATGGTCATTGGCCTCATTAAACCCTGTGTAATCGTTCCGGCCGCCATTCTTTCCGGGTTAAACACCGAACAGGTGGAAGCCATACTGGTGCATGAACTGGCCCATATCCGCAGGTATGATCACGTGGTGATGATCATGCAGGCAATCATCACGCAGATCCTGTTTTTTCACCCGGTGGCATGGTATCTCTCAGCAGAAATCAACCGGGAACGTGAGAACTGTTGTGATGATCTTGTAATTAAAGCATTTCCGAATCCGATTAACTATATAAAAGCGCTCACTATGATACAAGAATTGAATGCGGACGGACAAGTTCCGGCCAATGCCCTCCTGGGCAGATCAAAACGCCTGCTCGGCAGGGTTAAACGTTTGTTAAAAACTGAAAAAAGGCATGCGCCTGTATTTCGTATGGCTGTAATATTCCTTTTTCTGGTTACCCTTGGTATTGCTGCCATCACAATTGCTATCGGCGGGTAATACGGGAACCATTAAAAGCCTTGGAAAATACTTTACGGTTAAACCCGAGAAGATGCAGTTTGTGGCCGATACGACCAAAACCAGGAGGCATGAAAAAACTAGCAGCTAATACAGAAAGCAGGAAACGCTGAAGAAAATAAAAAACAGAAAGAAATGACTGAGGCTGCCCGTAAGCTTGAAAAGGCCCAGTTTGAGATGCAAAAAGCACAGCTTGAACTGGAAAAGGCAAGGGAGGAGTTTACCCGTGCCGGAGGGCAGATGCGCAGTCATGATATGGCCGACCTGTCGGAGGAACAGGCAAAACATCTCATGATGGAAGACCAGATGCGGGAATTTAAACTGCAACATGAGAAGGAATTTGATGAGCAACGAAGAGTTATGGAATTGCAGCGAAGAGACATGGAAGAACATATGCGCAGATCACAGGAAGATATGCGCCGGTCAGAGGAAGAAATGCGGAGCGAAATAATGCGGCATCAGGATATGAAAAGACAAATGGAACATTTTTATAAAATGAAAAAGGACAGTGATTTTTATATGAAACATAAAAATCCCTATATGGAAGCTTATCCACCAGCACCGGTACCCCCTCCTGTTCCCCCGGCTGATATCAATGCTCCGGATATTCCTCACCTTGAGAATCCTGGTTCAACCCGAGCCTGTTGAACCTATTGAAATACTGAATGATAACCAGGGAACCGGGAATAAGGAAAATGCCGAACAACTGGATTCAAAACTGAAGGAATTAGAAACTGAATAATTGTTTTTTGCCGGATTCAACGGCCTGGCAAGAAGGGTAGTTTGGCAATCATGTTTACTTTGGCTAATTTTGGCCGCAAATCAAAGAAAACATGACTCCTCGAACTACCCTTCTTCTTTCGGGCTTACTGGTCGTATCGTCCCTTTTTTGCCAGAATTCAACTATCAAACAGGTACAGTTATCTGATTTTGACCTTCAGTCAAGTGCAATAATCAGTGCATCGGGTGAACAATTATCTATGCCGGGCTATCATTCCCCGGTTTACTGGTTTCCGGTAAAAGTACCCTCCACAGTACTTACCGGACTTGTTGCCAACCGGGTTTATCCCGATCCCTATTCGGGCATGAACAACATGCTGATACCCGATGCCTCCGACAGCTTCAATATCCAATATAACCTTGGCAAATACAGCCATATACCGAATGTTTCCAATCCCTGGAAAAGTCCATACTGGTACCGCACAACTTTTCAGGTACCCTCAGGGGATAAGGGACAAAGGTTCCAGTTAATTTTCAAGGGGATAAACTACAGGGCGGCAGTTTGGGTAAACGGGCACCAGGTTGCGGATTCCTCTAAAATGGCCGGGATGTTCGCTGAATATTTTCTCGATGTTACCGGCTATGTAAAAACCGGTGAATTGAATGCCCTTGCGGTAAAGATCTATCCGCTTGATTACCCCGGATTACCTGCAAAAGAGCAACTTAAAGCGCTGGATGATTTTTATGAAAACGGTGGTCCCACAGGAGATATTGGCAAGAACGTTACTATGCTGTGCTCTGTTGGATGGGATTGGATACCGCCGGTAAGGGACCGGAACATGGGTATCTGGCAACCGGTTTTCCTGAGAACAACCGGTGGTGTGATTATCAGCCGACCCCATGTGATCACTGAATTGCCCGACCTCCCGGATACCAGCACGGCAAGGCTTTCACTCAGCTTCGTGCTTCAGAATCTCACCGGTACCAAAACAAAAGGGAAACTCTCCATTGTAATCAAACCTGAGAATTTCAAGGGTGAATCCATACAGCTTACTAAAGAGATCACACTGAATGCAGGTTATACGGGCAAAATAGAATTAAACAGCGCCACCTTCAGCCAATTGCTGGTATCCCATCCACACCTGTGGTGGCCGCTTCATTATGGCCGGCCAGATCTTTACAGGCTGGAGGCAGAATTTGTAACACCGGCAGGAGTAACCGACAAGTCAACCGTTGTCTTTGGAATACGCACGGTAAGTTCAAAAACAGTACAATACTCCGCAGAGCTTCCACCGTGATTTTTATGTAAACGGCCAGCGCGTGTATCTCCTGGGAGGTGCATGGGTGCCTGATATGATGCTGAATACCGATTCAACCCGGTACGATGATGAACTAAGGCTTTGCAGAAATGCAAATGTCAATCTGCTTCGCATCTGGGGAGGAGGAATCACCCCGCCGGACGTATTCTTCGACCTGGCAGACCGTTATGGACTGATGGTATGGTCTGATTTCTGGGTCACGGGAGACACCCAGGGAGAATTCAAGGGATCACCGGATTACCCCCTTGAAGGCAATGTTTTCAAAGCCAATATGGCAAGCACTATTTATCGCATACGCAATCATGCCAGTCTCTTGCTATGGACCGGCGGTAATGAAGGACATGCCCGGAAAGAGTTGTATGATGCCATGCGTGACAGCATAATTTCAATGGATGGCACAAGGCCTTTTATTCCCAGTTCTTCTGGTTTTGCACGGCTTCCGCAGGGATGGAAAGGTTCCTGGCCCGATGACAAGGCACCGGTGTATACAGTGGCGGACCTTACCAGTGGATTGATCCCCACGAATACTATGTGATGGCACAAAAACGTCCCGACTGGGCTTTTAAGGATGAAACCGGAATTCCCTCGCAACCTCCCTACAACACGCTTATTAAAATCATTCCAAATCTGGTATGGGATACAAAAGCACCTTTCCCGTTGAATGATTCCTGGGGATACCATGATGCAGCAACCGGCAATGGTCGTTATGATAATTATTACAACGATATGGTGAAACGTTTTGGCAATCCGGTTGGCATGGAGGAATTCTCCGATAAAATGCAGCTGATGAATGCCATGGGCTACCAGGGAATTTTCGAGGCAGCGCAATTACAGGCTCCCGGACAACGGCGGGGTCATGCTATGGAAACTGAATGCAGCATTTCCCAGTGTGGTTTGGCAAATATATGACTGGTACCTGATGCCCAATGCAGGGTATTATTTCATGCAAAAATCATGTGATCCGGTACACATCCAGTTAAATCTTAATGATTCGGTTGCCACTATAGTAAACCGGAATCATAAGCCGGTTGCCGGATTAATCTCGGATATAGCCGTATACTCTCTGAATTCAGAACCTGTATTTGCAAAAACAGTCCAGTGCTGAAGTGGCTGCAGAAGAAACAAAAGCGGTTCTTTCCCTGGCAGATGTTCTAAAACAGGCGAAAGGGTATCCGGTTCGTACTGCTTAAACTGAAAGACAGCTCCGGACACGAAATATCAAGAAATACATACTGGCTTGATCCGAAAAACAATTTCAAGCCTCTGACAGAAATGCCGCGTGCAGGTGTAGAACTGAAATTACTAAAAAAGGATGCCGGCAGTATTCAAACCGGATGGACAATACAGGTAACCAACACAAGCGACAAGGTGGCTTTCTTTGTAAGATTACAGCTCATGCAGGGCAAGGAGGAGATCACTCCATCCCTGTGGAGCAGCAATTATATCACACTGGCACCGGGTGAGTCAATTCCTGTTGAGGTCAAGATCCCTGCAAGGTATAATCTTCTCAATCCGGTAATTCAGGTGAGCGGTTGGAATGTAGATGCAACCCAATTGCCTACCGGGAAATAATTGATTCAATATGCTGATCAAGCTGGGCCTGGTCATGCGTAAAACTGGCCAGTCCCGCTAAGTTCAGCAAGGTATCGACAGCAATTTCCCCTTTCCGGATGCGTTGCTCCCAGTGTTCATGCTTTGGGATTTTTCCGTCTGTTGAAATCTGGTCAAGGTCGGCCTGGGATAACTCCGGGAACATGTCTCCACATCCTGCCTCCCGGGCACGATCGATCAGTATTTCACCGCAACAGGGAAGTTCGTCCACGATATCTCTTACCAGCAGGAGTTCTTTTTCACTTACCTCCCAGCATTTCTCCATGAATATGCCTTCAGCCTGGCTGTTGAGATCAGCAGTGTACTTTTCCTTAAGCCTTGAAGTGAAATTTCCTGCAAGGGTTGACCGTCCCTCCTTTGCCACTTTTACAGGCATTGTAAAAACATCAGTTCCGGCAAGGCTTTCAAGTTGGGAAGCATTTCGCAGACTGGCTGCAATAAGTTTCGTGGACAGTCCATACTGGAGTGACATTTTTCTGACCCATTCCTGGCTGGAAATAACCGTCCGTTCCCCTACGCCATCTCCGCTGCCAAGTCCGTTTTCCTTGCAATAAGCTCCAATCCTGCCAAGAAACACATTTACATAATCGGGCTGTGCAATGGCCGTAGCCAAAAGATTCTGCCTTGCACTGAATTCAAGCGTGAAATTTATCCTCACTCCCAGGGTATGAAGGCTCCTGGCTCCCAATAAACCTGTGGCGGTATAGGGAACTTTTACAATAAACTGATCCGGATTGATCTCGGCATACCTCCTGCCATATTTAACAATGGCATCAAGGTCATTGGCGGTATCGGTATGAAGTTCCACGCTCACAAAAGCCCCGAATTTGCGGGCCAGTCTCATTCCATGATATGCGTTCAGAATAAATGCAATTTCAATAACCTGGCTCTTGTGCGGCAGGTCCTTCAAAATATCCCTGGCACGGAGTATAAGGTCATCATATATTCCTTTCTGAATTTCAGCGTTCAGCAAGGTATTGTTTGTTGTGAGGGCCGTCATCTCTGATGTCCAGATTTTAGAGGCCTCTTCAATATCCCCGGTATCGAGCCATAATTCAGTTCCTGTTTTTTTCAAATTTTGCCAGAACGGATCGGGGCGAAATTCAGATGGAGATTCATTGATTCCTGAAAGGATGAAATCCCGGATAGTTGATCTAAGTTCTTTTTCCATAGGTTTAATTCACGTTATTCCCTGTTGTTGTATAACTATAATGGAACAGAATTGTTATAACATTTTTAAAATTAGTTTAAATTTAAATAATAAGGAGGAATTGAAAATGGCAAAATTTCTGATTGAGGTACCTCATGAACCTGATAAGGCATCCTGTGATCAGGCTATACAGGTATTTATGCAAACAGGCTCTCATTTTCTTACACACGCCGATTGGGGTTGTCTTGATGGTGAACACAAAGCATGGATCGTTGCAGATGTACCGACCAAGGATGATGCAAAAATGATCCTGCCCCCGGCTTTTCGTTCTGTGGCCAAAATTACCAGGCTGGCGACCTTTACTGCAAAAGACCTGCTTCAGCCTGAATCATTTCATATTATCTGATCAGGCAAGCTTGTGTGAAAAAACAGGCTTTAATCCGGTGGCTATTTTAGTCAGGGTTTCGTTTTCCGCAGCACTTATCGGTTTAAAATTCCGGGCTACCTCCACGGCTTTCCAGAAAAATACCTCGTCACCAGGAGGAATTGCAGCTGTCAATTCTTTTGACAGGGTATACCGTAAGGCGAGCCGGGCAGTTTCATCATCCTGAATCGGATGGTACCACACGTTTTTATACAACTTTTTCTCGCCTTCGCCGAGAGTAGTCAATGCCATTGCCTTCAAAGCAAGGATCCCCATGCCCTTTGATCTGGCAACATCAAAAACCTGGGGTCCGAAATCGCCGTTATTCCAGCAATTGAAGTTGATCGGGAAAAGGATTGTGTCGAAGTCAAATTTCTTCATTGCCAGCAATGCAGCTTCCACATTGTGAGCGGAAAATCCCAGAAATCTCACCTTTCCCTGTTCACGGGCCCGTTTAAATACCTCCATGGCTCCCCCGGGAGCAAATGCCTTTTCTACCTCATCCACTGAACTCAAAGCATGCAGCTGGTAGAGATCGAAATGATCCGTATTAAATGCCTTCAGGGATTCGTTTAATTGTTTTTCAGCCTGGACCGCATCCCGCTTTTGGGTTTTGCAGGCCAGGAAGCACTTGCTGCGGTATGATCTGAGCGCAAGACCAAGCTTTTCCTGGGCGTTTCCGTATTCAGGCGAGATGTCAAAATAATTAATACCGGCATCATAGGCCTTTGCCACAAACTCATTGGCAAATTCCTGCGGATTATCATTCAGCATAATACCGCCAAATCCAATAATGGATAGTTTTTCTCCTGTCTTTCCAAGGAGACGTTTTGGTATTTCTGATGCTCCCTGGTTTGAACTGACATCAAAAGGAAAACCCAGCGCAAGGCTTCCAAGCGCTGAGTTCCTGACAAATGTTCGTCGTTTCATTGCCATAGGATTAGTTGTTACTCAAAGATAAATCAATTTTGAGTTAAGAGGGGAAATAATCCTTCATAAGAAACCGATATTCAAAAAAAGAAGATACTGGATATTGGATTCTTGATACTGGATAAACCAGCATCCAGATCCAGTATCCAGTCATCCAGCATCCAGTATCCAGTATCCAGAATCAATACCAATCAATCAACAGTCACTATTCCTAAATCACTCCGTGATCCAGCATCGAATTGGCCACCTTCAGGAAGCCGGCTATGTTAGCCCCTTTAACATAATCCACGTATCCGTCAGCACGTTTGCCGTAGCGCAGACATGACTCATGAATCGCATTCATGATTTCATGCAGCCGTTTATCAACTTCCTCGGCAGGCCAGCGCAACTTCATGGCGTTTTGAGTCATTTCAAGTCCGGATACCCCAACTCCACCAGCATTTGCAGCTTTTCCGGGAGCAAAAAGCAATCCGTTTTTCTGTATTATTTCAATTGCCTCGGGAGTAGAAGGCATATTGGCGCCTTCGCATACACACATACAGCCATTTTTCACCAGGGTTGCTGCATCATGCTCATCGAGTTCATTCTGTGTGGCACAAGGCATGGCAATATCACATTTCACTTCCCAGGGATGTTTATCTTTCACAAAAACAGCGCTCTTGAATTCACGGGCATAGGGCTCAATAATATCATCGTTGGAAGAGCGGAGTTCAAGCATATAATCGATTTTTTTGCCGGATATACCTTCTTCATCATAAACATATCCATCCGGTCCGGATAAGGTTATTACCTTGGCACCCAGGTCATTCAACTTTCTTACGGCTCCCCAGGCCACATTACCAAACCCTGAAACAGCAGCCCGTTTCCCCTCCAGTGTTTGTTTCCTCGTACCCACCATTTCCTGGGCAAAGTAAACAGCACCAAAACCTGTTGCTTCCGGACGGATCAGACTTCCACCCCAGTTTACACCCTTGCCTGTAAGCACACCGGTATAGCTATTGGTAAGTTTTTTATAGGCACCATAAAGGAAACCGATTTCACGGCCGCCAACACCAATATCACCGGCCGGTACATCGGTTTCGGGACCGATCACATGCCATAATTCAAGCATAAATGCCTGGCAAAATCGCATGATCTCTGCATTCGACTTGCCTTTCGGCTGGAAATCCGAACCTCCTTTGCCTCCGCCGATCGGCAGTGTGGTCAGACTGTTCTTAAAGATTTGTTCAAATCCCAGGAATTTCAAAATACTGAGGTTAACACTGGGGTGAAACCGCAAGCCTCCTTTGTAAGGGCCGAGGGCATTGTTAAACTGTACGCGGTAACCGAGGTTTACATGCACATTTCCTTCATCGTCCATCCATGGAATCTTAAAGGTCAACACGCGATCGGGTTCAACCAATCGTTCAATGATACCTGCTTTTTCAAACTGAGGGTTCTGATTATACACATCCTTAATGGATTCCAATACTTCATGCACTGCCTGAAGATATTCTATCTCGCCCGGATGACGGCGCTCAAGATCCTGTAATACTTTATTTACTTCCATGATCCTTATTTTAATAAAAACTAAAGTTGGATAAAAAAAATTAGCCTTACTATGATAAATTTCAAGTAAATACCTTACTTTTTTCAGGTTTTCAAATAACACATCCTGGATTATATGCTACTTTTGGTCAGTTCCAACAGGTTTTAACATGAAGGGTTGCCGAAAAAATATTTATGTACTGATTTTGTTCCTGACAATAGCCGGGGTATGCCAGGCACAGGATATCCGGTACAAGATTGGTTATTACGGTTTCCTCGACAACCGGGAATATTTTAATCCTTATGTGAATGATCAGACGATCTTCGGATCAAGGATAAATGCTGAAATAGGACTTGGCTTTGATGAAAATAAAAAGGTCATGGCCGGCATCGACTATTTATATGAATTTGGAAGCAAGGGAGAACTCATACCACCCGATATTACCCTCTATTACAACAGCAAAACCAAATATCTTGATTTTTACCTTGGTGCCTTCCCACGTTTAAACCTGGTAAACATGCCCATGGCGCTTATGATCGATACATTCCAGTATTACAGGCCCAACATTGAAGGGATCCTTTTGAATTACAGGGGAGAAAATTTCAGGCATAATATCTGGCTCGACTGGCAAGGCCGGCAATCATATGAAACGCGTGAAAGGTTTATGCTGGGATTTTCGGGACAGGCAAAGATTGGCCTGTTTACCTACCAGCATCATGCCGTAATGAGCCATGTCGCCCACACCCTTGATGCACCTCCCGATCAGCACCTCGAAGATAACGGGGGATATGCCGTTCTCGTGGGACTTGATCTTTCATCGGTTACGGCACTTGATACACTTACCATTTCTACAGGTTATCTCGGATCGTATGACCGGCTGCGGGGAGTATATGACATGCAATTCGCATCAGGCTGGCTGACTGAGCTGGAAGCAGTTTATAAGGGGTTTGGAGTGCATGGGACCATCTATTCAGGCGAAAGCCAGAAAATCATTTCAGGAGACGGATTCTATAAATCCACATTTTATTCACGGGCAGATGCTTTCTACCAGGTTTCAGGAAGACATATACAGGGAAGATTGCAGTGGTCCTTTCATTTTCTTCCTGGTATAATTGATGTGTCGATGGCTCTGACTGTCCGTGCCCAGCTGGATGGATTGTTTGCAGTGCGACGGCGACAGTGAAATGTCGCTCGCTGATCTCGCGGATCTCGCAGAGTAATACTCGCTTGCACGCAGCTTATTTTACATCGCAGAGTTTCGCGAGATCTCGCAGATTATCTGAATCTATTACTCTGAAACAGTTAATCGAATGCAATGAGATTTCTTTGCGACCTCTCATTAGCGCGCTTTGCGAAAAGCCTTTGCGAGCTCTGCGTTAAAATTTTTCGCAACCTCATCAGTTTCCGGATTGTTTTCACGCAAAATCCTTCCGCGATCTCGCAAAGCTCTTGCTACTACCACTCCAGTTCGCTGAAGTATCTTCTTTTTCTCACAAAAAAATTGAAGAGTATGCTGCCCGGATATATTTCCTTTATATGGGCCTTGCCAATCGTACCCTTAAGTGCAATCCGCTTTCTTACCAGTCGCGGTATGTTCCTGTAAAAAGCCATGTGTGCCTTGATGACAGCCTTAAAGAATCCTCCCGAGCCGGAAAGGAGATATGCCATTGCTGACATGCCGTCAAGAATCATCCGGATAAAGATTACAGGGACCAGCTTTACCGGCGGAAGGTTTTTGAAAAGGAGGTAAAGGTTATTACGATAATTCAGGTACAACTTATGCGGATTGTTATTTGGCAGCGTACCTCCGCCAATATGATACACAATGGATTCGGGAATGGCCAGCACAGTATATCCGATCCTCCTCATCCGCCAGCACAGGTCAATTTCCTCCATATGGGCAAAGAAATCACTGTCAAGCCCTCCTGCCCTGAAATAGGCCATTGATCTCACAAACATACATGCCCCGGATGCCCAGAAAATATATTTATTATCATCATACTGGCCCGTGTCCTTTTCCACACTGCTTAGCAAACGGCCACGGCAAAACGGGTAACCGAAAAAATCGATATAACCGCCGGCTGCTCCGGCATATTCAAAATAATCCCTGCGCTGGTAATCCCGCATCCTGGGCATACATGCGCCGACACCCGGATCAGCATCCATGGCAGCGACTAACGGTTCGAGCCATCCGGGAGTGACTTCAACATCCGAATTCAAAAGCACAAAATATTCGGCCTCAATTTGTTTCAGGGCCTTATAATATCCCGGTGCAAATCCGTAATTTTCCGAAAAAGTGATCAGTTCCACCTCGGGTAAGGTCTGCCTGACATACTCCACCGAATCATCCGTTGAACCGTTATCCACCACAATTACCCTGGTTCCGGGTGCATCGGAATACCGGCAAATGGTTGGAAGGAATTTTTTCAGATGATGCAATCCATTCCAGTTTAAAATAACAACTGCAATCCGGATCATGGCGTTATCAGTTTAACCTGTTCAGGGCGTTTATGTTTGAACCGGTTATGTGACCACAGCCAGAATTCCGGTGTTTCTTTTATTTCTTTTTCCATTTCATGGATGCATCTGAGCAGCACCTCATTTTCCGTGGTCTGTGCAGCATTATCAAACAATTTGATAAACCGGGCCTCATAATGCCCTCGTCTTATTTTTCGGATATCCAGAAAAACAACAGCAAGTCCCAGTTTTTTCGACAATTTCTCCACGCCTTCAAAAAATGAAACTTCCTGGTTCAGAAAGGTTGTCCAGAACCGGTTTGAAAGCGGCGGACGCTGATCGGCAAGGAACCAGATGCAGTAACGCTTATTGGCGGAACGGTAATTCAACGCCTCGCGGTATACATGTTCCATGGGAACCAGAGCCGGGTTATCACGACCGCGGATGCGCCTGTGAAAGCCTGTCGACCACCTTATTCTGCAAGAGGCCTGTAAATGGCCATGAATTTGTGGATCATCTGTGATGGAAAAAAGATCATCCATTCCCAGTTATTGTAATGCGCCGAAACCAGGGCAAAATCCCTGTTTTCAGCTTCAAGCTGCCTGTATCAGTTCTATATTCTGATAGCTGAATCGTTTGGCATGCTGACGTTTAGTGAATGCTGATACATTTGATGGATTCAACCAGAAAATCGCTGAAATGCCTGTAAAAAGCCCTGGCAATACGGTCAATTTCCGCTTCACTTTTTTCCGGAAACGAAAGACGGAGATTTTTATAGACAACCTCTTTCCTGTAGCGGATCAGGTGAAAATTGACGAAGTAAAGCAGATCAGAAATCCTGTAAATCAGCCAGAAAGGGATGAGAGAGATAAACCAGGTAAAACCAAATAAAAGATAGTACCCCAGGGACCGCATTGAGACAATATAAATTACAGGTTCATATACCTTCCCACATCCTGCAGGAAGCCTTCAAAGATATCTTTATTTCCGGCAACAATTTCACGGCCGAAAATAAAATTGTCTCCCGCCGCTGAAATCCGTTACCCTGCCTCCGGCCTGTTTAACAATCAGCACACCGGCGGCCACATCCCATGGACTCAGATTATACTCGTAAAAACCATCAAAACGCCCGCATGCCACATAGGCCAGATCGGTGGCTGCGGAACCCAGGCGACGGACGCCATGGGTATGGTTAAAAAAGTAATTAATGGTTTCCATAAACCCCTTCATCCGGTCGAAATTATGATAGGGAAAACCGGTGGCAATCAGGGAATCCTTTATGTCAGGCGTTTTGGAAACACTGATCTCTTTTCCGTTCAGCCAGGCTTTGCTGTCCTTCCAGGCATAAAAGGCCTCTTTCATCCATATTTCATAAATGACACCCACAACCGGTATGTTATTTTCTACAAGTGCAATGCTTACCGCCACAGGCGGAGCTCCATGTATAAAATTGGTGGTACCATCCAGCGGATCGATGATCCAGTTAAATACATCACCCTTTGTTACAGTCGTTCCTTCCTCGGCAATGAATCCTGCTCCCGGCACCAGGTCCTTCAACCGGTTGATGATCATTCTCTCTGTCGCCTTGTCAACTTCCGTTACAAAATTGTGCCTTCCCTTTATTTCAATCCCATCCGGCGAAATCTGGTTAATCCTGTCCAAAAATATAGGATCCGGCCTCGATGGCTATCTCAACGGTGGCTTTGCAAAGTGCTTCGTAATTCATTTATTGGGTATATATTTTATGAGTGCTGTATCTTTTCTTTGAAGTCTGCCACTTGTTCTTATAATAATGATACAATTCAAACTGGGAGCGGATCTTTTCCTCGCCATTGGCTGAAACATATACATTATCCTGGGTGGAATTGATGATCCTGGCCTTTACATTATCCTTAAGCTGCATTTCAATCACATCCCTGATCTCCCGCTGAACATCCTTGTCGAAAATCGGACAGGCCACCTCAATACGGCGATCAAGATTACGGGTCATCCAGTCGGCTGAAGTGATATAATATTGTTCATCTCCCGCCATTGCAGAAGATCAAGAATTCTTGAATGCTCAAGGTATTTGTCTACAATGCTGATGGCCTGAACATTTTCACTCAGGCCGGGAACACCGGGGATCAGCGAACAGATCCCTCTCACGATCAGTTTTATCTTAACACCGGCATCATTGGCCTGGTAAAGCTTGTAGATGATCTCATTATCCACCAGGCTGTTAAGTTTCAGAATGATGTACGCATCTTTTCCTGCCCTGGCATTTTTAATTTCATTGTCGATCAGCTGATACATCTTGCGCCTCAGGTTCAATGGCGATTTGATAATATACCTGTAGGTATAGTTCCGGTAGGAATTTTCAAAGAAATCAAAAACTCTTTTTACATCGGAGGTTATTCGTGTATCGGCTGTAAAAAGGAAGAGATCGGAATAAACCGTTGCATTCCCTTCATGGAAATTTCCGGTGCTGATACAGGCATAATTCACCGATTTTCTGCCTTCTTTTCTTACAATGATGAGCAGTTTTGCATGCACTTTCAGTCCGGGAATGCCAAATATGACCCGTGCACCTACTTCTTCAAGTTTCCGTGCCCAGTAAATATTGGATTCCTCATCAAACCGTGCCTGCAGTTCAA
Organism: uncultured Bacteroidales bacterium; assembly: GCA_963790105.1. Lineage (GTDB taxonomy): Bacteria > Bacteroidota > Bacteroidia > Bacteroidales > UBA10428 > UBA5072. The sequence goes on along the minus strand of CAWBNI010000045.1, from coordinate 109,844 downwards.
TGACAACGGTTACCTTTTTTCCGTTGCGGGCAGCGTTGATGAGCGCATTGATCACTTTTGAATTCCGTGAAACGCGGTACACGGTAAGAGATACTTCCGAAACACGCGGATCAATGGAAGCTTCCTGCAACAAGCCTGATAAAAATATTGAAATCCTGGTAGGGCACATGAAGCATGAAATCCTTTTGGCCATTACATCAATGATGCTCTTGTGTTTTTTGATCAGCGGATGCGGTAAGGCCGGTTCCTTTGAATAAAACAGGTCGTTCCCCTCAAGATCGGGGAAATTCATGAAATCCTTGAAATTATGGTACCGTCCGCCGGGGATCAGGTTATTGTCCTCATCCAGGTTTAATTTATTGACTGATCAGATCAAGCAATTCCTTCGAAATGGAATTGTCAAAGACAAACCTCACAGGCTGCCCTGTTTTCCGGCTGTTCAACCCGCGGGAAATGACTTCCAGGAAACTTTTCGAAATATCGTTGTCCATATCGAGTTCCGCATCACGGGTAAGCTTGATGATCCAGGATTCGAAATTATCGAAGTTGAAAAGGGCAAAAACATCATCAAGAGAATACCGGATCACATCCTCGAGAAGAATAATAAATTTTTTATCGGAATCAGAAGGAAGCACAATGAACCGCGGAAGCACATTGGTTGGTATTTCAATCAGGGCATAGTCGGTTTTCACACCCGGACTCGGAACCGCTCAGCTTAACCGCAAGATAAATCGACTTATCCTTGAGATAGGGAAATTTATCGACGTTGCTGAGGATAATGGGAGAAAGAACAGGGAATACACGCTCATCGAAATATTGTTTTACAAATTCAGCCTGCTGAATGTTCAATTCCAGTTCATTAATAATGTGAATACCTCTTCGTTCCAGTTCACCAAGGATATGATGATAGGTATATTCAAATTTATTCTGAAGCTGAAGCACATTTTTCTGGATCATCGCCATCAGCTTCTTGGGCTTTTCCCCTTCGATTTTTTTGCTTCCTTCCTGGTAATCAATCATTCGCTTGATGGTTGCCACGCGAACTTTAAAGAACTCATCCAGGTTATTTGAAAAAATGCCCAGGAACTTAAAGCGTTCAATAAGGGGAACTCCCTGGATCCTGGGCTTCCTGCAACACTCTTTCATTGAAGGAAAGCCAGCTGATCTCGCGATGAATTAATTTTGGAAATTTCTTCATCTATCCTGGGTTTGGGTATTTGTTTTATTTACCTGATTATTCTTCTTTGCTTGGAAAATAAAACAAATGCTTGTCCATGTTTTCCGGCGCAATATTTTTCCATGATATCACACGAGAACATAAGGGTCGTTACTCCTGATGTGGGAATTTCGATTACCGACTTTCTGATAAAATAATTTACCAGGTTTGTAACATCCGGGTTATGGCCGAAAATCATCAGTGAATGCTTGCTGTCGTCAAAATCCCTGATAAAATCCAGAATATGATCTTTTGAAAATTCATAGAGAATTTCATTGATCTGAAAATTTCCAAGCGGGTATTCAAAAACCCGGGCAAAAATAATAGCCGTATGCAGGGCCCTGTCGGCCGGACTAGATACGATCATGTCGGGCACATGGTTGATCAGCTTGAGCTTACGGGCTGTTTCATAGGCGTTCCGGATGCCTTTCGGCTTTAAAGTCCGGTCTATATCGGCAATTCCGTCATTATCCCAACTCGATTTTGCATGTCTTACGACATGCAACACTTTATTCTTCTTCATACTATCTCAGATTAGAACGCGGACAAATTTAATACAATCCATCACCTGAAAAAAGGATTACAGTAAATGACTTGCCAATTCGGCAAGGTAACTTCGTTCTCCCTTTACCAGGTTTACATGTGCAAACAAATCCTGGCCATTCATTTTTTCCGTGAGATAACTCAGTCCGTTCGATTTTTCATCGAGGTAGGGTGAGTCAATCTGTTCAATATCCCCGGTAAAAACCATCTTTGTATCCTCACCGGCACGGGTAATGATCGTTTTCACCTCATGCGGCGTAAGATTCTGGGCTTCATCCACAATGAAGAAATATCCTCGAAAGACTTCTTCCCCTGATATAGGCCAGGGGCGTAATGATCAGTTTTTCGGTTTTCAGCATTTCCTCAATTTTCATGAATTCCTTGCTGCTCTGGGTAAATTTATTTTTGATGACATCCAGGTTATCGAACAGGGGCAGCATATAAGGTCCGATCTTTTCCTTGATATCGCCCGGCAAAAAGCCGATATCCCGGTTAGAAAGGGGAACAATGGGCCGTGCCAGGAAAATCTGGGTATACTTCTGTCTTTGTTGCAGCGCGGATGCCAGTGCAAGCAGGGTTTTTCCCGTACCTGCTTTTCCGGTAAGGGTTACCAGCTGAACCTCATCGCGCAGCAAGGCATCAAGTGCAAAAGTCTGTTCTGCATTCCGGGGTTCGATTCCATATGTTTTCTGTTTTATTACCCGGTTGATCATGCCTGTTTTTGGATCATAATGGGCCAGGGCGCTTGAATTGCTTCCCTTGAAAATAAAATACTGGTTGGCAACCGGCGCCACCGGCAACTTGAAATCGGAAACCGGAATCCCGTCGGGATTATCATACATTTTCATGATCAGCCGGTCATCGAGGTTTTCAATGGTGCTGACACTTTTGTAGATCTCATCAATATTCCGAACCTTATCGTTCTCATAGTCCTGTGCCATGATACCGATAGATTTGGCCTTCATCCGCAGGTTGATATCCTTGCTGATAAATATGACATTCTTGTCCGGATTATTCCTGAAAACATGCTCTGCAATGGCCAGAATGCGGTGATCAGGCGTATTGTCAGGAAAAGAAGCCTGTATTAATCCTGTAAATGGTTTACCCGTTTCAATACTCAGTTTTCCCAAGTCCCTTCCCCAGGGAAACCCCGCCATTAAAAAGAGTATCTCCCGAAAGCCTGTCCAGTTCACGTGTAAATTCTCTTGCATGATAGTTAATGATATCATTCCCTTTTTTGAAGTGGTCAAGCTCCTCCAGTACAGTTATGGGAATAATTACATTGTTTTCCTGAAAATTATAGATACAGCGGTAATCATGCAACAGAACGTTTGTATCGAGTACGAAGATTTTCTTTTTACTTGCCATATTTTATCCACATTAGTTTGAAATTAACAAGAAAAGCTGTTAGCTTTTGGCTTTTAGCTTTTAGCCAACAGCCATCAAACCTCTGCAAACCTTCAAACTTCAAACCTCAAACCTCCTTTCGATATATTATGCTAATTTTGCACAACACAGAAACAATTGACGTTTTAATTTTATCTCATTTTTCATGAATTCCAGTCAGGGTTTATGAATACTTATCAACATATCGATGGATGTACTTGAAGCCATTTTTAATCGCAGAAGCATCAGGCAATATACAGATCGCCCGGTTGGTGATGATGTTATTGAAACGCTTTTAAAAGCTGCCATGTATGCTCCCTCTGCTGTAAACAAACAACCATGGCATTATATTGTATTTCGGGATCGCGAAATTATGGAAAAGATTATATCGTTTCATCAGTATGCCTCCATGCTCAGGAAGGCGAATGCTGCCATACTGGTATGCTGGGATGAAGAACTGCAGCATGATACCGGTTACGGGCCGGTGGATTGTTCTGCAGCCACACAAAATATACTTGCTGGCGGCCTATGGCCTCGGTTTGGGTTCAGTGTGGGTTGGATTGTACCCGCGTATTCAGAGAATGGAATCAATCCATGCATTATTCGGATTACCGCAAAACATCAGGCCTTTTTCAATTGTTTCCCTCGGATATCCGGCAGAAGAAAAAAAAATGCCCATCCGGTTTAACAGGGACAGAATTCATTTTGAAAAATGGTAATAGTCTGGTTGCAGGTCATAAAGCAAATTCTACGATGAACTATCAGGATACCTTGGATTATCTGGTTGAACAATTGCCGATGTTTCAGAAAATAGGCTCAGCGGCATACCGCACCGGACTTGACAATACCATTAAGCTGGATGAATATTTCAAAAATCCCCACCATCACTTTCCGTCAATTCATGTAGCCGGAACAAACGGCAAAGGATCGGTTTCACATATGCTGGCCTCTGTATTGCAGGATGCCGGGTATAAAGTAGGATTGTATACATCCCCTCACCTGCTCGATTTCAGGGAAAGGATCAAGGTGAATGGCAAGCTGATCGGCCGCAAATTCATAACCGATTTTGTTGAAGAAAATATATCCTTCTTTGACACCTTTAAACCTTCCTTCTTTGAGATATCGGTATTTATGGCGTTCAACTATTTTGTGCACAGCCGTATTGATATTGCAGTTATTGAAGTGGGATTAGGCGGGCGGCTGGATGCAACCAACATCATCAATCCAGTGCTCTCCGTCATTACAAATATCGGCAAGGACCATACTGAGATACTGGGAGATACACTGGCTAAAATTGCATTTGAAAAAGCCGGCATAATAAAAAGCCGGACACCGGTTGTAATTGGTGAAAGCCATCCTGAAACCCTGCCTGTTTTCGTCCGCCGTGCCGAAGAATTAAGGGCACCTCTGGTTGTTGCCGATATGCAATATCATATTGATTCCAGTTATAATTCAGCCGATGATTACCAGGTTTTCAAGGTTAAAAAAAACGGCACCCTTCCCTATCCCAATCTGAAATGCGGCCTGCTGGGCCATTATCAGCGCAAAAATACGGTGACATTGTTATCCGCCATTGACCAGCTCAGGCAGGTGGGCTTTAACCTCGAAGAAAAAGTGATCTACACCGGCATTAAAAATGTGATCAGGAACACGGGTCTGGCCGGGAGATGGCAGATCACCGGACATGAACCTGTTACAGTAGCCGATACTGCCCACAATGCTGATGGGCTGAAGCAGGTAGTGCAACAGATTGCCGAAACACCGCATGAAAAACTTCACATGATCATTGGGTTTGTAAATGACAAGGATATTGAAAGCATGCTGTTGCTGTTGCCTCCAGATGCCGATTACTATTTTGCAAGGCTTTCCGTACCGCGCACAATGGATGAAAAAATGCTTGAATCCAGGGCTTCTGCGTTAGGAATAAAGGGAACATCATTCCCGTCGGTAAAAGAAGCCTATGCCAGTCTAAAAGACAAAACCGGTATCAATGACCTGGTTGTCATAACCGGCAGTACATTTTCTGGTTGCCTGATCTTCTCTTTCATCCTGAGTCACCTATAGCAAATCCTATGATCGAAGCCTGTGTTGAAAACCTTTCCGAGGCCCTGATTGCCCAGGAGCGCGGAGCAGACCGTATCGAACTTTGCGAAAACCTCGCAGTAGGTGGAACAACTCCATCGTATGGCACGATCATTACCTGTAAGAAACATCTGTCCATTCCGGTCATTGTCATGATCCGGCCCAGGGGAGGCGATTTCGTATATTCATCCCCTGAAGTGGATTCCATGCTCGAAGATATCCGCATTTGTCAAAAAGCCGGAGCTGATGGCATAGCCACAGGTGTTCTGACATTCATCGGGGGATATAGACCTGCCTGTCCTCAGGCGGCTGATCAGTGAAGCAGGTTCCATGCAGATCACTTTCCATAAAGCGATTGATGAAACAGGAAATATTGAAACTGAAATACAAAAGCTGAAAGATACCGGCATACACCGGGTACTGACATCCGGTGGAGCACCAACCGCCACTGGAAGGAAGCCGGATGCTGAATAAACTGATTCAGCTTAACATCCGGTAGCCTGGTCATCCTGACCGCCGGAAAGGTCACGTCCGAAAATCTGGATGCTTTAAGCAGGCTTATCCCTTCCACAGAATTTCATGGAAGAAAAATCGTCGGAGATTTGAAATAATATATTTGATTTAGTCGTTAGCCTTGTTAATTTTGTCTTCTAAGTAATCCTTAAAAGGAATTCACATAAATTAAAAATGGTAAAGAAACGTCTTTTCCCAATTGCCCTGCTCCTGATTGCACTTTCCATTACAACCTATTTTGTATACAGGTATTTACATCCTCCTGCCCTGAAACCCGGAAATTACAGCACCTCGGTTGCCGGCTTCGGAACGGTTTATTCTTCCGTACCTGCCACTGGTATTGTTAATCCCGAAAATGAGGTATTGCTCCTGAGTCCCTCATCAAGTATCGTTTCCAATATTTATCCTTGCTCCCGGAAGCCGTGTGTCAAAAGGGACCATAATCCTGACGCTCGATCCGAAATCGCTTACCCTGGAAATTGAAAACCTGAAGGATGTACTGGGGGTAATGGAAAATGATCTTCAGAAAAACCGGCTGAATGCCAGGAGTATTCGTGTTGATCTCGATTATAATGCGGAGGTGAAAAACCTGAAAATCACATCGCTGAAAACTGAAATAGAGGACCAGGAACAGCTGCTGAAGGTTGGAGGTATTTCCCCGGCCCTGGCAGAGCAAACCAAGCAGGAGCTTGTACTGGCTGAAAAGGATCTGAAAATGACGCTGGAAAAAAACTCAATCCGGCTTAAACAACTCGAAGCCGAAGAAAAAGGATTGCAACTTCAGATGGACATTAGAAACAAAGAGCTTGAAACCAAGCTTGACCTGCTGAAAAGACTACGGTAAGGGCACCTTCGGATGGCATCATATTGGGCATTTATGCGAATGCAGGGGAAAAAGTTGACAGGGACAAACTCCTTGTAAAAATGTCGGATATGTCCACTTTCAAGATAGTTGCATCGGTAGATAACCGGTACTGGATGATGTCAAAACAGGCGGTGATGTATATGCGATAATTGATCGCCTGAGGCTGAAAGGGAAAATAGGCAATGTGTCTCCCGTTATTAAAGATAAAAAAATTGATTTTGATGTTTTCCTTGATTACAGCCAGTATCCAAAATTAATGCCCAACATGGAAGTGGCACTTATGCTCGTCATTCAGCAAAGAGACAGCGTGCTGCGTATTGAACAGGGACAGGCATTCAGCAGGGGCCAGCGGCAGGATGTGTTTGTGATCAAATCAGGCAGGGCGGTCAGACAAAGTATCACAACAGGACTGATCGGTACGGAATATATTGAAATTCTCAGCGGATTACAGGCGGGTGACCGGGTTATTATTTCAGATGTATCACCCTTCAGACATAAAAAAGAAATTGTTTTTGAGGATTTATAAACGGATGGGATAATGAAGAGGGCGATATTTATTTCCTTGTTTTTTCTTGGCTTTTTCAGTTTTCGGTCTTTTGCCGGTGGAAATGATTCAGTGAAGGTTTCCCTGAGTTTGAAAAATGTGGTTGACCTTGCCATCCGTCAGTCTGCCTCCATTAAATATGTTCAAAACACCAATGTAAATTACTTCTGGCGCTGGAAAAATTTCAGGACCAGTTTCCGGCCACAGCTGACGCTGAACGGAGATATACCCAATTATATCCACACAACAACCCCCGTTCAGCAACCCGATGGAAGCATTGAGTTCAAGCAGGTATCGCAGATACAGGCATCCTCACAGCTTTCACTCAGCCAGTCGATTCCTCAGACAGGAACCTACATTTATGCAGCCACCAACCTTTATTATATACAGGATTATATTAAAAATTCGGTTGAATATTCAGGAAGTCCTTTCCAGATTGGATTGTATCAGCCTGTATTTGCCTTTAATTACATGAAGTGGTCAAAGAAAACAGAACCGCTTGTATATGAAGAATCACAAAAGCAATTTGTGGAATCGGTAGAACAGATTGCACTCCAGGCAACACAATACTTCTTTAAATACCTGCAGATTCAGACAAGCTATAACCTGGCAGAAAATAATCTGAAAAACAGCAACAACAACCTTAAAATTGCAGAGATCAAAAAAGAATTGGGTAAAATTTCTGAAAATGATTTTTCCCGTATCCAGCTTTCTGTTTTCAATGCTCAGAAAGCCCTGAACAAGGCACGGATGGATCTGAAAAATGCCGATTTTGAATTGAAATCCTATATCAACCTTGACCAGAATCAGAAAATTGACCTGATCGTTCCCCTTGATATGATCCTGTATTCAATTGATCCCGACAAGGCACTTGAAGAAGCAAAAACAAACCGGAAAGAAACACCTTATTTTCAAAGAAGGCTGATTGAAGCGGACAGGGACCTGATAAGGGCCAAAAGAAGTACAGGCCTTAGTGCCACCTTGGTGGGAAGTTATGGTGTTTCCAACAGTGCACCTACGTATGGAGATATATATAATAATCCTGAAAAGCAAAGATCCGTCAAGCTTTCAATGAGCATACCCATACTCGACTGGGGACGGTCATCGTCAGCAGTAAAGCTGGCTGAATCGCAACGTGAGCTGGTTTTATATGATGTGGAGAAAGACATATCCGATTTTGAACGCGGGGTTGTTGTACAGGTGGAACAGTTCGGACTTTTGCGCGATCAGCTTAAGACAGCCAGTGAAGCAGATAAGGTTGCGGAAAACGGTTACCAGATCTCAATTAAAAAATTCCAGAGCGGGGAAATCAGCATAACCGACCTGAATATCTCCCTTTCAGAGCGTGAAAGTGCCAAAAGAGACTACATTACTGCCATTGAAACATACTGGGAATCCTATTACAGGCTCAGGATACTCACCCTTTATGATTTTGAGCTCAATCAGAAAATCATGTATGATAACCCGATGCTAACAAACAAATGATGAAATGTGCCGGTTTGAACCCGGGCCTTCGTCCAGATCTCCGATCATCCTAAATAACCCTCCCACTACCTGCAAAAATACCCCTTTCTTATTCTTCTGTCTTTCTTCAGTCATTCCTTTCCTGCCAAAAGCACCGATAAATCAACCCATCTAGTCCGGTACCGCTTCCTTTTCAGGCAAATCACCATGCAGGATGAATTGCTCAAACGATCCATGAAAAATTATCGACAGGCTTGAAACGGATATCTATCAGCCGCAGAATATTTTCAGTGACAACCATCCGACCGTTTCACTGGACTGGCCCGGTGATTTTGAGGGAAGGACAATTCTCGCCCTGGTTTTGCAGGCGCAGGCCACACATCGGAACCTGTTTATCTTGAAGAAATCATGCGACATGCTTCCGTTAAAATTCAACACGAAAGGATATTTTGGGGCCATACAGGGTGATACGATCAATGAGCAGCAATTGTCAGGGCATGGATGGTTGCTAAGGGGACTCTGTGAATATTATATCTGGAAGAAAGATGAAAAGGTAAAAAAATACATTCAGGATATTATTCAGAACCTGGCCCTGCCAACCCGGGGACATCACAAAGATTACCCGATAATGCCTGAAGAACGGAAACCACATGTGGGTGAAATGGCAGGCACATCGCAAAATGTAATAAACAACTGGCTCCTGTCTTCTGATATCGGATGCGATTTTATTTTTCTTGATGGTATTGTTCAGGCCTATAGTTTATTTCCGACACCCGAACTGAAGTCGCTGATTGATGAAATGACAGCCCGGTTCCTGCAGATTGACCTGGTCGCCATTAAGGCACAGACCCATGCTACCCTCACCGGCCTGCGTGCCTTGATGCGTTATGATGAAATTACAGGAGATACAGCTTTGCTGAATGAGGTAATATCAAGGATACCAGATCTACCGCAAACAGGGAATTACTGAAAATTACGAGAATTTCAACTGGTTTTGCCGGCCCGAATGGACCGAGCCCTGTGCCATTATTGATTCCTATATCCTGGCTGTTCAGTTATGGCAGAAAACCGGGGATCCTGCTTACCTCGAAGATGCCCACCACATTTATTATAACGCGATATGCCATACACAGCGGGATAACGGGGGCTTTGGCTGTGATAATTGCACCGGTCCCGTTGATCTGCAGTTAAAAGTGAAGGCCTATGAAGCATACTGGTGTTGCACCATGCGCGGAGGAGAAGGACTGGCAAGGGCGATTCAGTACAATTATTTTACAAAGGACAATAATCTCTATATCCCGTTCTTTCATACAAGTTCAGCAAACATCACCATGGGCGGTAATCAATTTGTGCTTCATGAAACAACAGGATATCCGTTTAACGGGCTGACTTCCTTAAAACTTGAACCGGTATCCGGCACAGCGCAGATCATGGTGCATTTGTTTGCACCTGCCTGGACAACCCATCATGTACATCAGGGTAAATGATAAAAACAATCAGTTTCAAAATGGAAAATGGCTTTATCACATTTCCGCTGAAACTGGATGCCAACCAAAATATTGCCTGGTCATGTGACATGGTTTCACAAACCCGGGAACCTGAAAATACATACGAACACCCGAAAAGGATGCTTTGCTATCATGTATGGGCCGCTGGTACTGGGATATGAGGGACCAGACCCGGTTACATTCTCTGAAAAACCCGTGATCAAACAACTTGATGAATCAAATTACCAGGTCTCCGATAAAAACCAGGACATATAAATTCACTCCGGTATACCAGTTGCTTGATCCAAAAGTGAAAGAAACTGACTTATCAGAAACAGGTTCTGTTTTTATATAAATAGATTCTCAATTGCGCACCAATAATGGCGCAGATATTACAGGCTTTTATAAATCAATAACCCCGGAATTAATGCCGGGGTTATTGATTTAAATACAAGGTTATTTCTTCTTAATACTCCATCCACCTGCCAGTCCAAAAATAAACCAGGCCAGGGACAGCGTTCCGATTGCAAATATGGTATCTCCAATTACGCGAAGCCATCTGAAAGTGACCAGGTTCGGCTGTTGCATGAATTCTGCCGACCGGGCATACCATAGACCATGCTGAACACTGGCCACCGTTTGGGCAAGACCAACCGGAAGTACGCTGATAAACACCATGGCTGCCAGGCCGATATTGATGCACCAGAAGGCAAACTTGATCCATCTTTCTTTCCATATCAGCACTTTTGTTCATATCGCGAAGAACGAAAAGCATCAGACCGATTCCCAGCATTCCATAAACACCGAACAAGGCAGTATGTCCATGAACCGGGGTTGTATTCAGACCCTGCATATAATAAAGTGCAATGGGAGGATTGATAAGGAATCCAAAGATACCGGCACCTACAAGGTTCCAGAATGCAACAGAAATAAAACAGTATATCGGCCATTTATAGGCTCTTATCCAGCCTTTGTTCTGGCTTAGTTTCCGGTTATCATAGGCTTCAAAACCCATAAATACAAGCGGAACAACTTCAAGTGCGCTGAATGTTGCGCCAAGTGCCAGGATTGCCGTTGGTGTTCCGGTAAAATAGAGGTGATGGAAGGTTCCCAGAATACCACCCGACAAGAAAAACAATGGTTGAAAACAACACGGCCGTGGTGGCAGACTGCGCTTTTACAAGTCCAAGCCGTACAAACAGGAATGCAATAACCACAGCTGCAAATACTTCGAAGAATCCTTCCACCCAGAGATGAACAACCCACCAGCGCCAGTATTCTGCAACAGCAAGGTTGGTCTGTCGTCCCCACATCAGTCCGGCACCATAAAATGCTGCAATGGCAATTGTGGAAATAAGGAATAAGGTAAGCAGATTGCGGCTTTCCGATTTTTGTTTCAGGGCAGGCCAGATAGCCCGTCCCATCAGCAATAGCCAAATGATAAGTCCGACAAACAGGAATATCTGCCAGAAGCGGCCCAGGTCAACATATTCATATCCCTGGTGTCCGAACCAGAAATTCTGGATCAGCCCAATTTTTGCATAACACCCATCCATTGACCGAGCAAGGATCCTACAACAATAACAAGCAGGGCAATAAACAAGAAATTCACTCCCAATCGCTGAAATTTAGGTTCCACACCCGAAATGGCCGGTGCATAATATAATCCGGTAGCCAGCCATGATGTGGCAATCCAGAAAATAGCAATCTGAATATGCCATGTTCGGGAAATCGAATAGGGAAGCCATTGCGACAAGGGAATTCCATAAAATGCCTGTCCTTCCACACTGTAATGGGCAGTTATAACACCCATAAGAACCTGCACGAGCAATAAGGCAGAAACAATCCAGAAATATTTGACTGTGGCCTTTTGTGATGGAGTTTGTTTCTCATTCAACAAGGGAAAAGAAGCAGGTATTGCCTCAGCCGGTTCATCCCGCTTTTTGGCATAATACCATACCATCAGCCAATTCCGGCCAGCAGCAGAATAACGCTGAAGCCTGTCCATAAAAGCAGTGACCCGGTTGGTTTGTTGGCGACCAGTTCTTCAGATGGCCAGTTGTTTGTATAGGTTATCAGCTGTCCGGGCCGTTGTGTAACACAAGCCCAGGAAGTCCAGAAGAAGAATGCATTCAGCATATGCACCCGTTCAGGAGTTTTAAGCGAATTTTCAGGAACACTGTAGGCCTTCCTTAAATTGCCATACTGCGGATCATTGGTGAACAAGTCCTGCATAATATTTGCTGTTTTCGGCAATTGCCGCTGCCCTCAATGGGGATACCGTAACAATACCGGTTGCAGGATCATAGGTATTTGTGCGTAATTCCCGCTGCAGGGTAATTTTCAGCGCGGCCTTATTTTCATCCGTAAGCTGGTCGAACGGAGTATTATACATTTTCATGGAAAGTTTTTCCAGGATGGACACTGATTCTTTATGAAGCCAGTCGGCACTCCAGTCGGGAGCGAGGTAAGCCCCATGTCCCCATACAGTCCCCATTTCCTGTCCACCCATGGATTGCCATACATTTTGGCCATCCTTGATAGCCTGTTCTGTAAATATAACAGTACCATCCGTAGTGACAACCTTTACAGGAACCGGAGGAGCCTGCCGGTATATTTCCCGGCCAAAATAAAGCAAAACGGCAAAGGAGATGGTCATCACGGCTATAAAGCCAAACCATAGTTTTCGTGTTTTCATAGGCGTTTTTTTGTTTTTTTGTGTGACTATTTATTATTGTGCTCTGATAATGAATTCGTTGGGATTATAATTTTAAAGCCCTGGGATATAAAATATTGTTTTCGAGATGAACATGAATATGCAGGTCATCTTCAAATTGTCTCAGCATTTTAAACGCTACCTGGTAGGAATTGCATCCATCTTGTGGAACCATGTAACCGGCAGTTAGTTCATTTATTTTATCCATTGCACCTCCGGCAAATTCATGTTCATTGCTCATCCTTTCTATTTCCGATCTGATGATCGACTGTAATTCAGGAGTGCTGCCTTGGACTGCCGACCTGATGGCCGGAAACAGGACTTCCTCTTCCTTTTGAAGATGCTGCTGAAGCTCCTTGCTTATTTCCTCAAAGATTTCCGCTACCTTAATGAGTTCAGGGTGATACTGACCATGTACAGAAGCAATTTTTTTGGTGTAATAAATAAGGTCGGGCAGGGTTTTAACCACATACTTATGATGTGTGTTAACGATATAATCTGCCAGAAATCCGGGCTCCCAATCCTTGAAATTTATATTTGAAAGAGCGGGCGTCTGCTCAATGGCGTCTATCGCTTCCTCAATGGATTTCAGATCGATGTTCTTTTCCCTGCATGCCTGTTCCAGTGTTTTCTTTCCACCGCAACAGAAATCGATTCCTGCATGCTTAAAAACCTCAGCTACCCTGAAGTCATCCGTCACCAGCTCTCCGAGCAAGGCATTTTCATATGTTTTTTGTATCATGGCTTTTGTTGTTAAAATCAGGACACAAATATATAAAATATTTTTATTAAAAGACTAAAAGGTCTTTTTGTTACTTAAAATATTTTTAGTACTTTTGCCTGATCAATATCCGGATTTCTATGTTTAATAAAGAAACAGAATATGCCCTCAGGGCATTGGTTTATATTCAGTCTCAAAACCTGCTCGGCCATTGGCCCGGCATCGCAGAGATAACCAGGGAAATTGATGCACCGACTTTTTACACTGCCAAAATCCTTCAGCGTATGGTCAGGCATGGTTTTTTACAGTCACAGAAAGGAAAAGGCGGGGGATTCTATTTTGAAAAGGACCAGGCTGCACTTCCCCTGAAAGAAATTGTAAAAGCCATTGAGGGTGACAAAACATTTAAAGGATGCAGCTTCGGATTAAAACAATGTGATGCCGACAACCCCTGTCCGTTGCATGACCAGTATGCTCCCATCCGGAATGCCATTCAACAGTTGTTGTCGGATGAAACCATCCGGTCTATGGCCGAAAAATTTAAATCAAGAACATTGATATCATGAGTGAATTAATAAACAACTCTCAAAAAAGAAAAGAATTACTTAAACATATGATCCTGCAGCTCCACGAGGGTGAAGCACCGGACCTAGTGCGCAAGCGGCTGGTGGAATTGCTGAAGAATATTCCCTATGATGAAGTGGTGGAAGTGGAACAGGAATTGATTTCCGAGGGTTTACCCGAGGAAGAAGTGCTGCAGTTCTGCGATATCCATACCATGGTTCTCGATGGTCATATTGATCAGAGCGGCGCAAAGCCGGTACCTCCCGGACACCCGGTTGATACTTTCCTTAAGGAGAACCGCGAACTTGAAAAGGTTGTAGATGCAATCGATCAGTTACTGGGTCAGGTACCCTATCTGAAAGATGGCCAGGTGAAAGAACTTTTTCTTAAACTGCATGCGCGTTTCAATGAGCTGATGGATGTTGACAAGCATTATAAACGCAAGGAATACCTTCTCTTTCCGTTTCTTGAAAAATACGAAATCACGGGTCCGCCCAAGGTAATGTGGGGCAAGCACGATGAGGCACGGGAAAAATTAAAAGCCTCTATCGAGATCGTTTCGGCGCCTGATGATGTTAGTGCCGACGAAGCAAGAACAGCCGCAGAACTTGTCTTAAATCCAGCTGTTAGGGCTATCCCCGACATGATCATGAAGGAGGAAGAGATTCTTTTTCCCATGTGCATGGACAAGCTGACTGATGAGGATTGGTATGCTATTGATCAGCAAACCATGGAATTTGGTTATTGCCTGTATGATCCCCAGGTAAGCTGGAAGCCCGAGGGATTTGTTTCCGGCGAAGTGGTATACAATACCAGAAATGCGGTTCAGCTATCCACCGGAAGCTATGATATTGACGAACTGGAAGCATTATTTAAATCGCTTCCCCTTGATATCACCTTTGTGGATAAGGATGACAAGGTTAAATTCTTCAGCCTGGGAGCTGAACGCATATTTACGCGCAACCGGGCTATCCTGGGCCGGGATGTCCGCATGTGCCACCCGCCTTCCAGCGTACATGTGGTAGAACAGATATTGTCGGATTTCAAAAGCAAAAAAGAAAACAGTGCTGCCTTCTGGATCAACATGCAGGGACGGTTTATCTATATCGAATATTTTGCCCTTCGTGGCAAAGAGGGCGAATATCTTGGAACAATTGAGATAACCCAGGATCTGACCCATCTCCGCAAACTCGAAGGGGAACAACGCCTTTTGTCCTATAATAAAAAGGAAAACTAATGGCAGCCGGAAACCTTGTCATTTCACCAAAAACAAAAGTGGGAGAATTACTGGATGCCTATCCGCAACTGGAAGGGGTATTAATTGATCTGTCCCCGGCTTTTGCCAAGCTGAAGAATCCCATCCTTCGAAAAACAGTAGCAAGGATAGCCACATTACAGCAGGCTGCTGCTGTTGGCGGCCTGAAAACGGATGAACTGGTGAACCGCTTAAGAAAAGAGGCCGGACAGAATGAAATAACCGGTGAAGCAGATGGAGATTTATATCTTCTTCCTGCAGCACCCGATTGGTTTGACTCTTCTAAAATAACACTGCGCTTTGATGCTACTCCTGTTATCAATTCAGGAGCAAGTCCTTTGCAGGAAATCCTGTCACAGGCAAATAATCTTCAGCCCGGAGAATTCCTGGAGGTAACCACACCGTTTGTCCCTGCCCCCGTAATTGATATGCTGAGAGACAAAGGATTCCGATCGTTTTCGATCCAAAAAGAAAACAGGGTGGTATCCTATTTTGTGAAATAATTGTAGAGACAAGGCAATGCCTTGTCTCTACGACATTATTGCATTAACGGGATTACGCCTTAAACTTCAATATTTTTTTTCCGGGTACTAATGCCCAGGAAATACCAAATCGGGCAAAAGCTGATCAAAGAGGTAAGGACCAGTACACCTGCCAAAATCAGCAGAATGACGGCTAGTGCTCCGGATATCACATGGGTCATAGCTAGAATGACAATTACAGCTGCAAGAAGAATCCTGATGATCTTGTCGATGTTGCTTACGTTTTTCTTCATTTTTTGAATGTTTAATTATTTAAAACTAAGAGTTATTATTTTTGGTTTGTTATCTGATGAATTAGAAATTCCTTGTCTTTCATACCTACAAATCGTTTCACCTCAATTCCATTTTTAAGCAGAATAAGTGTTGGTATGCTTCTCACTTTGAATTTCTGTGCCAGGGATTGATGCTGTTCAATATTTACCTTACCAACATGCGAATTGCCGGTCAGCCCTTCGGCCACATCATTCAATACCGGGCCCATAACACGGCAGGGAGCACACCAGCTAGCCCAGAAATCAACGAGAATCAGTTTGTTTTTTACCTGATGCTGAAAGTTTGCCTCGGTCAATGTCAGTATTTTTTCGTTGTCCGTAACCAGGGGTATGTTTTTCATTTTTGCACGTGCCTTTAGAAAAAGATACACTATGGTTGCGAGTATGAATGCTATAATAATGTAAGAAGTTTGCATATCAGATTTCAATAAGTAATTGCCTGTTCAGATCTATTGCATTATGCATTAACAGTAACCGCAAATTCCTTGTCAAGAATGGCTGTTACCTGGTCCCTCGTTTGAATGCCTGATGTAGCCTTTGCCACTTTCCCGTTCTTATAATAAATTGTGAACGGAATGCCCATGAAACCGCGAACTTCAGGCAAACTGCGGATTACATGTGACTCCGGATTATCAAACTCCATATCATAGAATTTTACATGGCTGTATTCACTTTCAAGTTCTTCAGCAATACCGTAAACAGGGATACACATGGGTCCCATACGTCCACAGATTACCATTACATTTTCATTTTCCGAGATTGCTTTCTGATGATCAGCTGCTGATTCAAGGTGTTTTAAATTGGTGTATAACATGGCTTTTTATTTTAAATTTCTATGTACCAAAATTACTCTGTCTGAATCATAGGAATAAGTATTTTAAGGAACTACGGCCACAACTTGCCAATTGAAATTGGACAACTTTTTTCTTGAATTAAATTAACTTTATGCACAGTAATATAAACACAGGATGCATGAAGACAATACTTGAAACCGATCAGGATTTTATTTGTGATATTCAGGCTCCATGCTTTCAGATGCTTTCAGCAGATGAGATAGTATTAGTTAAGGGCCAGCAAGACCCAGGTGCTTTTCCGTAAGGGTGATCACCTCACCAAACAGGGAGCTTTCGCATCCTATATATTGTTCCTGATAAATGGTCTGGCCAGGCAATACCTGGAAGATGAGGGTCCGAAAAACTACAACCTCCGGATCATCAAGCCAGGTGAATTTATCGGACTTTCGGCCGTTTTTACAAAAAATTCCTTCAATTATTCTTCCGTTGCGCTGAACCGATTGCCAGGTTTACCTGATAGAAAATGAAACGATCGCCAGGGTGGTGAAACAAAACGGCATGTTCGGTTTCAATATAATTAAACGCTATTGTGAACAAAATGCGGATTTGTTCAAAACTGTCCGGAACCTGATGTATAAGCAAATGAACGGCCGGCTGGCAGATACCCTCTTATATATTGAAAACCTGAAAAACGAAAATTCTGAAATCTTCCAGCTCTTTCACGAAAAGATATTGCGGATTTTGCCGGGATTTCCACCGAAAGTGCGGTGAAACTGCTTAAATCCTTTGAAAAGGATGGATTAATCAAATTGCATGAAAAGGATATTCTGCTTTTAAATCACAAAGCCCTGGAAGAAATAAGCAAAAAAGGGTAGCCCAATCAATCCTCAATCCGGATTTACCTGTTCAGCGTACTTTCTGCTTTATATTTAATAATCCAGAGTAATAATCCTGCCGGAAGTGAAATTGAAAAATTTTTCCTTTTGAGCCACCTGGACGCCCTCCATGAGATCTTCCGGTTTGAACCCGGCTATTTTCAAGCAGGTTGGACAAGCATATATCCCTACCTTATTATCAACCAGTTTCTTTATGTAGGTTTGGGCTGATTCAAAATCTGCAAAATTCAGATCTTTTGCACCCTTAACCAATAGTTCCACAGCATGAATGTCCATATATACAAGTACATCTTTATCATTTGACATCATTAAGGCCATTTTTAAAGGCATTAACACACGGTGCGGATCGTTGTAACTTTCTGTAATATGAATGAAAACACCATCTCTAACCGTATCCGAAGATGCAACTGCATGTTCTGAGTGGTTAACTTCAGTTGTTTTCTTTTCAGTTTGATTACATGAAGCAATAAGAAAAAATGCGACAAGGAATAAAACCAGGTTTTTCATAGCTTGGGATTTTGGTTGTGTTTATACTTGAAATGTTAAATTATAACAAAGCTAATTTAACACTTCATTTCTCACCCTCAAACATTTCAACTTTATTTTGCTGAAATTTAATGCATTAATTACAGGATTTAAGGTCAGGTGCCGGGTGGAGCCGGAATTATTGGCTCAATGCATGGCATTCGCAATTAAGAAAATTGCCTAATGTTAAATTTAAGAAGATCGATGGAATAATAATTTATGCGATCCACGGTACGGTAAATGTGAAGGTTGTCCCCTTGCCTTCCTCACTGGTAACAAATATTTCCCCGCCGTTTTTCAGTACAAATTCCTTGCAGATCAAAAGTCCGAGTCCGCTTCCCCTTTCACCCCGTGTGCCTGTCGTGGATTTTTTATGGTCAATTTCAAATAAACCTGCCAGTATCTTTGCGGAAATCCCAATACCCGAATCGGAAATGCTAACTTCCAGATGGCTATTTATTGGCTTTATTGAAGCCTTTATTTCACCTTTCTCGGTAAATTTTACCGCATTGCCCATTAAATTACGAATGACCGTGCTGATCATGTTGTAATCAGCAAAAACCATCGTTTTATCAGGAAAATCCTTGCTGAACCGAATTCCCTTTTCGTCAAATTTGTTTTTAATTAAGGCATAATTCGTATCAAATACCTCATTCAGGTCAATAACTTCCGGATTAAACCTGATATTTCCGGTTTGTGTACTGGCCCATTCCAAAAGATTTTCAAGCAAAACGTATATCCTTCGCGAAGACTCATGTATGGCCATTATAAATTCCAGTTTTTTCTCTTCGGTTAATTCTTTAAATTCCTCAACCAGTAATTCAGAGAAACCCAGGATTGAATTGAAAGGATTCTTCAAATCGTGCGCAATAATTGAGAAAAATTTATCCTTTGTGGCATTCAATATGGTTAGTTTTTTATTGCTGTTTTTCAGATTTTCGTCCTGCTGTAAGATCATCTCCTGTTTCTGTGTCAGTTCCAAAGTCTTTTTAGTCACGAGTTCTTCAAGCAGTACCTTCTGATTTTTCAGACGGTTCATCCTGGAAAAATAGAAAAAGGCAAGAAGGAACACTGCAACGGAAAATTCAATTAGCCTGAACCACCAGGTGGCCCACCAGGGTGGTAGAATAATTATTCGTAACGAGGTTTCATTCTCATTCCATATTCCATCATTGTTTGATGCCTTCACCTTGAAGTAATAAGTTCCCGGGTCGAGGTTTGTATAGGTCACATAGCGCCGCGAAGCATCTGTATTATTCCATTCCGTTTCAAAACCTTCCATAATGTATTTATATTGGTTCTTGTTAGGATGGTTATAATTGATGGCAGCAAATGAAAATGAAAAAACAGATTGTTTCCAATTCAGCTTTATTTCTTTTTCCTCGCTGATATGTTTCGGGAACTGGGCTCCCGGCACCGCATAGATTACCGGTTTGTTGAATATCATGAAATCGGTAATATAAACAGGAGGAATAAACCGGTTGTCCTGCATGCTGTCGGGATTGAACGAATTGAATCCGTTGTAACCGCCAAAATAAATTTCACCCTTGCGAGTTTTGAGAAATGATTGCTGATAGAACTGGTCACCCTGCAATCCGTCTTCTTTCGAATAATTACGGAATTTGCCGGCTGACCGTTCAAAACGGCTGATCCCCTTGTTGCTCGAAATCCAAAGGTTCCCCTGGTTATCCTCTGTAATGGCATGAATCCTGTTGTTGGGCAAGCCATTGGTTTTATCATAGGTGTTTATGATGTTGCCCTGCTCATCACAGCGGAACATCCCTTTTGTATTGGTTCCTACCCAAAGATTTCCGGTTTTGTCCTTATAAAAGGCACCAATATCATTATCGGCGAAGTAATATACTCTAAAAGTGCCGGTAAGGCTATCATACAAATCCAGCCCGTTTTGAGTGCATATCCACATCTTGTTTTCATGGTCCTCAAAAAAGAACCAGCTGTTGTCGCCGCTGATTGATTTATACTGATTTGCGCCAGTCCTGAATCGTTTGATAACACCTTTTTTCATATCAAACAAATCAATCCCGGTGTTATAAATGCTCAACCACAGGATGTTATTATGATCGATAAAGAGATTATAAATTGTTTTTCCTGAAATACCGGATGAATCATTCTTATGGGGCATATAATGAATAAACCGTCCTGTTTTACGGTTATACTTATTCAGCCCTGCATCCCAGGTCCCAATCCAGATATTATGATCCTTGTCCTCTGCAATTCCCCTGATCACATTTCCGCTAATACTGTATGGATTCAAAGGATCATGTTTAAATAATTTAAAATTTCCGGTCACCGGATCATATACATTCACTCCTCCACCGTCCGTGCCAATCCAGATCATGCCCTCGTGGTCCTCATAAAAACAACCGGTAAAATTGTAGGAGAGTGACCTGGGATTGTTGCCGTTATGAACGAACAGGTTAAATCTTTCTTTTTTGGGATTATAATAATTGATCCCTCCGCCGGAAGTACCTATCCAGATAATCCCTTCCCTGTCCTTGTATAAACACCATATACCATTGTTATTCAGTCCATTATCATTTGTTTCATCATACACTATGTATTCGAATGTTTTGGTCACCTTATCGAAACGGTTTATCCCGCCCTGATCCACGGCAAGCAGCAGGTAACGGTCGTCCTCAGGGAGGATGTCAAGTACCATATTCTGATTGGTCCCCTTGCCATCGGCCAGTGAGCTGAAATGTTCGAATTTTTTGCTTACCGGGTCAAAAGAGAAAAAGCCGTTTCCGTCTGTTGAAATCCAGATTTTATCCTGATTATCAATGAAAATACTTTTATAGTAATTGTTGCCGAAATCAATGGAAGGATCATCATACAAGGTGAATTGCGCCCGACCTGGGATCAAAACGCCGGATTCCCCTGGTGAGTGAAACAATCCAGATAAATCCTTTTGAATCCACTCCGATCATTTTGGAAGGGCGGGGATTCAGATAATTTTTTCCCTTTTCAAACGGGTAACGGATAAATGTCTGTGTACCGGGGACGAATTTATTCAGGCAATTTCCATCGGAAATGGTCCATAGGTTTTTTTCCCTGTCCTCCACTATTCCGGTAATACAGTTGCTGCTGAGGCTGCTATCATCGGACGGATTATTTTTAAAAACCGTGAAATTGTCTTTTTCACGGTCATATAAATTTAAACCATCATAGGTACCGAACCACAGGTTTTTCTTACTGTCTTCATATATGCAAATTAAAATATCGCTGCTGATCGCCCCGAACCGGCCATCTCCGTGACGATAGTTTTTAACCTGGTAACTGTCATATTTATCCAGTCCGATATCGGTTCCCATCCAGAGATAATCCTTGCTGTCCCTGTATATACAACGTATGCGGTTACTCGACAGCCCATCATTGATGGTAAGATGTTCAAACCGTGAATACTTTGATTGCGCCTGTAAACCCAATGTTCCCGAAAAACATATGAGCGCAGTAAGAAAACACCGGTCGATCAAGTGCTTTATGCTCTTATAATCATTGCTTTTAACCACAAATTGTCTTAAATAATTCAGAAAAATCCCGAATTTCATCGTTAGAATTCATTTTACGCCAAAAACGGCGTAAAGATTCATCTGAAACGGATGAAATGATTAATTTTATCTGAATTTCCGTAAACATGAAAAGAGCCGGTCTTTTATTGGGTTGCATACTGTTTGCTGCCAACCTTTTTGCCCAACGTAACCTTTTTGTTTCCAAATGGAACGAAGCAACCCTTGAAAAGGCCATTGTGCAGCATTGGCAGCCTTTTCCGGTGTATACCGCCAGGGCAGGCTGGGACTCCCTTCCCCGCGATATCCGTGAAAATGTTATCCACGAAGCGGAAGGCTTCCTGGGAAAGCCATATGATTTCCTTCCGCTCACCGAATACCTCGGTTTTGTGCGTGATGGAAACCGAAACCGGTTTGAAAAGATATACTTTGGAAGGCGCTCACAATTGCTGCAGGTCCTTACAGCCGAATGCATGGAAGGCAAAGGCCGGTTTACGGATGATATTCTGAACGGGGTATGGGCAATTTGCGAAGAATCATCCTGGTGCCTTCCAGCACATATCGGACAGGCAAAAGGAGTTCCCGATGCCGGCCAGCCTGTCGTGGACCTGTTTGCAGCTGAAACAGCTGCTTTGCTCGCTTTTACAGATTACCTTTTCGGAAGTGAGCTTGCCAAATCCTCCCCTTTGCTGGAAAAGCGCTTACGCGATGAAGTTCATTTCAGGGTTTTAAATCCGTTCCTTGAAAAAGATGACATATTCTGGATGGGACTGCAGGGCCAGGTTGTCAATAACTGGAATCCCTGGATCCTGTCGAATATATTTGCCTCAACCCTGCTGATAGAAGATAACAGGGAAAAACAGATCAAAACGGTAGCAAAAGCCATGCGCTGCCTCGATAGTTTCACAAATGGCTACCCGGCTGACGGAGGCTGTGATGAGGGACCTTCCTACTGGGGCAGAGCCGGCGGATCATTGTTTGATTGCCTTGAAACCCTCTATTCTGCGAGCAACGGAAAGATCAATTATTATGATGATCCCCTTGTGAAAAACATCGGTCAGTTCATCTACAAGGCATATATCAATGATCCATGGTATATCAATTTTGCAGATGCTCCCGCACAGATCCAGCCGGATGCGTATCTCATTTTTAATTATGGACAGAGAATAAACGACCCGGTATTGAGCGCTTTCGGTGCACAGCTCAACTCAATGCAGACTTTCAGCGTCTCGGGCCGAATAGAGAGCCCCGGACGAAGCCTGCCGCAGTTGTTCGGACTTCGGAAGATAAATGCAGCCCCAAAATCATGGCCCTACCTCAGGGATGCCTGGCTGCCCGAGTTGCAGGTGATGGCTGCCCGCACTGTGAGCGGATCACCCTCCGGATTGTTCCTGGCCGCAAAGGGTGGACACAACCAGGAAAGCCATAATCATAACGATGTGGGTAATTTTGTCATTTATTATAACGGACAACCCGTTATAATTGATGCCGGCGTTGGGGCCTATACAGCCAAAACATTCAGTGCCGAACGGTATACCATCTGGTCCATGCAATCGCAATTCCACAATCTGCCTACCGTCAATGGGTTTATGCAGGAGGCTGGCCGGCAATTTGCGGCAGATCATCCGAAATATTTTTCAGATGATAAACGGGTCCGTTTTTCACTTGGTCTGTCTGCCTGTTATCCTAAGGATGCTGCTATTGAACAATGGAATCGTACCTTTGAATTGGAGCGGGGCAACAAGATTTCCGTTACAGATTCATTCAAATTGCAGGAGGTAAAGGGAGCTACAAGCTGGAACTTTCTTACCTGCCTGAAACCAAAGATCAACAGTGACGGAACGGTTACCCTTTCTTCAAACGGAATATATAAAACTGACCGGGACATCATCCTGCAGTATTCCGCAAAGGATCTTGAAGTACAGATTCAGCAGGTTATAATCAGACCGGAGGATGGATATGTATGGAAAACAAATCTTAACCGGATTATTATAACCCCGAAATCAATGAAGACCCGGGGTACTTATCAATTTATATTCAGATAATCAAGCAATTCATGAAACCAAAGATATCTGCACAGTCAGGAACCTTTGAATCAAGCGATGTGATATTCCTCATCGAGCCGTTGCCGGAAAACACCGGCCGGAAAATCGAGCTGTACCTCAACCGTGTTTCACCAGTATGGCGAAAGCTTTAATAAAATAGTTGTTGAAATGCTCGATGAGTTTGAATATGACGGATATCCATCTCATTGCAAAGGACAAGGGGGCACTTGAACCCACAATCAAGGCGCGATTGGAAACAGCCATCCGGCGTTCAATGGATGAGCAGGAAGGCACAATTCCCTCCCCAAAATGAAGAAATATAAAAAACGAAGAACGATGCTGTATATTCCCGGGAATAACCCGGCAATGATCCAGCAGGGAGGTATTTATGGGGCCGACAGCATATTGCTCGATCTGGAGGATGCTGTGGCCATGGGTCAGAAAGATTCAGCCCGCATTCTCGTAAGAAACATGATCAAGACGATAGATTTTTATGATACGGAAGTATGCGTGCAGGGTAAACCATCTGAGTACTCCCTTTGGACTGAAGGACCTCGAGGAGATTGTCCCGTTGCAGCCTTCCGCCATCCGTTATCCTAAAACCGAATCTGCACAGGAGGTGATTAACCTGCTTCAGATTGTGGAAGAAATAGAAGACCGGCACGGGCTTCCGCATAACAGCAATGACCATTCATGCCATGATTGAAACCGCCATGGGTGTGCAGAATGTATTTGAAATCGCCAGCAAATTCAGCCGGATTGATGCCATCACCGTGGGCGGACAGGATCTGACAGCGGATATGAACATTATCTATACTCCCGACGGAGCCGGAATTGATTTTGCCCGCAAGACGAATTGTCATGGCTGCCAAAGCCAGTCATATAGATGTGCTCGATACAATTTTTCCGGATGTGAACGATGAGATGGGATTGCGCAAGGAAACAGAGTATGCCAAAAAAATCGGTTTTACAGGAAAGGCAGTGATCAATCCGCGCCAGATAGACATTGTTCATGATGTGTATACTCCCACCGAGGAAGAGATCAGGAAAGCCTTCAGGATTGTAAAGGAATTCAGGGCAAATGCTGAGGCAGGAGTCGGGGTTTTTGCGATCGACGGAAAAATGATCGATGCGCCGATTGTAAGCCGGGCGGAATATATCCTGAAACTGGCCAATATTGAAATAAAAAATGCTAGTGATCCACACGATTAATTGAAACTTATGTTAAACAGTCTGGGGAGAGATATCCCCGAATATATTGAAGGCATAGGGGAACTGGAACCATTCCAGGGCGCATTGACAAAACTGCGCAAAGGATGGATGGACGAGCCTACTATTCCGGCTCCGAACAAAGCCTATCTGCCGCATCAGAACAAGCTGTGCAGTTCCCTTGAAGAGGCGATTGTAAGAAGTAATCCCCGCAGCGGGATGACGGTTTCCTTTCACCATCATTTGCGAAACGGGGATAACCTGCTTGTGAAAACCCTCACCATCCTGCATGAAATGGGGATCCGGCAAATTACGCTGGCCTCCTCTTCATTAAATGAATGTCATGATCCCATCCTGCCCTATTTTAAGGATGGAACAATTACCCGCATTTATTCTTCAGGCATACGAAGTCAGCTTGGACAGGCCATTGCACAAGGCGTACTGGATATTCCTGTGGTTATCCAGTCGCATGGCGGACGGGTGCGTGGCATCCATACAGGCAAGATACAGATCGACCTCGCCAGTAATTGCCGCTTCGGCGGCGGATATCGAAGGGCAATGCAACCGGCACCCACGGAAATTCGGCCTTCGGTTCAATCGGCTATGCCATGATCGATGCCCGGTACGCGAAACAGGTGGTGGTGGTGACCGATAACCTGGTGGAATATCCCTGTATCCCGCTGTCCATTTCGCAGAATTTTATCGACCATGTGGTAGTGGTTGATTCCATTGGTGATCCATCTAAAATTGCCACAGGAACCACCCGTATTACCAATTCCCCCATGGATCTGCGCATTGCCAAACTGGCAGCGGAGGTGATCGAAAATTCAGGTTTTTTTGTGCCCGGTTTCTCGTTCCAGGTGGGTGCAGGCGGCGCATCGCTGGCTGTGGCAAAATTCATCCGCGAAAAGATGAAGGCCAGGACCATCAAGGGAAGCTTTATGCTGGGAGGTATCACTTCGTATTGCGTGGATATGCTCAACGAGGGACTTTTTGAAACAATCTTTGATGTTCAGTCATTTGATGCCGTGGTGAGCAATTCACTGCTGAATAACCGCCGGCACATTGAAATACCGGCTGCCCTGTATGCCAACCCGTTTAATTGCGGTTGCATCACCAATAAGCTTGATGTGGTTGTGCTGGGAGCCCTGGAAATAGATGTTGACTTCAATGTGAATGTGATCACCGGTTCTGAAGGATACCTGAGGGGTGCTTCCGGCGGACATTCGGATACAGCTTCGGGTGCAAAACTTACTGTAGTTGTCTGTCCGTCCTTCCGCGGCAGGATACCGATCATCAAAAAACGGGTGCACACGGTGGTAACACCCGGTGAAACAGTTCATGTACTGGTCACTGAACGCGGGATTTGCGTAAACCCGCTGTATAAAGATCTTGAAACCAACCTTCGCAAGGCAGGATTGAATATAAAAGACATTCGTGACCTGGAGATCGAAGTGGACAAGATCACCGGCATACCGGGACCCTTGATCTATACCGATAAAATTGTCGGAATAGTTGAATACAGGGACGGAACCATCATCGATGTGATCCGCCAGGTTGTCGACAAGTAATGTCAAATGCAGGAGATCTTTAATTCAATTGTTATCGGACCGCTTCAGGAAATATTGGCTGCCAGGGATGCAAGATCTTTGCTGCGAAAAGAAATTTCCCTTCGCAATCTCCCGTCCATTAAGCCTGAATCTTAATGTTCCGGGTTATCCCAAAAGCAATGAAATTGCCAGCCGCTTTTTTCTGTTACTGTCTTGATGATTTGAAAGTTTACATCACTGCCCGGGTGATACACCTGGATGAAAAATAGGCTATTCTGAAAAAGGATGAAGCCGGTGATTTTTATATTGTCCCGTTTTCATCCGATCACCACTCTCTTGTTGAAATAAAACAAATCTGCGAAGATTTTGAAGAGAATGCATGCCTGGGGCCGGTTTATCGATGTGGATATAACCGATACGTGCCGGGCTACCGGTTTCCTCCGGAAAATCCAAATCCCTGTTTTTATTGCAATGAACATCCTGCTGATGAATGCAGGCGCGATCAAAGACATGAAACGGAAGCAGTACGGGCGTTTATGTTTGAAAAAATGAAGGCCTATTGCCTGCAACAGCGGGAAATAACAATCAGCAGGAACCTTTCTTCACTGGCACTGCAATCCATCCTGTATGAAATTTCGCTGACACCCAAGCCCGGGCTGGTGGATAAATTCAGCAACGGCGCGCACAGCGACATGAATTACAGCACATTCATCAATTCCACCGCAGCGATTTCAGGCTATTTTAATGATCTCGTACAGGCAGGTTTTGCTTTTACTGAAAACGACATGACAAAGGCCCTGCCGGTAATCCGGAATATCGGACTGCGGATGGAAAAGTCCATGTTCCTGAAGCACAAACAAGTCAATACCCAGAAAGGAATTATTTTCCTGATGGGTTTATCCCTCTTCAGTTCCGGCTATTTGTTTGCCCATGAAGATGAATTCCAGGACTGAGAAATTCAGGACAATCGTTAAAAACATCTGCAAAAATCTGACAAACAGGGAACTGAAAACGTCTCAACGACCTCCGGAAACCCATGGTGAGCATATTTATCAAAAACATGAAAATTACGGGTGCACGCGGTGAAGCTGAAAATGGATTTCCCATGGTTTTTGATTTTGGCCTTCCCGAGTTGCAGAAATTCACCGGGCTTAATGAACAGGGGTTGCTCCGGGCCTTCCTTGCGATTGCAGCAAACAATAACGACACCAATATCCTGTATCGCAGCAGCATGGATGTTTTGAATCAATTCAGGGAATTGGCACAAACGGCACTTGAAACAGAGAATATCGATCCCCTGACGAATTTCTGCCTGAAGCAGGGAATTTCACCGGGAGGATCTGCGGATATACTGGCAGTAAGTATTTATGTATATTTACTGATTGAACAAAGCGGGAACAGTGGGTTACTTAATTTTCCAACCTTGATATCATGACTTTCGAGGATACAGATTTCAGACAGGAAACGATCGATCTTGAAAATCCCTTCGACGTAAAACTGGTAAAGGATTTTCTGATAGCCCCTGGGGTTTGAGTTCGACAGTTCGGAAGTGGAAAGCACGCTGATTGTGCAGGAATCTTGAAAGGGGAGATGGTGGGAACGGGCTCGCACAAAGGCCGGATTCTGAAATATGTGGCCGTCGCACCCAAATTCAGGGATACAACAGCTTTTGCACTGATTGTAACCGGACTCACCGAAAAGCTTCTTAAGATCTATAAGCATACTTTTGTCTTTACACGACCGGAGAATTCTGTACGTTTCCGGGGATTGGGCTATAATGAAATAGCCACTGCCCCACCCCTGTTTTCAGTGCTTGAATTCGGTTTTGAATCCATTTACACATACCAGAATTACCTCAAAACAATTGCGGTACCTGCCAGATCAAACGAAATAGCCGGCATTGTTGTAAATTGTAATCCTTTTACAAACGGCCACCTGTTTCTCATTGAAAAAGCCGCTGCTGAAAATGAAATCGTTTACCTGTTTGTTGTGGAGGAAGAAAGATCGGCCTTTTCATTTGATATCCGATGGGAACTGATC
Source organism: uncultured Bacteroidales bacterium (assembly GCA_963790105.1). Lineage (GTDB taxonomy): Bacteria > Bacteroidota > Bacteroidia > Bacteroidales > UBA10428 > UBA5072. The sequence goes on along the minus strand of CAWBNI010000045.1, from coordinate 81,088 downwards.
CGCAAAGGAATCAAACACCTGAAAAATGTGGTGATGGTGCGGGGCGGAATGTATGTGGTTTCCGGGGCCATTTTCCCTTCCTATTTTCTCAAATGCGAAGAACTCAATGAAGTGATGCAAAAACAGGCCGAACTGGATGTCATCATTTTTGCCAGGTACATTGTTCCCGTGCTGAAGATCAAAAAACGGTATGTGGGAACCGAAGTTTACTGCAAAACAACCCAGGCATATAACAATGCCATGAAGGCAATTTTACCGGGTTATGGCGTTACCGTAATAGAAATTGAAAGAAAATCGGTGGGCACTTCCGGGGAGGATATTCCGAATTACATAAGCGCATCGAAAGTCCGGCAGGCCATCAAGGAAGACCGCCTGCAGGAAGTACTTGATTTCCTGCCTGATTCCACCCGGGAATTTCTGTTGTCGGACGCATCCGCACCTGTCAGGTTGAAGATTAAGGTGGGCAAAGGAAGGCATTAAGAAGAAGAATTTACGATTTACGATTTACGATTTACGATTTGCGATTTGTGATTGCGCGCAGGGCAATAATTCCGTAGGAATTTCCTGTCGGTAGAAAAATGCATGTCCGGAACATCCCATGCGCGTAGCGCATTCATTATTGTAGAAAATTCCGGAAAGATCCACCCCCTGCCCCCGCCAGCGGGGGATACAGGCCCGGAAGAAGAAACTACGAATTATGGAATAACCTCTATAATGTTATGTATTTGCAATTCGGGAACAACTAAATTGCACTCCTTCCGTTTTTGTAAACAAATTCCAGGGCTTTGTTTCCCGGCTGAAGCAATATTTGCGAAGGCTTTGCGTCACTCCGGATGGAGACATTGATGTCATGGATCGGAGGTACCTCATCGTAGGCAAGTGCACTCTGGTTTGTATGTTCACCTGCAACATTAACCAGGTTCACATACAATTTTCCGTTTGCCGCATTCACAATCACATGAACAAGGTGCGAACCGGTTACCTCTGCTACATTATTTGTAAAAAGCTGGTCAATGGTCTCATCCATAAAATCCCTGATGACGGGTGTCTTAAATTCAGTATAGGCTGTTCCGGCGTTAAAGTAAATCGCTGCGATCTTGCCCTTGCCGTATGAATTTATTGAAGAAGAAATTTCATCGGAAGGATACCGTAAATCACTGCCCTTATAAAACATTGAAAGCGGCCGGGCTCCGTCGGAAAGCTTTACCGACAGCAGTTCCGATTTGATTGCACCAATTCTTTTGCCGGCCAGTATGAATGCTTCCGACCTGGTCTTTTTTTCCGATGTGGCAATACCAAGTTCAGGTTTGAACATAGCTGCAGTTTCTGCTCCGATGATGAGCAGATTCCCTCCGTTCTTTACATAATTCCTTAACTCATCCATAAATGAAGGTTCGAGATAGTCACATTCTGGAATAACAATCAACGGATACTGGTCCATCCTGCCGGTAAGATTATGTTCCATAATGATCTCCACCGCCTGCTGGCCGTCGAGAAGGACATTAAGCGCACCCTGCAGCATTCCCAGGGGGCGGGAATATGGGACCGGTGCACTTTTCTGGTAGGAAACCGAAGGATATAATAAGGCGATCTGGGGTACTGCCTTTGTTTTATAGCAATAAGGCTGGCGTTCCCTGCAAAATCCGGCAATGTCCTGGAGCATATAGGCCAGCCATGGCTTCAGGGATAAATCCCTGTTCTGCTGGAAATAGAACTGTACACCTCCACCCATGGAAATAATCTCCGCAGCTTCCTGTTTAAGCTGAACTGCCGATTTAATGCTCATCGGCATTTCACCCCCGTTCCATGAAAATCCCCAGGCCATCAGATCCCACGGCTTTCCCTGTGGTGCCAGGCACCGGGCCTCAAATGCGGAACGGAATACACCATTCTGGGGAGTCACATCACCCGAAAGGAAATCTACCGGAATGTTAACCTTTTCAGGCATCATGGAAGAATACGCCCAGTTGCTTGTAATCTGAAATTCAGGATTGAACTGATGGATGGCATCAATATATTTCTTTCAGATGCTCCCGGAAAAGAGAACGGGTATATTCAAGCAATTCAGGATAATACTTGTCAGAAGGGCTATGGGGAATCTCGGTAATGCCGGTTTCCTTTGTGAACCGATCAAGGGAAGCCTTTCCATAATCAGGCTGAAGAGCCCAGCACTCGCCGTCAATCCATGCACCATCCACTTTGTAATCCCCGCTTAAGTTCCTTTAACTGGGGGATCATATAGGTATCCAGATAGGGACTGAAGAAGGAAACATTTTGTTTGCTCCGTTCCCCGTTGGCCTGGATAATGGCCCAGTCGGGATGCTCATTCACTACCTTCACGTCAATAATCCCTGAAAAGTGCATGAACAGGGCAACATGGTTTTTTTCAGTAACCTCCCTCCAGAGTTTAAGCGGATCCTTTTCAAATCCCTTCACATGATATCCCACCTTGGTGGGATAGCTTGAAATGCCGGGATGCCCCTTGCAATCGACCTGAATAAAATCAGGCCTTACCCGGGTCAGAAAGGTATCGATCATGGCATAGGTAAGTGTCTTCCCGGCATCTGTGATGTCTTCACTGGCATGGAGATCGAAATGAACGCCAAAAAAACAATCGGCGCGTTTCAGTTTTTGGACGGAATTTCCGGTTTGTGCAGATAAAGATGCATTTGATATTACAATACCTATCAATAAGAATGATTTCAGATTTTTCATGTCGGGAGGTTTCTGAACTAAAGGTAAATATTTCAACCATATTTTACTAACTTGGCACTATGGCTGTATGTAAAAGAATATTTTTATTTCTTGCACTGGTAATTGCAGCCTCCGGGCTGACTATTGCCCGGAGTGCTGAACGACCCGCCATATGGGGCATAGCCAAAATGACCTTTCTTGTAAGCGATTTTTCGGTTGCAAGCGAATATTATGGACGGTTCCTGGGTTTTGATGAAGCATTCTCCTATCCTTCCCCATTGGGGAAAGTGATATCCTTCAAAGTAAATGACCGCCAGTTCCTGGAATTTGTGGTTGACAAACAGGCCCGCGACAAAAAACGACTGGTATCTGTATCGTTTGAAACGGAAGATGTTTCAGCTATGCGCGAATACCTTATTTCAAAAGGATTTATTGTTCAGGAAAATGTGCACCTCGACGGTGCCGGCAATGAAGTTTTTACAATCGATGATCCGTCAGGAAACCATATTGAATTTATCGAGTTCAATAATGAAGGCCTTCACAGGAAGTCAAAGGGACAGTTCCTTTCTGATAAAAGGATATCTGTCCGGATTCATCATGCCGGGCTTTATGCTGAAAAGATAATGGATAATGATCCATTTTATGCCCAATTGCTTGGTTTTAAAGAAATGCTTCGTTATCCCGAAGACAAGAATGTTGCCGGCTATTATGCTTTATCTGCAGATACCGGAATGTGTTGAAAATATTGAACATTACTCTCCCAACGACAGGAACGACTCGCATCCTTGTTTCCTTGTAGAGGATATGCAGGAAACAATTTATACACTGAAAGAAAGAAAGATAAATGAAACCCTGGGCACTCCGGGGATTGGCAAGGGAAAACGCTGGATCCTGAATCTCAGGAATGCCGACAACACCCGTGTTGAATTTACAGAAGCACATTGTGTAAAGTAATAACCTGAAAAAAGAAGTATTATGGAAAGATCTGATCTCTCACGCCGGAAATTCCTGAAGAATACCCTGGGAACCGGTTTGATCGTGGCCGGCTCGGGTTTGCTGCCCTCATGGGCGATTGCACGTACAAAAGATCCGAAAACAAACTATGATGCAAAAGGACTGCCAACAGCAGTACTGGGTAAAACAGGCGTTCGGATTCCAAGGATTGCCTGCGGACTGGGAAGCCGTTTCTGCAGTATTGAAAAAACGGAAGATGCCGTTCGCCTGTTGAATTATGCACTCGACAACGGTCTGTATTACTGGGATACAGCCTGGGCATATGAAAATACGAAGCTTGGCATTACAAGCGAGGAACGACTTGGCGAGGTGGTTAAATCACGCCGCGATGAGATATTCTTATCCACCAAGGTGACAAGCCGTGATCCGGATGAGGCCATGCGACAGATAGAAACCAGTCTGAAGCGGTTAAAAACCGATCATCTCGACATGCTGAAAATACACGATGTTCAAACCCCATCGGATGTTGACGCGATCAGTGCAAAAGGAGGCCTGATCGATATCCTGCCCCGGTTGAAAGAACAGGGAGTGACCCGGTTTATTGGATTTTCAGGACACACCGAAGCTGCAGCCCTGAAATTGATGGCGGAAAAAGGCATTTTCGACAGCATGCTGATGGCTATGAATCACTATGGCGGAAACAAAGAACAGCGCCAGGAACTGGCCATTCCGGCTGCAAAGGCCCAGGGAATGGGTGTTATGCTGATGAAGGTGGTGAGACCCCGTGAAACTGTCAAAGAACTTGATCCGAAGGATCTGATCCGGTATGCCTTGTCACTTAATGGACCGGATGGCATTGTTCTTGGAATGGACAGCCTGAACGTGGTAAATTCAAATCTTGAGATTTTACGAAATTTCAAACCGATGGAGGAAACGAGGATGAAAGAAATTGCCCTGCAACTTACCCCGTTTTATAATCATCAAAACCTGCCCTGGATGACCCCCGGCTATCACGATGGAAAATGGGCATGAGTATTTCATTGTCACTGTTCATTGTTCACGTTCATTATTCATCATTCATAATTCATAATTCATAATTTAATGAGACTCTTTCTAAAAACAGTTCTTTTCCTCCTTCTTGCAGTGAGCCTGCAATGGAAAGCACGGTGCTCAAATGTTCCAGCCTACCTGGGAGTCATTATCGGAGTACAAATGTCCCGACTGGTTCCGGGATGCCAAATTCGGCATCTTTATCCATTGGGGCCTTTATTCGGTGCCTGGATTCGGGAGTGAATGGTATCCAAGATGGATGTATAAGGATTCCATTGTATGGGGGCAGAATTATTACCAGCATCATGTTAAAACGTATGGAACTCCGGATAAATTTGGCTATAAGGATTTTATCCCCCTGTTTAAGGCCGAAAAATTTGATGCAGATCAGTGGGCAGAAATCTTTAAAAAATCAGGAGCCCGGTATGTTGTACCTGTTGCGGAACACCATGACGGATTTGCCATGTACAACACAAGTTTGTCGAGGTGGAATGCGATGAATATGGGCCCAAAGCGCGATATCATCGGTGAACTTTCCGTGGCTGTGAGAAAGCAGGGTCTGATTTTCGGATTGTCATCCCACCGCATTGAACACTGGTTCTTTATGAATAACGGCAGGACAACAAAATCAGATGTGAATGATCCGGCGTATGCCGATTTTTACGGTCCCGCCCGCGGTGAAAATGAGCAGCCCAGCATTGAATACATGAACGACTGGTTATTGCGGAATTGTGAACTCGTGGATAAATATAAACCCCAGGTATTCTGGTTCGACTGGTGGATTGAACAGCCTGCCATGGAGCCGTACCGGAAGACGTTTGCCGCCTATTATTACAACCGGGCAACACAATGGAAAGAAGGAGTGGTAATCAATTACAAGAACAATGCTTTCCCTGATAATGTGGCAGTGTATGATATTGAACGGGGCAGCAGCAAGGCCACCCGCAAATATCCGTGGCAGACTGATACATCGATTGGGAAAAAATCATGGGGCTGGGTTTCAGATGAAGAAAACAAGACATCCAATGAGATTGTTGATGCACTGATTGATATCGTGAGCAAGAATGGAAACCTGCTCTTGAATATCGGTCCAAAACCCGATGGCACCATCACTCCAGAGCAGATAAACGTGCTCCTGGGCATTGGCGCATGGCTAAAAATCAATGGTGAGGCCATTTATGGGACCCGGCCCTGGTTAGTTTCGGAAGAAGGACCCACTGTGGCCGCCGAGGGATCCTTTGCCGATCAGAAACCTGTTGTTTATACAGCCAAAGACATTCGCTATACATCAAAAGATTCTGCAGTTTATGCCTTCTGCCTTGATATCCCGACAGAAAAAAAGATCACCATGAAGGCGCTGGGATTAAAAGCGAATTCCAATAAAAAAATCACAAATATCGAATTGCTCGGAAGTGCAGAAAAAATAAAATGGGCGCAGCAAGGCTGACATGCTGGTAATATCAACACCCAAGGCAATGCCGTGCAAGGAAGCAATCTGTTTTAAACTTTTCTTTTAACATCCTTTAAAATGACCTGTTTAATAATGAATTCCGAAAATCAACTGAATCATATCTTAATGAAAAATTTGTTTATCATCGTCCTGGTTGTCTTTTCCTTATTTTGTTTTTCAAAGGCTACAAATGCAGTGGAGCCTCCTGACACCCTGAAGTTCCTTAACTGGGCACCTGTTCCGCCGATGGGATGGAACAGCTGGGATTGCTTTGGACCGACAGTCGTTGAAAAGGAAGTTAAAGCAAATGCCGACTATATGGCCCTGCATCTTAAAAAATCTGGCTGGGAATATATTGTGGTTGATATCCGCTGGTTTGTTGAAAATGATAAGGCTCATGGCTATAATGAAAAGGATCCCAAATATGTAATGGATGAGTACGGACGATTTCTACCCAGTGAAGTACGGTTTCCTTCAGCAGCAAACGGGCAGGGCTTTAAACCTCTGGCAGATTATGTACATGGCAAAGGCTTAAAATTTGGTATTCATATCATGCGAGGAATTCCGGTAGAAGCGGTCAGAAAAAATACCCCGATTTTGGGGAGCAAAGCTTTTGCAGGGGATATTTACAGTGCTGAAGGCCAGTGCCCCTGGCTTAAAGATATGTATACCATTGTTGCAGGCAGGACAGGAGCCCAGGAATATTACAATTCCATCTTTAAATTGTATGCTTCCTGGGGTGTTGATTTCATTAAAATCGATGATCTTTCAGTACCCTATCACAGTGATGAAATTGAAATGGTCCGCAAAGCCATTGACAAATGCGGCCGTGAAATTGTATTAAGCTACCTCACCGGGCGAAACCCCGGTTGAAAACGCACGACATATTATGAATCACGCCAATATGTGGCGCATTGTCGGTGATTTTTGGGATAACTGGCCCCAGTTAAAAGAACATTTTGAAGTGTGTGACCGTTGGTCACCCTATATTGGCAATGGCCATTTCCCGGATGCCGATATGCTTCCGCTTGGCAGAATTGGCATCCGGGCCGAAAGAGGTGACAATCGCATGTGCCAGCTTACAAAAGATGAGCAGATCACTTTAATGTCGCTGTTTTCTATATTCCGTTCCCCCCTGATGTTCGGAGGTGATCTTCCGGAAAATGACGCATTTACGCTGTCGCTGCTTACCCACAAAGAGGTTCTTTATATTAATAAGTACAGCCAGAATAATCGGCAGCTTTTCAGGACGGACGATCTTATTGCCTGGGTTGCAGATGATCCGAAAACAGGTGATAAATTTCTCGCCGTATTTAATGCGAGGGATCAGATCGCAGATCCTGTATCAATTACTATTGAATTATCGCAGCTGGGAATAGGAAATACATGCCTTATCAGGGATATCTGGAAACATATTGACCTGGGCTCCTTCACTGACAAATTTGCACCTGTAATTCCGGCACATGGATCAGGCCTGTACAGGGTTTCAGCGAAGAAACCCAGATAGCATATTAACCAAAAAATTAATAAGATGAGTTCTTTACAATCTAACCAAAAGAAAGCAGTTAAGATCATTTTACAGCTTTCAATATTTCTGATTACAGGTTCGATTGCCGGGTTTGGCCAGGCAACCGATATACTCTGGTATAAGATGCCGGCGAAATATTTTGAGGAATCCCTCGTGCTTGGAAATGGCAAAATGGGTGCCTGTGTATTTGGAGGCATGGAGTCGGACAAAATCTATCTGAACGACGCCACCCTCTGGTCAGGAGAACCTGTTAATCCCAATATGAATCCCGATGCCTATAAAAATTTGCCAGCCATCAGGGAGGCACTGAATAATGAAGACTATAAGCTTGCAGATGAACTGCAGCATAAATTGCAGGGTAAGTTTTCCCAATCCTATTTGCCCCTCGGAACCCTGTTCATCGATTTTCAATATAGCGGTGAGCCAAGGAATTATTACAGGGAACTCAACATCTCAGAGTGCTGTTTCAAAGGTAAGCTTTGAGGTGGCTGGCGTATATTATACAAGGGAATATTTCATCTCCTATCCCGACCAGGTTATGGTCATCCGCCTGACATCCAGTAAAAAAGGAGCCCTGAATTTTACAGTCCGGTTTGAAAGTCAACTCAATCACAGTGAAGTGGTTTCGGGAAAAGAACTGTATGCCAGTGGCTATGCACCCACGGAAGCAAAACCCAATTACCTCGGTGATGTTCCCAATGCAGTTGTTTTCGATAAGGACCGGGGAACCCGTTTTTCTTCCCTGGTAGCCATAAGGAATACAGATGGAAACATTTCAGTTACAGATACTACAGTGGGCCTGAAAGACGCCTCTTCGGCTACTATCATGGTATCGGTTGCAACCAGTTTTAATGGTTTTGACAAAGATCCTGCAAAACAGGGACTCGACAATGAAGCCATTGCCCGAAAGCAGATGAAAGCAGCATCCATCAAATCATATGAAGATTTAAAAAAGGCACATCTGGCCGATTATCAAAAGTATTTCAACCGGGTAAAACTGGATCTGGGAGCTACAACTGCTCCCAACCTGCCCACCGATGAACGGCTGGAAAGATATGCCACCGGCCAGGAAGATAAAAACCTTGAAATCCTGTATTTTCAATTTGGAAGATACCTGCTCATCAGCAGTTCCAGAACACCCGGCGTTCCCGCAAACCTCCAGGGAATATGGAATCCCTATATGCGTCCGCCCTGGAGCAGCAATTATACAACCAATATCAATGCGGAGGAAAATTACTGGCTTGCAGAGAATACAAATCTGTCGGAGATGCATATGTCCATGTTGTCTTTTATTAAGAACATTGCCGAAACAGGAAAAGTCACCGCAAAGACATTTTTGGGAACAGACGGATGGGCGGCGTGTCATAATTCCGATATCTGGGCTATGAGCAATCCGGTCGGCGATTTTGGTCATGGCGATCCGGTTTGGGCCAACTGGTATATGGGTGGCGCCTGGTTAAGCACGCATTTATGGGAACATTACCTGTTTACCCAGGATAAAGAATGGTTAAAAAACGAGGGGTATGAATTAATGCGCGGGGCGGCCGTTTTTTGTCTTGACTGGCTTGTGGAAAAAAACGGGGAACTGATCACCTCCCCATCAACCTCCCCGGAAAATAAATACATAAATTCCGATGGTTATCATGGGGCCACGCTTTATGGTGGAACCGCAGATCTGGCGATGGTACGTGCCTGCATGGAACAAGCCGTATCTGCCTCCAAAATATTAAATACGGATGCTGATTTCAGGAGAAAGCTCGAAGATGCATTAAAGCGCCTGCATCCCTTTACCATTGGAAAAAATGGCAATCTGCAGGAATGGTACTACGATTGGAATGATGAAGATCCCCGGCACAGGCACCAGTCACATCTGTTCGGACTTTTCCCGGGCCACCAGATCACACCGTTAACCACGCCGGAACTGGCCAATGCATGCAGAAAAACACTGGAAATAAAGGGAGATGAAACTACCGGCTGGTCGAAAGGATGGCGTATAAACCTTTGGGCCAGGCTTTATGATGGCAATCATGCCTATAAAATGTACAGGGAATTGCTGAAATATGTGCCACCCGATGGCATGCAGACCAACTATTCCGGAGGTGGCGGAACCTATCCTAACCTGTTTGATGCTCATCCCCCTTTTCAGATCGACGGCAATTTCGGCGGGTCGGCTGCAGTAGCCGAAATGCTTGTACAATCAGATGGAAATGAGATCAGGCTGCTGCCTGCCTTACCGGATGCATGGGAAAAGGGTTCTGTAAACGGACTTTGCGCGCGGGGAGGTTTTGAAGTTTCAATCGTATGGGAAAACCATAAGGCAAAGAGTGCTGTTATTACAAGCAAAACAGATAACACCGTGTAAAGTAATTGCAGGTGATATCGTGCACGAGGTGAAGCTGAAAGCCGGAAAGAACAATTAACCTGGTATTCTGAAAATTAACCACTGGGACACGGAGTTATGCGCTGAGCTCACTGAGATCTAAATATTACTTTGCGATCTTTGCGCTAAACTTTGTGACCTTTGCGTTAAAATTTCAAAGTGACTTTTTATTTACCAGAAGTACTGCAATTCCTACAATGCATACCGCAACACCAGTATAAACAGGCCATCTGACGCGGTGGTTTTCTTTTTTGTTTATCTGCACCGAGCCAATATCCATTACTTTCTTTTTAGTCTGGAAATTAATACTTGTAAAAACAATCATTAAAATTCCGACTATTATGATTACGATCCCGAGAGTTCTCATGTATGGTTGGTTTTAGTTATAATTAAACTTTCTGATAACCTGAAATCTTAGACTTCAGTTTCATTTAATTATAACAAAACCAATAGGATAAAGTTAGGTCTGACGTGAAAACAATTCGCTTTAACCTGGGCAAAGCCGAATTAAAACTCTTTACTGTCTTTGTAATACTCTGGTTCTCTGTGGTTAACTTTTACTATTGCTTCCCATAAGAAAGCCAAAAATACCGCCAAAAATAACGCTGTTATAGGGATTGCTTGTAATAGCGCAAGACCCTGATTTGCATCCGACAAAATGGTAATAGAGAAATCCGGCCAGACCGCCGATAATCACCCCTAATGCAGGCTTCCAGAATTTCCATGATTTATAAAACTCCTTTTTTGTTTCCGTCTGCAGGTCGTTTTCAATATTGTTGTCCATTGTAATTGCCTATTGTTTCGGGGACAAAATTAGCAAAAGTTTTGAAATAAATCGCTTTAATATCACCATTTTTGTCACAAAGGCACAAAAGCACTAGAATTTAAGCGGTGGCCCTACTATCTCCATCCCATGCGTCCGCCAGAGCTCTTTTAAAGTCGTTTCCTGGTCTTTTGGAATGCTACTCCCCAATTTGCTCATTTGTTCAAAGAAATCCTCCATCAGTCCTGCCGGTTGAAACAACACGAGCATCTGGGCTTCGCCTTCGCTAACCTTTGCAAAAGCATGGGGTATTTTCCGGGGTGCAAAGGCAGAATCCCCCGCTTTCAGGGAAAACCTGTCCTCCCCAACCTGGGCGATGAATTCTCCTGAGATAACATAAAACCATTCATCCTGGCTATGATGAACATGGAAGGCCGGGCCGCCCTTTTCGGATCTGACAGTGTTGTAGGCCAGCAATTCCCCGTTGGTATCCTTTGAAGAAATCATGCAGTTAAATTTTCCGCCCATTATATGAAGCTCTTCCTGGGAGCGGTCGCTTCCTGCATTTACTTTAAATCCTTTTTTTGGTTTGTCGGGATCAGGAACCTGGGCTTTGGTAATCATTGTTGAAGCGAATGCCAGAACGGGAATTTGAAGAAATATTCTGCGATCCATAAGGGTGTAGTTTACAATAATTTAGGATTCTATTTAGGAATGTTATTTATCAACAATAAAGGATAAATTTTGTTCGGAAAATTTGAACCTGGGGGATTGATAACCCTTGACTTTGTGACCCTTGTGAAATCTTTTGTGCCCTTTGTGGTTAATAACTGCAATTATTCCATCAAATATTTTGCTAATCTCAAAATGAGAACATATATTTGCAATCCCTTCCAAAAAGGAAAGGGAGCTTAGCACGGTGGTTCAGAGTATACCGGCATCAAAGCCGGGGAAGCATCGCGTGACAATATATATTTTGGGAGCTTAGCTCAGTTGGTTCAGAGCATCTGCCTTACAAGCAGAGGGTCGCTGGTTCGAATCCAGCAGTTCCCACACTAAAAATCAAGCAGTTACAAGGATAAATCCAGGTAACTGCTTTTTTCATTTGCCCACGGTCGACAATCAACAAATCGGCCTTAATTTCCGTGATTCCCCTGATTTCCGTGTCTCCCATGATTTCCTTGATTTCCTTGATTTCCCTGATTTCCCCGATATCCCTGGCTTCCCTGCCTGTTGTTCATCCGGTATTGATTCCCTTTTTCCATGGGCGAGTTGATAATTTGCTCAAATTCGTCGGCAGAAATATAGACCGGTATATAGGATATTCCAAGACCGGTCAGTTGTCTGATGAAAGCTCTTAAATGATTCCGTGATCCTTTTAACAGGTTTTCAAAAACAAGGATAATGTTCTCATTTGTTGCAGATTCAAGAATATCAGTAAGATCCTTAATATCCATTTCCTCGATTAATGCACCTGTTTTAAAAGCATCTTCAACTGAAGCTGATCCGGCGGCAACCAGATCATTATACAATGTCTGAAACTCCGGCCTGGTAAATATGCCGGCTTCTTCAACCAATGTATCTGCTGATCCGTAATATTTAAGCAAAAGAATGACAGCATTCATATGCTTTTCTTCTGCCTGTGAAATGTTATAAAATATCCGGCTTCCCCACTTCTGGTAAAGAACCGTGTAAACATCACGGGCGAGCTTTTCCTCTTCTTTCATCTCAAGCAGAACAGACAGTTCGTCGTTACTTATGGAAGGAGATTCCAACAGTACTGCCTGTAAATTGGCTTCGATCACTGAAGTTGTACCATCATCTGCAACTTTTAGAATACTCGCATATTCTGTTTTTTCATTGTTCGTCTCTTCCTTCTCACAGGCGCCTAGTCCCAGGAAACAGGGTAAAAATTGCCACAATAAATGGCACTGATATTTTGCATTGGTTTTCATATTGTTAAATCTTTTAAGTTAGTAATTGTAAATTGTTTTGCAGAACTATGGAAGCATCGCACTATTCATTAGTTTGTCCGTGCTTCTTATTTATAAACCGAATGAAAAAGTGTTTACCCTACTTTCAATCTTCGATTTCCTTGGTAATTAATGAAAAAAGCGGCCGAAGCCGCTTTTAGCACAAAATCCCTCAGACCTAACGTGATTCATTCATTACTGCTTGTTGTTGTTATGCCTGTATCTGAATTGGTATTTGTACTGATCGCCATCTTTTTCAATAACCACATCACCATCGCATTCATTTCCCGTATGTTCAATAATCATATTCCCCCTGGCGCTATTGGTTACTGACACCTTACCTGATGCAACAGCCCAACGATACTGAAGTCCGGCGCAATGAACAAGTACCAGTGGTTCGGTGATTTCCCGGTTATATGTTTCACCAAGTACATTTGAACCATTCGCTGAACCCGTTACAAAAATTGTATCATTCAATGGATTCTGATGCCTTTTCCATTCACGAACATGACTTGCTGTACGCGTCATAAAAGCGTTCTCACCAAAGGTAACCTTTCCATTTTCCAGATGAGTGGCAATTTCCAGGCGGTTTTGCTCATTCAATCCGTTGTTAGTCATGGTGCGCGTCCCTTCAATCTTTGCACCGTTAAAGTAAAAATTATTGAAGGTCATAACCTGTACAGCATTTTGTACAGACCAACGGTTGGAAATGCTAATATTGATCTGGCCCGACCGTGTTATTGAGTCTCCGTTGAACACAAGGGTACAGCCATTTCCGAAATCAATCGTGATCTCTTTTGGGAATGTGGTGGTGTCGGGGTGGTTAACTGATTACTGTATAGCAATTACCTTCCGATGTTGATTTCAAACCTGTCGTTTGATAATCGTTATCGTCAAGTGTTGTAAGCTCAGCAATCGCTAAATCATCTAATTCATCAAAAAGGGCTTCCACATAAGCATCATCCTTGGCAAGCGCAATATCGGTTGCAGAAATGCTTCCTGTGTCATCCTTTGAACAAGACTGGGTGAAAATAACTGCCGCTGCTGCGACAAACATCAATCCAAATAATCCATTTTTCTTTTTCATCTTGGGAAAGTTTAAATTTGTTTTATAGCTTCTTTGCTATTAATCCGCATGAACTTATTTTTACCCTACCTTTTTTTGGGAAAAAATAATCAGCCAAAAACACAAAGTATAGCGTAATGGCCACAATGAGTGGGCGTCTAGGCGATTCTTTAATATGAAATCTTCAGGAATAATGTGGGGGTGAAAGGTACGGCCTCGGCATACAGACTAACGAAAGTTGAATCGTCTGTCGGAACCCTGGTATAATTGGAATACCGTATATTTTCAGTATTCAGCACATTCAGCACGGAAATCCCGGCATCGATCTTTATCTTTCGTGTGGAGATATTGTAAATAATATCAGCATCAAGCCTGTTATAAGGCTTTGTATAATCAATTTCACCGGGTAACAAATCCGGATCGGGAAATCCGGATCCGAAGACATAGCAGGCTGAGAAGTGAAATGATTTTATTTTAGCCAGGCCAGCTATTTTTAGTTCATGCCGCTGATCATGCATAGCGGGAATGTAGGAATCAACCGGAAAATAGGGAAATTTTTCCTCCGTTTTACTCAAGGTGTAAGCAATCCAGAATGATTGATTTTTAAATTCCTTTTTTACATATAAATCCAGTCCCCTTGTTTTGCCGTCGCCCTGATAAGCCTGGCTTCCTGAAGTGGTTTCCAGGTATCGCGTAATGCCACCTGTATTTCTCAGATACCCTTCAATACTGGCTGTAAAATTATACTTGTTAAATGAAAAACCCAGCGAGTAACTCTTGGAGTTGATTACAGCAATCTCTTTATTGTTGCATATTGACCAGGCCAGCCTGTAATTACCTGAAGCATCCATGATCCTGTTTTTGGCTACAAACTGGTTGTACATTCCGACGGCGGCATTTATCCTTACTGCTTCATTAATTTTGTATATAGCCGAAATACGGGGCTGAAAATACAGCTTGCCGGATGTGGTGTGGAGATTCATACGAATACCCGGACTGATGGTAAGGTTATCCAGCAGGGCAATATTATCCTGAAGGTACAGGTATGGTACTGTAAGACTGACATTAACAGTATCACGAATAGTATTGATATGGTTAAACGTGAAATAATAAAGCGATCCTGCTCCCAGGCTGGCAGTGTGCTTTTCCGACAGGTTAATCTTATTGTCAATCCTTCCATTGATTTCATTCACAGAATTGGTGGTTTGTTCACTAATGAAAGTGAATACCTGGTTACCTGCTGTTCTTTCTGTTTTCTCCTGATAATCCCTGTCAGTATTCAATAAGGAATAGCTAAGAGTAAAATTGCTGGTGTTTTTATCATTCCAGCGGAATCCGTAAAATGCAGCGCCACCGAGCTGCTTGTTTTGTTCACTATAGTTGAGGGCAATGCTCTTCTGCATAGTCTCTTCGTTAAAAGAATAGTTAAAATTGTCATTACCCCCGTAAAGACTTATGTAAAAGTTGCTTTTTGTACCGCCACCCGAGTACTTAAGATTTAAATCGCGAAATACATAATCAGGTATAACATAATAATCAGCCCCTCCGCTTTGCCTTCCCCTTCCGGATCCGGATCCTAATACAGAGGAATATTCCACAGGATTATATAAATTGTAATAGGTCTGTCTGTAGGCCATCAGGAGGGAGGATTTTTTACGGAACGGAACACTTACCTGTCCGTTTAAGGTCATATTGTTTATGTTCAGCTGCACCGACGGAGACAAACGGTTTCCATCCAAACCGGTAATGTCCACAATACCTCCGGCTTTTTCGCCATATTCTGCACCAAATCCTCCTTTTAATACTTTTATGTCTTTTGCCATAAATGGATTCACAGCACTGATATTATCGTTAAAATTTTTCATTCCATACAGGGTGAATCCGTCAAAAACAATCTGACTTTGCCCTTCGTAACTTCCCCAGATTATCAGGTCGGACGATTGTTCACCTGATGCCAGTATTCCTGGTTGCAGTCGTAATAAATTAAACACGGAATTGTCACCATTTCCGGGCAAAAAGTAGGCGATTTTGTGATTCAGCTTGATTTCACCGGGCGAATTCCCTGTTTGTATTGACCGTTCCACTTCCTGTCCAATAACAGTAATCTCTTTCATGGCTATGACGGATGGTGTAAGCCGGAAATTGTAATGAGTACCCTTCGGTACAATGGTATCAAGGATATAATAACCAAGGTAGGAAATCTTTACAGTGAAAATACTGTCGGTAGCTGAAGTGAAGGAGAAATTGCCTTCGGCATCAGATATAAATCCTTTGTTGTTAATCAGGATACTGGAGAAAGGCAGGGTTTCATGATTGGTTTTATCGTATACACAGCCAGTGATGAGGTGATTTTTCGCCTTTTCCCTTACAGCAACCGTATAAATAATGTAAACGCCTTCAGTTATTTCATATCGGAGAGGTAAACCCCTGAAAAGGTAATCAAATGCCAGGGCCGGTGATGAAAATTTCTTCTCAAGTGTGAGGGTATACGTGGATAACTGCCGGTCATCAAATGAAACCATTAACCCATAATTGTCACGCAACTGGATAAGAATTTTATTCAACGGTTCATCTGTGCAGTTGATCCTGATTTCCTGGGAAAAAGCAGGGACAACCAGGAAAAGCAATAGCAGAAATACCAGAGAATTCTTATCAGGAATATTTTTAATTATTCCGGGTAATAATATATTCATCTTTCGACTGCTGGGAAAATTTTAAATTAAATGGCTTACATACCAGATTCAGTGACTGTTCAATTGACATATTACGCCCGAAGCTTCCTGTATAGGTATTTTCAAGATTTCCGGGGATTATGATAATAACACCGTACTGTCTTCCGATTTCCTCAAATACCTGCTGCAGGGGAACCGATGTGAAGCTAAATTTATTTTCAATCCATGATATGGATTGTTCAACAGGCGTACCGGATTGTATATCGAGGGTACCATACTTATTTAATACTGCTTTTTGCCCGCGGAGCAGAACCACTTCATTTCCATCTGTGTTTTCAATTACCCTTACTTTTCCTGTCATACAGGTCACCTGGTAACTGCTGTTTCTTGAATAAATATTGAAGCTGGTGCCCAAAACAACTGTTTTACCAGACTTTGAAGCCACCTCAAATTTCTTCCCGGGATTCACTTCGAAGAATGCCTCCCCTTCGAGACTGACCTTCCTCGAAAACATCCATAACAATGGTTTATAGGTAATGGTTGTTTGGGCGTTCAGCTTCACGGTTGAATGATCAGGCAATATGAGACTGCTGTGCTGTCCTGCCGGGACTGTAAAGGATTTGGTGTAGATCTGCATGAAAATGGAAATACCCACAAAAAAGGCCAACACAGCAGCGGCTGCAATTTTCATCCAGGGTCTGATCAGAACCCTGAGCTTTGCAGGTCCGGAAGCATCCACCTTCTTTTCAAGTTCAGCCCAGATAGCCTCCTTGCTTTTACCCCATTCGACGTGAGTTCGGGGATAGGCATCCAGTGGATTCTCAGATACGTCCACACGCGGTTTACTATTTTTTCTTTCAATCGTCATTTATTCCTGTAGTACTTTTTTCAAATAGGCCAATGTAACACTCATTCTCTTTTCTACTGCTTTTACGCTTAAATCAAGCCGTTCAGCTATTTCGTGATATTTAAGTCCTTCCATCCTTGCCATCAGAAAAACTGTTCGCTGTTTCTCACTTAGATTTGCCAGTGCTTTTGTATAGTTCTCAAACAGCTGTTTATATCTCAATTCATCCTCCGGTGAAAAATCCAGGTTTTCGCTTTTCAGTGAAGTCCTGTAATTCTTCTCCAGTGTCTCTCTTCTGTACCGGCTTATAAACATATCGCCGGCAATCTTGTATAAAAGCCTGATCGCTATCTTCGGGTCTACAACGGGCTGTTTTTCCCAAATTCTCATAAAAACATCCTGCGCCAGATCCGAAGCCTGTTCCTTTTCTGCACCGCGATAAAATAAATAACTGCGAACAGAATCGAAATAAGTGTCAAACAATACTTTAAATTCTTCCTTGGTCAATGCTGTAAAAACTTGTTTACCAACTATGAGGCACTCCTCATTAAAGTTAGTTATTCTATATCCGAACGAAAATGAATTTACCCTACTTTATGAACAGGAAATTATGCAATCTACTTTTTGGACGCAGCCTCATAATAATCACATATACCATTCTTATCTGCATCCACAAAGTTCCTGCCCTTACCCTGGCATCTGCCCTGGTTTTGTGCTGATCCCTCCTGCCCGGCACGCCGACCACATCCCTGCCCGGAACGCTGCCCGCACCCTCCCATGCATACAGCGCCATTTTTTCCATGCCGTGCAAAGTTTGCGGTTTTGTTTTCATAATTATCGCAGATGCCATTTTTATTGGCATCCACATAAGCTGCCCCCTTTCCTGTTCCGTTTCGCTGCCCTTGTCCTGAACCCGGTTGCTGGGTGAATGCAATTGTTGTGAGTGCCGTTAAAGCAATACCTGTAAGAAATAATTTTGCTCTCATTTTCATAAAAATTAAATTGTTAAAAATCCGATTAATTGTTTATATTTCTGCCACTTCGCCTGCCCATTGGGCCCCCTTTGCCATGGCGACCAGCCGGCATTTCTCCCGCAAACATTTCATCGAACATCTGCTCGAGTTTCACCTTCTGCTGTTTATCACATATATTTTTGATATCGAGATAATATTTATAGGTGTATTTTTTAAGACTGGCATGCAAATGACCTATTGAATCACATAGCTGATTAAGTTTGCTTGTATCTGAGGTTCCGGTCGACATTTCCAGAAGCATCCGACGGCGTTGATCTGCCAGTTCAGTGTTAATGCGCATTATCTGTTTCCTGAATGCCGGATTAAATTCAACAAACCGGTTCATTTGCTGCTGATTAAATCCCAGGTGATCCCTGAAGTAGCGTCCGCTGAATTTTACAGAAGCGCTTTCCGGTAATATCCTGCTCAGGTATATTCCTGAGCTTTGCTTCCTGATCCCTGTTATACAGGACAGTAAGAATGGTGGAGATATTCATTACGGCCAGTAAAAGGATGGCCCAGATCATTAGTTTTATTTTGGTCTCTGTTTTCATACTATTCCGTTTTATTCCGCTGAAAGCAGGCTCACTGATTCAATATCAGCATCGTTAATCAATACAAGCTCAATAGGCAATGCATTGCTGTTGTTCGCTGATTTTGACAGATTACCTATTATTATCCCGGTATATATAACAGCCGCCAGCGACACCACGATCGCAAAAGATTTCAGAGTCCTGATGAATACCGGTGACACAGGGTGAACAGCCGTCCCGGAAGTATCAATAACGGTCATGATCCGGGTTGAAAGGAACGGGTTTGGTTCCTGTTGTTTTTCTTTCCGGATGACCTTTTCTGCAAGATTTAACAAACTGAGTATTTCAGCACAGTCTTTACACTTATTCAGGTGATCTTCAACCAGTATCCTCATATCGTGAGGCAAACTTCCAGCAAGATATTCATCTAAATATTTGTGGCAGAATTCACAGTTCATTTTAAGTGATTTTATAGTTAGAAACAAAACTTCATTTTTTCCTACGGTCGTTTTTGATTTTTTTATAATCATTCAGTAACTTTTCTTTAAGATTTGTCCTTGCACGCTGCAATAATGACTCAACAGCACCTTCACTTGTTTTCATGATTTTCGCAATTTCCTTTTGCGAAAGATCATCATATTTGCTTAAAACAATGGCTGTCCGTTGCTTTTCCGGCAGACTGTCCAAAGCTTTCTGAACCCATTCAGCCTGTTCAGATTGAAGCAGGATCTCTTCCGGATCTTTAGCATACACATCAGGATGCGATTTGTCTGCTTCCTTTCCGGAACCAAAAAGGGTATCAAAACGTTTCAGAAAATTAAATCTTGATGATCTGCGTACTTTATTCAGAGAGGCATTCACTGCAATCCTGTAAAGCCAGGTCGAGAAGGATGCCTCACCTTTGAAATTCTTTAAGGATTGATATGCCTGGATAAAAACTTCCTGCGTGAGGTCATCGGCATCTTCTTTGTTATGGATAAAACCAAGACAGGTTCGAAACACCATGGACTGATAGCGCTTAACCAGCAATTGATAGTAATTTCGCTCTCCCGAAAGTATTCTGTTGATAATTTCACGATCGGTCACAACTTGCTCAATAAATTAAAATAAAAGTGCTGAATATTATAGATTTACGGCAATTATTTGTATTTTTATCTTACTTGGTATTCCTTCATAAATCCAGGTTCAGTTGATGTTTTAACTACATGGAATCACATTAAAATTACGCAAAATCAATAAAAACCTATGCTATAGATTGCCCAGGGTGTAATAATACTTTAATTAAAACCATAAAGATTTAATACATGGCAAAAATTCTGGTCCTTGGTGCAGGTATTTCGGGTCATACAGCCGCGGCATTTCTTAAAAAGAAACTCGGTTCGGCCCATCAGGTTGTTGTAGTAAGTCCTTCAGCATATTATCAATGGGTTCCTTCCAATATCTGGGTTGGTGTCGGGAAAATGACTATAGATCAGGTTCGGTTTAAATTACGTCCCGTATATGACCGTTGGAAAATTGATTTTAAGCAGGCAAAAGCCACCGCAGTTTTCCCGGAGGGGGATAACGGATCAGACCGTCCTTTTGTAGCCATTGAATACACCGATGAATCCCGGAAGGGGGAAACTGAAAATGTTGATTATGATTACCTCGTAAATGCAACTGGTCCCAAGTTGAATTTTGAGGCCACCGAAGGCCTTGGACCTGGAAAATACACCCATTCGGTCTGTACCTGCGATCATGCAGTGGAAACCTGGAAGGCTTTGAAGGAGTGTTTCACCCGAATGGAGAAAGGAGAAAAACTTCGCTTTCTTATTGGTACCGGTCATCCGGCTGCAACCTGCCAGGGTGCTGCGTTTGAATATGCACTCAATGTTGCTCACCAGATCAGGGAACGTGGTCTTCAGGATAAGGCGGAGATTACCTGGATTTCGAATGAATATGAACTGGGCGATTTCGGAATGGGAGGTGCATTTATTAAGCGAGGAGGTTATATTACTCCAACCAAAGTCTTCAGCGAATCAATTTTTGCAGAATATGGCATTCGCTGGATAAAGAGAGCCGGAGTTACTAAGGTGGAAGAGGGAATTGCTCATTACGAAACCCTGGATGGTGAAATGAAAACCATTGAATTCGATTTTGCCATGCTCATACCTGCCTTTGCAGGTGTCGGATTTAAAGCATACAATAAAACCGGAGAAGATATTACCACCCAACTATTTGCACCCAGCGGTTTCATGAAAGTGGATGCTGACTATTCTGGCAAGGCTTTCGAGGACTGGTCAGTGGAGGATTGGCCTTCGACCTATCAAAGTCCTGCCTTTTCCAATATTTTTGCCACAGGTATTGCATTTGCACCTCCGCATCAGATTTCCAAACCCATGAAAAGCCCGAACGGAACATTGATTACACCTGCTCCACCGCGAACAGGAATGCCTTCGGGAGTAATTGGTAAAATTGTGGCATTGAATATGGTTGAACTGATTAAATCAGGGCGAACAGATTTCAAACACAAAGCTTCCATGGGAAAAATGGGTGCAGCTTGTGTAGTATCGGCGGGATATGGAATGATAAAAGGAAATGCGGCTACCATGACGGTTTACCCGATTGTTCCGGATTGGCAGAAATATCCGCAATGGGGCCGCGACATCAGCTATACGGTTGGAGAAGCCGGATTAGCCGGTCACTGGATTAAGTTATTTCTGCATTATATGTTTATTCATAAAGCAAAAGGCTATCCTTTCTGGTGGTTAATTCCGGAATAAACCTGCTTTATTGGTGTTAACACAAAATTTAATAAGATGGCAAAAAATATTGTACGCGGATATTACGATGAGTCATACCCGCCATTACCCACCAAAGCAACGCGTTTCTGGCGCAGAAATCTGATTTGGCAGGCCTTTCGATTTATAGTCCTTAATCTTAAAATGATGCGTATTATTGTTGGCGGGCATTCGTGAACAAAACCAATGAGGATTTTCAGACAGCGTTTATTTGTTTTTGAGGGAGGATATCTGTTTTTTATCTGGCTTATCCGCCGTAAATAATTTGTTCTCCTTTATGTAATAAGCGGAATTCACTATAACGAAAAGTTTGATGATCTCGTTGATAATAGCCTGGATAAAAACATGCTCATCTTTACTGATTTTGTCAATAGGCATAATACAAATTGCAACGATATTCAAATTTTTAGGATTGGAAATAACAGAATTAAAGGGTAAACCTGATTGATTTTCAACGATCAATTTATTACTAACATGAGGATATTCGCAAGTCAATTCATTTCTTGATGCAAAATGCTCGATAATTGTCTTCTGACTCAGGCTGTTAATTATTCTAAATAGTACCCAATCTGTATTTACAATTCCCAATGCACGTTTGCTGAAAAAACTAAAAGTCTTTTTTAAATCTCCTTTAGTTTGCGGGTATTTGTCAATGCCATTAAAAATTGTTTTGATCTGGTCTAACTGGACATTTATCAAGCCAATATATTGTTCTGAATTAGTAAGCCTTTCTTCAACTTTCTTTTTATCCTTATTGATTTTCTCAATAGTCTCTTTGTGCTTTATAACTTCACGCTGATATAAATTCAGAATTAAAATGCTCAGAATAAATAAAATAAAAAGAAGGAATCCCCTCGATAGTGTCTTCCTCAATGATCAATTTTGCAGATATTTTCAACGGCCCGTTTATTAATGTCGGGGTATATATTAGTAAAGAAACCAGGATTAAAAAGATTACCAGGTATAAAATTTTCAGAGTTAAGGCCTTGTAGACTATTCTTTTCATGACTCGACAATTTTTATAAATAATTACATAGTTAACTTATTCCATCTAAGATGAATCGATACGGGACTCAATTTTATCCTGTGTGCATTTTAACAAGCCCTGAACATGATCTAAGTGACCAATCTAAATTTACCCTGGCTGAAATGCTGATACTATTGCTGTGACTCGAAAAACAAAATTAATCATTTTGCTTCCCCTGCATTAAATCAGGAAGTCACAAAATATGTTAAAATCGCTTTCTACCTACATCAAAAAACTTATACCTGACCATGCCCTGTTCGGATTAGAATATACAAAATAAAAAAATAGTGATATTAAAAAGATTTAAGTGATATCTAAGCGATTTATTAAAATTCTTTTAGTACTTTTGTTGCTGAAATAACCTGCAATTTTAAGATTATGGAGAACAATACCGTGGAAAATTCGAGGTCCGTGTTTAAAAAGGAGTTCTTTAAATCCCGGACATTCTGGAAGCCTTTATTAGCGGTGGTTATCGGTGGGCTGGCCGGATTTCTGTATTATCACTTTATTGGATGTAATTCGGGTTCTTGTGATATCACAAGCAATCCATACAAGAGCGTAATTTTCGGAGGGCTTTTTGGTTTTTTAATGGTGAACAGTCCTTGTAGCAAAGGACGGTGTTAGAAATCCCGTCCGCCGGAATTCCTTTACAATTTGAGTAGCAAGTTTTTTACTAATTTCTTAAAATCAACAAGATGAAAAAGAACTTATTTCTAACTTCAGTTATATTGACAGTTCTGTCGTTTCATACCCATGCCGGTGACCCGTCAACGGAACCAAAGGCCGGAACAACGGGTACCGTCATTCATTTAACTGAAGCAACCTTTAAACAAAAAGTCTTTAATTATGAATTGAATAAACAATGGAAATATGAGGGAAACAAACCGGCCATTGTTGATTTTTATGCAAGCTGGTGTGGTCCTTGCCGGCAGCTTTCACCCGTTATGGAAGAAATAGCCAGGGAATACAATGGCAAGATAATCATCTATAAGGTGGATACCGACGCAGAACGATTGTTGTCGCAAACCCTGGGAATTCAGAGCCTGCCAACCTTGCTTTTTATTCCGGTTAATGGAAAGCCCCAGGCTGCTATGGGAGCCTTGCCAAAGGAGTCGCTTGTAAAGGCCATTCATGATGTTTTACTTATTAAATAACTATAATTTTTTATACTATGAAAAGCCTTGTCAGAAAAAAAACAGCAGAGTCAAAATCCAAAACAGCACAGTGTTGCGCCAAGAATTCAAAAATCGTGGCGGGTTGTCATGACTAGAGAATCTTGGTTGTTTTGGTTTATTTGAATTACAATGGCGGCATTAGCCGCTATTTTTTTATTTGTTGCTCTTATTTGGTATTTTTTGACAAGTTTATCAGGGTATGGAGATCCTGCCCAATCCCTATAAAGAGGCTGAAGAGGGAGCAGGGAGCGACTCGGTTAAATTGCTTGCATCGAAAGGGACAGCTAAAATTGTATCGGGAGAATTTGGGATTAAAATTAAACCTTTACTCGATAGCCTTAAAATTCAACTGATTATATTGAAGAATGATGAAAAATCCGTCCAGGATATTATTAATATGCTAACTAACTAAAAATTATACCATGATTAAAATAGCGATACCCACTAGCGGAAATAATGTAGACAGTCATTTTGGACATTGTGAGATGTATACGGTAATATCGGCCGATGACAACCTCAATATTACCGGAACAGAAATTCTGCCTTCGCCCCAGGGATGCGGATGCAAATCGGATATTGCCGGCATATTTCAAAAAATCGGTGTTAAAGTGATGCTAGCCGGAGGTATTGGAGAGGGCGCAATTCAGGTTCTCAACCATCACGGCATAGATGTTATAAGGGGATGTTCAGGGGACGTATCTAAACTTGCCGAAATGTATTTGAGAGGTGGATTGACTGATTCAGGCGTATCCTGTGCCCATCATGAGCATCATCATGGAGAAGGACATACCTGCAGCCATAACGTTATATAAAAAACGATTATTAACTGAGGCTTGAAATTATTATTAACCAGGCGGGATAGTGCATTCGCAGTTTAAAAATTGCAAAAATGAGGGGCGCTATAAATAAATGATAATCATGAATACTGACGAACTGAAAAAATTATATTCCGAGGACGACTTACGTGCCATGCGGGTTGCTGAAGAAGCCCGTTTACCCGGTAAAAACCGGGTGGAGGAGATCAGGAATTTTGCCCGGCTGTCGAGCATCAAACGCATTGGCATTGCCAACTGCATTGGATTACAGAAAGAAGCAAATAAGCTGAAGCAAGTTCTTGAAGCAGAATTTGAAGTTTATTCCGTTGATTGCAAAATTGGAAGGATTGCCTCTTCTGAATTACTTTCTGACCAATCCAGGGGGTTATCCTGCAATCCTTCCGGTCAGGCCGAATATCTGAAAGAGAACAACACCGGGCTTAACATTGCTTTTGGTTTGTGCATGGGCCATGATATACTTTTTAATCAAAAATCTGAAGCGCCGGTAACTACACTCATCGTTAAGGATCGGGAGCATAAGCACAATCCATTTAAGGAATTTGAGAATGCCTGATAATAATAAACTAATTGCTGAAAAGTCAGGTTAGCTTAATAAAAATGTTGTCCAAATTCAATTCCCGGGTTGTCGTACCCGCGCCGAAAATCCTTAGTCCATTGTGTTTTCACGGTAATTTTGTACAATGAAAAAAATTGTGATATTAGGAGGTGGTTTTGCAGGTATTCAAGCTGCCATTGAACTGCAAAAAAGCGGAATGTTTAAAGTTACCCTGGTTTCTGATCGGGATTTTCTGTATATATATCCCATTTCAATCTGGATTCCGGTACATGGCGCAGAATTTGAGGATGTCAAGGTGCCTCTGGCTAATATCCGAAAAAAATACCCGTTCGAAGTTATAATTGAACCCGTTACAGAAATACATGCCAAAGATCAATTTGTCATATGTAATGGACAAGTGATAAATTATGATTATCTGATAGTTGCCTTTGGTGCAGATAAGATGAAGCATAAGGGAATAGAAAACACCTTGTCAATTTGCGGAAAACCTCAAATTGCACTTTCAATTCGCGAAGGAATTGATCAACTGGTTGAACAGGGCAGCGGAAAAATAGCTGTTGGTTTTGGAGGCAATCCGAAGGACCTGTCTGCTGTACGCGGAGGTCCTGCGTTTGAATTGATTTTCAATATTCACAATATGCTCATTAAGAAAAAAATAAGACAAAATTTTGATCTTACTTTCTTTGCACCAATGGCAGAGCCAGGCGCAAAAATGGGCAGGAATTCCCTGGTTATGCTGAATAAGATGTTTGACAGGTATAAGATTGAAAAGCGGTTTGGTAAAAAGATCCTGTCGTTTGAAAGTAAATCGGTTGTTTTTGAAGATGAATCAAAACTGAATGCTGATCTTATCTTGTTCATTCCTGCCTCAGCAGGGAACAGTGTGCTTCAGGCCAGCGACTTACCACTGACTGATGCTGGTTTTATTAAAATTGATAACCATTGTAAGGTTCATGGAACTGATAATGTTTATGCAATCGGCGATATTGCTGCGGTTGAAGGTCCCGATTGGGTTGCCAAACAGGGGCATATTGCCGAACTAATGGGCCGGAATGCAGCTTATAATATTATCGAGACCGAAAAAGGGACGAATAAGAAAAAGGGCTATCAGGATTCTCTAAATATTTTATGCGTCATGGATACCGGCAATGGGGCTGCTTTTGTTTTTCGAAATAATACAAAATCATTTATTATTCCCATGCCTGTTGTTGGTCATTGGATGAAAAAAGGATGGGGGACTTATTCAAAATTAACCAAGATGGGTAAATTTCCCCGATTGCCCGGTTTGTAAAAAACTTATTTAAAATTAGCTGTATAATGAGAAAATTATTAAAAGCATTGGTCAGCATCAGGGTATGTTATTCTTGCCCATATCAGGTATTTCACTTTATCTCGCAATTTCTAATCTTCTTAAATCCATTGTGGTATATACTTATCGCGGGCTGTGGTATCAGGGCGCTGTATTTTCCGGAAAGGTATTCTGCAGATGGGCCTGTCCGATGGGTTTAGATTTATGGAATTACGCAATGAGCCTGAGAGGGGACGGAATTAAATTAGACAACATCGTACCAGTATCATAAAATCGCTTGTCCGCACAGCAGCATCGCTGATATAATCAGGCTGCGTTAAATCCGGTTTTCATTGCTGCAGAATTGACCTGGATGTTGATCCACTGCAAGTAGATTGCAGACTTTGCGACAAGAAACTGCTCATGTTGTGGCAATGGAGCCAGATAGAATTATACTAGCCGATTATCTATACACCAAAATCGAAACACCCGGCAGTAGCTACACCTGTTCAAAGTGCTCTTGAATTTGTGGCAGCCTGGCCAAGGGAGCACTATAGAAACTATAAAATCAACTATATGGACAAGAGGCGGACTTGTACTATTTGGCCAGTACCAGTGCCGGGCTAAAAATTATGAATGAGCAGAAATATCAATCATGTAATAATCATATCAGTTACATTAACAAAATAACGACCTCTGACCACGTATATTTTATCCTGATTAAAATTTTAACCATGAATGCTTCAATTTTATTCGTAGGTTTCTTGTTCGGTGCAATTCTGCAATATGCCAATTTAAACCGGTACAATGTGATCAGCGGAATGGCGACGCTTGAAAACCTTACTGTTGCCAAAGCCATTGCAGTTGCTATTGGAGCCGGTGCCATAATTTTAGCCGTTGAGACGGGCCTGGGACTGGCAACGTATCAATCTGAAGCCTCTCATATTTGGAGGAATTGCATTGGGGGGCTTTATTTTTGGAGCCGGAATGGCTATCCTGGGGTATTGTCCCGGAACACTTCCGTTTCGCTTGGCGAAGGTTCTGTTGATGCACTCTTTGGTATTATAGGTGCATTGGCAGGTGGATTTATATATACAATACTCTTACCTGCCATTCAGGGTATCCTGGGACCCGACCTTGGTACCTATTCCTTGTTTACTCACTGGTGGGGCAGTACAACTTCATGTTTTATCTCCTGAGCATTATTATAGGCATCGGCTTTTATATGGACGGGTTTCTGGTTAAACAAAAAAGAAAAAGCAAACGATTACAAATGGTTATATGCAGGCATTGCCCTGGCTGTTCTGAATTCAATTGTGATTTTATCGTCGTTTGCCAACCGGTCCGATCGGAGCCTCTACTGCTTATCCGTATTTAGCTGATTTGTTTACCGGCACAACTCAAAACAATTACTTTTCTAAAATTCAGGGTGCCGGGACATTGGGAAGTACTTGCTTTTAACGGGTGCCTTTATCTCGGGCATTGTGATATCTGTTTTGCGAAAAGAATTCAAACTTACCATAATTCACAGCAACTGGGAAAAATACAAAGGTAATTCAGTTTCAAAACGACTCATCTGGTCATTTATTGGTGGATTTATCCTTATCATCGGCGCAAGAATGGCGGGCGGATGTACAAGCGGACATATTCTTTCCGGCGGGAATGCAGCTTTCATTGAGCAGTTTGTCCTTTGCTGTTTTCGTTTTTGCAGGTTTACTTATTACCGGTAAATATTTCTATAAGCAAACGAGTGGAAAACAATATTTATTCCTAACTTATGCTGATATACTCGCAAAGGTGGTCGCAACTGAAAAAATATAAAATAGCCTATGCAGGGAAATTTTGATTCAATCATTCAGGATAGCAAGCCGGTGGTTATCGATTTTCATGCACTCTGGTGTGGTCCCTGTAAAGTTCAATCTCCTGTTTTAAAGGAGATTGCAAATGAACTCGGGGACCGCATCCGGGTAATTAAAATTGATGTTGACCAGAACAGGGGGATAGCCAGCCGTTATAATATCCAGAGCGTTCCAACCCTGATGGTTTTCAAAAATGGCGAAATTAAATATAAACAAGCCGGGGTTCATAGTAAGTCCCAGTTGATGGATGTAATAAATAATTTGTTAAAATGAATTGACAGAATTCCCATGGCCATCTGGCAATTCAATATTACTTTTGAACAATATTAAAAAATGGCCAAAGAATAAATCGGGATCATGCAGAAAAAAGAATCTCCTTCTTTTACTGATTTATTTCTGTCTTTCTTTTGGATTGGATTAACTGCCTTTGGCGGTCTTGCCATGACTGCCCACATCAGAAAAAATATTGTAAGTAAAAAGAAATGGATAGACGGTGAAACTTTTGATGCAGGACTTGCTTTATGCCAGGTCATTCCAGGCGCAATAGTTATGCAGCTGGTTGCCTACATAGGCTTGAAATTAAAGGGCATCCGGGGAGCCATTGTAAGTTTCATTGCATTTGGATTTCCTGCCTTTCTGATTATGTTCATTCTATCTGTCATTTATAAGCACACTAAAAATTTATCAGCTGTTGAATGGGTATTAAGTAATCTGCGTGTGCTAATTGTAGCTATTATGGCCAATGCAGTTTTTATTTTCGGTAAAAAGAATTTTCGAAATGTAAATGACTGGATTATTGCAATCATAGCTGCAGGGCTATTCTTTGTCAAATTGCACCCCGCCCTGGTATTGCTGACTGCAGCATTACTCGGACTGATTTTCACAAAAAAAGAATTTATTCCATCCCGGGAAATTGTCAGAACAAGAACTTTCGGGTTTTTTCTCCTGTCATTGCTTCTGGTTGCCTTAATTTTTGGAGCCCTTTTTTTTGTGAATATAAAGTATTTCAGATTGGCAACCATAATGTTACATGTCGATCTTTTCTCATTTGGCGGAGGACTGGCGGCTACACCCATTATGTACCACGAGTTGGTGGATGTATTCAGATGGTTCGACAAAAAAACATTTATGGACGGTATTATTTTGGGTCAGGTAACACCCGGATCAATTATCATTGCAGCTACCTTTTTCGGTTATATGCACCTGGGTATTCCAGGAAGCATATTTGCCACAATTTGTGTTTTTACTCCGTCATTTCTTATCCTGATGGGTATCATCCCCTTTTTCGACAGATTAAGGTCATATCCTCAATTCAATAAAGTTATTAATGGAATATTATGTTCTTTCGTAGGTTTACTGGCCGTTATTACCTACCATTTTATCATTGACATCCATTGGGATGTCATAAGTGCAATTGTCACATTGCTGGTTTTTGCATTATTGGTGCGCAAAGTCGCTTAGAATTGATTTATTCGCCTTTCGGAAATGAAAGAAACTATCAATCCAGTTCTTTTGCAATAGCAATAGCTGCAATAGTTCCATCGGCCACGGCAGTGGTTATCTGCCGGTATTTTTTACTGATTACATCGCCAACTGCATAAACTCCGGGAATATTGGTCCGCATATCTTCATCCGTCTTAATGTAGCCCCAGTTGTCGAGTTCGAGCTTATCTCCGAACAATTTAATATTTGATTGAAAGCCAATAAATATGAATACACCATCACTTACAAGCTTTATTATTTGTTTGGTTTTGAGATTTTCGACCTCGGTAATAATTTTATCACCATCTTTAATAAATGCCCTTGGTTCGTGTTTAAAAAGTACATTCACTTTAGGATTTGCAAGCAGCTTTTCCTGGGCCTGTTTATTGGCTGTAAGCTTATCAAACTGATGTATCATTGTAATTTTGCCTGCAAACCTGGCTATAAAGTCCGATTCCTCAACTGCTGAATTTCCGCCGCCAATAACGACAACTTCTTTGTCAACAAAATATTTTGCATCGCACGTGGCACAGTATGAAATGCCTTTGCCTTTCAGTTCTTTTTCACCAGGCGCACCCGTAAGATTAGGCGATGTACCGGTGGCAATTATAATCCGTTTTGCCTTAAGGGTTTCGAACTCATCGATTACCACTTCTTTTTTTGCAAGATCAACCCTGGTTACATCCACGGCCACTTTATAAACTGTTCCGCATAGCTTCGTTTGTTCGCTCATATTGTGCGAAAGCATATATCCTGCCTGGGGTTCAATGAAGCCGGGATAATTGGAAACTTCATGCGTGGTAGATACATGGCCTCCCGGTAATGCAATATCAACCATCACGGTATTGATTTTTGCCTGACACAGATATAATCCGGCAGTTAGTCCACCGGGACCGGCACCCAGAATAATAACATCGTATTCAGAAACCACTGGTTTTATCTGCGATTTGATAGCTTTTACCTTTTCATTGGTAATCATACTATCCAGATGGGTTATTATATCGCTGCGCCTAATACCGCCGGATAACCTTTGTGCGGCTTCTTTTCCATTATCGAAAAATATAAGTGTGGGTGAAGATTTGACAGAAAGTTTATCAGCCAATTCCCGGTTTTGTTGCCTGAAAATTTTCAGGAATTTAATGTCATTCCCATAGAGTTTTGACAACCCTTCAAATTTTGGGGCTAATGCCTCACAGGGAGGACATTCGGAGGAATAGAAATCGAGGACAACTTTTCCTCCGGACAATACTTCTTTGTCAAATTCTGTTGAGACTATTTCTTTCATAATTTAATTTCTTTCCTGTTGCATACATCATTCTTAATTACCAGCACAGAATTTATTTAATTGATTTTATGAAAGATACAATATAAATGCAACATTCTTGCGGTAGTTGACCCAAATTAATTTGACAATAAAATATCTTTAATGACCTTGTCGAAAGAATGACGTGGTAATGCTCCCATAGCGGCCTGGGGCTGTCCGGTCATTGGCACAAAAAGTAAAGTCGGGATACTTGAAATTCCAAATGTGGCAGCTAATTCCTGTTCGCTTTCAGTATCAACTTTATAAACAATCAATTTCCCATTGTAATCCTTTGCAATTTCCTGAAGAATCGGAGCAACCATTTTACAGGGGCCACACCAATCAGCATAAAAGTCAATTATGGCAGGCAACTCACCTGAATATTTCCATTCTTTGCTTACATCGTAATTAAATACCTTGTTTTTGAATTCTTCTGTAGTCAAATAGACCACATTACCAACTGCTGTTTCCATATTGAATTATCTTAAATAGTTGACTGCAAAAATACGAAATAAAAATTAATAAAGCGCTATAATAACACCTAAATCTTTTCAGTATCACTAATTTTTTATCTTTTTAATGATAAATGATTGATCATGAGTGTAATACTTAATGATGGATTAAATCACTTCTTGTGCACAATATCAATTGATGCATCATTCCCGCTTTGAAATACTTTCTTTAAACTCTCTGGTAAACGCCAAAAATTAGTCTGGAGAAATGTTTAAATTTGAAACACTGTATGATTTTGTAACAAACTGATTTCTAACACCGGAATCAGACACTCGTCAGAATCGCAGCGGAAATATCCTGAAGATCAATATATTTTGTAATTTGCATATGTGCTTTTAACAAAACTTCATATTCCTCCTGCCGGAGACAACATAGTTCATCGACCGGAACTTTATGAGAAATTGAACATAGGGCTTAAGTCGAAAACTAATTCTAATCTCTGCTCCTGCCGGATTTGGTAAAACAACCCTGTTAAGTGACTGGATCCATCAACACAAGATTCCAACAGCATGGTTTTCACTCGACAATGGTGATAATGACCCGGTAGAATTTTTAAGTTATATAATTTCAGGAATTCAAAGTATTCATACAGAATTTGGACAAAGTGCCCTCAAGCTGTTAAATTCACCAAATAAACCATCCGGCGAATCAATTGCCAGCCTATTAATCAACGAAATACTCAAAATCAATCAAAATTTTTTATTAGTACTTGACGATTTTCATTTAATAAGCAACCAGGATATCCTAAAATTAGTTGCTTATTTATTAGAACGAATACCTGATAATATACATATTGTAATTCTAACCCGATCTGATCCGGCACTACCTATTGCACGATTAAGAAGTCAGAATCAACTGGTTGAGTTGCGTTCATCAGATCTTAGTTTTTCTGCAAATGAGATTTCTGATATTATTTAATAAAAAATTAAAACTTAAACTTTCAATTGATGATGTTTATTCGCTTGAAACCAAAACCGAAGGCTGGATTGCAGGACTGCAATTAACAGCCTTGTCAATGCAGGGCCGTGAAGATATTTCAGGGTTTATTCACGATTTAAAAGGAGATAACCGATACATCCTGGATTATTTGATGGAGGAGGTACTGAAGATTCAAACAGATGATATCAAGAGAATTTTTAATACAGACTTCGGTTTTGGAACAAATGTCGGCCCCTTTATGCAATAAGGTTTTAAATAGAAACGATAGCGGGTTAATTCTCGAAACCCTGGACAAAAACAATATGTTTATTGTTCCTCTTGATGACGAAAGAAATTGGTACAGGTATCACCATCTTTTTGCTGATTTGTTAAAACAAAGACTTCAGCATAAAGATCAGACTGCTGATTATTGATATTCACAATAAAGCGTGTGATTGGTTTGAACATAACAACATGGTTGATTTAGCAATAGAGCATGCTTTGGAAATTAAAAACTACGAAAAAAGTATTCAATTAATTGGCGACGTAGTTGAGAGCTATGTGGGAAAATGGTCAGCATGCTGCAATTCTTAAATACGGTGATTTAATGCCGGATGAACTGATTAAAAACAATCCCGAATTTTGTCTTTATTATGCCTGGATATTAATTTCAGCCGGCAAATTGGAACAAGCGAAACCTTACCTGACCAGTGCAGAAACAATAACAACAAACAGACTTTCTGATAAAAATATATCTGGTGGAAATATTATTTATAATAAGAAATCTGATAGGAAAAATCTTCGTTGCATTTGCCTATTTGAATTCAAATGAAGAACATCCGGAGACAATTATTGAATATTGTGAAAAAGCAATGGAAAACCTAAAAGAGGATAATCCGTTGTGGCTTAGCTGGATTTGGTTTTCTTACGGTATTGCGTATTTTTCCAATGGGGATATACAGGAAAGCAACAGGGCTTTCAAAAATGCCTGGGAATATGGTAAAAAATCCGGCAATCTCTACCTGATATCCTCCATAGCTTTTAGAGTGGCCGATATCGAACAACAGCTGGGGCATTACAAATCTGCTTATAAAAAATGTTCCGATCTTTTAGCTTTCATGAAGGAAAGAGGATATTCGCAAATAGCAAAAACTGAATGGACATATGCCGGACTATTTATTGTGATGGCAAATACACAAGCCGCGTGGGCGAACATGGACAAAGCACATGAATATGTTAAGATAGCTTATGAATTGTGCAAAACCACGAGAGACATTTCTATTAAGATACCTGTATTAATGCTTTATTCAATCGTACTGTTTGAATGTGGAGATATTACAGGCGCCGAAAAGAAAATGATCGAGATGGAAGAAATCATAAAACAACATAATGTCGCCCCGTTTTTAACATATGTTTATTTAAGTTCGAAACTATTTATTTTGACTGAAATGGGTCAACTGGACCAGGCTGAGAATCTTTTTTTGGAATATGGTCTGGGACCTGATAAAAAGAAATCTCAAATAGATGATGCTGCTTATTTCTCCTATGTTCGAATTCTGCTTGCCCGTTACAGGCTGGACGAAGCGGAGTCACTGCTTTCTGAATTATATACTCTGGCAAACGAAAGCAAAAGAATAGAAAGACTGATCGGCATTAAAATGTATTATGCTATTCTTTATAATATGAGGGGCAATCATGAAAAGGCAATAATAAATGTGATCGAAGCCATGGAGTTGGCCGCAAGTGAAAATTTATTTTCATACTTTCTCTTTGACTTGCACCATACAAGGGAATTATTGAACGAAGTGTTTAAAATTCAAGCTACTGCAAAAACCAAAATTCCAGCAAAGTTTGTTGATGCCCTTAAACTGCTTATTGAAAGAAAAGAAAAACTTAAGAAAATTCATGTTGCAATAGATATAAGTGCCCGGGAATTGGATACCCTTAAACTAATTGCCAGTGATTTATCCAACCAGGAAATTGCCGATAAATTATTTATTTCCTTGAATACAGTTAAAACACATGTAAAGAATATTTACCTCAAACTTGAAGCGGACAATCGCACAAAAGCCATTTCAAAAGCCAAAGAACTAGGAATAATCTAAATATAATTATGAATGATGAATTATAAATTATGAATTGACACTTACCGGTTATCATTCATAATTCATCATTTATCATTCATAATTCCTAAATAAAATCACCCCTCGAATCACCCTCCCGGGTGATTTTTTTTTGATGCCCCTCCCTTTCCTTTGTCTAAGAAATTGCTCATGACCGAAGAGAATAACTTTTCTCATGACCGAAGGGAATAATTTAATATCAAATAGTATGAAAGGCATAAATACAATTACAGTTCAGGGACATCTTGATACAAAATGGAAGGATTGGTTTGAAGGCATGGTAATTAGTTACAAAGGCTCCAACACTGTTCTTTCCGGAAGTATTAAGGACGAAGCCCATTTACATGGGATCTTAAATCAAATCAGGGATTTGAACCTGAAGCTCATTTCCGTTAATCCAACAGGAAAAACAAATGATAAACGGAAATGAACTTCAAACCTCTGCCGAAGGCATCCCTTCGGGAAAACTTCAAACTTCAAACTTCAAATCAAATAATTATAAAAATGAAAAAGCTTATTTTAACAACAGTGGTAATCGCACTATTCGGATTACAGGCATTTAGTCAGAAACTCACTCAAACAGTAAGGGGCACCATCATTGATATGGACAGCAGATTGCCCCTCATAGGCGCCTCCCTGGTGATAGTTGGCACCAACCCGGCAGTTGGAACAACAACCGATGCAGACGGTAAATTCCGGCTGGAAAAGGTTGCAATAGGCAGGGTTAGCTTACAATTATCATACATTGGGTATGAATCCCTCAAAATATTAAACATAGAAGTGAATTCGGGTAAAGAGGTTGTATTGGATTTAAATATGAAGGAATCTGCGGTAAAAATGGAAGCGGTGGTAGTAAGGCCGAATTACAAAAAAGGGGAGGCACTAAATGGAATGTCCATGGTAAGCTCCCGTTCCATTTCAGTTGAAGAAACCGGCCGGTATTCAAATAGCTGGAGCGATCCTTCACGTGTGGTCTCAAATTTTGCCGGGGTTGCAACAAATCCTGATGGGGCAAGCTTTGATATTATTGTGAGGGGGAATTCTCCCAAGTACCTGCAGTGGCGATTGGATGGGGTAGAAATCCCCAGTCCATACCATTTCGATGATCAAAATGTTTCAAACGGTGGATTAAGCGCCCTTAACAACAAACTACTGGCAGCGTCTGATTTTTACACGGGGGCTTTTCCGGCCGAATATGGAAATGCTTTATCAAGTATTATGGATGTGAAGCTCCGGAACGGCAACAACGAGAAATTTGAAGCTGCTTGCGGGATCGGGTTACTGGGTACAGAACTTACACTCGAAGGCCCTTTCAAAAAAGGATATGCAGGCTCATACCTCTTTAATTACAGGTACTCTACGGTTTCTCTATTAAGCAAATTGGGTTTGGTGGAAATGGGAGAAAAACCCGATGCTAAATTTCAGGACCTCAATTTTAAAGTTGTTTTGCCGACAAAAAAAGCAGGGACATTCTCTGTATTCGTTTTAGGCGGGTTAAGCAGTACATCAGCCGAAGGTTTAAAACTGGGCATGATGACCACTCCGGGCAGTGAGAATAATAATGCAGATATCCGAAAAAATTATGAAAAGAGCAATTTCCTTTTAAACCTGGGACTGAATCATACACTGACCATTAATAACAAAAGTTCGCTTAAAACATCCCTGATCTATACTTCCTCAGGCATAAGCGACGATATTTTTGAGTACGGCATTATTAAAAAATACGATGACAATGGTGGTTTTTTAAGCGATTCTTCGACCAGTACAACACAAACGTTCAGAAACAGGATTACAAAATCATCTTACAGGGCAGCCGTTACTTATAACAACAAACTAAATGCAAAAAACAAGATCCAGATTGGTTCAAGGTATACCCTTTTGGTCAACATGTATGACCAGGGCATTTATGATTACGCTGCAACCGTCATTGTTCAAGGTCGAGGATTTCAGTAAAAACTTTGGCGTAATTAATAATTTTATAAGCTGGAAATACAGCCTGAACGAAAAGGTGAGCTTTGTAACGGGGCTTCACAATGTGAATGTTTTGCTAAACAATGAAAGTACAATTGAACCACGCTTCGCCATAAACTGGCAGCTTAACAATTCAAGTTCGGTAAATGCCGGATATGGCATGCACAGCAACATGGAAAGCATCCACAACTATTTTACACGTATACAACAAAAAGACGGGACTATCATCGAACCGAATACCAGCCTGGACTTGCTAAAAGCACACCATTTTGTGCTGGGATATAAGAAACGGATCACAGAAAACGTGGTTGCAAAACTCGAAGCATACTACCAGTATCTGTACGACCTTCCGGTAGAGAACAATGATAGCAGCAGCTATTCCACCATCAATGAGGGCATTGATTATAGATATGTTCCACTTGTCAGTGAGGGAACCGGCAAAAACATTGGATTAGAATTTACACTAGAACATTTCTTTAATAATAATTACTATTATCTGATCAGTGCATCGTTATTCGACTCAAAATACAAAACACTGGAAGGGGTTTGGAGGAATACGCAGTACAACAATAATTACATGGTTAATATATTGGGGGGCAAAGAATTTAAGAACCTTGGCAAAAAACAGAACAAATCACTTGCCCTCAACGCCAAAGTATTTCTTGGAGGTGGCAAAAGGTACATACCCTTGCTGCGCGATGCCGGCGGTAATGTAACTGTTGATCCTCAAAAGGACCTGTATTGGGACTATAAAAAAGCCTATGACAAAAAACTTGAGGATTATTATCAGGTATCCTTATCTCTGAGTTACAAAATAAACAGACCCAGAGCAACCCACGAAATATATTTCGATTTACAGAACATAACTAACTATCAGGCCAGGATCTCGGAATACTATGATGCAGGCAAACCGGGCAAAGTTGGCTATTTAAAGGCAATGCCAGCCTTCCCTAACTTAATGTACCGGGTTTATTTTTAATCAGCTAACAAAAACAACAATAAAATCAGCGCCAATACTCAAATCCGGAAATATCTAAAAGATTGGCAATTAATGTAGAGATTGCATTGGGATATTGGAGATTATTAAATATATTGTAAATAAAGGTTTTATACCAAAATAATATCGGAGGAAAAATTTATGAAATCTAAAAAAGAATCCGGAGATAAGCAGGTCTTTTCTAAAACAGTCTTAAATAACCTGGAACAGTCCTTAATATCAGCATATGGTATTGAAAAGGGTGCAGCTATATTTGAAAGAGCAACCTCGATTGTAAATGATGAACTTAATAAAATGGATTACAGAGGGAACAAAGTTATTCGCAAACATCTAAGTGCCTGCATACTGCCTGGATTTGCCAACTACAAAGCCCTCAAAGAATCAGGCATTGATTCAGTCGAAGCATTTGATTTTGTAAGAAAAGAACTTAACAAAACTGCCTCACGTGAAGGGAAATTTATGAATAAATTTCAGAACTTCCCCTTTGCCTTTGGAATACTGAGACTTTTGGTTAAACCAATTATTAAATATGGCTTTCCAAAAGAAGGTTGGACTGTTATCTGGAAAGAAAACAGCAGCAAAAGAATTTCATTTGATATGATTTCCTGCCTCTATTGTGAAGAGCTTAAAAGCAGAAATGCCTTTGAGCTTTGCCCTGCTTTCTGTGAGAGTGATCATGTATCTTACGATCCTTTATCCCCGAAAATTGTATTTAAGAGGACATGTACCCTGGCGCAGCCGGGGAAAGAAGTCTGTGATTTCAGTTTTGAAAAAGGAGTATAATAATCAAACTGATTACAAATCGCCAGTGGTTAAATACTGACAACCTGTAGTTGTGAAATAACTGATAATCAAATATATATAATTTTTAAAAATATATATATAAGCAATTAGACGATTATTAATACTATAATTAAAAATAAACATTAGCAAAATGAAAGCAATTGTATACACAAAATATGGACCGCCGGAAGTTCTTCAACTCAAAGAGGTGCCAAAACCTGTACCCAAAGACAACGAAGTACTGATTAAAATACATGCAACAACCGTAAATCGAACAGACTGCGGATTTCGAAAACCTGAATATCCTGTCATTATCAGATTGGTCAATGGCCTCTTTAAGCCTAAAAAAACGATATTGGGGAGTGAGCTGGCCGGCGAGATTGAAGCTATTGGTAAAGATGTAAAAACATTTAAACCGGGTGACCAGGTTTTTGGATTAAGCACTGCAAATTTTGGAGCACATGCAGAATACATTTGTCTGCCCGAAACAGGTTCAATTACCACAAAGCCGGCCAATATATCATACAATGAGGCTGCTGCCGTATGCGACGGACTAATGCTTGCAATTACCTACATCAGGAAAATAGATTTTACAGAATAAAAGAAAAATTCTAATCAATGGAGCCTCAGGATCTATAGGTTCAGCATGTGTGCAACTTGCTAAATATTATGGTGCAGAAATCACAGCCGTATGCAATACCAGGAATTTAGAAATAGTGAAATCGCTGGGTGCAGATGAAGTAATTGATTATACTAAAGAAGATTTTACGAAAAATGGTAAATTGTATGATGTTGTTATTGATGCCGTCGGCAAAAGTTCTTTTTTTCGTTGCAAAAAAATACTAAAACCAGGAGGTGTATATTTTTCAACAGAACTTGGCTATTTAGCGCAGAATATTTTTTTAGCACTCCTGACTCCAATCTTCAGCATCCTGCCTGGTCGGCAATCAGGCAAAAAAGTTAAGTTTCCGATTCCAAAGGACAGTAAAGAAGATATAGTCTTTTTTAAAGAGCTGATTGAAGCAGGGAAGTACAAAGCGGTTATAGACAGGAGTTACACCCTGGAAAAAATTGTAGAGGCCGCTAAATATGTTGAAACCGGACAGAAAACCGGAAATGTAGTAATAACTATTGATTAATTTTATTTGTTACATTTATGCGGAGCTAGACCAGTCTAAAGAATTTTATTCTGTATGATCCGGGGATGAACAAAACATCATTTATATGTGCAAAATTAGAAATGTGACCCCGTTAATCTATCGAATGAATAAATTGTATATCATTTAAAAACAAGTAATTATGTCAAAATTGAAAAGATTTTTCAAACGAAACACACATAATAATTTTCTTAAAGTTCTGGCTGGTTTTGGCAGGGTACTAAACAGATTGTATGAAAACAGAAACCACGATACATATAGCAATGGTGAATTGACGGTCCTGAAGAAAATAACAAGACTTTATCCCTCAGCAACGATTATTGACGGGGGTGCAAATATTGGAAGTTATGCACTACTGATTAATCAGGTGAGCCCGAACTCAAGGGTTTATTCATTTGAACCTGTTAAAAGTACATTTGAGAAACTAAAGAAGAATGTTGCGGTAAATAAAAATATTATTCCTGTAGGGAAGGGGTTATATAAAGAAAACTGTACCAAAGAAATAAATATTTTTGTATCGGATACCCATTCCTCGCTATATGACATTCAGGGACTTCCGTATGAATCAAGTGGAAAACAAATCATAGAACTTGTTAGCGGGGATGACTTTATGAAGGATAACAAAATCAATGAAATTGATTTTTTAAAGATTGATATTGAGGGAGCTGAATTTGATGCAATTCTTGGGTTTGAGAAGAACATTACGAAGGGAACAATAAAAGCGATTCAGTTTGAATATGGCTATATAAACATTTCGACAAAGAAACTACTTGTAGATTATTACAATTATTTCGAAAGTAAGGGCTATATAATTGGTAAAATATTTCCGAAAATCGTTGAATTCAGAAAATACGAATTCAAGTATGAAGACTTTATAGGTCCCAATTTTATTGCCGTAAAGAAAACAGAAACTGAATTAATTGATGCATTAAAGAGAAAATAAACGTTCTGCACCAATGACAGTCAAAGAACATTATGACAATCACCTGGGCAACTTTTATTCGTGGTATACGGGGGACTTTAATGAAAACAAGGAGGCCTTCAAGGCGTTCTGTATCGAAAATGGCATGCAGCCTTTTGCTTCGCATATAGCCTTTGATCTTGGTGCAGGGAATGGGATACAGACAATTGCCCTGGCTGAATTGGGATTCCAGGTAAAAGCAATCGATTTTAGTGACCCGTTGATTTCTGAATTAAAATCCAGGGCCGGTAATCATCCGGTGAGGGTTTATAACGATGATATCCGGTTTGTGAGAAAATATTCCATTCTGCAGCCTGAATTGATCGTTTGCTGCGGAGATACCCTGACCCACCTGAGTTCGGTTTTGGAAATCGGGGATTTTATAAAGGATGTCTGTGATATCCTGATTCCAAACGGAAAAGTAGTTCTGACTTTTCGTGATTACTCCAATGATTTGGAAGATACATCCAGATTTATACCGGTTAAAAGTGATGACCGTCGGATATTAACCTGCTTTATTGAATATTTTCCCGATAAAATCAGGGTTACTGACCTGTTGCACGAATTCGAAAATGAAAAGTGGGTGCTAAAAGCAAGTTCATATTACAAAACCAGGATCGGTAAGGATAAAGTTTTATCATTTTTGCATGATAATGGAATCGAAATTATTTTGAGCAGCCTTAATAAAGGTATAATTACGATTATCGGACAGAAAATCTAAAGGTTACGAAGAAATGCTCAACAATTATCTGTTAATTCTCCTGCTTTCCTTTACTTCTTCGGCAAAATCAAATTATAGTCTTCCGGTACATACAACCAACAGAAAATCCATCAGTACTTTAGCAATATCTGAGATTGGTGATTTTGGAGTATTCAGAAAAGCAAGACCCACGGTTCCGGCCCATTATCATACCGGAATTGACATAAAAAGACCTTCAAATAATTACCGCGATGAACCCGTATTTCCAATCAGTGAAGGAATTGTAATCAGTAAACGACAGGACGGCCCTTATGCCCAACTAATTATTCAACATGAAAATCCGGAATGCTGGACAGTATATGAGCATATTGCCGGAATAAAAGTGAATTTAAATGATCATGTTAACCCTGATTCACCCCTGGCCCGGTTTATGAACAAAACAGAGCTTACTAAATACGGATGGCAATTCGACCATTTTCATCTGGAAATTCTGAAAATACAACCTATCAGGTTGAAACGGGATCCCATTAATCCTGACAGAAAGTTTTCATCGTATACCCTTTCGTGCTATACAAAAGAGGAACTGAATAAATACTTCTATGATCCCCGCGAATTTCTTCAAGCTCGTCTTCGGTAACTTAATTCAGCATATCATAATTTCTTTTTGGAGGCCCCCAGCAATAAAATTCCAATCAATACCCAGGATATTAAAGGGATTATCATAAAAACAAAGGCAGGATGAGGTCCGTGAATACCGAAAGCACCACTGTATACAATCAGTGACCCAATGGCAATGATGATCATCAGAACATAAAGATGCACACGGCGGGAATCCGGCCAGTGATTTGAAAAATAAGTGATTAGTAAAACAAGAAAAGGTGAAGATACCCATCCTGTGAAAAGCAGTATCAGTAATATTGACTGGTTATGACGGCCAGCATGGGTCATCAAAACCAGCGAACCCATGATTCCGATGATGGCTATCGAAAGGGATATCGTGCGTAATGCTTTAAAGCGGAGGGAATTTACCATCTAACTTAATTTCGGAAGTGAAAATTGGGTAAATGCACCAATTATCAAATCAACAAAACATATTTAAAATGGTTTTTCACACCGATAATCCTTAGAATCTGTATCGAAGACCTGCCGACAAATCAATCCTTGCAAGGCTTTCATAACTTCCATCATTAAATTCAATGTGCTGCTTATCGCCTCCCTGAATAATATCCATTGACATAAGTGAAGCCAGCATGGCAGAAACCTGGAATCCGAGGGCCCAGTTTCGTGAGAATCCAATATCATATCCCAAGTCCATTCCCAACCCAAATGTACCTCCCTTAAAGGTTACCGGAGTATTATAATAAGCATCATCATGATAACTTGAATATCCCATAGTAACAACTGCCAACAAAGAATTACGATGATTTTTGCTTACTAACCGGGTACATAATTCGGGGCCTATTAAACTAATTTTTATATTATCCTGGATAGTGCCTGATTCAATTTCCTTTTTTCCGGTATTGAACTGACTAGCCCTAAATCCGATTCCGAAATAATCTATAAAAAAATAGGCGAAGTCTACTCCATAGTTGTATCCCCATCTCAAACTCTCCATATATTTTTTCAATGAAGGAGAATATATATCATCACCGACAGGGGCCGTACGATAACTGAACCCGCCGTTAATGCCAATCCTAAACCTGGAGACCATTTCTTTCGATCCGGAATATGGAACCTTCCCTTTTGACTCCCGGTAATATCCATACCTGAACGATTTCATCTGCCCCAGTGATATTTTTGAAGCAAAAGTCCCATCCTGGCTAGTGGAATCATAAAGCATATAATTACCACTAACCCCTTTTAATTTACACTGAATTGAATCGTTGTCATTGGTAACGATAAGATCTTGGGAAAACAAATTTGCTGAAAACAGGATCATAAACGCGAATGCCAAAAGAATAAATCCGGCTTTACCCATACTTGCTGAGTATTTTACTATCATTTTACGACAATAAACATATCATGGTTACCAGAAAAGCCGGATCAATTCAGGGATCCTTACTATTTTGATTTTTGCAGGATTTCTTTAACGGCATCTTTATGCACCATGAAATCCATCATTTTCAGTTTTACATAATCCTCAGAAAAGAAATAATACCCGAATTCCTTTGCATTGGGATCATTATTCCTTGACCCTGCACTGGAATCCTTGATCAGGTACCAGTCCTTTCCATCCTTTACAAAGTAACCAACGATGTGCATTCCGTGATCATCGGTGGTTGTGTTGTTTGAAAATCTGAACTGCCGTGCATCATCATTTATATTGGCAGATGGGATGTCAAAATCGGGTATGATCGCGCACTGCGTTTTGCGATCCAGTCCGGCTTCAGAAACATCACCGCCGATACTCATACTGTAACCGTTTCGAACCGCATTTTTCAAGTGCACTCATAAATACATCCAGGGGTACATTATAATAATCGGCATTATGCCACCAGTTGTCCGGAACCTTGTATTCAACCTGTTTGTAAAAAGGTTCCTGCTCATAGGAAAGGATATCCACATAATCGTCAGGATTTATCTGAACTACATTTTTAAGATATTCAGCAGGTGTCATTGTCTTTCCATTTACGGTTACTTCCGTCGGGGGCACACCCATGTAATGATTCATGATGGATTTGATTGTTGTCCAGCGCACTTTCCTCATCCCATGCCGATGTGGATTTCAATGATTCAAGATAGCTTCTCATTTCCGCCACCATGGCTTCATGATTATGGTATTTCCTTCCGTTTAGAAGTCCTGTATATGATTCTGCCGGAACCACCCCATATTTCTTCCAGATCCTGGTCACTGCATTGGCTTCTGAACCCTTCATCAAAAAGCGAATTTCCTCTCTCCTGAACATATCGCCTTGCTTTTTCAACATATTCCCAGTACACGGTATATATTTCAGAAACCTTTACCTGCACCTTATGCAGACGGTATGCTTCGGATTCAAGGAATGATGTGGTTGAAAAACACCAGCAGGTACCTGTATTTCCCTGAGATATGGGGGCATTATGCCAGAACTGGTTTTTGTAAAAATCGATTTTATTGGGAAGATCAAGACGCTGACTGGTCAGCAATAAAATATCGTGTAACCGCCGCCGGGGCATCCTTATTGATTCAATTCCCGGTCATCGCGTAAAATGCTGTTTTGATAAAAACCCGGTTCACTGTTGCGAAACATGGCCTTATCATGATTCTGCGCTGACAGGGGAAAAAGGCAACTGAATTCAGGACCATAGAATGCCTGAAAATGCGAAAGATCTCATAAATTATCTTTTAGAATTGACGATTTGAATGTAA
This sequence comes from uncultured Bacteroidales bacterium, assembly GCA_963790105.1. Lineage (GTDB taxonomy): Bacteria > Bacteroidota > Bacteroidia > Bacteroidales > UBA10428 > UBA5072. The sequence goes on along the minus strand of CAWBNI010000045.1, from coordinate 36,387 downwards.
GATATTTTTCAATCCACGATGTGATAAGATTCGCTATTTTTGCAAATCAATAAAAATGTGCCATAACCGGCAATTCAAAAATCCGTTTTTAACAAATTCGAACCGATGAACCGTTTATACCCGCTCAAATTTAAGCCCATTATTAAAGACAAAATCTGGGGAGGAACCAAGCTTAAAACAGTCCTCAATAAAAAAACCAAAACCGACAAAGCGGGAGAAAGCTGGGAAATAAGCGGATACCCTGGAAGTGTTTCACAGGTAAAAAATGGATTTCTGGCCGGCAACAGCCTGGAAGAACTGATTGAAGTATATATGGGCGACCTGGTAGGCGACAGTGTATTTGAAAAATTCGGAACACTCTTTCCATTGCTCATAAAATTCATAGATGCAAATGATATACTTGTCAATCCAGGTTCATCCGGATGACGAACTGGCCCGTGAACAATTCGGTTCCTTTGGCAAAACCGAAATGTGGTATATTATTCAGGCCGATGAAGGATCTGAAATAATTGTAGGGTTTAACCAGGCTGTAACAAAAGAATCGTACCTCAGTCATCTGAATAACAAAACCCTGTTATCCATTCTCAATAAGGAAAAAACAGTCGAAGGTGATGTATTCTTTATTCCTCCTGGACGTGTTCATGCTATTGACAAGGGAATTTTGCTGGCTGAAATTCAGCAAACCTCCGATGCCACCCTCAGAATATATGATTTCGACCGGGTTGACGACAAGGGAAAACCGCGTGAACTGCATACTGAAAAAGCACTTGAAGCGATTGATTTTAAAGTTTATCCGGGATACAAAACCAACTATTCAAAAGTACCCGACCAGCCGAATTTGCTGGCTACCTGCCAGTATTTTACGACCAATTATTTCAATCTGACCGGAAAGGTCTGAAAGGGAATATCATGAAATTGATTCCTTTGTCATTTACATGTGTGTTAAAGGTAAAAGTCACCCTGGTTCACCATGCAGATGAAAAGGAACAATTGACTACCGGTGATACGGTTTTGCTGCCCGCTGAAATAAAAAAAGTGCAGCTCATACCGGAAGGTGAAACGAAATTATTGGAAATATATATTGACGGATTGCCCGGAAGAGGAAATTTAGATGCTATATTGGACAAAATCATCTGATGGAACTTCAAAGCGTTAGTTTTATAAAAAGCAGTCCTGATCTGAAATCCTGTCCTCCGGCCAGATTTCCCGAATATGCATTTGCCGGCCGATCGAATGTGGGCAAATCATCCCTTCTGAACTTTTTGCTGAATGTAAAAAATCTGGCCAAAGACTTCCTCCACACCTGGCAAAACAAAGCTTATCAATCATTTCCTGATAAATGAAAGCTGGTATCTTGTAGATTTACCGGGGTATGGTTATGCAAAGACCGGCCGGAAAACCAGGGGGAACTTCCTCCCTGTGATCGGGGAATATTTACTGAACCGCGAAACCCTGGCCTGCCTGTTCATTCTGCTTGACTCAAGGCACCATCCGCTCGACAATGATCTTGAATTTATTGCATGGGCCGGAGAAAACCAGTTACCAATAGCACTTATATTTACAAAAACCGACAAGGTGTCGAAGGACATGCTGGCCAGCAATCTGGCAACGTATAAAAAAACGCTTCTTCAGCAATGGGATGAGCTTCCTGTAATCTTCACAACCTCCTCGCTGCAACGGGCAGGAGAAAAGGAAGTCCTGCAGGTTTATTGAAAAAACGAACAAGGTGTTTAATAAGGGACAAGGGACGAGGGACGAGAAGAGAATTATGAATGATGAATGATGTGCCGAAGGCATCCCTTCGGGAAATGATGAATTGCGCAATGCAGTTTTGCAGTCTTGCATCAATTCCATAAAACCAAATTCAATTCCACAGTTTTTTTTAGTTTATAATTCATAATTCATATTTTATAATTCATAATTCCTAATTCATTTTTTTACATTTGCAGCACTGCTTTAACCCCGAAATAAGGATTTCATGAAAATAAAAGCCCCTATTAAGTTCTTCTCTGGCCGTGCAACTCATTATCTGGCAGAAAAAATCACCAAAAGTTACGGAACCGAATTGGGAAAAACTTCAGTTCTGGAATTCAGCGATGGTGAGTTTCAACCTTATTTTGAGGAATCCGTTCGCGGATGCATCGTTTTTATCGTTCAATCAACTTTTCCACCATCAGATAACCTGATGGAACTGCTCCTCCTCATTGATGCCGCCAAACGCGCATCAGCATACCAGGTGGTTGCTGTAATGCCCTACCTTGGCCTGGCCAGGCAGGACAGGAAAGACCGGCCAAGATGCAGTATCGGAGCAAAGCTTGTTGCAGACCTGCTTACAGTTGCCGGTGCCGACCGCGTGATGACAATGGACCTTCATGCTGACCAGATACAGGGTTTTTTTAATGTTCCGGTGGATCATCTCTATGGATCCACCCTTTTTGTTCCTTATATTAAAAACCTGGCACTTGGACAACCTGGTAATTGCCGCCCCGATATGGGAGGTACCAAGAGGGCCAATGCCTATTCGAGATTTCTGAACTGCGAAATGGTAATCTGCTACAAGGTCCGGAAAAAGGCCAATGTTGTTGAAGAAATAAGGGTTATTGGAGATATAAAGGATAAGAATATCGTGATTGTGGATGATATGATCGATACGGCAGGAACCGTTTGCCTGGCCTCAAAACTCATGCTCGAAGAAGGTGCTCTGAGTGTAAGGGTGGTTTGTTCCCATGCCGTATTATCCGGACCTGCCTACGAAAGGATTGAAAAATCAGGAATTACCGAAGTCGTTGTTACAGATACAATTCCTTTGCGCGGACATTCCGACAAAATAAAGGTGCTTACGATCGCCGATCTTTTTGCCGACGTAATTCACAAGGTGTACAAGTACAAATCGATTACGAAGAATTTTATTGTTTAGGGGCTTAGGGGCTTAGGGCTGCAGCTTAGGGGCTTCGAAGTTCATGTATTCCTGGTCGGTGTTATTTGCGTAAAATAACACTGAACATCGAACACCGAACGCATCGAACTACCGAAGATTCAGATCTGCACTACTGCGGAGCTGGCAGGATTTCACTGCACCGCAGAACTGCAGAACTCAGGCAATATCCCTTCGCAATAAAATCGTAAATCGTAAATCGTAAATCGTAAATAATTTCTATATTTGCCCTCCTTTTTAAACCACTGTTTATCATTAAACAAGGGTGTAATGGGGAACCCGGTCACTTGCGGGATTCCAAGTAGCACATATTAATTGTTTAATTATTATTAAAATGAAATCATTTGAATTAAAAGGTACGCTCAGAACCAGTCTGGGAAAAAAAGACGCCAAAATTCTCCGGAGGAACAAAATGGTTCCCTGTGTAATGTATGGCGGCAAAGAAAATTATCACTTTTCAGCTTCTATCAGTGATTTTAAAAATCTGATTTACACAAACCATGTGTATGTTGTAAATATTGATCTTAACGGCAAGGTGCATCCGTCAGTAATGAAAGAAATTCAGTTTCATCCGGTAAGCGATGTAATTAATCACATCGACTTCGTTGAAGTTGACGCCAGCAAGCCTATTGTGATCTCTCTTCCGGTTGAAATTACAGGTAACTCCGAAGGTATCCGTGCAGGTGGAAAACTCAGACAACGGAAAAAATATGTAAAAGTAAAAGGAATGATCAAGGATCTTCCTGATACACTTGTAGTTGATATATCCGAACTGAATATCGGTGATTCCATTCTTGCCGGTGATATAAAATATGAGCGGATTGAAGTGATGGAAGCACATCATAACCTGGTTGTGGGAGTTGTTTCATCCAGGATAGCCAAGGGTATGGAAGAGGGTGCTGAAAGCATTGCTGCTACTGCTGCCACTGCTGCAACTGCTGCTGCCGCTGCTGCTGCCGCTGAAGCTGCCGCTGCTGAAACCAAGAAATAAACAGAACAGGCTTTGAAATACCTGGTTGCGGGATTGGGTAATATTGGGGAAGAATACCAGGATACCCGTCACAACATAGGATTTATGATATTGGATGCACTGGCACGTGCATCCAATATTGCTTTTACCGAGGGCCGGTATGGCAGTGTTACGGAATACCGTTTCAAAGGCCGTACTTTTGTACTTCTCAAACCCTCCACCTATGTAAACCTGAGTGGTAAGGCCGTGAATTACTGGCTTCAGAAAGAATCCATTGAACTTTCCAACTTGCTTGTGATGTCAGATGACCTGGCATTGCCTTTTGGCACCATCCGGTTGCGCCCCAGGGGCAGCGATGGCGGCCATAATGGACTGACAAGCATAATCGAAGTTTTGGGAACCACAGAATTTGCCAGGCTCCGTTTTGGCATCGGCGGTGATTTTCCTTATGGCACTGCAAATCGATTATGTTCTCGGCAAGTGGAAACCCGAAGAAAATGTTGTATTGCAGGAAAAGATCCTGGTTTGTCATGAGATCATCCGGAGCTTTGGAACCACCGGTGTTGACAGGACGATGAATATGTTCAATAACCGCTGATTACCATGTTTTCAGGTTATTGAACAAAGGCGGCCTCAGGTATGTTTATAGGACACCATGACAACTGCTAAGGCCAAAATACTTCTTGTGGAAGATGATAGAAATCTGGGCACCGTGATCCATGATTATCTTGAAATGTCCGACTACAAGGTAATGCTGGCCAGAAACGGACAGGAAGGCCTTGATGAATTTAAACAGGGATCCTACAACCTTGTATTGCTTGATATAATGCTTCCCCTCGTAGACGGTTTTTCCGTTGCCGAAGAAATCAGAAAAATAGATTGTGAAACCCCGATCATATTCATGACGGCAAAGTCGCTGAAAGAGGACAGGACTCAAGGGCTTCAAACTGGGAGCTGATGATTATATAACAAAACCCTTCAGCACAGAAGAACTGAAACTGAGAATTAGCGCGGTACTTCAGGCGTACCCAGGCCAAAAACAACCCTGTTAATCAGAATATTGTCTTTACAATTGGCAGTCATACATTTGACTATACAAGCCATTTGCTTATCTCTGACGGAAATGAGCGCCGGCTTACAAAACGGGAAGCCGAACTGCTTCATTTGCTTTGCCTGAACATGAACAGGATATCTGCGAAGAGATATTGCTTTGAAAACAATATGGGGAGAAGATGACTATTTTATGGGCCGCAGCATGGATGTTTATATTACCAAACTCAGAAAAATGCTGGGCACCGATCCGGATGTTTCCATTGTAAATATTCACAATACCGGTTTCAAACTTGAAGTGAAAAACAAGGGATGATTTTTGGAATCGTTTATTTTGTTATCTTTCCGGCCATCAAAATGCCATGATTCAAAAACGAACTCTCCTTTCCACCGGTATTTTGGATTGCCAACTCTGTTGAAATCCTTGAACGATTTGCCTATTATGGTATTTATATGGGCTTCAGCATTTATTTCGGAATGCTGGGTTTTAAAACCGAACAACTGGGAATCATCCAGGGCCTTTTTCTGGCAATTTCCTATTCCATCCCTATTTTTTCAGGAACATTTGCAGACCGGTTCGGATTCAAGAAGATGCTCATCATTTCGTACATAGCCTATCTCCCATCTATCTTATTACTGATTCTTACCCATTCATTTACAGGCATAGCCCTTACAATGCTTTGCATCGGATTTGCAGCCGGCATATTCAAACCCCTTATCTCCGGAACAGTGCGTGTTGTCACTGATGGAACCAACAGAACGTCTGGGCTTCGGGATATTTTACTGCGATGGTAAACATCGGCGCCACCTTTGGTCCGCTGATCCTGGGTCATTTCCGCGCCACCTCATGGCGGACCGCTTATATTATTGCTGCCTCTGCCATCGGTGTTATGTTCCTCGTCACTCTTTTATTTCTATAAGGAACCGCCCAGGGCGATTGAAGGAGAAACCCTGAAAAAGAAATTCAGGGATATGCGCACGGCATTATCGGATACAAAATTCGCACTGTTCCTTCTGATCCTTGGCGTCTTTTTCTGGCTGCCTTTCTGGACTTTCTATAATCTCATCTCCAAGTATGTGGAGTTTTCACTTGACGGAGCTGCTCTTTATCTGAATGTGAAATCGGTACTTGGTCATCATGTGGCAGATTTTCTTTCAAGGGACGTAAATGGCACCAGGCGGGTACTGGGAGAAACGATTTCCAACACGGCCTATGCAATAATTCTGTTTCAGGTTATCGTGACCCGGGTATTTGAGCGATTTAAACCGGTTGGTTCATTTTTATTCGGTTTATTTGTGATGGCTTCAGGTTTCGGGTTTATTTGCCTTGCAGGAATTGGTAATCCTGCCTGGATCTTTCTCGGAATATTGCTTTTTGCTTTTGGCGAAATGATCAGTTCCCCGCGAATTCAGGAATATATTATGTGGCTTGCACCCAAAGAAAAAGCAGGCCTGTACAACGGATCGAACTTCCTGGCCATTGGCCTGGGAGGCCTGGTCAGCGGATGGATATATACATCAAAGTTTTACAGCTTCTTTCGAATCACGGGGCCATACTGAATATATGTGGATTGTTCTTGGCGCACAGATCCTATTCGGTATTATTGTAATCAGTCTTGTTTACAAGATATGCCGGTCACTTTAAGGAACAGGAAAGCTAAACCAACATGTTCTTACATAAACAAGAAAACTGGATTGCTGATATGAAAAAAGCTTACTTTTTTATATTTTCCTGGTTCCTCATAATTCTCATCGCGGTATTTATAATTATTTCAGGTGAAAAATCAATCAGTCATGTTATTTCCAGAGGAAACGTTCTGAACCTGACTAATTTTTCACCAAGCCTCAGCATTCAGCATATTACCGATAAACTCATCCATGCCCCCGGCATACTCATGCTTCAGCTGGTGATTATCCTGCTGATCGCCCGGTTGATGGGATATCTTTTCCAGTTGATCGGTCAGCCTATGGTAATCGGCGAAATCGTCGCAGGTTTATTGCTGGGACCTTCCGTACTGGGCATTCCTGGCACCCCATATCTCCACCGTTATCTTTCCGGAAAATTCAGTAGACATTCTTGAACAACTTAGCCAGCTCGGACTGATATTTTTCATGTTCATCATTGGCATGGAACTGGATACCCAATCCTTTAAAAAATCTGCCAATACCGGCTATTCTTATTAGCGTTGCCAGCATTGTAATACCTTTTATTTCAGGTATTACTTCTGGCATATTATCTCTATAATGATTTTGCTCCGGCCAATATTCCTTTTTCATCCTTTGCCCTGTTCATGGGCACAACCATGAGCATAACGGCCTTTCCTATCCTTGCCCGGATTGTACAGGAACGGAAACTCACCAAAACACTGGTTGGTACAATGGCCATCTCGGTTGCTGCCATTGGTGACGTTGTTGCATGGTGCATCCTGGCAGTTGTGATAGCCATCGTAAAATCAGGGGGAATAAGCCATTCCTTAGTTACGATTGTACTGTCGATAGTCTATATTTCAGCGATGTTCTTCCTTGTGAAGCCCCTCATGTTCCGTATAGGAAGAGTTTATGCAAGCAGGGAAACCATGAGCAAGCCAATTGTGGCTCTCGTTTTTCTGCTCATTCTTGTTTCATCGCTGATTACAGAAGCTATTGGCATACATGTACTGTTCGGGGCCTTTATGGCCGGGGTTGTAATGCCCGACAACCTGAATTTCAAAAGGGTTTTTACTGAAAAGATCGAAGATGTTTCCCTGGTTATCCTGCTTCCCTTGTTTTTTGTTTCCACCGGTTTACGCACAGAAATCGGCCTGATCAATTCCACCCACCTGTGGATTGTCTGCGGGCTGATCATCCTTGCAGCCATTATTGGGAAAATTCGGGGGAACCCTGCTGGCATCACGATATGCAGGACTTTCGTGGAGTCATTCTCTTGCCCTTGGTGTATTGATGAACGCAAAGGGTTTGATGGAACTTATTGTATTGAATATCGGATACGATCTCGGTATTCTCACTCCCGAGGTCTTTGCCATGCTTGTAATTATGGCGATCGCCACAACCCTGATAACAGGACCGGGATTGAATATTGTCAATTACTTTCTATCCCGAAAGCCACGTCAGGGCTCCCACGTCAGAAAGCTTACAAGGTGATGCTTTCGTTTGCAAATCCCAAAATGGGAGGAACATTGCTCAATCTCGCTCACCACCTGGTTCACAGGGCAGCAGATGAAACCACATTTACTGCCCTGCATATTTCTCCCCGCACCGACCTTTCGCCCCATGATGCCCGTGTTTTTGAGAAGGAAAGTTTTGTTCCCATCCGAAAAATAGCTGAATTCCATAAGCTTACTCTCAATACACTTTATCTGAATAGCAATGAGATTTCAACGGAAATCTTAAATGCCTGTGAATCGGAAAAACCCGATTTCCTGCTCATGGGAAGTGCGAGAAGCATATTCAGCTCAGATATCCTGGGAGGTAATCATAAAAAAGATTATTAACGAGGCCGAATGTGATGTTCTTGTTTTTAATGAACGGAACTTCCATGAAATCAGATCGGTTCTGCTTGTGTATTTTGGAAACGGCGATGATTATCTTTTTGATTATGCCGCTTTGCTAAATCACCGGAGCGGAAGGAAGTTTTACACCTATCACCGGGGACTTGAAAACAAGGATTCCTCCACGGCATTTCAGAAATCCGGCATTCACATGGAAACCGTACAGGGAAGCATTTTACATCCTGAATTCTTAAAGACGATGGATCTTGTATTGTTTCCGAGAATAACTGGAAGGCCATTGAAAGCAAGAAAAACATGCCTTTCAATCATTTCCCGTCCCTGCTGATCATTCATCGTTCCGAATCCAGCAACAGGTTGCTGAACCATATCAATCATAAATTAGACTCATATCGATAATCTCTCCCTCTCACTCGTACCTCCTCCACCGGATTCGGATCGCGGCAAGATATGTCCTCCAGCAAATCGTTATATCCTGCCACCAGGATTGAAATGGAAAAGGCCAGCAGGAAAATCCACCACGAAATCTCCGGTGCGGTAGGCAAAATGCTGCAGCCAGCGGTGCATGGCATACCAGGAAACCGGGACCGCAATAATAAAGGCAATCAGTATCCATCCTGCAAACTGCCGGGTAAGCACATACCAAAATATCGATCGGCCTGGCTCCATTTACCTTGCGGATGCCGGTTTCCTTTGTCCGGCGTTCCAGTGCAAAGGCCGACAATCCGAACAACCCGAGCAAGGCAATGATCAAGGGAAAGAAAGGCAAACACGGTGATCAAGTGACTGTGCCTGGTCTTCTTTCAGATAACTCAGACGCAGCGCCTCATCTACAAAAACATACTGGATCGGATCCTCCGGAAAAACTGTTGACCATAGTTTCTCAATGTCCTGCAGTGTTGATTTGGTATCATCTGGTGAAAGCCGGATGGCCATCTGCTGCGCAGCACCGGGTACCAAAAACATCAACATGGGCTGTACTTTTTCATATAGATTACGGATATGAAAATCCTCGAATACTCCGATTATTGCCCTTCTCGTTCTGATATTATTACTATCTCCCATAAACAGGTAGGATTCGAGGGGATTTTTGCTTCCCATCATTTTCAGGCCTGTCTCGTTTATTAAAACCGTCAGCGTATCGCTTCCATATTCACGCGAAAAGGTGCGCCCTTCCAACATCTTTATACCCAATGTTTCAACAAGGTCATAATCACACATAATTTGTTCCATTTCCAGTTTTTTCCCGGTTGCCGGATCTGTCATATAAGTTATCCACCACTGGTTTCCGGGGGGTATATAGTTTGCTCCTGATACGCTTGTAACGCCGGGCATTTTCTTCATTTCATCCTTAAGAACCTGGTATTTGTTTTGTCCGTTGAAAGGAATATTCAGGGTAATGAGCAGATCTTTTCTGTAACCCAGATCCTTATTCCGAAGCAGCCATTGCTGCTTATGCATCACGATGAGGCAAACCAGCAGGCATGTCATGATGCAGAACTGAAAAATAACCAGAATACCTCGTGTTGGCAATCCGTTTTTCTGCTTTTGCGAAAAATTCTTCAGCGCTTCCACCGGTTTTAAACGGGATACGCTCAAGGCAATATAAATGCTGGCCAGGTAACCGATAAGAAAAACCAGCACCATAAAAAGGATCAGGAGTGGGCGCATTCGAAAAAACGCCATGATAAACCCTGAAATTCATCCGCGATTCCAGCAAGGGAATGGTCAGTTCCACAAGCATCAGGGCGATCTGCACAGCCAGCACAAATACAATGAGAAATTCGGCACTGACCAGCGATACCAGGTCACGCCTCCTGGCTCCTGCAATGGTGCGGATACCGAACTCCCGGATGCGCTGGTAGGAAAGTGCCAGGGACAGCAACAGGAAGTTTACCACCGCAATGATCAGCACCAGGATGGCAATGGATGTGAAAATGGTAACCCGGGTGATGCTTCCCTGGGTTTCAATATCTGCCTCCACCTTTTCATAATTCAGATGAATGTGCAAAAGGGGCTGAAGCTCATATTTACGGTTCTTTGCATTCTTCCTTGGGTACATATTTGTCAATAAATCCCTGCATTCTGGCCGTCCATAGCATTCATCATACCCGGCTCCTTTAAAAGAATATAGGTTAAAAACCGAATTGGCACCCCAGTTTGTGAACATGTCATTTCCCTGAATCTTGCGGAAATATTCCATTGAAACAAGATAATTCGCGTGAAAATGCGATTGCCTGGGAAAATCACGAAAAACACCTTCCACCGTGAAGGTATACGGTGTATTCATAATACGCATTGATATCGTTTTACCAACCACATTACATTTCCGAAATACCTGAGGGCCGTACTTTCTGAAAGCATGATCCGGTCAGGTGACCGGAGAACCTTATCGGGATTGCCACTTATGACAGGAAAGGTAAAAACATCGAAAAAGCCCGGATCAGAAAACATCAGGTCTTTATCCTCGATGAACTGATTGTCCTTTACCACGTAAAATTTTGTCCAGTCAAACTTCCCTATGCGAATGATCTTCTCAATTTCAGGAAAATAACCTGGCATTTCAGTGGCCATTACACCGGGTGTATAGGCATAATGATCATGCAAAACCCGGATATATCCTGTCCCTGTTTTTATGAAAACGGTCGAAACCTGTTTCAAACCGCACATGAAGCAGGATGATGAAACAACAGGCAAGACCAAGCGATAAACCAACTATATTGATAATGGAAAAAAGCTTGTTTTTCCAAAGATGTCTGAATGCAAACCTGAAATATTGAAGCATGACAATAGTTTATATCCGGCATGCGAACTTTATGCCAGACACATAACAATCTGAATGTGAATAATTTGAATTTGATTATGGATAGCATATGACGGATTTTCCGACATATACTGTTGTTTTTTCCAACAAATTACTTTCGTTGGGTCAATTACAGGTTTGAAGAAGCAAAGGTATCCCCCTGACTGATATCTCCGGTCTTGTAACCTTTCATAAACCATTTTTTTCGTTGCGCTGCCGTTCCATGGGTAAAGGCATCCGGTACTATATATCCCTGGGATTTCATCTGTATGCGGTCATCGCCCACTGCCTCAGCTGCATTCATTGCCTCTTCAAGATCTCCTTCTTCCAGGATATTTTTTGTTTTATCTGCATAATGTGCCCAAACACCGGCCAGAAAATCGGCCTGAAGTTCAAGTTTTACTGAGTTCTTGTTGTACTCCTCCTCCGATATCCTTCCCCTGAGTTCATTCATCTTGTCGGTTATTCCAAGTTGCTTTTGTACATGATGGCCTACCTCGTGTGCAATAATATAAGCCATCGCAAAATCCCCGTTGGCACCCAGTTTATCCTGCAATTCCTTCAAAAAGCTCAGGTCGATATACACTTTTTCATCCCCGGGACAATAGAAAGGTCCGGTTGCGGATGAATTGCTCCCGCAGGCGGATTCTGTGCCCTGGCTGAACAAAACCAGTGTGGGTTCACGATAGGTCCTGCCCTCCTTACGGAATAATTCTGACCAGATATCCTCCGTATCTTTCAAAACCACTGACGCGAATGTGGCGGTTTCTTCCTCCGCCTTGATTACGGATGAATCTACAACTTCCGATTGATTACCTCCCTGCTGCAGGGAACTCATCACCTGCGACGGATCTCCTCCCAACAGCCAAACGACCAATGCAATCACAAGGGTACCAACAGTGCCTCCCGCTACCATCTTTCCACGTCTCATACCACGGCGGTCTTCAATATTGCCGCTCTGTTCACGACCTTTCCATTTCATATAGTCATATTTAAAATTAAGCTCACTTAACGATGGGAAATTCTACATAAAGATACAAAAGAAACAGGTTATTTACAGGCCTGATTGAACAGTTAATATCTGTCAATCAGATCTGTAAATAACCTGTCAAAAGAATGTGGGCATTACTGGATTCGAACCAGTGACCCCTACCCTGTCAAGGTAATGCTCTAAACCAACTGAGCTAAATGCCCCTTCGACAAAAATAACATATTTATTTCAAATTCAAATTTCAATCACAAAATGTAAATATTTAGGGGCATTTACGTATACTGAACTAAAACCTATTCAAATGAAAAAATTGAAGCTGTTTCTCTTAATGGGATTAATCTACCTGGTATTCAGCAGTTCGGCCTGGGTAAATCTCACACTGGTAAGGCCTTCAGAACTTGTAATACCTGATTATATTCAATCCATTGCTTTAATTGACAGAACCAAACAGGAAGATACAAAGCAAAACAAGACTGAACAGATACTGACCGGAGAAGCATTCCGGCAGGATGAACAGGCAGTTTTTCAACTGGGTGAGGGATTTATTGAAGCCTGTTCGGGTACAAAACGTTTTGTTACTGTGCGCACAGCAGAAAGATTTACAAGCGATGGCACAAAAACTACCTTCCCCACACCGCTCGACTGGGATACTGTAACCGAACTGTGTAATAAAAACCAGACTGATGCACTTGTTATCGGTGGAAATATTTGATACCGATTTCATTCTTACAAACAATCCGGTAAACGTTGAAACCAGGAATGATAGGCGGAAAAATGGTAACCCTTCCTGTATTCAGGGCCAATGGTGTGGCAGTGATCAATATGGGCATCCGGCTGTATGATGCGGCAAACCGGGTAATTCTGGATGAATACCAGACCTCACACCGAATGAATTTCGACGGGGAGGCAGCAACCCTGCAGGGTGCGATCAATGCCATGCTCGATAAGGTAGAGGCAACCAAACGTGCAAGCTACGAATCAGGATTTACCTATGGTGAAAGGATCACTCCAACCTATTACCAGGTAACCCGGTATTTTTTTAATACTCCAAAGAAGAAACTGGGAGCAGGCGTCAGGTATTCCGAGGTTGGTGACTGGAAAAATGCCATCGAGGAATGGACAAAAGTTGTAAATACCGGCAAACGAAAACATGCAGGCAGTGCAGCCTATAATATTGCCGTAGGCTACGAGGTATTGGGCGATATGGAAAAAGCAAAGGAATGGGCCGCCCGCTCGCATACCGAATTCCAGGAAAAGGATGCGGATGAATACTATAAAATGTTATGTAACCGGATTATTGAAGAGAGAATGGTCTCTGAAAAGTGAACGAGTGACAAGTGACGAGTGACGCTGACGCAGCTATCGGCGAGACCGTTAAGTTATGATACCCGACTCTGACAGTCCACCGGACTCTGTCAGGTCTATTCATTGCTCTCACTCCCTACTCATCTCTCATCCCTCATCCCTCGTCCCTTGTCCCTAAATTTCCCGTTCCCCCCTCTCCGCCTCCAGGTATCTTTTTGAAAGCAATGCCAGCATCTGGCTGAAGGTGGACATGGCCTCTTCGGTTTCGCGATGGACAGTCTGCTTTTTCAGTCGAAGGAGCAATAGGCCGTAAAGAGCATTCATGCAGGTTTCAATGTCAGTTGTCTGCGGATCAGCAAGCTTTCGCCTGAAAGCATCAATATTGGCTGCTGCCATCTGATAAAGATCGCTGTAGAGCCTTTCATGCGGATCATTCAATAACCGGATATGAAAGTCGTTCATTTCTGCAATCAGTGTCTTCAAAAAGCTGAGATGTCCTCTTTCCCGGATGCCTTCACGGTACATCATAAGCATCAGGTTGGCATACCAGTCGCGTATATCGTTTTTTACTTTCTCGGAATGAGCATATTGCGATATCAGGTTTTCTTCAATTAAATCCATATTGAAATGATGAGCCCTGATCAGATCCTCCACCTGCCACATGTAGAGGATATATTCCGCCATGTTGGTTTTTCTTTTTTCCTGTGCTATCAGCATATTTTTAAGTGACGAGTGACGAGTGACGAGTGACAAGTGAAGACTGTCAGTCCCTTGTCACTTGTCCCTTGTCACTGATTTATAATATCATCCAGTAATCTCCGTTCTTTTTTTGTTGGCCGGCCTGTGCCCCTGTCACGTTTGAAAAAAGCCGTATCCTTGATCTTCAGCTTCTCCAATTCTTCAGGTGACGTAAGGTCCTCTGCAAATTCCCTGACGCGTGAAGCAGGCAGCCGGTTCTCTACCAGTCCGATTACACGGAGGGTATATATTACAGGGAGTTTCCGGATAAATAAAACATCACCTATCCTGATTTCCCTCGAAGGTTTTACTTCCATCCCACTGATCAGAATTCTGTCCCATTTTACAGGCTTCTGAAGCCTGGCTCCGGGTTTTATAAATTCTTACAGCCCATAGCCACTTGTCGATCCTGACCTTCTCCGATACTTCCATTCATCCGGTATATTGATGAAGCAAAAATACATAAAAAAAAGACCGTCATCACGACGGTCTTTTTCACATTAAACAAAACTACTAACTAAACCAACTTGGGCAAATCTTTATATCAGTTCCTGATTGTATCCTTTTGTCAGAATTTCTTAATTGCTGTTTCTGTTATGATATAACGAAGATGCAGGCAGTATGTTCCGGATATTAGGTTAACATCTGCCAGATGTTGATGAAGGGAAAAAAATATGGATTAACGGACTCACCCCGTCGGGATGTCAGGGGAGGACCCCGTCGGGGTGGTTAGGAAAATTCATTCCTTACCGCCGCCAGGGAAGGCAAGAATGGTATAATCCTCTTCAACGGCTGACCCAACCACCACGCCATTTGCACCGGCCCTGTATAGATGTCCTGATATCCTCAGGGGTCTTTATTCCGCCTCCCACAATCAATGGAATGGCAATGGTTATCCCGAACCTGGGATATAATTTCTTCCCTTATACGTGTATCAGCCCCGCTTCCGGCTTCGAGATAGATCAGCCTGAGTCCGAGTTGTTCCCCCGCAAGTGCTGTGGCCACAATGATATCGGTTTTTTCGGCAGGTATGGGTCTTGTATTGCTTACATATTCCACCGAAGACAGGTGATGCCCGTCAATCAGAAGGTATCCGGTAGGAATGATCTCAATTCCCGAACGTTTTAAAAACCGGGATGCCAGCACATGATTGCCGATCAGGTATTCCGGGTTTCTTCCCGAAAGGAGTGAAAGCAATAATATCCCATCCGCTTTGCCAGTGAGTTGTAAGCAGGTTTCCGGGAAACAGAACCACCGGACAGGAAGCATATCGCTTTACCGTGATGATCACCTCATCAACAGGTTGTGAGGTCAGACTTCCCCCCACCAGGATCATATCCACTTTTGATGCTGGAAGCTACTTCAAGTATGCGAATCAGCTTTTCTTCATTCTGATTTTCAGGATCAATCAGCAAAGCAAATATCTTCTGATTTCGCCGGAACAGGTTGTTATAAATGGATGAAGACATATGCCGTTTAAACCTTTTGTATATGAATTATTTGCAACACCATACCACGACATAATTACCCAGACTGAAATAATTCATCATGAAAGGCTCATTCCGCATGCTGTTATGCACCCGTCCCAGAAGAACTCCTTTTTCCATGGGTTCAAACGGTTCAATTGTGAGATTTTCGCGAAAGTTAATATCCTGCTTGTCACAGATTTTATACAAGGCTTCCTTGGCACACCAGTGAATATATAAATGATATTTCCGTTGTTCCTCATCAGCCGTGATCACATCATTTTCATTGATGAACTTATTTGCGATATTGCCAATCCGGTGCGACATATATTCAAGATCAATTCCCACTCTTTTTTCGCGGCTCAATAAGATGGAAGTCAGATCCCTTGAATGGGATATGCTGATATAATATGAATTTCCCTTGATATAAGGCTTACGGTTACCATTGTATAAAATATTAAGTTCCTTACCGGTCATTTCATTTAGCAATACCCTTACGCTCAACCATTCAAGTTTCCGGGGTTCATGACTAAATCTGTCAAGGGTTTCTCTTTCTTTTTTAGTAAGAGTAATGGCAGATAAAAGGGTATCCAGGTTTTCTGTAATCTTCCAGACAGCCAACTGGCAACCACACTCTAATTGTTCATTCATGATTATTGCCATGATGATCTCTTATTTTTGATTATTCCAGTTCAATGTCTCAATCAGGTGGTTAATATCCTGCGTAAAAAACCGGATGACCGGTGCAAGTGAATCCTTATTGGGAATCACACTGAAATACAAGGCCCCGCTTAAGAAATTCCGGCTGCTGTCAGTCAGGTAAAAACTCATTGATGAGGCCGTATTTCCCCTGATGTCATATATTAATCCATACACCTTACGATCGGGAAATGAAACCGGTTTTTCAATGATGTCGTCAGCCTTAATAATATGTTTATAGGCAAGTGTATGAATATCTTCCACATATTTTGCAAGATCATTGTTCAGGGCTTTGTAGGTAAGGTGGATTTTTCCCTTGTATCCGGGAAATTCAATATTTATCCAGCATGGCTCTGCGCCGGCTCCTTTAAAAGGGGTAATTATGGCATAAACCGGGTATTCAAAGCTGTAATTGCAAGTCGCTGTGGTAGGTGGTATATTTTTTCTCCGGAAAATCAATCCTGAAATAACCCTTGGGTTTTGGAGTATTATTTTCATGACACCTGCCATGCCAGCCAGGACGATCAAAGCGAATAAGCGAATACGAAGGCAGTCGCTATTTTTTAATTTCATGCTTAGCATTTTGATGTTGTGAGTGTTACCTGTATCTGGCCTATCCGCCGCTGATCCACGGATTTTATTGTAAAAAGAAATCCCTTGCAGGGAATAACCTCATTTTTCCGCGGAAGGTCTCCCTTCAGTTCAAGGATCAATCCGGCCAGTGTTTCAGCTTCTCCCTTCACATCGTCGAATGTTTCCTCATCGATGTTCAATACCTTGAAAAAATCATTCAATAAAATCTTTCCTTCGAAAAGGAAATTGTTTTCATCAATGCGAACATGAAACACTTCATCATTATCCGATTCATCGGAAATATCCCCCACAATTTCTTCCAGGATATCTTCAAGCGTAATAATTCCGGAAGTGCCGCCATATTCATCAATAACCACCGCCATATGAATTTTGCTCGTCTGGAATTCCTTCATCAGGTCATTGATCTTTTTGGTTTCCGGAACATAATAAGGTGGCCGCATGAGTGACTGCCAGTTGAACGAATCGGCTTTACCCAGGAAGGGAAGCAGGTCCTTAATATATAGTATACCTTTTATATTATCCAGGTCCTGGTTGTAAACAGGGATCCTTGAATATCCCGATTCGATTACATGGGCAATAAGTTTTTTAAAGGGAGTCTGGATGCTGATACCCAAAATATCCACCCTGGGTGTCATGATTTCCCGCACATCGATATTTCCGAATTTGACGATCCCTTCCAGGATTTTTTTCTCTTCCGTAATGCCATGTTCCGTCAGGTCGAGGGCATTGGAAAGATCGTCCATTGAAATATTCTTGCCCTGGCGGGAAAATTTCCGCTGAATGACCGAGGAGGTATTAATAAGAAGAAAATTGATCGGCCTGCATACTTTTTCAAATATATCCAGCGGAACGGCCATAAACCTGCACTACTTTTTGCGAATAACGGATCGCATAAATTTTGGGCAGGATCTCACCAAAAAACACAATTACCAGGGTGATCACCACAACCTGGATGATGAAACCGAGAATAGGGGCATGTGAAAAATCAAACAGGGAATTGGTGACATAGGCCGAAATAATGATTATTCCCACGTTTACAAGGTTGTTGACCACGAGAATGGTGGCCAGCAGCTTTTCGGGCACATCCAGCAAATGTGAAATAACCAGGTTGGTCTTGGAACGGGAATTCTGGATTGAATTCACTTCAGCCGGCGATAATGAAAAAAAAGCTGCCTCTGCCCCGGATACAAGTGCGGATAACCCCAATAGAATAATAATGGCAAAAATTGCCATCAAAATATTCAGGGTAATCGGATTCACGGTTAAATCGAGAACCGAATTGAGTATCTGATTTGGTTCTTCGTCCAACTCAATCAAAGAATAAGTTACAATCTAATTAAATTAAAAAGGCAAATCGTCATCCGGTTGCGGATGTTCACCGGCAGATGGTTCTCCCGGAATTCCGGATCCTTCCGACTGCTTCCCCTGCAGTTGATGTGTATCCGGACCATTTTCAGTTCCGCCTGCTGATGATAATTTGAGGATGATTCCGTCGAATTCATTGCCGGAGCCATGCGCTCCTGATTCATCAGTTCGTTTTCCAAGCAGTTGCATTACATCGGCAACAATTTCGGTTGTATACCTTTTAACCTTATCCTTATCATCATAAGAGCGGGTGCGCAATCTGCCCTCAATATATACCTGCGATCCTTTTTTGACATATTTTTCGGCTACTTCGGCAAGCCCTCTCCATAAAATCACATTGTGCCATTCCGTTGTAGTCACCTTTTCTCCTGCTTTATTCTTGTAGACTTCACTGGTTGCCAATGACATCTTACAAATCGGGAGATTATTATCCAGGTAACGGACTTCAGGATCTTTACCAACATTTCCGATGAGGATCACTTTATTAACCGACATTTTTTTGGCTTTAAATATTCGGGTAAAAATACAAAAAATTAGAATGCTAAATTATATCCTGCCCTGCTGTTTCAAATCCTCGAGATAATTCTCAATTAACCGGGGTACCGGAAAGAGGCCCAGATTGCTGATTTCCGTTTTTAACAAGGACCGTCCATAATCAATCACGAGGTTCTGCTACATCTATATTATAAAAGGTACAATGAAGCGTTTGATGGGTTAACTGATGTTTGTATTTCTGCGGAGAACCGTTTATTCTGTATTCAGATGCACCAAAAAGTTCATTCCAGCCAGGCATGGCAGAAAGTTGCTCCCGGGTAACCGGACCGGCAGTTTCGATAAGCGGAAATTCGTACAGCGAATGCCAGATATCCTTGCCGGTTCGCTTGTTCAGCCAGGTATTTCCACTGTTATTCAGAAATAAATAATTGAAATACCGGTTTCTCTGACTGTTTTTTATCCGATTTTAACGGCAACAGATCGATAATGCCCCTGGCACGGGCAACACATTCTTTCGCCAGTGGACAGTGCATCACACCGGGGATTTCGCGGTACACATACCAGTGCCCCAAGTTCCATCATGGCCTGGTTGTGAATATCCGGATTTGCCCTGTCGAGAATGCCGGCAGCCCGCTCCTCAAAAATCAGCCTTCCCCTGTGCTGTGTCAATGGGTGCATCAATTCCATAGAAACGGGACAGAACACGAAAAACATTTCCATCCACCACCGCAACGGGTTCTTTGATAGGCATATGGAAGCAATGGCTGCCGCAGTATATTTTCCGATTCCTTTGAGCTTTAAAAGACTCTTCATAGGTGTCCGGAAATATCTCCGTTCAGGTTATTTACAATAAATTTTGCCGTTTCATGCATATTTCTGGCCCGTGGTGTAATATCCCAATCCCTGCCATAGTTTAAGTACTATCATCCAGAGGGGCATTGGCCATATCTTCAATGCGCGGATACCGCGCTGCGAACCTGAGGTAATAATCAAGTCCCTGGGCCACACGTGTTTGCTGAAGAATAATTTCCGATAACCAGATCAGATAAGGCGAAGCCGGTTTTGCGCCAGGGAAGATCCCTTTTTTGTATTGCGTACCATTGCTGGAGTATCAGAAGAAACATTCATCCGGTCAATTTTAACGATTTTATAAAAAGATTTCAAAATTAATGGATTACTATTTTATTTATCGAAGGAAATGCTTTATATTTGCAACTCATATTTTTGAAAACGTCTAATTTATTGATAATTAAAGAATTTTAACAATGACGAAAGCAGATATTGTAAACGAAATCTCCAAAAACACCGGGATTGAGAAAATCACTGTTCAGAAGACAGTTGAAGCTTTTATGGAAGCTGTAAAAGACTCTCTGAATACCAATAAGAATGTCTACCTGAGAGGATTTGGTAGCTTCATTATTAAAAAAAGGGCAAAAAAGACAGCCAGGAATATTTCGAAGAACACCACCCTTATTATTCCTGCTCATAATATTCCGTCATTCAAACCTGCAAAATCCTTTGTGAATAAGGTAAAAGTAAGTGTAAAGTAAGTTCTCATTTAAAATTGAAGTATAATGCCAAGCGGAAAGAAGCGTAAGAGACATAAGATGGCTACCCACAAACGTAAAAAACGTTTGAGGAAAAACAGGCATAAGAAAAAGAACAGATAGTCTGTAATTTATTTAGTATAAACTGAAATAAACCTAAAGTAGACACTGATTACTTTAGGTTTATTACATTTATTGCAAAGGTTTTGCGGACTGCGTAATTCCGATGTTGATTTATAATCATTACGTAATGTGAGCAAAGAACTTATTATTGATACATCTTCCAGCGATGTCAACATTGCTCTTTTAGAGGATAAGAAATTAGTTGAATTAAACAAGGAGAAAAGCAACCCTCAGTTTGCTGTTGGTGATATTTACCTGGGTAAGGTTAAAAAACTGATGCCCGGTCTGAATGCTGCATTTGTCGACGTTGGCTTTGAAAAAGATGCTTTTTTGCATTATCTTGATCTTGGACCTCAGGTAAGATCTCTTCTACGGTACCTCGATATGACGTTAAACCGGAAGGGAAAGATCATTTCTTTTCAGAAATTCAAACGCGAACACGATATTGATAAGGATGGGACCATTACCGATGTATTGGTGCCCGGTCAGCTTGTAATGGTGCAGATTGCCAAGGAACCCATTTCCACCAAAGGGCCCCGGCTTACTTCTGAAATATCCATTGCCGGCAGGAACCTGGTGCTGATGCCTTTTCATGATAAGGTTTCTGTATCCCAGAAAATTCAGTCTGCAGAGGAAAGAAACCGGCTTAAAACGCTGATTCAAAGCATTAAACCGCATAATTACGGAATTATTGTCCGTACGGTTGCCGAAGGTAAAAAAGTAAAAGATCTCGATACTGAACTCCGCGGACTGATCCGGAAATGGGAAGTGGCTTTTGATACGCTCAAGGGCGTTACACCTCCTTATCTGTTCATCAGCGAACTAAACCGTACATCGGCCATTCTTCGCGATATTCTGAGTGTTTCATTCAACAGCATCACGGTGGATGATGAGACCTTTTACAGGGAAATCAAGGATTATATCAGCACCATTGCTCCTGAAAAGGAAAAAATTGTCAAGCTTACACCAGCGATAAGATTCCTATTTTTGAACATTTTGGAATTGAAAAACAGATAAAATCATCCTTTGGAAGAACTGTTTCCTTTAAAAACGGAGCATACCTGATCATTGAACATACCGAAGCCCTGCATGTGGTTGACGTGAACAGCGGCAACCGGTCAAAATCGGTTTCCAACCAGGAAACCAATGCATTTGAAACCAATCTGGCTGCTGCCGAAGAAATTGCCACGGCAGCTCCGGTTGCGGGATATGGGAGGGATTATTGTCGTTGACTTCATCGATATGCAATCGAGTGAACATAAGCAGAAAGTCAGCGAGAAACTGAAAACCTGCATGGAAAATGACCGTGCCAAACACAGCATTCTGCCCCTCAGTAAATTCGGACTTATGCAGATCACCCGGCAACGTGTGCGCCCGGAAATGCATATCAGTACTACTGAAAAATGCCCTACCTGCAATGGTACCGGTGAAATTTCACCCAGCATCCTGTTTGTCGATAAACTCGAAAGTCACATTGCATCCATCCTTGAAAAAGAACCTCATAAGCATCTTTTGCTGAAACTGCATCCCTATGTTGCAGCCTTTATAAAACGCGGATTCATCCCACTTTATATAAAATGGCGGTTCAAATTCAAGGTTCCGGTCAAGGTGGTTTCTATTTCATCCTACGATTTTCTCGAATATCACCTGTTTAATTCCAAAGGAGAAGAAATAGTTTCATAGCTGTACCAGGGTTAAATTACATTTCCCATGAAAAGAATCCTTCTTTTTATTGTGGCTGCCTTCAGCCTTCTGAATCTGGCAAATCCGCAGGTAATTAAACCGGTAAAATGGACCTTTTCTGTAAAAAATGCCGGGAATAACCACCGTTGATCTTGTCTTTAAGGCAACGATCAAGGCACCCTGGCATATGTATGGCATAAACATTCCGGAAAACGGGCCAATTCCTTTTTCTGTAAATTTTGAAGATCCGAAAGGATTTTCGGTGACAGGGAAACCAACCCAGTTTCCAAAACCGGAAATCGTGGATGACAAGGTTTTCAACATGAAACTTGAACTCCATAACAAAGAGGTTACTTTCACGCAGCGCATAAAAAAAACGCAGGCCGACAGCATCATTATCAAAGGTACTCTTGAATACATGACCTGCAGCGACATGCAATGTATTCCCGGCGACCAGGATTTTACATTCAGGCTGGCCGGATCTGGCTGCCGGTGATGCAGGATTACAAGGTACTGTTCCCGCTGATTCTGCGAAAACTGCAGAAACCAGGCAACCAAAAAAGTTCGTAACAACGGATACTGCAGTTGGTCAGCCGACAGGGTACCAACCCTGCAGGTAGTTCCGTGGCGAAATCAGGAGGAACCACACCTTCAGCCGGCAACAAATCATTATGGGCTGTTTTGCTTGTGGCCATGCTGGCCGGATTGGGCGGACTGCTTACTCCCTGTGTTTATCCGATGATCCCCATGACTGTTTCCTATTTTCTGAGGGGAACCAAATCGCGTACATCGGCAATTCTGCAGGCGCTTGTCTTTGGATTGTCCATTGTATTCATATATACATTGATTGGTGTTCTTGTGGCCATTTTTAAAAACCCCAACGCGGTGAATAATGTGACAACCCATTGGGCAACAAATACGGTGTTCTTTTTGATATTCATTGCCCTGTCCGCTTCCTTTTTTGGCATGTTTGAGATCATTCTGCCATCGGGACTGGCCAATAAGGTAGATCAGCAGGCTGATAAGGGCGGATATACAGGCGCCTTTTTTATGGCCCTGGCCATGGCCATTCTTTCCTTTTCGTGTACCGGACCCATCGTTGCCGGGTTGCTGATCAAAGCATCCCAGGGACAGGTGCTTGAACCTGTTATTGGGATGGCCGGCTTTTCTCTTATTTTTGCGCTTCCCTTTACCTTGTTTGCTATTTTTCCTTCCTGGCTGAAGAAGCTTCCGAAATCAGGTGCATGGCTTAATTCCATCAAGATATTCTTTGCCTTTATAATGCTGGCCTTTTCCATTTATTTTCTTGGCAAAATTGACCAGTCATATCACCTGAATATCCTTAACCGTCCGGTTTACCTGAGTCTGTGGATCGTGATATTTGCCCTGATGGGACTTTATTTTCTTGGAAAGATCAGGTTTGAGCATGATAATGAAAGTACAGGACTGAAGTTTCCGGGGCTGGTATTATCCATTGCCAGTTTTTCATTTGCACTGGTATTATTCACGGGTTTATTCGGTGCTGATCTGAAAGGTCTCTCCACCATGCTTCCTCCGCCAGTGAAATCTACCGCTGTTACTGCTTCACTTCCGGATAAATCATCAGGATCGCTTTGCGGAATTCCAAAATATTCGGAAATCCTTGATTTTCCGAATGGCCTGCAGGGATATTTTGATTATGATGAGGCCCTTGCCTGTGCCAGAAAGCAAAACAAACCGGTTCTTATTGATTTTGGTGGCAACACCTGTTCCAACTGCAAAAAAATGTACAGTGAAGTGTGGTCTGATCCGCGGGTGATGGAACTGCTATCCACCCGGTTCATTCTGGCCGATCTGCTGACGGATGAAAGGACTATGCTTCCTGAAAGTGAGTGGTACAAAAATCCATCCAACGGAAAACTGATAAAAACCCTGGGCAAAAAGAACCAGGATCTGCAGATCAGGCAGTTCTCATCGAATGCCCTGCCTCTCTATATTATTGTAAATGCCGATGGCAAAGAACTTACTGCCGGCAGGTATACCTATGATCCCGATATTGAGAAATTTATCCGCTGGCTACAGGAAGGTTTGCAATAAGGCATTCCATAGCATTAGATTTCACTACCTAGGCATAAAGAATTCAACGAAAGACCGTAGTCTTCTGCACCAAAGTTTTTCCTCGCAGAATTCTCAAGGCTACGCTGAGCATCTTAAGCTATTCTGGAATGCCAAAAACAATGCAACGAGGTTTGCTGCGACATCTTAACTCAGCGTTTTGCGAAAAGATCTTTCGGCATCGAGTTTGATGCGTTAAAATTTTTGGGCACAAATTATTTGACTCATCCTTCTAAATCATAAATATGCGATTCTTTATTTTAAACGGATTGATCGCGTTAAAGTCAATGCTATACCGTATTCTCTGCCAGTAATTGCTGGTATAGACATCATTAAACTCCGAAATACCGGAGGAAACAATTATCGGAAAATAAATCTTCATTATGTTTCCCAAGCCGGATCATTCCTCCGAATTCATAGCTGAACCGGTCATCCGAAATCTGCTTTTCTCCCACCTGCCACACATTTTGTCCTGCACCTGAGTAAGTCCCTCCATTGGCAAACAGGCAGAGGGGCACCCTGGGAATCCGGAATACAATTCCCAGTGTGGTGAGCCACCGGTCCGATGCTGCATAAGGATTATAGGAAGCAAAACCTCCCTCAGTACTGACAAATTGTTGCGACAGCCATTGTACATGATCCTCATTTACAACATTCTCATACCTTCCCAGGTAAAGATGCTCATACCTGTAATCTTCTACACCTGCTGCTCCACTTAACCTGAGGTTATAGTATGTGTCGAAATCGCTTTCCTTTTCCAGGAAAGCGGATGCATAAAACCTTACCTGCACAGCATCCTTAGCATACCTGAGGGCATGGGCGAAATTTAATTCAATCCCTGATCTGACATAATCATTATTCACCTCCAGGTTTAAATTCACACTGTGCGGATTTAAAGCATTCCGGTTTGTATAATTGGCATCGATATTTATAAAGAATTTTTTAAGAAATCCATAATATACCTGGCTTTCTCTTTCATCTGCCGACAGCAGAGAGAATTTCAGTGTATTAATAATCGCGCTTTTCGCTTCCCGGTTATTAAAGGTAACCAGCATGTCGGCTCTCGCCCGGTTATAACTGGAGCCGTTTTCCGTGGCATATCCAAATCGGCGTGCATCCAGACTGAACTGCACAGCCTTAAAAATGAAATAATCCGGATAGAAGTTCAGTGAAATCACTTCCCATTCCGGCCAGGTCATGATTCCCGGTCGCATACATGGGCATTATCTGATATTCGAACGTTTGTTGGGGTATTAAGGGACTGTAGAAAAGCAGTCCAAGCATGGTTTTATTGTAATAGTTCCAGCCAAGCGCAGGCAGTATGCCGATTTCAGTCCTGGCCGGATTTTCAAGTAATTGAATAAGATGGATGTTCAGGGGTTCAACCCATTTCAAAACACCGTGCGTTCTGATTGTATTGTTCTTATTATAAAGTTCCGGTATCCACAAAGAATCAAACAACACTCAGCTTATCCGGTTCTTTTCCCGGAACATCCAGCCATTGTTTTCCTGAAAAACCGGGATACCAGGCTGATGATTTCTTGCCATCCGAAATGGCCGATAAATAGACAGGTGAGGAAATCTGACCTTTGTTTTTTACAAGTACCTTGTTTTTTGAATACCGGTGAATGGAATAATCAATCGTTTTTTGAGTGTTTACAATATCTGTAAAAAACCATGACAGATCCTTTCCGCTGTTCTTTCTCAAAAGCCTGCCGGAGATCATCAGGGCCCGGATGCCTGAAATGCCATTCCCTGAAAAACTTTTGCATAATGCGGTCAAATTCCTCCTCCCCCAGGTATTCGAGCAGGTAATTATAGGCCAGGGCAGATTTAAAATAAACTACCACACCGTAATTCAAAAAGGTGTAATCAGCACTGGTAAGATTCATCGGCTGATCCGACTTTGTGCGGGCAGAAAACAGAAATCCGTAATAATAATAGGAACCGTAAGGCCTGTCTTTCTATGTTCATCCATTTGGCCACACGCGGCATGGTCAAACAAAAACCTGTATAATTTCAGATCCGGATATTTGGTTCGCATATACCTGAATTCGCTGAAAGTATTAAAGCCCTCATCCAGGTAAGGATATCTTCTTTCATTGAATCCAAGCATCCCGTAGAACCAGTTATGTCCCACCTCATGCATAATATAATTTTCAAGCTCACGGCAGAAGATGTGGCCCCGACAACCGTAATTTCAGGGTATTCCATGGCTCCGCCTGCCTCAATCCTGCCATACACTGCTGTACAGTTGATTATAGGGGTAATCTCCATACCAATGTGAATAATAACTCACTGCATCATTGACATATTCAATGGCATTGTTCCATAAACCCGACTCACTTTCGGGGTACATTGCCCAGGTAGTGACCTTGTGCCCATTTGACAGAACAACTTCTCCCTTTGACAACCTTGTAGGTCTTTATCCGCAAACCAGGCAAAGTCGTGAATATTTTTTTCAGTATACCGGATTGTTTTCTGCCGTATGGCTAACCCTGAGGATCGCTGACTCTTCTTCCCCGCATGCCTTTTTCTCAAGCCATAAACGCTCTTCTTCAGTAATGAGATTTCCGGTTGCTCCCACAACATAATCCGCGGGCAGGGTAATGCTTACGTCATAAGAGCCAAATTCACTGTAAAATTCTCCCTGGTCGAGATACGGCATCTGGTGCCATCCCAGGCGATCATAAACTGCCGGTTTCGGATACCATTGGGTGATCTGGTAGGATTGCCCCACATGGCCAAACCGGGAAAAATCACCCGGGATCTTCACATAAAACGGTGTAGTAATTATCAATGCTGTCAGAAGGCTTCAACGGCTCATTCTAAAATCAGGCGGCATATGTCAGTTGAATCCCTGCAATATTCCCATTGTAACTGGGCTTCCATTAATTCTGAATTCAAGCGAATCAATATAACCCATGTTCATGCCGGTGCTGGCAAAATGAAAATCGGTATTGCCATTTACAAGCTGCTGATGGGCAAAAGCAGTGGAATCATTTGTATAGGCATTGGGCCAAAATGAAAATACAGGTAAGTAAGGCTCTGCGGTGAATGGTTTGTATAGGAAATGCTTTCATAACCCGATAAGGAATGGGTGGAATCATTTAATGTAACAGTGATGCGGTAGTTTACTTCCTGCTGAAAGTAGTCCTGCGACAATACAGTAGTAAAACTGAACCCTAAACATAAAAGAAGAAGCCAGAAATTGCCGCATACAGGTGATTAAGGATTCAAATATATCAACTCCTGCGGGATATTTCAAAACTGTAGAACTGCGAACCGCAGTTCAGTGCATTTCTCTACTGGCAGGCTGCAATGACTGCATTGCATCTGTAATTTCCATCTTCAATCTTCCAACTGCGCATAATTGATTTATGCCATTTTGTCCTATTAATTGCCATTTATATGCCATATTGTCCTAAAATTCCTCTGGCATTTTTTTTGAAAAATCAACTATTGTAAATAATTTAAAATCTATGTTAAACTAAAATAAGGAGGATTAAGCCATGTTTCCTACATTAAGAACAAGAAATACCTGGCCGAGCCTGGTTGAAGAATTCTTCAACGGAGAAGTTTTCCCGAAGTTTTTTGATACTGAAACCCAGCACAGCATTCCGGCAGTCAATATTGTTGAAAATAAAGATGAATACAGAATAGATGTGGCTGCTCCGGGACTTAACAAGGAAGATTTCAAAATCAACCTTGAAAATAATGTACTGACTGTTTCTTCGGAAAAAGAAGAAAAAAGGGAAGAAAAAGACGAAAAGTACATGAGGAAGGAATTCAGCTATTATTCATTTAACCGTTCTTTTACACTTCCGATGACAGTAGATTCGGAAAAAATCAAGGCAACCCAGAAGGATGGAATTTTACAGATCCTCATCCCGAAGAAAGAAGAAGCCAGGGTAAAACCCATGCGTGAAATAAAAATTTCGTAACATGATTTGAAATTGCACGTTGGCTTCCAAGCCAATCGGCGAGGTTTTTTTATGTTCCAATAAAAAAATACGTTTTATTTGCACAGTATAATTTTTAGTTGTATTTTTGGAACGTTTTACCATTTTAGTCGAATATTACATAATGTCATCCGATAAATCCGATATCAGGGAACAAATTGTTCTTACGGCAAGCAATATTTTCAGCAAATATGGCTTCCGGAAAGCTACGATGGATGAAATAGCCCAATCGATGGGAAAAGGAAAAAGTTCCATCTATTACTATTTTGACAGCAAGGAAGAAATTTATGAGGCTGTTATTGAACGGGAGGCTGAACTGCTCAGGCGGGAAGTAATTAAATCCATTTCCAACTCCGATGACCCGAAGGACAAACTGAGAAACTATGTGCTTACCAGGATGAAAACTTTCAGGCGGGTTTCCAATTTCTATGATGCCATCCGGACTGAAGTAGTAAGTCACCTGGATTTTATCGATAAGATCCGGAAGAAATATGACCGGGAAGAAATCCATTTATTGCAGGATATTTTAGAAGAAGGAGTGAACTAAAAACCATATTCCGCATTGAAAATGTGGAACTCACTGCCATTGCCGTTGTCACTGCTCTGAAGGGACTTGAAATTCCCTTGTTCTGGTCGGATAAACGGAAAAATGCAGAAGAACAAACGGAAGAACTTCTGAATGTGCTGTTTTATGGGATTATGCGATGAATATTTTTTTGGACTATTTTCGACTATTCTACTTTTTTAGTCGAATCGATTATTATAAATGAATGATTTTAAACTTATATTCATATTTATTAATTAATCTAATTTTTAATTACAATGAAAAGAAAAATTTTTGCAATGCTGACCCTGTCCCTTCTGACAGCCCTTCCCTTTTTCGGTCAAAAACTTCACCTGGGGATTACTACCGGATTAAATGTTGCCACTCTTTCGGAAATCGGGGATATCTATGATAACAGTGCGTTGAAAACCGGCTTTGGCGGCGGACTTGCCGTTAAATACAACTTCACGGATTCATGGGGTATTCAATCGGGTATTATCTACGAACAAAAAGGATTTCGCTGCAAACAGGACCTGGGTGACGGAGAAGAAAAGCTGACCGGCACATACAATTACATTACCCTGCCCCTGCTGGCTGAAGGTTCCATTTCACTTGGCGGCAATAACCGGTTATACGGACTTACCGGTGGTTATGCCGGCTTCAAGACCTATGCTGAAAATGCCTTGGTAACCACAGGTGATGAAATTCCCGAGGCTCCGGCAGAAGAAAACATACACAATGAAGACTTCGGATGGATCATCGGCGGAGGCATCCAGGTTCCGGCCGGAAACCACTTGTTACAGGCCGGATTGAAATATTCACTGGGCCTGACCGAAGTAACCAAAGACCAACCCGATTCCAGGAATAAATCCCTGCTTGTATCCGTAACGTTTTTCTTTTAAGCTCAGGGACTTTAGGGTATTAGTCGTCCGTAGGAACATCCTATCGGTAGAAAAGCGATACGATTCAAATTATCCATACCCACTACCCTGTGGTTGGATTTCCTGTCGGTAGAAAAAATATGAAAAACAATTATAATATGTTCAACAACAAATTATTAATATCCCTGGCAATCGTGGCTGTATTCCTTCACGGTTGCCATAACGGTGAACAAAAAAGTGCCGAGTCAAGCCGTCGGCGTAAAAGTGCAGTCAGTAAAAGAGGCTCATGGATACCGTTCAAAACTATTATGTGGGTGTGGTGGAAGAATCCATTTCCATTCCGCTCAGTTTCCTTACAAGCGGAACCATTGAACAGGTATATGGCAGATGAAGGGACGCATGTAAAAAAAGGACAGTTGCTTGCATCGCTGAACAGTGATAATTACCGGAATGCCCTGCAACTGACTGCAGCAAAAGAGAAACAGGCTAAGGATGCCTATGACCGGCTTTCGGAGGTATATAAAAACGGCAGTCTGCCCGAAGTGAAAATGGTTGAAATGGAAACAGGACTTGAGCAGGCAAATGCTGCCGCTCAGATCGCCACCAAAAACCTTGCCGACTGCAAATTATATTCCCCTGCAAACGGGATCATTGGCAAACGTTCCATTGAACCCGGCATGAATGTAATACCGGGAATTACTGTTCTTACTATCGTTAAAATCGACAAGGTTTTCATCCGGGTATCCATACCTGAAAATGAGATCGTCAGCACAAATGTCGGGCAGCAGGCATTGATCCGGGTTCCGGCCCTTAAGGATCATGACTTTCCAGGGACTGATAGAACAAAAAGGGGTCATGGCAAATCCATTGTCGCACACCTATGACATAAAAATCGCCATTCAGAATCCGGAAGAGATCCTGCGCCCGGGAATGGTCTGCAATGTAATCATCACAGGCAACCCGCAGGTAGAAAGGGATCTCAATACCTCAGCAATCGGTTCAGGTTGATGAAGAAGGTGAAAAGTATGTCTTTACAGTAGATTCAGCGTACAAACCGTGCGTCAGAAAAAATATCGAGGCCAATGAATTGAGCAGTAATGGCAATGTCATCGTTACAAAAGGCCTTCACGAAGGAGATCTTCTTGTTATGGAAGGTTATCAGAAAATAAGATAGAACACACCTGTTCAAATTATCCGTTAAAATGAAAAGATCGGTCAGTTTTGTTGAATCTGCCATGAAAAACAGGCAGATCGTATTCCTTGTTATTTCATTGCTGATTTTGCTGGGGATTTATGCCCTGAAAACAATGCCCCGCCAGGAGTTTCCCACTGTCACCATCCGCCAGGGCCTTGTCATCGGGGCATATCCGGGCGCAAGCTCCCAACAGGTTGAAGAACAACTAACCACCGAAGTAGAGCGATATTTATTCAGTTTTAAGGAAATCAAGAAAGGAAAAACCTATTCCTATTCACGGGATGGCCTGATGATCATTTTCATCGAATTGAACGATAATGTTAAGAATGCTGATGAATTCTGGTCGAAATTAAAGCATGGACTGAATAACCTGAAGCCTCAGCTCCCGCTTGGAGTTGCGGCATTATATGCGGACAATGACTTTGGGGATACGTCTGCCCTGCTGATTACCCTTGAAGCAGATCACAAAACATACCGTGAACTGGAAGGCTACATGAACAAGCTGGAGGACAGGCTCCGCCGGATTGAATCAGTTTCAAAGATCAGGCATTACGGACTTGCAGAAAGAACAAGTCAGTATTTACCTCGAGAAAAACAAACTGGAAAAATACGGGATCAGCTCAACAACAATGATGCTGAACCTGTTTACCCATGGGATCATTACAGGTGGCGGATCGGTAAATAATGGCGTAACGGATGTTCCGATCCATGTTGCCTCACTTTATCAGAACGAGGAAGATATTGCAGAACAGATCCTGTTTTCTGATCCTGCCGGCCATATGATCAGACTGAAGGATGTAGCCCGGGTAGTAAAAGAATATCCTGAACCGGACAGTTACATCCTGAATAATGCAAAAAAATGCGTGCTGATCTCCATGGAAATGCAGCAGGGAAATAACATCGTGGATTACGGCAAAGAGGTGGACAAGGTATTGCATGATTTTCAGCGTGAACTGCCACCGGATGTTTCGATGAAACGGATTGCCGATCAACCCAGGGTGGTTGGTGATTCGATCAGTACATTTCTTGCGAGAGCTGATATATGCCATCATTTCTGTAATCCTGGTCACCATGATACTGCTGCCTTTCCGGGTAGCCTCGGTGGCTGCAACATCCATACCGCTCACCATATTTATTTCCCTTGGCCTGATGATGCTTTTCGGCATTGAACTCAACACGGTGACCCTGGCTGCATTGATCGTGGTGCTGGGAATGATAGTTGACAATTCGGTTGTCATTGTGGACAGTTACATGGAAAAGCTGGATCATGGCATGTCGCGATGGTATGCAGCCATTTCAAGCGCCAATATTTATTTCAAGGCCATATTCTCGGCAACCCTGGCGATCAGTATAACCTTTTTCCCGTTCCTGTTTACACTTCACGGAATGTTCAAGGATTTTGTGGAAATGTTTCCCTGGACTGTTACGATCACCCTTGGCATTTCACTGATGGTTGCCATGATGGTGATTCCATTCCTGCAATATTATTTTGTGCGCGAAGGTTTTCATTCCGCAGCGGCTTCAAAAAAGAAAAAATTCAACATTCTCGGCTTCATCCAGAGTAATTATGAAAAACACCTGCAGTGGGCATTTAAAAAACCCGGCTTTACACTGGGCATCGGATTGGTTTCGGTTTTATGCGGTATTGCGCTGTTTACAATTATTCCCCGACGACTGATGCCCATCGCAGAGCGGAATCAGTTTGCCGTTGAGATTTATCTTCCACAGGGAAGTGCGTTGAAAAAAACGGCGCTGGTTTGCGACAGCATGGAACGGATACTGCAAGAAGGATCAACGGGTCACTTCGGTTACCTCCTTTGTAGGAACAAGTTCTCCCAGGTTCCATGTTACCTATGCGCCCAATATCCCGGCAAAGAATTACGCACAATTAATCGTGAATACTGTTTCGAGTCAGGCTACTGAAGACCTGCTTGATGAATATTCAGGAAAATATGCCAATCATTTTCCCAATGCATATGTCCGTTTTAAACAACTTGATTACCAGCATGTTGCCTCACCCATTGAGGTAAGGATATCAGGCGACAGTATTCCTGCACTTGTAGCAGGCAGGAGATTCAATTGCTTCGCGGATGCGCGCAATCAAGGGAATAACCTGGGTACATACCGATTTTTGGGAAATGCTGCCTGTTAACAATGTTACCCTTGACCGGATTGAAGCAAACAGGCTGGGAATCGATAAGACCACAGTGGCTTCCAACCTGGCCATGCGCTTTAATGAAATTCCGGTCACCACGATCTGGGAGGATGACTATCCGGTGGCAGTCAAACTGAAAACAGAGGACAATGGTCCCGAATCGGCCACCGACATCAGCAATGAATATATTCACTCGTTTATACCCGGTGTATCGGTACCGTTGCGCCAGATAGCAGCCGTAACTCCCGGATGGGAACATGGGCAACTCGTCAGGCGCAATGGAGTGCGCACATTAACAGTGATGGCAGATATTGAGCCGGGGTAAAAACGTCAATCGCATTTTCCCTGAAGTTAAGGCAATAGCTGAATCATGGTCCCATATTGACGGATTGCAGATAGGATATGGCGGCGTAAATGAATCGGATGAAGAAACGCTTCCGCGGGTCATTGGCGGACTGATGATCAGTATTTTTATCATCTTCATGATCCTTGTTTTTCATTTCAGGAAAATAAGCCTTGCCCTGCTTGTCCTGGGATCATCAAGCTTAAGCCTGCTGGGAGCAGCGCTGGGAGTTTTACTGCTCAGGGTGGAATTCGGAATTACTTCCATCCTGGGAATTGTCAGCCTGATCGGCATCCTGGTCAGGAACGGGATCATCATGCTTGATTATGCCGAGGAATTAAGGGCAAAACACAACATGAGCGTCAGGGAAGCCGCTTTTGAGGCCGGAAAGCGCAGGATGCGCCCGATATTTCTCACCTCGGCAGCCGCTTCCATGGGTGTCATCCCCATGATCATCAGCTCAAATCCGCTGTGGACACCCATGGGAGCAGTAATCTGTTTTGGTACGCTCACATCCATGATGTTTCTTGTATTTGTTCTCCCTGTGGCATACTGGAAGATATTTGATAATGAAGATAAAAACCGGCCTGTTAGCATTCCTGCCGGTAATGGCCGAATGGTAAAGACAATCCTTCTTATTGTTCATCCTGCTTGCACGGCTAAAGGCTATTCAGGCTGATGCACAAACCGCTTATTCCCTTGAAGACTGCCGGAAAATGGCACTTGCAAACAATGTCCTCGTAAAGAATTCGGAATTGGAAGTTCTGGCATGCCCAACAGGTGAAAAAGTCTGCTTTTACCCGGTATTTTCCGAAAGTAACCGCATCAGGGGCAACCTTTCAATTCCGGGATCCGCTTATTCAGTATAATATTCCCGGCGGAAACCTGCCGGTTTATGACGGAAATCCGGTCAACCTGGCTTCCCCGACTGAATTTGCCTATTTCCCGGGAATTTCCCTGTCGCTGATAAACAGGGGCACGATGGGTGCAGCAACTGCCGTTCAGCCGCTTTTTGCCGGCGGCCGGATCATCGCGGGTAATCAACTGGCTGCTCTCGGTGTGGAAGTAAGCAATGAGAAAAAGGTATTGTCGGAAAATGAAGTATTGCTGAAAACAGAAGAACAATACTGGCAGATTGTTTCCCTGCAGGAGAAAATGAAGACCCTTCAGGTCGTGGAACAGATGCTGGATTCACTTTACAGGGAAGCGAATGATGCATGGAAAGCAGGGTTGATTAACAGGAATGACGTGTTAAAAGTAACACTCAAACAAAGTGAGGTAAGTGTCAGCCGGCTTAAACTGGAAAACGGCATCAGGCTCGCTTCAATGGCTTTCTGCCAGTACATGGGAATTTCATTTGATAACAGCATGCAACTTTCCGATTCCCCGATGCAATAATACCCCCGGAATCGGTTTATATAAGTGGTGAACAGGCATTGCCCGGCCGGGAAGAATACAAACTGCTGCAACACAGCATTGAGGCATCCAAGCTGCAAACCCGGCTGAAAATGGGTGAATATCTGCCCCAGGCCGGCATCGGGGTTGGCGCCCTGTATTATGACATCCCGGATAAAGGCACTGTCAATACAATGGCCTTTGCCACGGTAAGCATACCGATATCCGACTGGTGGGAAGCAGTTCATACGCGAAAGGAAAGGAAATACCAGGAACAGATCGTGCAGAATAACAGCCGCAACAATGAGGAATTGCTGTTGCTGCAAATTCAAAAAACCTGGAATGAACTGGATGAAGCGTATAAACAGATTGCCGTTGCCACAGAATCAATCCGGCAAACCGAGGAAAACCTGAAAATAAACCGGGATAATTACAAAGCCGGAATGGTCAATATATCTGAAATGCTGGAAGCGCAGGCCCTGATGCAGCAATCGAGGGATAACCTCATTGATATGCAGACCCGGTACCGGATAAAAATGATAGAATATATGCAGGTTACAGGAAGGTATGAAACAGCCAAATAATTCTATTATCTTCGGGATTTTAACCACCCCGACGGGGTGGTTGGACAACACCCCGACGGGGTGTCATATTAAAATGAATATAAATTGGACTTAAGTCTTTCGATGTGGATTTTGGCTATCGTTTGTGCATTCATGATCGGGATGGCCAAAACCGGAATACATGCACTGGGCACACTGGTTGTTCCCATCATGGCCTTTATTTTTGGCGGAATGCCTTCTTCCGGACTGGTGTTGCCCATGCTGGTGATGGCCGATATTTTTGGTGTGCTGTATTATCACCGCAGTGCTCAATGGAAAACACTGCTAAAGGTATTACCCTGGGCATTTGCAGGGATTCTTGCCGGACTTCTTACAGGGAAAAACATTTCAGCCATTCAGTTCAAACATCTTATTGGCATCCTGGTTATAGCGAGCCTGCTGGTGATGATCTGGCTGGAAATAAAGAAAAACAGGAGCGGAGACCCTATTCCCCATAAGGTATGGTTTGCCATTCCCTTTGGCATCATGGGAGGATTTTCCACCATGATCGGAAATGCGGCCGGTCCGATTATGAGTGTTTATCTGCTGTCGATGAATCTTCAAAAAAACACATACATCGGAACAACAGCCTGGTTCTTTTTTATTGTGAATGTTTTTAAACTGCCTCTGCAGATCTGGGGCTGGCATAATATTACACTCAAAACACTGAGCTTTAACCTGGTTCTATTGCCAGCCATAGCCCTTGGTGCTTTAGCCGGGATCAAGGTTGTCAAACTCATGCCCGAAAGCGCTTATCGCTGGTTTATTGTCGCCGCCACGTTTATTTCGGCGATTGCGTTGTTTTTTTAGAAAGAGGGTGGTTGGGGGAGAGTGTTATCCCAGGGCGGTGCCCTGGGTTAATGAGAGAGCCCTTTCAGGGCCTGCCAGACTGCATGAACATGACTGCAAGACTGCAAGACTGCATGACTGCATTTCAGCAGAACTG
>CAWBNI010000044.1:0-38141 GCA_963790105.1 uncultured Bacteroidales bacterium | reverse complement strand
TTTTATTTTAGGAAATTAATATCTTTATATCTGTAATTACTAATTTATCCAAAATCCTTAAAAACAATAGCCTTATGAAAAATCAATTACTTTTTCTAAAAGCTTTCCTGATTTTATCGGGAGTTACTTTTGTTTTCACAGGAAATTTGACAGCCCAAAGCCTATGGCTGTCAGCAGGCCAGAACCTGAATAATACGCGGAATGCTTCAACTGAATCCAAAATTTCAGTTTCCAACGTAAACCAGTTGAATGTAAAATGGGCATTTACCACAGCAGGAGATGTGTCAGCTACTCCGGGTGTTGATGGCAGTGCCGTCTATTTTCCTGATTGGGCAGGATTCATTTATAAAGTTGATGCCAAGACCGGCGTACTTCTCTGGAGCCGGCAGGTGAAAGATTTTACCGGTCAGTCCTTTAATTTTTCGCGTGCGACACCGCTTATCGAGGGCAACCAGGTTATTTTTGGCACCCAGCTTATTCCCGGAAGTGGTACAGGTGCCTACCTTATTTCCTTAAATAAAAATACCGGGGAATTATTGTGGCGCACCAAAATTGAGGATCACCCCTGGTCTATCGTTACTCAATCAGCTGTGGCTTTTGACAATCTGGTATACGTAGGCGTTGCCTCCCAGGAAGAACTTGCTGATGGTATCATTCCCGGCTATCAACCTAGTTTCAGGGGAAGCCTTGTTGCCCTGGATAAATATACA
Source organism: uncultured Bacteroidales bacterium (assembly GCA_963790105.1). Classification (GTDB taxonomy): domain Bacteria; phylum Bacteroidota; class Bacteroidia; order Bacteroidales; family UBA10428; genus UBA5072. The sequence continues at coordinate 37,431 of CAWBNI010000044.1, read as the reverse complement.
GGTGCAATAGTATGGAAAACCTATATGACACCGGGAAACGGATATACCGGTTGTGCCATCTGGGGAAGCACGCCGGTTATTGACCCAAAGCGTGGTTCAGTTTATATAACAACAGGCAACAATTATTCAGTTCCTGATGCTGTTCTTCAATGTGTTGCGAACGGAGGGGGTAGTGGATGTAATGATCCCAGTAACCATTTTGATGCAATTGTGGCGATGGATCTGAAAACCGGGGCAATTAAATGGGCTACCAGTGTTTTGCCATTTGATGCATGGACAACAGCCTGCATTTTTCCCCCATTTGTATGTGATCAGCCAGCCGGGCCCGATTGGGATTTTGGCCAGGGACCAGCACTTTATACAACCAATGTAAAAGGAAAGAAAACGGAACTGCTGGGTGCCGGACAAAAAAGTGGTAAATATTGGGCGCTAAACCCTGATAATGGCAGTGTGGTATGGAGTACGCAGGTCAGCCCGGGAGGTGTTATGGGCGGGTTGCAATGGGGTTCAGCAACCGATGGAGAAAGAATTTATACAGCTGCCTCAAATTCCTATTTTATTCCACATGTAATGGGTCCGGGCCCTTTGGCAGGTCAGTCAGTTACCGGCGGATTCTGGTCGGCCTTAAATGCCGCAACCGGACAGGTTTTATGGGAAAATGCAGGAACAACATTGGCCTTTCCAAGTTTAATAGGTACCCCCCCTACCGGTGCTTTGGCAATGAATCAGGGTCCGGTCACAGTTGCCAATGGGGTTATGTATGCCGGTGCATTGGATCAGGAAGGAACAATGTACGCTTTTGATGCAGCAACGGGCAATGTCCTATGGTCTTTTGCCAGCGGTGGTTCTGTTAATTCAGGGGCTGCAGTCGTTAATGGTGTGGTTTACTGGGGTTCAGGATATTCAAGCCTTGGTGGTACTCATGGTACTCATCTCTATGCATTTAATATTCCTTCTCTTAAAAATGCCGGTTCAGGAGACAATAATGATCTTACCAACGAAGTGCAAAATCAATTTGTTCTTGAGCAAAACTATCCAAACCCATTCAATACTTCAACACAGATACGATTTGGAATACCGGAGGCAGGAAAAGTTGTGGTGAGAATATACAACAGTACTGGTGAGTTGGTAAAAACACTTGTAGATGGAAATATGAGTGCAGGATTTCACCAGGTAACCTGGAACGCAACAGATAATAGCGGCAATGAAATTTCTAATGGAATATACTTCTGTAAGATTACTGCAGGAATGCATTCTGAAATGAAAAAGATACTATTTTCGAAATAATTCGGTTGAACAGGCGGTTTTATTACCGCCTGTTCTCCCTTCGGATTTTACACACCGCGAAACGATGACTCGGAAACAAACTGAATGGGTGTTTTATTAAATTTCTTTTTGAAACAACGCGTAAAATAGCTGTGATCATTAAACCCTACCCGGGTGGCAATTTCAGAAATGCTGAAGTCTTTGTTTTTCATCATTCTGGCTGCTTCGGTAATTCTCACATTCCGGATAAACTCGTTGGGTGACATGCCTGTGAGGCTTTGAATTTTCCGGTAAAGCGTGGAATGGCTGATATGAATTTTTTCGAGCATCATGGTTACATTGAATTCCGGATCCTCGATGTTTTCCATGATCAGGCCGATAATTTGCTGCATTAAATCAACATTGATCTGCGACAATCCCCCCGGGTGAAATTCTGATGGAATACCCACTGAATATTTTTCTTTTATTATTTCCCTTTGTTTTTTCAGCGAGTCAATCCTGGCTTTCAGCAATTTCAGATCGAGAGGTTTGGCTATATAGGAATCTGCCCCTGCCAGATATCCTTCATACCGGTCATCGTTGGTTACTTTTGCTGTGAGAAGGATAATCATGATGTGGTTGAAATTAAAGTCTTCCTTTAACTTTTTACACATTTCAAATCCATTCATCCCGGGCATCATTATGTCACTCACAATCAGGTCGGGATGCAGGTTACAGGCGGTCTCATACCCGTCTGACCCGTCTTTTGCTTCAAATACTTTGTAAAATTTTAACAGGTGTCTGCAAATCAGTTTTCTCAAATCATCATTGTCCTCCACTACCAAAACACAAAAACTTCTGTTTGCCATCAGCTGGTTTTTGTAATCCGGATCGGGAATATCCTCTGGGTCCATGACTTCGTCCAAAACAACTTTAAACTCACCCACCGGATGGTTCGGTAAGGTGCTTTGCTCCTCTTTCGCTTCCTGCAAATTCTTATTCAGCGGAATCCGGATAGTAAACACGCTGCCTTCCCCTTCATTATTGCTTCCTACCTGAATTGTCCCCTGATGCAGCTCGACTATATTTTTAACCAGATGAAGACCGATACCTACCCCAAATGTCCTTCCCGTAACTGAATTCACCTGGTAAAAACGATCGAAAATGTGTTCAATTTCCTTTTCGGAGATTCCGGATCCGGTATCCCGTACGATTATTTCCAAAAAGTCCTTTCCGCCGTTATCCAAAACAGAATATTCAACTTTTATACAACCCCCTTTATTTGAATACTTAAACGCATTACTCACCAGGTTGGTCAGAATGGTTTCAATTTTTTCCACGTCACAATAAATGGCTTTATCTATTTTCCCGTTGACATAAAACTCCATATTCTTTCTTTTTGCCATGGGCAGAAACAATTCCCTGAGCTTTTCAAATACTTCATCAATAAAAGTAAGTTGAACGTTAAGCCTCATATCTCCGGATTCTATTTTTCTGAAATCGAGGAGCTGCTTTATCAGTGTACTGAGGCGGTTTACATTCATCCAGATGGATTGCAGGTTGGTTTTGTCCACACCCTGTTTGTCATTCAGTTCCTCTATACCGCACGAAATAATGGATAACGGCGTAAGTAACTCATGGGACACATTCGTAAAAAACCGTAATTTGAATTCGTTTATGTTTTCGTTTTTAACGCGCTCCAGTTTTTCAATTTCAAAAGCCTGTTTGATTTTCAGGTTATTCATCCTGAACCAGAAAATCAGGTAAATAACTGACATGAAAAGGAAAATGTAAATGGTTATCGCCAGGTTGGAAAGAAAAGGGGAGGGTTTTACGATAAATGTAAGCTGAACCGGTTCCTCATTCCATATCCAGCTGTTATTGGCAGCCTTTACCAAAAAGGTATATTTGCCCGGAGGAACGTTTGTATATACTGCTTTCCGGTTGTTGTAATCCGACATGATCCAGTCATTGTCAAACCCTTCCAGTTTATGCATGAATTTGTTGTTTTTCGACTGGGAATACGACAACGCTGAAAAATTCACGGAGAAGTTGTTTTCAAAATTGGAAAGGACAAGCTGGTTGTCCTGTATTCTTTCCACTTCAAGGGGTTTATTGTTGATCTCAATTTTGGTCACTACTACAGGCGGTACGTATAGGTTTGGCTGAAATTCATTAGGGTTAAACCTGTTAAATCCATGGATCCCGCCGATATAGATCCTGCCTTCCTTGTCCTTATATGAGGCCCCTATGTTGAATATGTTCCCCTGCAACCCGTCTTCGACAGTGAAGTTCTGAATATTCAATTCATTCTTGTCAACTACAAGTCTCACAAGTCCCTTATTCGTGGTGGCCCAGATTGCATTGGAATTGTCAGGGATCAGGCTGTAAACCGTATTGCCGGTGAATTCAATAATTTTCGGAAAATGTATGAAAGAATTTGTTACGCGGTCATATTGTATAATCCCGTTAGTACCCGTACCGATCCATATTCTCTTCCTGTTATCTTCCACAATCACGTTGATCGTGTGGCTATTGTCTTTCAGTGCAGAAAGCCCAAAATCACTGACCGTTTCAAATTTCAACGAAGTATGATCCTTCAAATCACTTGTTAACCGGCTAATACCCCCGTCTTCCGTGGCAATCCAAAGTACATGCTCCGAATCGATCAATATGGATGTGATATTTTTACCGCATATTGAATGGGGATCCCCGCTTTTGGGCAGATATTTATAGGTATCGAATTTGTCCGCTTCATGATTATAAACCAGTTTTATTAATCCTTCGCTGGTGCCTACCCACAGGCAATTATACCTGTCCTCCGCAATACAATTGACTGAATAGGGTGGAGGACCCTGTGAGAAAAAGTATCGCGAAATTATATTCTCTAATTTCCCTGTTTTTCCATCCTTTTTATAGAGACCCAGGTAACGGGTTCCAAACCATAAATTTTCGCGTGAATCCTGAAAAATGCAAAACACTGAATTGATCTCTGACGTAAATTCATTATAAACAGGCAGTTGTTTAAATTCTTTGAATGTTCTGTTTTCCAGATTATACAAACCAATACCCAGGGAACGGATCCCGAGCAGCAATTCATTTTCATTTTCAGGATAAAAGCAATAGACAACCTGACTGGTGAGCCGGGTGCTGAAACTTGAAATATTGAACAATTCAAACTTGTACCGCTTCAGATCGATTTTATTCACGCCGCCTCCCATGGTTGCCAGCCACATCGATCCTGAAACGTCCTGTTTCATGTCATATATTTCCGATTTGGAAGGAAGATCGGTGGAGAGTCCTTCATTATAGGATATGATGGATGAATTTTTTGAATTTGGGTTCACGATGATGCTTAATCCATTGGAAGTTCCAACCCAGATTGAGTTGTCAGGAGTTTGTTCCAACGAAAAAATAATATTGTCACAAATACTTCTTTCCTTGTTTTTTGTATCCAGGTAATAATGATTCAGGTATTCAATTGACTTATCCGTAATCCGTACCTTGAACAATCCTGTCTCCCAGGTTCCAATCCAGGTATATCCGTTTTTGTCTTCGAGAAAACTCCAGATTCTCACTGCATTATTCAAAGCGAAAACATTCTGGCTGATATAATAATTCTTAAAAGAATCCGTAGTTTCGTCGTAAACATACAATCCGTTTTCCCAGGTCCCGAACAGAATTCTTCCCTGTGAATCTTCATAAATACAGGTTACATTGCCGAAGGGCACAGCCTGGGGATTATTTTTGTTTTCGGCATAGATTTTCATTCTTTTTTTATCAGGATCGTACCGGGCAACACCATGATACGTGGCAATCCACATTCTTCCCTTGCTGTCGCGCATCAGGTCCTGTATCTGATTGTCATTTATATATAAATCCTTGCCCGGATCATTTGAAATAGTTGTAACGGTCTCGGTTTTCGGATTAAAAATCTGTATGCCAAAATATCTCGTCCCAAGCCAGAGGTTACCATCCTTTGCTACTTCAATGCATTCAAAAACATTTGATTTAAAATAGGCTTCCCCGTTCAACTTGTTTTTGTAAACCTTCACTGTATATCCGTCGTAACGGTTCAGTCCATCCAATGTGGCAAACCACATATATCCCTCATTATCCTGAACGATGCTCGAAACAAAATCAGATGACAATTCATTCCTGTCATCAATTCTTTCGAATTTCAGGTTCTCATTCGCTGCCAAACCAAGGGGAATAAAACCAAAAATTAACGATACCCTGACCATGGGCCATGCTATGCTATGCAAAAAATGCACAAAGAATGTTTCAATATTTCTTTTTATTGCCATAGGATAACAAATATAATGATTTCCTCAACCTCCTAAATGACAAATTTGTACCAAAATCTGGTCTGTATGTTTTAAAAAAAAGCAAGTCAGCGAATTTGACCGATTTATCATAAATAATGACAGAAATATTGAAACTATCCCCGAAGGATTTGAAGTAATTTGGATACTTCAATCAACAGATCTTTTCCATATGAATGTCATAAATACTTTAATTTCTTTTTCTAAACCATTAAAAACTACCCTATGAAAAAAGTATTTCTACTTCTTTTAACCTTTGCCAGTCTTTTGGGATATGCCCAATATCCCAAAGGCATGACGGACATTACCTCAACACTCGCTGCTGGCGATGCGGGTTTTGCGCTCACCACAGAAGATGATCGGAGTGGCACTTTTAAAAGTACCCTGGTCATCATTGGGGACAATATGTTTTTTACTGCCAAAAGTACGGCAAACGGCGACGAACTTTATGTAACCGATGGAACCCTGGAAGGCACCAAAATGGTTATGGACATCAACCCGGGAAGCGGTGATGCAAGTCCCCGTTATTTGGTTTCATTGAATGGCAAATTATATTTCCAGGCCGATAACGGAACTAACGGTGTTGAACTTTGGGAATCAGATGGAACAGAGGCAGGAACTAAAATGGTGGCTGATATATATGCCGGTGCAGAATCATCAGCTCCCGATATGTTAACCGTTCTGGATGGCAAAATTCTTTTCAGGGCGACTACCGTAGCCAGTGCTGCTGACGGTAAAAAATGGCTGCACATTTATGATCCGGAAACCCAGACCGAGAGCCTTGTAAGTGATATTCAGGCACGGTCAGAGGGTGATGCAATCATTCCGAGAATTCAGGTTGACAATAAACACAAGGTAGCTTATTTCATTGGCGAACCTGTCGGAGAAAACCAGGAAGTTTATAAAACAGACGGAACGCCTGCAGGTACCGGGAAAATCATGGATGTCACGCCCGAAGCACTGGGAAGCAGTAATATTCAGTGGATTTATGTACATGATGATTCCGTTGTTGTATGGAGGCAAAAAACTCCACGGAAATATGCCGGTGCAGACAGTGTTAATTATGTTCAGCACCTGAGTGAACAAATCTGGATTTCCGGCGGAACAGCAGCCACTACCCGACTGCTTTCACATTTTGACAAAAACGTGGACATCGACGGGAATGGAGTAAACACGCAATTTGCATTCCCGGTTAGCTGGAAGGGAAAATTGTATTTCCGTGCCGACAATGGGGTAAACGGGGTTGAATTATGTGTTTCTGATTTGACAACCGAAGGAACCGTACAGGTACAGGATCTTAAATCCGGGTACCAATGCAAGCTGGCCTGAAGATTTTGCGGTATACAAAGGATATCTTTGTTTTGACGCAGATGCAGGAGCTGGTAATGAAGGAGCCGAGATACGCTACCTGGACGATGCAGACAACACGATTAAATTAATGGCGTATGCATGGCCGGGAGACGACGGCAGCTGGTCAAAAAGAACGACTGCCTTCAAGTACAACGGGGTTGATTCTTTGATCTATTTTGTTGGAAGCGGTCCGTCAACAGGAGGACCTGAGTTATTTGTCGCCTCAGCGATCGGCAGCCAGGCTGAATTGGTTTATGCATTGGATCCTGCCGGTTCCACACCGCATAACCTTAAATCATGGAAGAATTCCCTGTATTTTACATCGAACAAGGTGCCCCGGTTATTCCGGTATCAGTTTACCGTAGCACCCAAGATAATTGCCGAAGGGAAAATATTCTATGACTATTCAAACATGCAGGACACCATTAAGGTAAAAGTGGCAATAGCTAATTCCGAGTCACTTACAAACAAGGTTTTGAAAATTGAACCCAATGATGACTCCGAACTGTTCAAAATAGGCAAAACAAAAGAAGGTACCTTCGGATTTGCCCCGGTTTATACAGCGAATAGTGGTATCGACTCATTCTATGTTGTTGCCAACCATACAAAAATGAACCTGGATGGATTCAAATTTCCAAGCACCTTACGGATTGTGCATCTTGAAATTGACACGCTGATAGTCGGAGCAAGGGCTGTTCTTGAACCCGTGTTCCGCAATGAACTCATCTATCATGTCGACCTTGGAAATACTACAGATAGTATTGATAATAGCGTCGATACGCTGGGATCCATATCAGTCAGTTTTCGATCAGCTGTATGGAACAGACGCAGTAACCGGCAAAAGCTGGGGTTACCTGACAGATGGCTGGGGTATATTAGCTTCGGGCAATAAGTGGAGTACCATGCATGAGGCCAACTACCAGGCTAATCCCGAAGGCCAGATCTATGATCTGGAAGTTGAACCGGGTGACTATGTGGTTCAGATTGGCTGGTATGAAAACTGGGGATCAAGAACCCAGAGTGTAACTGCAGACGGTGTGGTCGTAATTCCTGAAATAGTATCTCTGCCAGGTGATTACCTTGTAGCAAGAATTTGAAGTTACCGTTGCCGATAATAAACTTACCCTGGCCTGGGCTTCACTAAATGCAAACAACGCCTATTTCTCATGGTTTAAGGTGGGCAAAAAATGTACCGGCGATGATTGTGCTACCCGGTGCTTCGATCCGATGTGCAGATTAAGGACTCAGTTAAACAACCAGGAGGTGCCGACGGGCACTCATGATGTATCGAAACAGGCTGCGCTGGTTCTTTATCCTAATCCGGCTACTGAGGCAGTCAATATTGCCCTGGATATCAATTTGTTTAAATCAGTTCAGGTAGTTGACCTGGCAGGTAATACTGTTTTACAGCACAAACATTGATAAGAACATTACATCACTCAATGTCAGTCATTTGCAAAACGGGGTATATTTTGTCAGAGCCATTGGTAAAGGTGGTATTCAAACACAAAAACTCGTGATCTCCAGGTAGTTTTTTAACTTCCTGAGCAGATCATTCCTGACAAAGGGTTTTCTCATTCAAAACCGGGCAAAGTCGGATATTTTGTTTTTCGTGAAATGAAATATCCGGCAATGCCCGGTTCATTGACTGCAATTATGGTGTTGCCATCCGTCCTGCTTATTTAAACCAGGATGTATATCATTGAATATTAATATTATTAAAAATTCGTACGGATGAAAAGAATAGCATATCTATTCCTGGCCGCGTTTTTTCTTTTTTTCGCCCCCTGAAAGCACAACACACGGTAAATGGCCGGGTGATTTCAGGCACAGATAACCTTCCGATGCCCGGTGTGAATATTGTGGAAAAGGGAACGATGAATGGCACAGTTGCAGACCTTGACGGGAAATATACCCTTACTGTATCAAGACCCGATGTTGTGATCGTATTCTCATTTTTGGGTTTTGCTACACAGGAAATAAAAATAGACGGCAGAACCCAGATTGATGTGGTATTGGAAGAAATGATTAGAAACCCTTGACGAAGTGGTGGTTTATGGATATGGTATTCAGAAGAAAGCCGATGTTACCGGGGCTATTTCAACAATAAAAACCAAAGAGTTAACCTCAATTCCTGTAACCAATGTTACTACCGCCATGATGGGCAGGGCTTCCGGAGTCCAGGTCATTCAGAATTCGGGTTCACCGGGCGCTGTAGCTTCGATCAAAATCAGGGGAACCGGAACCATCAATAATTCCGACCCGCTATATGTTGTGGATGGTTTTATTACCGAAAATCTGGATTTCCTTAATCCCGATGATGTACAGGACATCCAGATATTAAAGGATGCCTCATCATCCGCAATTTATGGCGCAAGGGCTGCCAATGGAGTGGTGATTGTGACAACAAAAAAGGGAAAAGAAGGAAAGCTGAGAATTGACTTTAATACGTACTGGGGAATTTCCGATTTCTGGAATCAACCCAAAATAATGGACAAGTACCAGTATAAGGATTTATACGAAGCAGCGCATGGCGGAGCACAACTTTTGACTTCAGCTCGTGATACCCTCCTTTTTAACGAATATGCCGCGGAAAACTGGATGAACCTCATCAGCCAGAAAGGAATGATCTCGAAATACAATCTCCAGGTTTCGGGTGGAACTGAAAAAACAAAATACATTATCAGTGGCTTGTACAGCAAAGAAGATGGCATAATTAAGAAATCCGACCAGGAAAGGAAGTCATTTCGTGTGGGCATCGAAACCAAGCTCACCAATTTCATGAAACTGAACATAAACAGCATTTATACAAACAGTCTGAGAGGGAAAGTAGTGGAGGGTGAGTACAATATTTTCCAGTATGCTTTAAACACTCCTCCCAATGAGACCCTGCAGCCTGCCGATGCATTTAACTGGAACGGAGATGAATTGGTTTCCGTGAGAAATGCTCTTGTCATGGAACCCCTATACCCGGTTATGGTATGCTGATCTGAATGAAAATTCCAATCAATTTATAAACAACCTGGAACTGACAATTAACCTGGGCAAATCCCTGATCCTTACTACACGGGCTGGATTGGACAAATACTACAACAAGAATACGGACTTCAGGAAACGGTCTTCTCCTGACATCAATCAATATTACGACGCTATCAAGTTTGATGATAATACCTACCAGGTAGAGCAAGTGAACAAAACAAAATGGCAGGTCGAAAATATCCTTTCCTTCAGTAAAACGATAGGAGATCACAATCTGAATATGGTTACCGCACTGGCGCTGGAAGGCTTTAAAAATGAATATCTGTTTGCCAGAAAATCAATGGCTCCCGGTTACGACCCGGTATTTCATTCGCTGACTGCAGCCTATCTAAGCCCCACCAATTCGGATGATTACATTAGCTGGACATCAGCCGGAATTCCTTTCAGAGTCGATTATAATTTTAAGCACAAATATTTTTTCCAGTTTAACTTCAGGGCAGATGCCTCTTCCATATTCAGTGCAGAAAACCGCTGGGGTTACTTTCCGTCCTTTTCAGCCGGCTGGACTTTAACCGAAGAAAACTTTCTCAAAAAATACGAATGGCTAACCCACCTCAAATTAAGGGCAAACTGGGGAACTTCGGGGAATAACCGCATCGATGAGACCGCCAGCTTAACGGTAATTAGCACAAGCAATGTTTTTTATTCCTATGGCAGGAATACAATGTATAAACCTGCCTGGAGTGCCAACGGTATGGGTAATCCGGACATTTTATGGGAAAAAACCACCGGGGGTAACATTGGATTGGATTTCGGATTATTCAATTACAGTGTATCGGGTTCTGTGGACGTGTTTTTAAAAAAGACTTCCGATATGCTGCTTAAACTACCCATGGTGCTATCCAGCGGCATGCCGGGATCGGAGCCCTGGCAAAATGCCGGCGAAGTATCCAATAAAGGATATGAGCTGACCCTGGGCTGGAAAAAGAGAATCGGGAAATTTGATATAGACATTAGCGGGAACTTCACGAAAATTAATAACGAAGTTACCAAACTGGGTGAAGAAGGAAATCCTGTGTGGGGAGGATACCTTACGAATGCAAGCCTGAATACCTTTTCAACGTATACGGCTGTCGGACACCCTATCGGGATGTTTTACGGCTGGAAAATAGACAAAACAAAGTACAGCAATGGCATCTGGCATGAACAGGACCGGGAAACCCTTGTTTTGGAAGCCGTTCCGAGTGAATACACAACGCCTGGCGATTTCATTTTTATGGATTTAAACGGGGATAATAAAATCGATGAAAATGACAAGACCTATATCGGTAATCCCAATCCCGATTTCATGTATAGCCTGAATATGTCATTTCGATACAGCGGTTTTGAGCTTACCTTGTTTTTCCAGGGAGTTTCCGGAAATGACATTTTCAATGTTCAGCGGTACGATTTTTACGGATATCATGGAGGGAATAACGCCGTTCAGGGCATAATTGAAAAATCCTATACAACAGAAAATCAAGATGCCCCCTATCCCCGGTTAACCAATACAACTGACTATAACCGCAATTACCGGATTTCGGATTTTTATATTGAAAACGGCTCGTATTTGCGGTTGAGAAACCTGCAGTTTTCCTATACATTTCCCAAAAAAGATTACTGAAAAACTCAGGTTGGGAAACCTGAAAGCATATATAGGAGGGTATAATCTGATAACCATAACCGGCTATTCCGGCTTTGATCCTGAATTAGGAAACGAAAGCAATACATTCATGGGAATCGACCGTGGAGCTTATCCCCAGGCAAGGACTTATGTGGCAGGAATTATTATGGACATTTAACACAGGAAACAATGAGAAATAAAATATTACCAATCACTACTGTTTCTTACCCTGTCAACAGGATGTGAAGATTTTCTTGACGTACAAATTGTAGGAAAAGTAAGCGAAGAAAATTTCTATTCAACCATTAATGAATTGCAATTATCGCTGAACGCGGCTTATACCGTACTGCGAAGCGAGGATTTCCAAAATACACTGGCACTTGTCGGCGATGTACTGAGCGATGATTTTATCTACCAGGCAACAACTTACAGCAACTTTGGAGACGATGGGCTAAGACTCGAGAACTTCAATATCACCTCGGAAAACAACTGGGTTCGTACCTGGTACTCCGTCAATTACAAGGGGATTTACAAGGCAAATCAATTGTTAAGTCATATTAACGACAGTATTCAGCTGATATATGTTGAAGGAGTAGATGATACCGACATCCGTCGCTGGCAGCAAATATACGGCCAGGGGCTGTTCCTGAGAGCGTATTATTATTTCAACCTGGTCCGGACGTTTGGCGGGTTATCGCTGATCCCTGAAGTCCAGGATATTGCGAACCCGGCTATTCCACGTTCTACGAAAGAAGAAACGTATGCTTATATCGAAAAAGACCTGAGAACCGCCTGTATTTTGCTGAGTGAATATATTCCGGATGGCGATTATGGAGAAATCAGTCAGTACGCAGGTTTGAGCTTGCTGATGAAAGTCCTTATAACACAGGCTACCCAGGGACAGAATTCCGAATTTTGGGCAGAAGCCAGAAAGATCGGCAAAACAATCGTTTCAAATCATGGTGATCCGGCAGCCTCGCTTACTTACAATGATGTGTTGAAAATGGAAAAATTCTATCCTGAATTAACCTGGGACCAATGGAAAGAAAAATTCAGGCTGAATCTGAGAGTGGATGAATTTGAAAAGACTGAAATGGCAAAACCAAACGGAACCGGAATTTATCAGAATTTCGCCACAATGAGTCCCAAACACGGCCTTACTCCGTGGCCAAGCATGTGGAGGGTGGACTATCAAAACCTCACAGAGAATAAAGAGCCCATATTCGCGGTTTTAAGTATGACAGCAACCGGCGTGGATCCTACCCAGATAAATCTGTTTAACCAGATCGATAGTTTATACAATACGATCTTTTGCCCTTCAAAATCGTTAATGGACGTAATGACAAATGAAGGAATCGATCCAAGGAATTTTTACGGATGCTATTCCCATAATATGCAACCTATCGGTTATAACCCTCCTGAATACAATGAATATTGGGGCGGCGTATTTACTGAGAACTTTCAGCGGTTTGTCAAGTTCTTCCTGATTGCCAATACCGAGATGCCTCCCGGGGGAGGTGGTTCCCCGCGTAACTTCACCTTGTTGCGCTATTCCGATGTTTTACTGATGTATGCCGAAGCACTGAATGAAACCGGAGACGGAGTTACACCCATTGATATTATTAATGATATCAGGGCGAATCTGAAAGCATCCATTCCGAAAATCGACAATGTTTTCAAATATACGCTTGAATACGGCCCGTATGTTTATGTTCGCGACAAAATACAGGCTGAACGGCGGAAAGAGCTGGCCGGTGAACGTGAAAGATATTTCGATCTGCTCCGGTATGGCACCGCCGGCGATGTCATCACTGAAGCCTATAAAGCCGAGGTTGCCAAGTCGAAACAATACCTGAACTTTGTAAAAGGGGTACATGAGCTGTTGCCTATCCCACAGGTGGAAATTGAGCTTTCACATGGTATCATTAATCAGAATCCGGGGTATTAATTTTACAACTAAGATGATGAAGAGAATTATTCATAATACAGCCGTTTTTGCATGCCTCTCGTTTCTTATCCTGGCATGCAAAACTGAATACGACATTTTTGTCGAGCCAAAAGCAGAAATGGAGCTGAGCCAGACTTCTGTCAATATTCTTGAACCGGTTTATATTAAAAATCTCGGAACAGGTGAAACCTTTTCGTTCTGGCCCGGTGATGAAGGACAGGATTATTCAAAAATTGAGGACTCGAAAAATACCGGGTTACCTCCAAACAGGGGGATTGACTTTGAATATACCTACCTGCGTTCAGGTACTTACACCATCACAATGATTGCATCAAGTTTCAACGAAGAAACCGGAAAGCTTGTTCAGAAGGTAAGTACTCAACAAATTACGGTAAACCCCGGAAACAATGGAAATAACTTCACCATGTTTGCTATTGACAATGCCCTGGCCGGATACAGTCCCGAAGGAATTATTGAAGGTAACCGGATAACCATTCCGATAGGATTTATTAACAGGGTCTCGGGAATTTCCGATAAGGATTATGCAATACTGATCAACAAAAGGCCTCCTCTTTTCAGTGCCAACAGCTCATCCGCCAAAGTCTACAGTGAGGAAGGAACATTGCTGGAGGGAAGGGGCGACGACGATTACGAGCTGAACCTGCTGGATGTGAATACACTTGAACCCATAATCAGGAAATTCACTGTGGTACAGGATGGTTTGCCCAATGAATATTCTGTTGCAGCTCTTTTTTATCCTGAAATTTCAGATCTGAAAGTTCTTGGTTTTACGGCAAGTGAATATTCAAAAGATGGTTTATCCACTGTCTCTGAGGATGAAATTGAAAAACTTCAACTGGCATATCCCGGGCAGACTTTCTTTGGCGTTTTTCTTATTGGCGTATCACCCGATCAACTGAAAACAGCCATTCTGGATTTTACGCTTACCGATGGAGCCTCCCTCCATTTAAAGGCTACAGGTGAAGAAATTATCAGCGGAGTAACACCGGTTGATATTTCAACAACCCCGGTCGATTTTGAAATCATCAGAACGATAGACGGTTTTAGCATTACTTCTGAATTCAAAATTTATTCAACTGTTTTCTAAATAGTATCAGATGGAAGTTGGCAATTATCCCTGTTCGAATTTGTACTGGTACAAATTCGAACAGGTTAAAGGTCGGATTCAATTCTTTGCCCAAATAATACCTGCATGTCGAAGTTCTCGATAATTTCCCGGGGGTTATTCCTGTCTCTTTTCATGGGTGGAAAAATGGCAGGAGCCCAGGATTATGTGCAACCGGTTGCCGATTATTCGTTTGAGAATAATCAGGTTGTGGATAATTCCGGGAATACTGTGCTTTATCTGCACAACAGCACAAGCCTATTTGATGACCCGGCAAGGGGAAAAGTGCTGCGCTTTTCGGCAACGGAAAAAAGCTATGCCGTTTTAAACAAACAACTGCTGAATTCCGACAGCTGTACCGTTTCATTCTTTTTCTATTGGGAAAATGCAGGGGCAACCTCCTGGCATCAGATTTTCGAAATTCACAATGCCGAAACCGGTTCGAATCTGTATTTCACACCTCAAAACGGCTGGGGAGCCAATCAATGTTCGTTAATAAGCGATTGCAAGGAATACGGCACCTATGAAAATGTGGATGCACGCCCGCTTTCAAAAAATACCTGGATGCACATCGCCGTTACATTCAATGGAAAACTGGTGTCAGTATACATCAATGGCCAGCTGGCTTCAAAGGGTTATACCATGTTTACACCCGATTTGATCCACGGCGATTCGCTTTTCTTCGGGGGGAATCCATACCGGTCAGATAACTATTATATTACGGCCAGATTGGATGACATAAAGATATTTGATGTTGCACTGTCTTCCAACCAGATTCAGGCTTTAAGCACAGGAACAGAAATCCCTGAACCGACAGGTTCACAAACGGTTTGGGAAACCACAGGTTCTCCGCTTCAGATGACAATCGATCTGAATGCAAAAAAGCAAACCATCCGGAATTTTGGTTCATCGGATGCCTGGAATACCGAACAGATTGGTAAGTACTGGCCTGCGGAAAAGAAAAATGAACTGGCCCGGACTGTTGTTCAGTACCGAAAAAGACGGGAATGGAAATCCCAGGGGTATCGGATTGTCAGCCTGGAGGTTTAACATCGGGGCCGGAACTGCAGAGCAGGGCAATGCCAGCAGGATCAGCAATGAATCGAGGCGAACCGAGGGTTTTCTGAATCCTGACAGTGTAACCTATGACTGGAACAAACAGAACGGACAGCAATGGTTTTTAAAAGAGGCTGCTGCCACATACAATGTTCCCTGTATAATCGGGTGGGTAAACAGTCCCCCTGTTTTATATACCAAAAAAAACCTGGGATTCCGGGATTTTGGCACGCCCATGTCAACCATATTGAAGACTGAAAATTTCGGTCATTATGCCCGTTTTCTTGGCGATGTGGTGGAACATTTTAAAGGCGAAGGTGTGCATTTCGATTACATCAGCCCGCTGAATGAACCTCAGTGGGGCTGGGCTCCGGCAGCAAGCGGGGGAACCGTTGACCAGGAAGGAAGCCCGTGGACGAATCAGGAAATTTATGACGTTGCCAGGGCGATTGACGATGAATTTTCGGGCCGCAGTATCAGTACAAAAATATTCTTATCTGAAGCAGGAAGTATTGCAAACCTGCTGAGAGGAACAGGTCATGCTGACAATCAACTGACCGTGTTCTGGAATGTGAATTCCCCTTTATCGCTTACCGGCACGCAAACCTTTTCGAACATTGTTTCCTTATCACAGCTACTGGAGCGATTATGGCAGCCTGCTGGTCGATGAGCGCAGTACCCTCTTCGGAAATGCCCGGGTATTAAATCCTGTGCCGGAGCTATGGCAAACCGAATACTCGCTTCTGGGTTCAGGTTACCGCGAAGGGTATTCAGGCTCACAGAAATTGTCTGAAATGGATTGTGCCCTTTCCCTTGCCAAAATCATTACTGCCGATCTGAATATTGCGAATACCAGCGCATGGCAATGGTGGACCACCTTTGAAAAAGGAAAACATGCAGGTGAATCGAGGTTTGGTTTAATTGAAGCATTTACAAATACCGGCAAAAACAATGGGGAGTTTCACCTTACTAAATTGTTTTATGCACTTGGGAATTTCTCTCATTTTATCAGGCCGGGAATGATAAGAATCGAAACCACCCGTTCTGATGAATTAAACCTGAATGAAACGTATCAGGATGTTGTTTTTACTGCTTACACAGACAGTGCTGTAAATCAATTGGTTATGGTGGCGGTCAATTTCACCTCCGAAGCCAGGGCCGTTACCTTTTCGCTTGCAAATGCAGCCGGTAAAAGAGTAAAAAATCAATCCCTGTTTCTGACCGACGAATTTTCAAATCTTAGCAAAGCAGAACCTTGATTTATCATCGGACAATTTTGTCGTGCCTGCACGTTCCGTGATTACCGTATACCGCCGACCTTGAAAACGGTCCTACAGGTTTATCCGACAGGGAGAAAACGGACTTTGATGCATTCCTGAATGCCCGAGGGTGATGAGATTGTGGCAGCTTTCAGTTCCGGGAGTGTATTTCAACAAGTTATGCTGTACAGCATTTCAGGGAACCTGATACAAATGAGGGATATTGAGCCTGGGCAAAACGAGGTGGTTTTCCCGGCCTCAGATCTATCAGCAGGCGTTTATCTGGTCTCCGGAAGGGGTGATCGCTCTGCACAAACAAGAAAGATCATTATAGCCAAAAGATAAACCTTAACCATCTAAAAACGAAGTCATGTCAGAAATCAGGATTAACAAAATCATTTTAACCTTCTTCCTTGTTATTCAGATCGGTTCACTTTATGCACAGGGATTTGGGCAATCAAAAACAATAAACGACTGGAAGTTCAATTTGGGAGATGTTAAATATGGTGAAAATGAACTGCTTGACGATTCAAAATGGGAAAATGTTCAGGTACCCCACGATTGGAGCGTGAAACAGATTGCCAGTCCCCAATATGCAAGCTGTATGGGATTTCTGCCTGGCGGAATTGGCTGGTACCGCACAAAAGTCACCATTCCTGCTTCAACATCGAACAAACGTTTCTATGTATATTTCGAAGGGGTTTATAATAACAGCGAAGTATATTTCAACGGACGCTGGCTTGGTAAACATTATGACGGATACACTTCGTTCATGTACGATGTCACTCCGTACGTTAAACCCGGAAAAGACAATATACTGGCTGTAAAGGTAGATCATAGCAAAGATGCTGATTCCCGCTGGTATACGGGCTCAGGAATATACCGACCGGTAAGGCTGGTTGAATCAAACAATACCCATATCGATTTATGGGGTGTATTTTACCGTTCTGAAGCAGTGGATGAGAAATCAGCTGTGATCACATGTGGAAACCACCCTTAAAAAAGAAAGTCCTCAATCTGCCGTAATTGAGATCATTCATGAACTCCTCAATAAAGAAGGGAAAGTGGTTTCATCCGTAAGAAAGAAATTAAACAACTCGGATTTTAAGACATTTACGCTAAATCAGACTTTGACGGTAAAGAACCCGCAACTTTGGGGAGTTGATAATCCCTACCTGTATCAACTTAAGACCACCATTACTGAAAATGGCAAAACCGTGGATGAAAGTATGGTGCATGTGGGTATCCGTTATTTGAAGTTTGACCCTGACAAAGGCTTTGCATTGAACAATAAATGGATGAAGATAAAAGGTGTCTGCCTTCACCATGATGCCGGTGTGCTCGGATCGGCAGTGCCGAAAATTGTATGGAAAACCAGGATTCTTCAACTGAAAGAAATCGGGTGCAACGCGATACGGATGAGTCATAATCCCCAATCGACCGAGTTGTATGACATGTGCGATGAATTGGGAATGCTGGTCATGGACGAGGCCTTTGATGAGTGGGAATTTCCGAAGAAGAAATGGCTTGTAGGCTGGAATGTCGGGGATCCGGGATTTCAGGGAGCTGCCGAATATTTCCGGGAACATGGTAAGGAAACCATTACATCCATGATCATGCGCGACAGGAACCATCCATCGGTTTTTATGTGGAGCATTGGTAACGAAGTCGATTACCCGAACGACCCTTACACGCATCCGATACTTGACAAGGAAGGGATCGAACAGTATCATGTATCGGGATATCAACCCGGCCAACCGAGTGCACAACGGTTGGGAGATATTGCAACCGAACTGGCCGCGGTGGTGCGGAGCCTTGATACATCGAGACCGGTTACTGCTGCCCTGGCGGGTGCCGTTATGTCGAACGAGACATCCTATCCGCAGGCACTCGATGTAGTTGGTTATAATTACACCGAGTACCGTTACAAAATCGACCATGAAAGATTTCCAAAAAGGATACTCTACGGTAGTGAAAACCGGCACGATATTCATGCCTGGAAAACCGTAACAGATAATGATTTCATTTTTGGCCAGTTCATTTGGACCGGTGCTGATTATCTTGGCGAATCGGGCATCTGGCCATCACGGGGTTCTTCTTCAGGGCTGCTCGATCTGGCCCATAACATTAAACCCACTGGGCTTCTTCAGACAATCGCTCTGGAGCGATAAACCGATGGTTTATATTGGCACCGTAAGAAAAACCGGAAGGGCCTTTTATAATTGGTTTGATAGCAAAAAATCGTGGAATTATCATAGCGGCGATTCGATCAGGGTGGTTTGCTACACCAATTGTGATGAAGTTGAACTGTACCTGAATAATAAAGTTATTGGCAAACGCCAGAAACGCAATGCGGAAACAGGAATAAATTATTGGGATATCGCATTTGAACCCGGCGTATTAAAGGCATTAGCCTATTCCGGTAATATTAAATCAGCTGAAGACATTGTATTAACAACCGGATACCCTGCTGCCATAAAGTGTACAGCTGTTAAGGATAAACCAGCGGGTAAAAATGATGTTACCATGCTTACCCTGTCGATAACAGATGCCAATGGAAATCAGGTTTATCTTGCCGACAACGAAATTTCATGTACGATTACCGGCCCCGGCAAGCTGCTCGGCATGGAAAATGCCTCCAACTACCACTCGGTAAACATGAATGATCATGTTCGCCGATGCAAAAACGGCCAATTGCTGGTGTATATTCAGGCTACAGAAGACACGGGAGAGATCATTGCAGAATTCGAATCTCCCTTTCTGGAAAAGGATAGGCAGGTCATTAAGATTGGACAGTAAATATTACTGTAATAAAGGTTGTTATCTGTCCCGGATGCACTATCCGAAAGAAATCAGGGTGCACGGCTGAATTCAATGCACCCTGCGGTGTGAGTTAAAGGCTTTATTAATTCACAACAACTTTTGCTTTCATTGACGGATGGATCGCACAATGGTACGGGTAAGATCCGGCGGCCGTAAATTTAAAGCTGAATGTTCCGTTACTGCCTATATCTCCGCTATCAAACAGCCCTTTATCACTTGTAACTGTATGGGCAATACTGGCTTTGTTCGTCCAGGTAATTGTAGTACCTGCGGCAATAGTAATAACAGACGGGCTAAAAGCCATACCTTCAATCCATACCTCATTTGTTCCGGGTGAACCTGAACTTCCATTATTACTTCCCATGCCATACATTGTTGAATCTTTTGTGCAACTGTTTGAAAGGGTTAGAACTGCAAAAAGGATAGTGATGCCTATCGAAAATCCTATTTTAGAACCAATTGACTTTTTCATAATGCTTTTAATTTAATGCTTCGTTCAATTCATACTGCTATGACAAGAAATATGATTGAAGGTCCTAATAAATAGCATTTTAATTTTGATACTTTTAATTGGCAAAACCAGTTTGCATGTATTTGAAATAAAAAAGTATCTGGAGGAGTTTTCCTGCTAAGAATCGATCAATTGTATCTTTGCCCGTTTTTGTACCGTTTCATTAATTCATTTTTGTCATTCTGCAACAAATATATCGTTCCGTACCAATGGCGTTCTCTATTCGGATCGATTGTAAACCGGATCGATGGTCCGGCATGAATGCAGGGGATGAGAGAATTAAAAACAAGGTAGCTAGTTTGGCCCGGCCATGCAACTGCAACAAGGTGTTTTTTATCCCTGCTTTCGCGCAGGATAATGTCCTCGTCGCTTGTTTCGTTAACTGCCCGCCATGACCACCCTATGTCAGCCCCGGGCTTTTCAATCCTTACTTTACCAGGAGCAACAACATCAGAAAAACCTTTCCGCATAATGACCAGCATTGGATCGGTTCCTTTATCGGTTGCTATAGGTGTTGTCTGGTCAAGACTCAGACACTTACCTTCCGCCCAAACAAAAACACCCGTAGTCACCCCTAACGGGTTGAAGTCATTTGATTTGTCGAGAGCCAGGCAAAACTGCGGAGAAATTTTCCTTACCTGCTTATCGGTATGATTCTTTACATAAAACTCGATATGAACTTCATCAGAGGTGGCGTTTACAATTCCACCAAATTCAATTCCATTGGAGGTGGTATAGGAATAAGAAATCTCCCCCGTAGTTTTGTTTATTTGCCAGTCCGGGAACTGGTTCATTTTAGAGAGAGGCTGCATATCCGCACGATTATGATCTATAAAATACATTCCCTCTTCACCGTCCAACGTTTCAGGGAAACGCATTTCAATTGTTCCATCCATCCATGATGCGGCTACTTTAAAACCTAATTGACCGAATTCGCCATCGGGTTTATCGAGCGGGATTAGTTTAATAACATCTTTTTCCTGTGAAAACACAGTACAGCTTAAAGAATAGAATATCAAAACAGATAAAAAGCCTATTCCAAGTTTCATATGCGTATCCTTTTTATTTTAATATAAAGTGTTCTATACAGGAATTGCTTACATGTATCGCTAATCGTTCCCATAAGCTCAATCACCAGAAAAAATTTGAATAAGATTGAAAAGTAAGATAAATTTAGTAAAAATGTATACATTTTGGAAGTTGTCAATTTGAAAAAGTCTGCATGGCAGAACCCTTACCCCAGATCAGATCTTAATCAGTAAACTGACTGACATTATCCAGGCAAACCTTGAAAATGTAAATTGCCGGTTTGAAGTACCGGGTTCTCCGTATATTCTTCCTGAACATGCTTAGGACTTCTTAAATGGAGTGATTTTTTTCATAAAAGGCCAACCTTGTAACCCCATACCTTATTGTTAGAAAAACTTGTAATTCTTGCTACAACTAAGTAAATTTATATTCCTGGTTTATAAAGAGTAAATAAAATCATCTATCACGGGAAATGATTAAACATATATTTACCATTGCCATTAGGAATATTCTGAAGTACTGGAATTATTCCTTAATAAACATTACGGGACTGGCTATTGGGTTAGCAAGTTTCTTGTTTATTATCCTTTACATCTCCGACGAGTTGAGCTATGACAGGTTTCACGAAAAGGCCGACAGAATTTACAGGGTTAACCGGTTTTATAATGCCAATAATGCCAATGAAGACGCGGCAACCTGTCCATTCCCCCTGGCTTCGACCCTGGAAACAGCCTATCCTGAACTGGTTGAAAAAACGGTTATGTTTTTCAACGGATTAAGGCCTAAATGGTTTTTTGATTATACGAATAATAAGAACGAGGTGGTGAAGTTCAATGAATCCAATTTCTATTTTGTGGATTCCACCGTATTTGAGGTTTTTACCTTCCCGTTTCTTGAAGGTGATCCCAAAACTGCACTTGCCAGACCCAGCACTATTGTATTAACAGAATCTACTGCAAAAAGATATTTTGGCAACGAGTCACCCATCGGAAAAACATTACGAATAGAAGAATTTGCCAATTTTGAGATAACTGGCGTTATTAAGGATATTCCCCCTCAGTCGCATTTCAGAATCGATATGCTCTCTTCCTTATCAACATTTATTCAATACAATGGCGGTAGAAGTCAATTTAATCCGGGTTGGATTGGTAATCCTTACTGGACTTATGTTTTGCTAAAACCTGGTATTAAGCCAGAGATGCTGGATCAAAAATTTCCTGATTTTTATACCACCTATTATACTGAAATTAAAAACCAGGATGTCAGGCACTATCTTCAAAGTTTAACAGATATCCATCTGAAGTCGCATCATATGTATGAAATGCATCAGAATAGCGATATTATGTATGTTTACATATTGTCACTTATTGCTGGCATTGTATTAATCCTTGCATGCATCAATTTTATGAATTTGGCTACAGCCAGTTCTGCAGGGAGGGCTAAAGAAATTGGGATTAAGAAGGTATTCGGCGGCGATCGCAAGGGTCTTGCCATTCAATTCCTTGGCGAAGCAATTATTCAAAGTGTTTTTGCCATGATAATCGCGTTTATCCTTCTGGCCCTTATCCTACCCTTCCTGAACAATTTTACAGGTAAACAGATACTTGCATCGTCATTACTTCAGCCCAGGTTACTTTCTTTTACAGTAATGCTGTCCATTGTAGTAGGTATGTTTGCCGGTATTTACCCGGCTGTAATCCTATCCTCCTTTCAGCCGCTAAATATCTTAAAGGGAGTACTCAAAAACGGCTCAAAAAGTGTAACTGCCCGAAGATCTCTTGTTGTATTCCAATTTACAATCTCAATAGGTTTAATTATAACTGCTTTTGTTGTTTTTGCCCAGCTCAACTATATGCGACATGCCAAAATAGGTTTTAAGAAGGATCAGATTATCACTTTTGAAACCTCGGGGCAGCTATTCAGAAACTATGAGGCATTTAAGCAGGAATTAAAAGAGAATAGTGATATAGTATCAGTTACCGGGATGGAAGATGTGCTGGGTGTAAATCATAATACCCGGGCCTACCAGATTGAAGGATTAAATCCTGATGAAGATTATTACGTACCTGCATTCATGGTGGATTGGGATTTTATTCAAACATTTGATTTTAAAGTGATTTCCGGCAGGGCCTTCTCAAGGGATTTTCCCGGGGATACCCTGAATGCTGTTGTCATAAATGAAAGAATGGTGAAGAACATGGGCTGGACGTTAGAAAATGCAATCGGCAGAAAGGTCAAATCGCAGGATGGCAATGAAAGGGTTATTGGAGTAGTGAATGATTTCAATGCCATGTCGTTACGTACACCCCTGAACAACTTCATTATTGATATGTTCCGTCGGCCACAGGTTTTCGCGAGAGTCATCGCTGTGAGGATAAATTCAACTAATTATGCTGATGCGATCAAGTTTATAGAAAGCAAATGGAATAAGTTTGTTCCGACCCGTCCATTCGAGTATACTATTTTTGAACAGCAGATTGACAGCCAATATAACGATGAGGAAAAATTTGGAAAATTTACTGTTATGCTCAGCGTTTTGGCCATCATAATTGCCAGTATGGGACTCATAGGCTTAACTTCATTTCTTGCCGAGCAACGAACCAAAGAGATCGGGATCAGGCGTGTTCTGGGAGCTTCTACCGGCAGTATTATCAAATTAATGTCTAATGAGTTTTTCCTGCTTTTAATAGTGTCAAACCTCATCGCATGGCCTGTTAGCTACTTTGCAACAACACACTGGTTAAACAACTATTCGAGCCATATTGGTACTCAATGGGAGCTATATATTCTCTCCGGATTAATCACCCTTTTTATTGCACTTGTAATCAGTGGATTCAGGGCATACAGAATATCCATGATGAATCCTGTAAAAACCTTGAAATTTGAATAATTGTTTCCGGGATTGACCTGGTTTTGAAAACAAAATACCTGAAATCAGAGCGGAATATCCTGAACAGGATTCAGGCTCTAATAATAGATTTGAGATTATGATTGACAGACGAAATTTTCTAAAAGTATCCGCATTAACCGGCAGTGGTGTATTGCTCGGAAATATTAATCCTTTCACCTTTAAACAAAACAGTATACAGAAGTTTTGGGCTTTGCACAAATACAAAAACACTCAACAGCCATCCCGATTTTATAAATCTCATATCAGGGAGCGGTATCAACAATATATGGATGCCGTTATTTATAAATGGATACTGGCCCTATCCGGTTGAGGACATTTTGCTATGGAAAGAAAGATTTGAGAAGAAAGGCATTACAGTAAACATAGTAAGCGTCCCTTTCGGGCATCCCGCCGGTTCATTGGGCGATTCACAAAATTATGACATTACACCTGGTTATTGGCCCAGGCGTGTTGATATGGAAGGAAATAAATATTCAGGGACATCCGTACATCCGTCCATAACCCAGGAAAATATTTCAGTCATTCAAAAAGTTGAAAAATCAGGGTTCAGTAAATTATTTCTGGATGATGATTTTCGCCTGGCCATGGCACCGGGTACCATTGGCGGATGTTTCTGCAATGATCACCAAACTGACTTTTTCAGTAAATACGGATATTCTGATAAAGATTGGGAGGAACTAAAACATTCCATTAAAAATCGCGACCTGAATTCGATCGTACGAAATTGGATTGACTTTAATTGTGATCAGCTCACTAATTCTTTCAAGGCACAACAAGCCGCAGCACCAAATGTTATGCTCGGTATTATGGTGATGTACCTGGGATCAGAAAAAGCAGGCATCAGGCTTAGCGATTACAAGGAATCAATCCTAAGAGTCGGAGAATTTATGTTCAGCGATGATAATTTTTCCCCCATAAAAGGCAAAACGGATGAGCTTTTCAGTTCACTGTTTCACCGGAGATTTGTAAAACCGGAAATGGCCTTCAGTGAAACAACAGCCTATCCTCCCGATAAACTCTCAGCCGGAAATATGGCGGCAAAACTGCACATATCCACCATTTCCGATGTGCGAAATACGATGATGATGAGCGGATTGGATCCCTTTCCATTTGGTCATTGGAGTACACTTGCTCCTGCCATGGTTAAGGCTGCAGCAATACATGAAAAAACAGCAGGTCAGAAATTACACGGGCCTTTTAAACACTATTGGGGAGAATGCAGCAGGATGGTGGGGGATGATAAGCCATACAGCCTTTTTCTGGCCTCCGGAATACCTTTTGAGGTTACTGATATTCCTGCATCTGATGGTTGGACTTTCCTTTCCGATTTTGATGTTCAGGATGTAAAAGCGGCTAAGTTAAAATCAAACGGGACTAAGTTTATATATGGCTCCAATGAAGACAAAAAACTGGCTGGATTGAGATTCGTTCCGGAAAGATTAAATGAAATCTTTGCATTTAAGCATGAAATCATTCCATTTATTGAAAGGCGTACCATATGTTGTTGAAGATAAACCAGTTGTGTGTGCATGGTATCCTGAAATCAAAGCGGTTCTGTTATGGAACTTATCAGAAACTAAAGAATCCCTTACGGTTAAGTTGGATAGCAAAACAAGCACTACTGAGATCAAGGGACTTGATTCGGAACTTATCTCTCTTTAGTCCTTGTAAAGGATGACGCGTCGTCTGCAAAAGCTCAGGTTTGCTGATTCTGCCATTGCAAGTCACTTGAAATTAAAAATATTATTCAACTTTAAGCATCTCAGCAGGATTGGTTTGAGATGCCCTTATGGTTTGCGAGCCAATGGTAAGCAACCCAATGAATACAACGAATAAAATACCCATAAGCAAAGTGCCTGCACCAAAGCTTACATGATTTGCCATATATTGAAACCACATATTGTTAAGCAAATAAGCAAGCGGGGCGGCAATAACAGCAGCAATAATCAACAACCATACATACGATTTTGAAATTATCAGCAATACATTTACAGGCATTGCCCCATATGCTTTGCGTATGGCAATTTCCCTTAGCCGGGTTTGTGTACTGAAAGTTGCCATCCCCAGCAGCCCGAGACAGGAGATAATGATTACAAGCAAGCAGGCATAACCCACAGTATATAAAATATCGCCAAAAAATGAATAATATTCTTTAATGGTGTTATCCAGAAAATCCCCCTCCATTTCATGGACAGGATCAATTTTTTTCCATTCATTTTTGATTTTCCCGACAGTTCCCTTCAAATCAGGAGAACTGATCCTGAACACGGCCAGGTTGTATTTTTTCGGATTAACCCTGAGAATTAAGGATTTCTGATTAAGGAATAGTGCGGCATATTTATAATCCTTAACCACTCCGATTACTTGTACGAGGGTAGAATCATCCAGGATCAGATATTTGCCAATGGTCTCAGAGGGAGTACCCAGGTTAAACTGATGAGTTGCATTTTCATTAATAATGACAAACTTCTCGTGCTCTGTATTCATTCCAGCAGGAAAGTTTTTGCCTGCCAGCAGGGTAAGACCCATTGCCGGAATATAATTTTCATCAACCGAAAAATAATGGCCCTCTGCTTTCTCATCTTCCTTATTGACCCTTATCTGAACTGGCCAAATATTGCCCTCTCCGGGTATATGAGATGTCGCTGATATATAACTTATCTCGGGCAACCGGCTATAAACATCCTTTATTCTGCCTATATCCTGCCTTTGCAGTCTCATCATAAATACCTGTTCACGGTCAAAACCCAGTTTTGCATTGACCATATAATTCATCTGCCTGAATAACAAAAGGATCGTTATGATGAAGATCATTGAGAATGCAAACTGTGTTACCAGTAATATCTTTCGCAGGGTTATCCTGCTAAAGAGCTTAATATTAAGAACTCCTTTTAAAACATACTGCGGACTGAAGGAGGAAATAAAATAAGCGGGTAATATCCCTGCAAGTATTCCTGTAATTAAGGCAAAAATTAAAAATAAAAGATAAACAACATAGTTTTGTTGCGGGCGTATTTCAAGAATCGACATCATTTTCATGCCCGTAAATCCTGGCAGTAAAAACTGGAGGATAACTACAGAAACAACAAGTGCCAAAAGGGATATTATTATTGCCTCAAACAAGAACTGGATAATGATCTTTCCGCGTGTGGCACCTAACGTTTTACGAACTCCAACTTCCTTTGCCCGCAGCAAAGACCTTGCTATTGAAAGACTCGTATAGTTGAAAGCTGCCAGAATAATTAATACCAGTGCCAGCCCACTAAGAAAATAAACCATCATGTTCCAAAGAAAGAATCCCAATTCATTTGCACGTAAAGGTCCGGGGACAATTTTTACTAAGGGCTGTAAAACAAATGAAACGTTTGTTATTTCTTTATCAGGATATTTCTCCTGGCTAATCTTGTCAAGACTACCTTGTATATCTCTTTTATCAGCTTTTTGTGATAACAGAACATATAAATAACTTGAATAGAAATTATTCCAATCGGCGGCTGTGATTTTCTCAGCCTTTCGGATTCTTTCAAAAGCTTCCAGCGTACTGGCAGAAACTAGTGCTTCAAATTGAATATGTGATTTTTTGTTGGTCTTTTTGATAATACCTGCTACTGTAAAATTACCAATACTATCGATCTGCAGGGTTTTTCCCAGGGGATCCTCATTCCCGAAAAATTTTTGAGCCACATCCTCTTTCAATACAATTTTATAAGGATCATCAAGAATTCCTTCAGGGGAACCCTTTGTAAGTTCAAAACCGAAAACCTTAAATACTGCTGAATTAGCGTATAAACCATTAATAACTATACGAGTCTCCCCGGATACACCTTCCCCGCTAAAGGTATTATTGAATAAAGCTGTCTCTTCAACTCCAGCGACCTTATTCTTTAATTCATCTGCCAAAGGATAAGCTGTTGATGCAAACCTGTTGAGAGAAATCTTACTAAGGCTGTCAATACTTTCCACACGATAGATCCTGTCTTTCAGAGTGTAATGGCTGTCGTAAGAGTATTGATCCATCAACACCACGATGATCAGCATACAAACTGACATGGTGAGTGATAATCCGAGGATATTAAGGAGTGTAAAGCTCTTGTACCGGATTATATTCCTTAAAGCGGTTAAAAGGTAATTCAGGACCATGGCGAAAGGTTTATAGTAAGACGCCTGAAATGTATAGCAAGTTACAATTGTTCGGCCATACTTCCCTGTTTTTTTGATAGATCTGTTATGTAAAATACCAGGAATGAAAAATAACAAGTAATTAAAATTTTTATTTACCAATAATTTTGGAAATTTAGTCTCTTATAACCCTCTAATCCATAAAAAATGCTTCGCATACTTTTCCTCAGTATTATTATTCTCCTTTCGCTTGAAGGAAGTACGAATTCATCAGAAGTTCTGAAATATCGCGAACAAAAAAGATCGCCAGGTCGGAAAGTACAATCTGAATATACTTTGTTTTCGGGAGGAAAATCGGACTACAGGATAGCCCTTGACAATAAGGCATCGGAATCGGAAATTTGGGCAGCCAAAGAATTACAGCACTGGTTAAAAGAGATCAGCGGGATAGAATTGTCAATTGCGACAATTGACCAGCCATATAACGGACCTCAGATCGTGCTGGGCTATAATGATCTGATCAGACAAAGAACAGGAGCTGCTGCTCCGGCCGATATGGATGAATCATTCCGTTATTGCAATGTGGATCAGGATATTCTGATCTATGGCGGGAAAAAGCGCGGTACAATGTATGGTGTGATGGCCTTTCTTGAAAATGAATTGGGCTGCAGGTGGTACACGCCCTCAGTAAGTATTATACCAAAAAGGGATGAAAAAATTTTCACTTCATTTGACCATTCAGAAGCTCCCGGAATCAGGGTCCGCAATGATTTTTATTATGAAGCCTTCGATTCCATTTGGGCTGCAAGAAACAGGATGAACGGAACAATGAGTTCCAGGCAACAACCCGGGGCTGTTGAAGCTTACTGGGGAGTACATACTTTTTATCCGTTAATGCCTCCCTCTGAATTCTTCAGCAAGCATCCGGAATACTATAGTCTTATTAACAATAAACGCACATATAAAGATGCACAGTTATGCCTTTCTAATCCCGACGTGTTGAAAATAGTTACCGAAAGAATCAAAAAACGGATGCGGGAGAATCCTGAATACCTCATTTACGATGTATCTCAAAATGACTGGGGTAATCCTTGTCAATGCAGTAAATGTCAGAAGATTGTGAAACAGGAAGGAAGTGAATCGGGCATAGTTATCTGGTTTGTGAATCAGGTGGCAGAAGCAATAGAAAAAGAATTTCCTGACAAGTACATTGGTACCCTTGCCTATACATATACCCGTAAGCCCTGCAAAACAATTCGTCCGCGCAAAAATGTTGTTGTCCGTTTATGCAGCATCGAATGTTGTTTCTCTCATGATATCAAATCCTGCCCACGGAATCAGTCATTCCTGGCAGATTTGGAGGGTTGGTCGGCAATCGCACCTAACATGTATATTTGGGATTATGTGGTATATTATCAACATTACCTGATGCCTTATCCCAATATGAATGTATTGCAGCCTAATATCAAAACTTTCCGTGACAATAATGCAATTGGTATTATGGAACAGGGCGATTACCAAAGCCGTGGGGGTGAATTTTCCGAATTGAGATCTTATCTGATCTCCCGATTGTTATGGAATCCCGATTGCGATGTCGAAAATGTAATCAATGATTTCATCTATGGATACTATGGGAGGGCTGGCAGATATATCCGTGAATATTTCGATTTATTATACGGGCGGAAAACATCCGGGACGCACCTGCACATTGACAACAGCACATATAAGGCCTTTTCGGCTGAGGATCCGATATTTTCGGGTGATTTTCTCGATAAGGCAAATCTGATTTTTGACAATGCTGAGAAAGTTGCTGATAATGAGGAGGTATTGCGTCGGGTTGAAATGGCTTCTATACCCATATTATATCTGAAATGCAAATTAAATCCGGTGGATGCGCGGAATAACGGAACCTATAAGAAATTCAGAAAGATAGCTGATCGGGAAAACATCACGCATTATGCCGAATGGGGTGAAGAAGCAAGTCGTGAATCATTCCATCACAGTATTGAGGATGCAAAATAATTTGACTAATCTGACATAAGAAATACTGGTAAACACAGAGTGCTTCGGAGCTTAAATACCATCCGCATCAAAATGTCATTGTGAATACGGTTTCATGATAAGGTACAGAAAATGCCGACATGGTTCCATGATGCAAATGCACGATCTGTCTGGAAAGACTTAATCCGATTCCCGTACCTTTCTTTTTTGTTGTAAAAAACGGGACGAAGATCTGGTATCAATATGTCAGGAGGAATTCCTTTCCCATTATCCGATACCTGCAAAACAGCCCTTCCGTTGTCGTTGAATAATGCTTTCAACTGAATCATCTTTTTTTCAGTGGTGGTTTCGCAAAGTGATTCAATTGAGTTCTTCATCAGGTTGAGCAGTATTTGCTCCATCTGCGGTTTATCTGCTGAAAGTTCCATATCCTGGCCACTAATTTCAATAATGCAGCTGATTTGGTTCGTACTCAATTCTTCACTTAGCAGCAATTTGCAGGTGTTAAAAAGTCCTTCACTGAAAATTTCGTAAAGACTGGTTTAGGCAGTGTATTCAACGTCTTGTAATTTTCCACAAAGTTTTTCAAACCTTCACTTCGCTCATGGATAATAGACAGGCCTGAAATCGTCTTTTCAAGTACCTGTTTTCGGCACTGGTCAGTGGCAGAGAAGTTCACTGGCATCTTTCACAGAAAGAAGATCCCTTAGTGTGGTAGTACTGTAGAAATAATGGGTGCCAGTGAATTCATGATCTCATGGTTCAATATCCTGATCAGCTTTTGCCATGATTCCTGTTCGTTTCTATCAATTTCCTGGTGAATATTGTGGAATGTTACAATTTTCAGTTTTTTGTCAACGAGTTATAATGTAGTGCTGCTTACCGGTAAATGGTCTGTTATATTGCCCGAATTCGCCCGAAAAAGTCTTTTTTCCGAGGGACCTATTTCCTGAAGTATATCTCCAAGTCCCTGCTGTGTTTTCATCCAATGAATCAATCCTGTAATGGGCACCTTTACTCCCAGCATGTTTTTGGCAGCCTTGTTCATCAGGTCCACTTTACCATCCTGTCCAAATGAAATAAGCCCGGTTTGTATACTCTCAACGATGGTTTTAAAATATTGATCCTGGGAGGCACATTTAATTCTGATCCAATAATTTGACCATTTACATGATCCATCGATTTATAAATACGATGGAATTGCCTTTTTGTCCGAAAAAGTAATGCCTGAATCCTCATTTTTTATGGATTCAAAAAATAACAATAAATCGCGATTGGTTTTATTAGCGTAGTAAATAAAGAGAATTGTCTGAATCAGGATCAGCAAACCAAGATTAAACAAAGTGAAATAATTGCCAGATCCATACCAGGAAAAGGCAAATCCCATGCAACTGGCGGTAAGCAAGAGTACCCGCACAACTACATTTACGTAAAAGTGAGGATAAACCATGGATGTATTGATTAAAATGGATACTGTATTTATTTGGTATACTTCTTAAGCTTATTGTAAAGAGTTTGTCTGCCAATTTTAAGCTCCCTGGCTGTCCTTGATAAATTACCTTTGTTTCGTTCCAATATTGAAATAATGGTTTGCCGTTCAGCTTCTTCGAGGGTGCCAAACGTTTTGTTTCCGCCTTCCGGATTAAGATGTCGCATATTCACGAAAAAGTCAGCAGCCTGAAGAAACTCAGAATTGGCCAATATAACCGCCTTCTCAACAGCATGTTGCAACTCACGAATATTCCCGGGCCATGGATAATCCTGGAGGGAATGCATTGCATTCTTGCTGATCTGGATGAACGGTTTTGAATATTTCGTCTTATAATGATCCAGAAAGAACCGGACAAACACCGGGATATCATCGACCCTGTCACGCAGGGGCGGGATCGCCAATTGCACTGTATTGATCCGATAAAAAAGATCTTCCCGAAAAGACTTATCCAGGATCATTTTCTCAAGATCCCTGTTTGTTGCAAAAACAAATCTTACATCAATCACTGTATTTCGGTTTGAACCCAGCGGACAAATCTCCCTGTTCTGCAAAACCGTAAGAAGTTTTGACTGCATGGCCAGAGAAGATTTCCGATTTCGTCCAGAAAGAGCGTTCCCCCTGAGGCTGATTCAATTTTACCAATGCGATCCTCTCTGGCATCGGTAAAAGCTCCCCTTACATGCCCGAATAACTCACTTTCAAAAAGGCTTTCATTTAAAGATCCCAAATCAACCCGCATGAAAATCTCTTCCTTCCGACTTGATTGCTTATGAATTTCCCTGGCGATTACCTCTTTGCCAGTTCCGTTTTCACCCGTAATGAGCACACTGGCATCACTTTGTGCAATTTTCGGAATAGCCTGATACAGGTTGTCCATAGTTTTCGAAGGACCTCTTACCAGGCTAAAATCACTGCCGTGCGATTCAGAAAGATTTCGCTGGTTTTGCCTCAGCTTTTTTACCTCAATTTTTGATTTTAGATTGAAAGCCGATTGCAACGTTGCCAGCAATTTATAATTATCCCAGGGCTTAACCACAAAATCTGCGGCCCCTTCTTTATTGCCCGAACTGCCAGCTCGATGTCCCCATAGGCCGTAATATGCACCACAACAGCAAGTGGATCGAGCCTGAGAATCTCCCTCAGCCAGTAGAACCCTTCATTTCCGGTCATTGTTCCTGCGGAAAAATTCATATCAAGCAAAACGATGTCGAAACTCTCCCGGGAAAAGAGATTGGGAATTCGATTGGGATCGTTTATTGTGATAACCTCGCTATAATAGTCTTCCAACAAAAGTTTCAGGGAAGCAAGTGCACTTTTGTTGTCATCCACAATCAGAATCTTGCCTGACCTCGTAACCATATATCAATGAATGTAAGAGGAAATTAAAGATACAATAAATTGTCCTGTTTTGAGACAATTATTGTCCTGAATCAGGACAATTTATTGTTCTCCATGCTGAGTTTTTTCGTAAATTGCTAATAATTAGACATAAACAAAACCTGGCATACCTATTGGAATAACGGGAAGTGCATTTCATTTTATCATGTCATGTTCCGCACGTAGTAATTAAGCCATGTTTAAGAGCAACTTAATAATAGCCTTTCGGAATATGTGGAGAAACAAAACATTCTCCATCATAAATATAACCGGTCTTACATTAGGTCTGGCCATTTCTATAACCATCTGGATCTGGATACGGTTTGAATTAAGCTACGATAGCTTTCATAAGCAGGGAAATAACATATTTCTGATCGGGCAGACGATTCAGATAAGCGAAGGAGAATATAAAACAACACGTTGTGGCTCTGCCTATGCACCTGCACTCGAATCGGAGTTTCCTGAAATAAGGAAAATCGTCCGGTTAGGTCCTTTACTTGAATTGCTTCTGAGTCCGGAAAATGATTTCGACAATCCTGCACAGGAAAGAAAAAAGTTCATTGAAACACGAGTAATGGCTGTTGATTCCACATTTTTTGAAATCTTTACTTTCCCGCTGGCAGTGGGTGATCCGGAAACCGTATTGAAAAATCCATATTCTATTGTACTTAGTCAAAGTATGGCAGAAAAATATTTTGGAAACCAATCTCCGGTTGGAAAAGTAATCAGAATAAGCGACCTCTACAATTTCATCATTACGGGTATCACCAGGGATATCCCTGAAAACTCCAGCATACAATTCGATTTTCTTGTTCCTTTCTGGTTTATGAAGGAAATGGGTTATGACCTCAACAGTCACGAGGGAACAAATTTTACCAGCTTCGTCCTGTTACAGAATAATGCAGATTATAAAGAACTTAGTGTAAAAATCCCTGTTTACCTGAATTCCCTGCATACTTCGGAACTAAATCCACATCAGTATCTGACTCCGCTGAGACGTCTTCATCTGTACGGAGAAGAACTCCATTACATCGGAGTATACCTGAATACAATCGTAGCCATAATGATCCTGTTAATTGCCTGCATCAATTTCATTAATCTTTCTACAGCGAGATCACTTACCAGGGCCCGGGAAGTCGGGATCAAGAAGGTTGCCGGTGCAACCCGTTCCCAACTTGTACGTCAGTTTTTGGGCGAATCCATGGTAATGACAATTATTGCGGCCAACATGGCATTACTCCTGGTTGAAAAAATTCTGCCTTTTTCGAACAGATTGCTGCGCGCAAAATTAACGATTCAATATGATGATCTGAATTTCATCTCGGGTATTATCATCCTGACATTGATAACAGGTCTGCTGGCTGGGAGTTATCCCGCGTTTATCCTTTCTTCACTCAAACCGGCAACCATGCTCAGAAGTAAACTGATTTCCGGGTCAAAAGGGGGTCGTTCAAGAAAAGTACTTGTCGTAGTGCAGTATACCTTTTCAATTCTTTTTATTATCTGTACGCTGGTCATGTCAAAACAATATAACCATCTGTTAAATGCAGACCCCGGATTTAATCGTGAAAATATTCTGTATTTCAGGCTCCGCGGGAATGCACATAAAACATATAATATCATGAAAGAAAACCTGATGAAGAATCCATCAATCACTTCGATTACCAATGCATCGGAAATTCCGAATAATATCCTGCGAGGAGATATCATGTGGGGTGATGCGACCCGCAAAAAAAACGTAATTGCCAGAATCATGTGGTGTGGCTTTGATTTCTCTTCAACATTAGGCATTAAAATGAAGGAAGGCAGGTTCTATTCGCCCGAATTTGTAACGGATTCAACGGATGCCATTGTGGTAAATGAGGAAGTAGTAAAAACTATGGGTTGGACCAATCCTGTCGGGCAGAGATTTCTGTTGTTCGAAAAAGAGTATACCGTAATCGGAGTGGTTGACAATATATGTTTTTTCCCTTTTAATATTGGCGGTTCCGCATTAATACTTCCATTTGGTGCATCGAACGATTATGTGTATATCCATCTTCAAGAGGGGTGGTCCAATGAAGTTATTGAATACATTAAGGCCACCTTTGAAAAATACAACGAGGCATATCCATTTGAATACTCCTTTCTTAAAGACTATAAATACGATATGCTAAAGTATGCAGATGTAAACAAGAAAATATTTGTGTTTTTCAGCTTCCTTGGCATATTTGTTTCATGCCTGGGCTTGCTGGGACTTGCCGTTTTTCTAGCCGAACAGAAGAGAAAAGAGATCTGTATCCGGAAGGCATTCGGATCAACCGATTTTCAAATAGGAAGATTTTTTATCGGTAGCTTTACCAACCTTGTATTATTAGCCAATCTCATTGCAATTCCAGTATCCTATTTAATTATGCACAGCCTCTTGCAGATTTTTACTCAAAAAACAGCGCTTTCATGGTGGATTTTCGCTTTGGCTGTTATTATATCCTATATCTTTTCAATACTGACATTGACTTCCCAGTTATTCAAAGTTACAGGTTCAAATCCTGCGAATTATTTAAGATATGAATAACCATATTGTCTGATCCATTGATTATCCTGTTTACAGTTACAGGAGAAAAATGTCGTGGTATTGAAAACTGATCATAGCGGATGTTACTAAAATGGAAAAGGGGGAAATTTCCCGTTATTTCCCCCTAAATTTCTTTAAAAAGTACCGACTTAAATAAGCAGTCTTTACAAGTGTATACGATTCAATTATGAATTTTGTTTCTGCTTGGAATTTAAAAAAACTGAAGCCATAGTCCCCATAACCTTTGTAACTCTGTAACTGCTTTTTTCTTATCCCTCCGGATTGATCCTGATTCTTTTGTCTTTGACTTATTAATGTCTTAACTTATCGTTGTTAAATTGCATTAAATCAATTTATTCTAATACCCAATCATCATGACAAAACGGGTAAGACTGATTGCATTATTCCTTTTTAGCCTGGGTATGACAGGACAAGCCCAAATGATGTATGTTAAGGAGAAAAGTGGAACAAAAACCATTTTTGCTATAAATGACATCAGGAAAATAATTTTCCCCGCAGTGAATATGACCGTGATCAACCTTGACGGCAATTCCGAAACGTTCGACTTAACAGATATTCGTTATATAAATTTTACAGATCTGTCAACGGGTATTTATCCTTCAGAAATAGAAAACCCGGAATTTTTGATTCTGTTCCCAAATCCAGTGAATGATATTCTAACTATAAATTACCATCCGTTGGGTGCAGAAATACAATTTGAAGTAATGACTTTGGAAGGGAAAATAGTTCCTGAGGAAGATCATTGATGTACAATCAGGAATAAACCAGGTAAAAATTAATGTTTCATCATTACCTGAAGGCCTGTATTTATGCCGTTTTATTGATGGGAAGTCTATTCTGACAAACAAATTTTTAAAATACTAATTACCGGGAGGAATAAAGATGAAAAGGATATTTTTAATAGGATTTTTTTTAGTTCTATTAATTATACCTTCAACATCACAAGATTATATTTTTATCTACCAAAAAGGGAAAATAATAACAACAATTGCTACTGAAGAAATTGATAGCATTATTTTTTATCCTGCACCTGGAGAAGATACGATAACAGATATTGAGGGTAATGTTTATAATACAGTAACAATTGGCAATCAGATCTGGATGAAGGAGAATTTAAGAACAACCAAATACAGCGATGGTAAGGATATCCCATTGGTAACTGATAGGACAGATTGGGGCAACTTAACAACTCCAGGCTATTGCTGGTATGAAAATTCAGAATCGATTGGAACAACTTATGGCGCATTATACAATTGGTACGCTGTAAATACCGGAAAATTATGTCCCACAGGATGGCATGTACCCATAGACGAAGAATGGACAATCCTGATATCCTATTTGGGTGGTGAAGATATTGCCGGTGGAAAGTTAAAAGAATCAGGAACAAATCATTGGGAAAGTCCAAACACCGGAGCAACAAACGAAAGCGGTTTTACCGCGCTTCCGGGAGGTTACCGCAACTACAACGGTACATTCGATAACATAGTAAACTTCGGTTACTGGTGGTCGGCTACGGAAAACGATACAGCATACGCATGGAACCGTTACATATTCTACGGTTACTCGAATGTATACCGATACTCCAGGCGCAAGGAGATTGGCTACAGTGTCCGGTGCATTAAGGATCCATATTAAGCCTGTT
>CAWBNI010000043.1:0-12072 GCA_963790105.1 uncultured Bacteroidales bacterium | reverse complement strand
TCACCTGTTTTCCCGCGGGATACCTGAAATTCTTCCATCTGACTCCAGGTGAAGGCCATCCGGCAGTAATCCTTTCTGCACCTCAAAAGTGAAAGAGCCTTTCCTCCCAGAAATGAAAATCCTTCAAATTGGGAAGCATAATCCATTTCAAGCCGTGCAACCGGTAAATCAGTAGTAACAAAACCCAGATTGGCCACGTTAGCTAAGGGGTTTACTTACCGCATTTCCCTTATCGTCCTCAACCCGCACAACCAGGTCATATTTCCCGATATCACCCGGAGCGGGGTACCGGTGAAGGCCCCATTGCCATTAAATACCAGCGATCCCGGGAGTCTGTCACCGGTTTCAGCAAGCGAGAACCTATACTTAGAAGTGCCCTCGCTACCTGCACCGACAACCGGGTTATCCTTGATTTGCGAATATTCGATCCCCACAATGGCAACGGGTAACTGGGTTGTTACGATTTCCAGTCTACTGCTGAGGTGTCTTGATAAATTGTAGTTATTGCCGTCAAAAGCATTTTTACTGGACAAAATAGTATTTAGAACCCGGGATGCATTTCTTTGAAGCTGATTCATTGTTCCATAATGGGGTTTCCCGGTGTCTGCCTCTGCAATGTTATTATAGATCTGATCGGGAATATTATAGCGGGTATGAAAACCCGACATGATCATGTCAATACCTGCCCTCATCTCATCGGCAGCATGCGGGATCTCATCAAAATCTCCCCAGTCGGTGACAACAAATCCCTGGAAATGCCATTCACCCCTTAAAATGTCCGTGAGTAATTCATGGCTTGTGGCACAATACCTTCCGTTTATTTTGTTGAAGGCTGACATGACGCACATTACCTGACCTGATTTAACAGCAATCTCAAACGGTTTAAGTGTGACCTCGCGCAATGCCCTTTCGCTTTCAATTGTATTTGCAGCATCCTTGTTAATGCCCTGTGCTTCAGATGCAGGCGTATGCAAACCTCTCCGGAACCATTCCTGGTCATTGCCGGCAAAGTGTTTCAGGCAAACGGTGACCCCGTTTTCAGCAACACCTTTTGCCACATTGGCCGCAATCCTGCCACTGAGAACAGGATCTTCAGAGTAATATTCGGTATTGCGTCCGTTCAGGGGATTCCGGTGCAGGTTGACACTTGGGGCAAGCCAGATATCCACATTAATTGCCCTCATTTCTTCTCCTATTGCTTTGCCCCATTGGTACTGCAATTCAGGATTCCAGGTACATGCCATGCCTGCAGCACGTGCAAAACCGGGATTTTGATCTATCCCCAGTTTTTTGGCATTTGCCTCGCCTATAGAAATTCCGGCTGAACCGTCTGCATAAGTCAGCGAAGGAATTCCCAGCCGGCGAATAGCACGGGATGAGCCGGCCCCGCCAATCCATCCTTTGCCGGCATCCTTTGAAATAACGTTATTGATCTGCATGGCCGGATCATCCCTATAAAACTGTTTCGAATTTCTGGCACTAAATCCGCCGGAAAGAAAATTCACCACTTCATCTTTTGTCATCTGCGCAACAAAATCGGCAATACTAATGTCCCCTTTTTTAACAGCGGTGAATGTAGCCACATGATCCAAAGGAGCATGGCCGGCAGTAAATGACGTATTATTGCCTGAATTATCGGTGAATTCAACATAATTACCATTAATTAAAATGGCAGAAGATTCGGCTTTCTTAATTTCCTTCCGATCATTCGGGTTCTTATAACCGCTCAGCGCCGGGTCGGACGGACGCTTTGCCTTCGTGGAAAACCTCATGGAATTGTAAACTGACTCGTTATCGGCTTTTCCTGTGGGATCTGCACCGTTCAATGTGAGTTTATTGGAGAGCTGCTCAACCAATATTTTATCTTTAACCCTTATTATGCCGGCAATGTGGGTGTTTCTCGAGCTATTGCCCACACGTATAATATAGTCTCCTGCTTCCAGTACATAAGCAGCTTTTTTCGGGTCATAGGATGCAAGATCCGAAACAGGTATTTCAAGGGAAATGGTTTCACTCTGTCCCTGGTCCAGTTTCCTGGTTTTGGCATAATCCAGCAGTTTTTGAAAGGGTTGCTCCAGATCTCCTTCCGGTGCACTCAAATATACCTGCATCACTTCTTTACCCGAAGGAAGGTTTTTATCGGCAGAACTATTTTTAATGGTAGCTGAAACGGTGATGGCATGTTTAATGGCACTGGCTTCAACCTTATAATTCATAAATTGATATGTATTGTAAGTCAAACCGTAACCAAAAGGGAAAAGCACATCTTTTGCCGCGAAAGTGTCAAAATACCTGTAGCCTGTGAAAATCCCTTCCTGGTAAAGATAAATCGGATCATCCTTTCCATTTAAGGAATTAAAATCTTTATAATTCAACCCTTTATCTGCATAGGTTTTATAGTGAAAATTGGTTTTGGTGGGCTGCTGATCATAGGTGGTGGTCCAGGAATCAGCCAGTTTGCCGCTAAAATCTTCTTCCCCGTACAGAAGCTGTGCCATCACCAGCCCATGATAGGAACCCGAACCATAGGATATCACAAGTCCCTTGATCTTGTCCGCGCATTTTTTTGCGTATTCCGAGGTTATTTTTCCTCCCTCATTATAATCCGGATCATTGGCGAGCCATTCAAAATCGAGCCAGGATAAATCCATGGAACCGGAAGTACTCAGGATTACAACCACCTTCTCAAAATCCCGGGTGACCTGCTTTAAAAGCGTATATTCCGAAGGATTCAGATACCAGTCACTTGGCTGGTCGAACCTGTCCATTTCTTCCGTTCCAACCCCGCGGGTTATGTATATAATTGCTGTTTTATCACTGCTGAACCCTGCTGCAGAGGAAACCATCTCATTTTTCAGATCCAGTTCCGGATTTGCTATAGGGGAATTCTGGTTCCATCCGCTGTTGGAATAATGTGATTCCCCCCATTTCTTCTTGTCAGAGATATCCCAGTGGTGATTAATCTTCAGGGAAACACCAAATCCATATGAAACCGATATATTCGTCTTGTAGTAATTGAAAACTGATTCATCATAGGATACTCCTATTTTTTTCAATCCCTCAAACAAGTTGTATGTAAAAGCTCCGGATACTGTTCCTGATCCGCTGCTTCCATTGGTCGGTACAAATGAACCATTCCCGAATACTGCAATTTTGTTTTGCGTGATCTTGTTCAGGGGCAATGTATTATCCCTATTCTTCAAAAGTACAATACTCTCCAGTTCTGTTTGTTTTGCCAGTTCAAAATGGCGCTTACCCATATCTGTAACAGGCTCAGGTACTGTTGATCCGTAAGTGTTAAATGCCGGCATTACAACCATTGCCAGAGCAAGTCCCAATGATTTCCCGAATGGGTTCATATTATATACTTTAATGAGTTAACCGTTCAAAATTACGTACTATGAGGAAACTATGTGCCTCAAAATCCGGTTAATTTCATCCGATTTATTCAACGTCATGAAATGGCCTCCATTTTTCACAACAATATCAGATCCTGAAAAGCGAATTGGAAGGATCCTGTCACCGGTGCCATGGATATGGACCAGATTTTTTGGAACCGTCTGGTTTTTCCATTGGATTATCTGATCAAGCGCCCAGGAGAAGAATCTGGTCCATATCCATGGCACCGGTGACAGGATCCTTCCAATTCGCTTTTCAGGATCTGATATTGTTGTGAAAAATGGAGGCCATTTCATGACGTTGAATAAATCGGATGAAATTAACCGGATTTTGAGGCACATAGTTTCCTCATAGTACGTAATTTTGAACGGTTAACTCATTAAAGTATATAATATGAACCCCTTCGGGAAATCATTGGGAATTGCTCTGGCAATGGTTGTAATGCCGGCATTTAACACTTACGGATCAACAGTACCTGAGCCTGTTACAGATATGGGTAAGCGCCATTTTGAACTGGCAAAACAAACAGAACTGGAGAGTATTGTACTTTTGAAGAATAGGGATAATACATTGCCCCTGAACAAGATCACGCAAAACAAAATTGCAGTATTCGGGAACGGTTCATATGTACCGACCAATGGAAGCAGCGGATCAGGAACAGTATCCGGAGCTTTTACATACAACTTGTTTGAGGGATTGAAAAAAATAGGAGTATCCTATGATGAGTCAGTTTTCAATTACTGACAAGACCAATATATCGGTTTCATATGGATTTGGTGTTTCCCTGAAGATCAATCACCACTGGGATATATCTGACAAGAAGAAATGGGGGGAATCACATTATTCCAACAGCGGATGGAACCAGAATTCCCCCATAGCAAATCCGGAACTGGATCTGAAAAATGAGATGGTTTCCTCTGCAGCTGGGTTCAGCAGTGACAAAACAGCAATCATATACATAACCCGCGGGGTTGGAACGGAAGAAATGGACAGGTTCGACCAGCCTAGTGACTGGTATCTGAATCCTTCGGAATATACGCTTTTAAAACAGGTCACCCGGGATTTTGAGAAGGTGGTCGTAATCCTGAGTACTTCCGGTTCCATGGATTTATCCTGGCTCGATTTTGAATGGCTCTCCAATGATCCGGATTATAATGAGGGAGGAAAAATAACCTCGGAATACGCAAAAAAATGCGCGGACAAGATCAAGGGACTTGTGATATCCTATGGTTCGGGCTCCTATCATGGGCTGGTGATGGCACAGCTTCTGTACGGGGAAGAAGATTTTAGCGGCAAACTGGCTGATTCCTGGACCACTACCTATGATCAGCAGCCCACCAAAACCAATTTTCACTATAAAACCTATGCAGATAAAGGGTTGAATTATAAAGATTTTAATTCCTTAAATGGAAAGGATGATCCGATTTATCTATACCAGGAAGGGATTTTCACAGGCTACAGGTATTTTGACACTTTGCGGCAAAAGATGTGCTTTTCCCCTTTGGTTATGGTTTGACTTACAATACATATCAATTTATGAACTATAAGGTTGAAGGCAGTGCCATTAAACATGCCATCACCGTTTCAGCTACCATTAAAAATAGTTCTGCCGCTAAAAACCTTCCTTCGGGTAAAGAAGTGATGCAGGTATATCTAAGTGCACCGGAAGGAGATCTGGAGCAACCCTTTCAAAAACTGCTGGATTATGCCAAAACCAGGAAACTGGACCAGGGACAGAGTGAAACCCTTTCCCTGGAAATACCTGTTTCGGATCTTGCATCCTATGACCCGAAAAAAGCTGCTTATGTACTGGAAGCAGGAGACTATATTATACGAGTGGGCAATAGCTCGAGAAACACCCACATTGCCGGCATAATAAGGGTTAAAGATAAAATATTGGTTGAGCAGCTCTCCAATAAACTCACATTGAACGGTGCAGATCCCACAGGAAAAGCCGATAACGAGTCTGTTTACAATTCCATGAGGTTTTCCACGAAGGCAAAGCGTCCGTCCGACCCGGCACTGAGCGGTTATAAGAACCCAAATGATCAGAAGGAAATTAAGAAAGCCAGATCTTCTGCCATTTTAATTAATAGTAATTATGTTGAATTCACCGATAATTCACGCAATAATACGTCATTTACTGCCGGCCATGCTCCTTTGGATCATGTGGCTACACTCACCGCTGTTGAAAAAGGGGAAATTAGTCTTGCCGATTTCGTTGCGCAAATGACAAAAGATGAAGTGGTGAATTTTCTTTCCGGCGGATTTAGTGCCGGAAATTCAAAACAATATTACAGGGATGATCCGGCCATACAGATCAATAACGTAATTTCAAAGGATGCCGGTAAAGGATGGATTGGCGGAGCCGGCTCATCCCGTGCCATTCTCCGGCTGGGAATCCCTTCGCTGACTTATGCAGACGGTTCAGCCGGAATTTTTATAGGAGAGGCAAATGCCAGGAAACTGGGGATAGATCAAAATCCCGGTTTTGCACGCGCTGCAGGCATGGCATGTACCTGGAATCCTGAATTGCAGTACCAATGGGGCAAAGCAATAGGAGAAGAAATGAGGGCAATTAATGTGGATATCTGGCTTGCCCCAAGTGTCAACCTGCACCGGAATCCCCTCAACGGACGCAATACCGAATATTATTCTGAAGATCCCGTTCTGAGTGGCAGGATTGCAGCCAATGTGGCAAAAGGTGTTGCTGAAAACGGGGTCACCGTATGCCTGAAACACTTTGCCGGCAATGACCAGGAATGGTTCCGGAGAGGTTTGCATACACCTGCATCCGAAGCGCAGGGCATAAACAAGGACGCTGCAAATACAATCGAAAGCGAAAGGGCATTGCGCGAGGTCACACTTAAACCGTTTGAGATAGCGGTTAAATCAGGTCAGGTAATGTGCGTAATGTCAGCTTTCAATAAAATAAACGGAAAATATTGTGCCACAAGCCCTGAATTACTCACGGACATTTTAAGGGGTGAATGGCATTTTCAGGGATTTGTTGTCACCGACTGGGGAGATTTTGATGAGATACCCCACGCTGCAGACGAGATGAGCGCAGGAACCGACATGATCATGTCGGGCTAT
Organism: uncultured Bacteroidales bacterium; assembly: GCA_963790105.1. Classification (GTDB taxonomy): domain Bacteria; phylum Bacteroidota; class Bacteroidia; order Bacteroidales; family UBA10428; genus UBA5072. The sequence goes on along the minus strand of CAWBNI010000043.1, from coordinate 5,577 downwards.
CATACCCGCTATAGTATTCCCGATCAGATTTATAATAACATCACAGAGACAAATACCGGGAAACCCCATTCTGTAACAATAAACCAGCTTCAACGAAACGCATCATTTGTCCTAAATACAATCTTGTCCAGCAAAAATGCATTTGACGGCAAAATCTACAATTTATCAAGACACATCAGCAGTAAACTGGAAATAGTAACAACTCAACTGCCCGTTGCCATTGTCGGGATGGAATATTCAAAAATCAAGGTGAATCCGGTTGTAGTCTCAGGTAACGAGGGTACCTCAAAGTACAGGTTCTCCCTTGCAGAAACAGGTGACAGACTCCCGGGATCCCTGGTACTGAATGGCAATGGTACAATCACCGGTATACCCCTTCCCGGTGATATCGGAAAATATAACCTGGTTGTACGGGTTGAAGACGATATGGGAAATGCAGTAAATAAACCTCTTGAATTATCCGTAGCCAACATGAGTATTGTTACAGCTGATTTACCGGTTGCACGGCTTGAAATGAATTATGCGACACAATTTGAAGGATTTTCATTTCTGGGAGGAAAGGCTCCTTTCACTTTTGAGGTGCAGAAAGGAATACTGCCGGATGGCCTTCACCTGGAGTCAGATGGAAGAATTTCAGGTATCCCCGGGAAAACAGGTGAATCGAATTTTACACTAAAAGTTACGGACAGCAAAGGAAATATGGTTGATAAAGATTTCATACTGAAGGTTGAAAATGTGATCAATGTTACCCTGTCACCGGCATCTCCCAAGACTGACGCACAGGCAGGCAATAACCTGAGTATAAAAATCTCAGCGAGCAGAAGCGGATTTAATGATATTTACGAATACCGGCTTGTGGACGCACCGGACTGGTTGGTTCTGAATTCAGACTATTTCGGGACAACTGTTTCTGGTATTCCTGCCGAACCGGGTACTTTCAATTTTAAGATCCTGGTTAAGGTAACAGGCAGTTCCATTATTCAGTCCGTACCCTATACCATTGTCGCTAAAGAAAATCAGGCTGCTTCTGCTCTTACGATCAGCACGGATCAACTCGACAAGGGTGCAGTGAATGCTCCCTGGTCGCAGACAATATCTGTAACCGGAGGAAAAGGCATCAAAACTTTTGAATTTACGGAAGACAGCGATCGTCCAAAGGGACTTATCATAAGCCAGGACGGTACGCTTACCTGGATGCCTGCCGGACAGGATTATGGCTATTATACTATCGGAATTAAAGTGATGGACCAGGAAAATCATGCGATCACAAAATCTTTCCGGCTTTATGTAAAAGGTGGTCTCCTGGTTGACCCGCCTGATCAGGCTGAATTAAAAGCAACCATCGGCAAGGAATTCAGCAGGTCATTATCTGCAAGGGGAGGTACTGTTGAATCATACAATTACACCCTGAGTCCGAAAGGGGATAAATTACCGGCAGGGTTGACTTTTAGAAACGGGTTGATCAGTGGCAAACCGGAACCTGGCAGTGCAGGAAATTACAATATAATTATCAGGGTCAGTGAAAATGGGGGATCATTCAGTGGTTCTGAAGTTAAATACCGTTTGGTCGTTTCTGAATAGCTGTTGAGGGACTAGGGACTGGGGACTAGGGACTAGCAAGAATAATCCCGTGAGGGATTGCCTGTAGGTAGAAGAAGAGAGACAAGGAACGAGGGATGAGGGACAAGGAAGAAATCCCGGAAGAGATTTGCTGCCGGTAGAAAGGAATTTAATTCCGGAATTCAATGGATCGCAAAATACAAATTACGGATAGGCCGGCACCTTCGGGCTGACATGTCCGGGGCGATCCATACCTGGATAAAATCCTTATCAGGCTGCACAAAACGGAAAGCATGAACCTTTTAGGCACAAGCTTGTTTAAAATCTTATTCGTAATACCTGGATTATGCTGAATTACATTCCGATTTTAACAACTTTGTTTTCCGCTTTTTTCTTCTTCAAAATCTACAAACATTACCGAAATAATCCGAAAAAAACATATGTGCTCTGGTGGATGATCGGTGTGCTGACGTTTGGCTTGGGGACACTCACGGAAAGCCTGAATGCACTGGTTGGCTGGAATGTTATTAATACCAAAATATGGTACATTGTGGGAGCCTTGCTGGGCGGTTTTCCATTGGCACAGGGAACAATATACCTGCTCATGAGGAAAAAGACAGCCGACATTCTCACCGTAATTTTTGTAACCATGATTGTTTTAGCCTCCGTTTGTGTTATACTTACACCCGTAGAAATACCGCCTTCCTTTGATTACCAGCTTACCGGAAAAGTTTTTGCATGGGAATGGGTCCGCCTGTTTTCCCCGTTTATTAATATTTACTCCTTTATTTTCCTTGTCGGAGGCGCCTTTTATTCTGCCTTTAAATACTTCAAAAGCAAAAAAGCCAAAGCGAGAAGCCTTGGGAATATCTGCATCGCCATTGGCGCATTACTTCCGGGTATTGGCGGCACCTATACCCGGATGGGATACGTTCACGTACTTTTTGTTACGGAACTTATCGGTTTGCTTTTAATTTACACGGGATATATCATAATCAGAAATGATAAATCTTCGTCTGTTCACGGAAATCAGATCCCCGTGGCAGTATGATCATCCAAATACCATGTTTCCACTTATGCTTTCTTTGGTAATCACTTTCGGGTGATGTTATTTGGTCTTTTGGGATAATTTTTCCGATCTAATAGAAAATTATCTTTTATATTTAGATCATCTAACAAACTTCATTTTTTTCAATGGAAACAACTGCAAAACCGCGGCTATATTTCATCGACAACCTGCGATGGCTGATGATCATTTTCGTGGTGCTGATGCATGTGAACGTGACGTATAGCATGCTCGGCGGCTGGTATTATATTGAAAAAGCCAAACTCGATATTTTCCAGACCCTTTATTTCGGAATATATGGTTCCTTTACCCAGGCCTATTTTATGGGATTCCTGTTTTTCATTGCCGGGTATTTTGTTCCCGGTTCATATGACCGGAAAGGAGTTGGAACGTTTATCAAAGGAAAGGCTTATACGGCTGGGCATCCCTACCCTCCTCTACATGCTGGTCATTCATCCGCTCACCATAACTATCCTGGGTCATTATCAGCATTGGAATCTGAATATTCCCCAGGAATACGCCAAATATATCCGCACATTTGATTTCATAGGAAGCACCGGTCCCCTGTGGTTTGCCCTGGCTCTGCTCATTTTTTCACTTGTGTATGCCGCTGTTCGCAAATCAGGAACAGGCGACAACAAGGAAACTCATACCCCTGTTGCAGTCAATCCAAAGCAAATACTTGGAGTTGCATTGGTTATCTCGATTTTCACTTTTTTAACGCGGATTGTATTCCCCATCGGCACGAACATTCTGAACATGCAGCTTTGCTTTTTCCCGCAATACATTGTGCTTTTTATCCTTGGAATTTTCTTTTTCCGGAAGAATCTGCTGATGAATATTCCATATAACCTGGGAATGACCTGGTTCAAATTCACCCTGATTTTAGGCCCCGTTTTCTGGATTGGCATGACCATCCTTGGAAATGCAGCCGAAAAAGGACTTGAGCCATTTGCCGGTCATTTTACCTGGGGAAATGCAGCCTATTCATTCTGGGAATCATTTTTCTGCGTTGGCGTTTGCCTGGGACTGATCGTCTGGTTTCGCGACAAATTCAACCGGCAGGGCGCAGTCGGAAAATTCCTGTCTGACAATGCCTTTGGGGTATATGTATTTCACGCTCCCTTGCTGGTTTTCATCTCCATGCTGATGAAGGATGTTGTAATGTATCCGTTCTTTAAGTACCTTATTGTGGCTGCTATTTCAATTCCTTTGAGCTTTCTGGTTAGTTATATTTTGAGAAAGATCCCTGGAGTGGGTTATGTAATTAAATAATGCCATTATTTCCGAACCTCTTTTACCGCAAGGATTGATGCCGATGGACAAGCAGGAAGAATCTCATCAGGCCCTATATTTGAGTAATTAGAAAATGAACCTTCCGGAAGCCTGCAGGTTACTGATCAAATAAGGTCCTGATGAAAAAGCATATTTTGCCTTTTTGTTTAGTATGTCTGCTTATGTCCTGCACAGGCAGAATGACAGACCGGAATAAGGAAATCAGTCCGGCATACAAACACCTCCTGGAATTGCTGGAGCAAAGGGATTATTTCAGACTGGAATCATCCTTAAATTCATATAAAGATCAGATTAGCAAAGAACAGAACTTGTATTTCCGGTCATTTTTAAACAATGCCTTTAACCGGAATGAGGAGGCAATAAAAATGATCGATACGCTATTAACCGCCTTCAATCCTTCCGATTCCACAAGGGCCAATCTGTTTATCCTGCAAAGCGATTGTTTTTTTAAAACTTATCAATATGCAAAGGATGTCCGGATCTGCCATTTACTGCTTGACCATTTCGCCCAATTCGCAGACAGTAACGAAATCTCAGAAATTAAGAATCATCTTTTGCTGTGTGAGGCACTCAGGAATGTTCCGATGCAGGAGACCCGTCTGGCAGAAAACACAACAATTCAATGGACGAAGGACAAAATCGGCCTGATGGAGATTCCGTTAAAACGGTATGGAAAATTATATAGTGGCATATTTGATACCCGGGCAAATATCTCCTGCGTAACAAAAACGTATGCTGAAAAACTGGAATTGAGAATTCTGGATGCCTCCTATGAAGAAAGCAGTGGCATAACAGGCATAAAATTCAAAGCGGATATAGGCATTGCCGATAGCATTTTCATAGGTGATATCTTAGTAAGGAATGTGGTTTTTGAAGTTCTTCCGGATTCTATCCTGTATATCGCACCCCTCCGGTATTTCGCTTGATATAATAATCGGTTATCCGGTTATAGCGCAATTAGGCGAAGTACATATCAACCGGGATGGCAGGATGATCATACCCTCGCGGCAAACGGAAAGCAGCCTGCACAACCTGGCATTGAACAAGCTCGACCCGGTCCTTTTTTCTGAAAACGGACAAAGATACGCTGTGTTTTCACTTTGATTTCGGAGCCACAGCTACCCAGTTATATGCTTCTTACTATAACAAGTACAGGCCGGAAATTGAAAAGGGAGGGCCGCAGGAAGACAATTGAAACGGGTGGTGCCGGTGGGACAGAGGAAAGAAATATACCGGATTCCGTCCTTTGGGCTGAACCTGGGTAATGACAGAGTAGTGCTCGATAGCGTAGATGTCCTCAGGGAAAAAATATACCCGGGTGAAAAATATTATGGCAACCTGGGACAGGATTTTATTTCAAAATTCTCTGAAATTATTTTGAACTTTGACCACATGTATATCGATGCCAATTAATTGCCAGGAGTGTCCGCACTATAAGAAGAACTGTAAATCAATTCATTAACTCAAACAAAAAAGACAGTTTATGACCAACAAGCCTATCATACTGGAAATATTGTTAAATGCGCCGGTCAAAAAGGTCTGGAAAGCTTTAACAGACAAAAATGAAATGAAAATATGGTATTTCCCCCTGGAAGAGTTCAGGCCGGAAGTAGGATTTAAATTCCACTTTACGGGCGGTCCAAGTCCGGAAGAAC
>CAWBNI010000042.1:0-104390 GCA_963790105.1 uncultured Bacteroidales bacterium | reverse complement strand
ACCTCGCGATTAAGGAAATTCCATGAATTATTCGAATTGTACCGCCTGATATTCCTGAACATATTTAAACCCCAGGTTCCGCCTCCCTTTTCGGGAAAACGAAGAGCCGAATAAGGAATGCGCATTTCGACAACCCATCCATTTTCCGTAACCTTTGTTTTGCTCTGCCAGACAGCATTCCAGTTTTCATATTCATTATCATACTCTGCCTTAATCGCTTTCAGGTCCGTTTGCACGCCGGCCGGCGTAACAAAGAAACCATAAGCAAGCTGCCCCTGGTTATATGGATCAAAATAAATTCCGAAGTAATCAGAACTGCCGATATTATCTCTTTCGGAAAAGAAATTGAATATGCTGTCGGGTGCACTGTCATACATCATGGCGCCCACGTAAATGGCAGTCTGATCATAAAAAATGTACACCTCAGTAGGCTGAAAGGATGGTTTCCCGTTATAGGGTTGTATCTGGAGAAAATCAGTAGCAGGCTTGGATTGTTCATAAACAGCCTCATCCAGAACGCCGTCGATTGTGAGGGGGGTAGAAATATACACCGCTTCCGTGGTTTTTTTCTCCTGGGCAACAAGCAGGTTGGTTATAAGCAGTGCCAAAACAGTACAAACTAATCTCATGAATCACATTCTATTGGGTCAATAACCTGAAAACTGTCCTTTCCCTTAGATACGTGAAAAAATCAATACTGCTGCATGATTCAGCATAAACAAATGCTAAAAGGAGAAGTTTATTTTACGAGATAAATTAACATAAAATAAACTGCCGGAGGTAGGTTCCGGCAGCTATAAAAAGAAATAATATTTACCTAACAGGGGAAGGAAGATTTACTTACGGGTTTGGTAAATGCTGATCTAAATGTACGATTTCACAGGCCCCTGATCTACCTCATTTTGCTCAAAAACGAGTATTATTTGGTCATATGCAATTATAATAATTGCATTTACCCGGATATTTTGTAATTTATCTGGCAGTTCTTTGACTCCTGATTCTATCCAAAAACCCTTGACCTTATGAAGACCAAATGCCTGTCAATTGCAGTCGTTCTGTTTTTCACGGTTTTTTGTGCTTTCCCGCAGAAAGTAACTATTTCTGGTAGAATAACGTCAGCAGAAAACGGTGAAGCTATTTCCTTTGTTTTTGTAACTGTTAAAGGAACCAAAACGGGCACAATTTCCGATACGCTGGGTCGGTACTCCATTGCTGTTCAGCCTGACGACCTGGCATTGGAATTCAAATGTGCCGGTATGACTACCCGGGAGGTACCGATTTCGGGACAAACCCGTATTGATGTTGAGCTAATACCTTTGCTCCTGAACCTGGATGAAGCCGTGATTGTGGGGTACGGCTCGCAGAGCAGGCGCCTGCTCACGGGTTCCATTGGCCGTCTGGAGGCAAAGGATCTGGAAAACAGGCTGGTAGGATCGCCCGATCAGATTTTGCAGGGCAAAATAGCCGGCGTGCAGGTGTGGTCCAATACCGGTCAACCGGGCAGCAGCCCTGCTGTGAGGATCAGGGGATTTACCAGTGTCGGCAGTAACCAGCCTCTCTATCTTGTTGATGGAATGCCCATCCTTACCGGGTCATTCCAATGGTTTAATTTTGCCGGCAGTAATATGTATAGCTCACTGAATGATATAAATCCTGACGATATTCAATCCATTGAGGTTTTAAAGGATGCCTCCTACGCGTCCATTTACGGATCAAGAGCAGCCAACGGGGTAATACTGATTACCACCCGGCGCGGACAAAAAAACCAACCGGTCGTAAGTTTCAACATGTATACGGGCTGGCAGAAACCAACTAAAAAGCTGGATCTGTGCAACGCAAAGGAATATGTTGAATTGATGAATGAGGCCTATTTTAATACTGATTCCAAAGACACCCTCCACTATGGCTATCCGGACAGCGTTTCATTCAGCACTGACTGGCAGGATGCAGTCTTTGGAACGGGATCACTGTCGAATTACCAGTTATCGGCATCCGGTGGAAATGAAAAAATTACCTACTACCTGTCCGGCGGATATGGAAATCAAAAGGGAATAGTGATCGGGAACGATCTAAGCCGGTGGTCAGGCCGGGCGAACGTCGATATTGCGCTGAATGATAAATGGAGCATCGGGACAAACCTGTATTTTGCAAATTCTATTAACAACAAAAGCAGGAATGAAGGCCTGAGTACCCCCATGCAAGCCATCCTGATGCCTCCCATTGAACCCATCTACAATTCCGACAGCACTTACCATACTACCAATCAGATCATTCAATTGGTAAATCCGGTTGCTGTTGGCAAAGAGGCCATCGATGAACTAAGGGAATTCAGAACCATGCTGAGACTCCAGGTTAATTATAGCCCTATAAGAGATCTAAAACTGAGAGTTTCCCTGGGAGCTGATTATCTGAGCCTTCATGAGGATTGCTTTATGCCGGTGGATGACTGGGCCCAGACTTCCAATCATGGGGAAGGCACTGACCACCAGGCATCCGGCAGTACGATCGTAAATGAGAACACACTTACCTATTCGAAAACATTTAATACGGTCCATAATCTGACGGCAATGACCGGTATGAGCTATCAAATAAACCGGGATGAAGCCATGGTCGTCGTGAAATCAGGTTATCCCAGCAATGAATTGCATTACCCTGAATGTGCAGTCCAGACTCAATTTTACCAGTTCAGGCCGAAGTGAGTCAAAAATCGCATCATGGTATGGAAGAGTAGCCTATAACTACAGCCAGAAGTATTTATTACAGGCAGTGATCAGGGCTGATGGCTCGTCCAGGTTTGGACCAAACAACCGCATCGGGTATTTCCCGGCTTTCTCCGCTGCCTGGAGGATGAGCGAGGAACCATTTCTCAACAAAAATAACTTCATCAGTGAACTGAAGCTCAGGGTCGGGATCGGAACGCTCGGCAATCAGACCATGGGTGACTTTCAATGGATGACCATGTGGTATCCAGGTAATAATTATTTAAAGCAACCAGGTATCCTGCCCAGCACCTTTATTGGAAACAAGAGCCTCCGATGGGAAAAAACCGTCAACTACGAGAGTGGCCTGGATGTAGGTCTTTGGCACGACAGGATATCGCTTGACTTAACGGCTTATTTACGACAAACCCGGGACATAATCCTCGAAAGATCCGTTCAGCTAACATCGGGTTACTCTAATGCCGTTGTTAATGTTGGCAAAATGGAAAACAAAGGAATTGAGTTAACAATTAATACAGTAAATGTGACTACTTCCGGAAGATTTGACTGGCAAACAAGCCTGAATATATTCCACAACCAAAACACATTCGTACAGGCCAATAATGATGAAAAAATAATAGAGGGCCCGAATCTTTATGCCGAGGGCTATCCCTGGGGCGTTTTCTACGGATATAAATTTGATGGGGTTGACCCCGATGACGGATCGATCATTTACAGGGATATTGACGGATCAGATACTCAAGGTGAACTTACCGGCAAACCGGACGGGAAGATTGACGACGATGACAGGATGGTGATCGGAAACCCGCATCCCCGGCTCCAGGGAGGTATGACCAATTTGTTTACCTGGAAGAGATTTGAACTGAACTGCATGATCCATTTTGCCTATGATTTCGATGTGTACTATGCTTCCAGGGCCTACTGGTGGGACCCATCAACATCTACAGAAACTTATGGAGGCACCAACCAGATGCATTATATGCTTAACCGCTGGCAGAAACCGGGTGATGTTACCGATGTGCCTAAGGCAAAGGTTTTCGAACCCAGCTACAGCCAAATGTCCAGCCGGTTTATTCATGATGCTTCCTATGTCCGCTTAAAAACAGTAATGCTATCCTATTCACTTCCTTTTGATAAGTTAGCAAAACTCAAGATCCAGAGACTCCGGATATTTATAACAGGTCAGAACCTGTATACCTGGACAAAATATCCCGGCTTCGATCCGGAGTTGAGCAATGCCGGGTCGGGTAATACCTACCTCAACATGGAATATGATTCGTATCCTATGGCGAGATCGGTTATCCTGGGTATCAATCTTGATCTATAACAATTCATTTCCCAAACTGATTATGAAAAACATTTTACCACTATTTATACTGCTCCTTTGCCTGTTTGGGTGCAATGAGCTGCTGGAGGTTACTCCTGAAAATCAATTAATTCATGAACAGGTATTTGCAGATAAAACCAATGCCTATACAGCTCTTATAGGTATGTACTATTCTTTGAAACCCGATAACCATATCCACTTTTCAAACCTGGCGTCCGACGATGTGAAAAACATAACTGGCAATCCTCAGGAAATCCAGATTGATTCTAACTACGTCCTTCCGGATAACTATTATGTACAAAAATATCTGGACTGCCTGCTATGCTTCAATCCTTGCCGCCAATATGATAATCAACAACATTGAAAATGTTCCGGATATGGGTCCTGCCGAAAAGAACCAGTGGAGAGGAGAAGCTTGCTTCGCCAGGGCTTACAATTATTTCAACCTGCTTCAGTTCTATGGCGAAGTGCCCTATGTAACCAGTTCAGTAACCAGTTTTGACGAGATTGAAAATCCGTTTCGGGAGACCAGAGATAGACTCTATGAACTCATACGGAATGATCTCGATTCGGCTATACTCCTCATTCCTCCTGAATTTCGTTCTAATGGTCGAATAACCCACTGGTCGGCAGTTGCATTTAAAGCAAGGGTAGGCCTTTTCACTGAAGACTGGCCCATGGCCATGGAAAATGCCGATTTAGTCATAAAGAGTGGCTTATTTACACTGGAAGAATCATACAAAGATATTTTTGACTATGAGAATCCGTATTCTGCTGAAAACATCCTTGAGGTGGATTATGATGATCAAAACAGAAACTTTTTTGGTATCAATTATTTAAGTGAAGATCTTAGGGGGATGGTACATATTAGGTCCTGACCCGGAAATAATCAATGCCTATGATCCTTCTGATAAACGTTTTCAGTTTAATCTGCACAACTTCACGGGAAAAACTACTGCATATGCAAAATACAACGATATGCAACGTTGGATCAGATAACATGATGGTATTGCGCCTGGCTGAAATGTACCTGATCCGGGCTGAAGCAGCCCTGCATGGAGCGAGCTATCCCGGGGAAGGATCAGCTCTGGACGATATTAATATTATCAGGCAGCGGGCTGGTATACCCCCGTTGACATCTGTTACCCTGGATGATATTCTGAATGAACGCCGCCTTGAATTTGCCTTCGAGGGACACCGCTGGTTCGACCTGAAAAGAACCGGCAGGGCAATGGAATACATGCCGTATGTGCGAAGTGAAGAAAATCTTACCTGGCCCATTCCGCAGTCGGAAATGGATTTGAATCCCAACCTGGTTCAAAATCCGGGTTATTAAGCTGGAATCAGGTCATTGCATATTCCCTGGGTGCGATTCCGAATTGCTTTTTAAATATCCTGGCAAAATAAGATGGATTGCTGAAACCAACTTCCAATGCCACGGTCGCGACATTGCCGGCATTGTTCCGGAGCAGAACGGCCGCTTTTTTCAACCGGATGGTATTAATGAATTCCACGGGAGACTGTCCTGTAAGGGCATATAACTTTCGGAACAAGGTGCTGCGGCTCATATTCATCTCTTCGTTGAAGAGCGTAACCGTAAAATCCTCCTCGCTGATATGCTTGTCAACTATAGAAATGGCTCGTTGCAGAAACTTCTCATCTACTGAAGTAACTGCAATATCTCCGGCTTCAAGTGACATTTCCCTTCTGAACTTTTCCCTGAGTTTCCTGCGCTGCTCAATAAGGTTTTGCGACCGTGCAAGCAGCTCTTTCATGTTGAAAGGTTTTGACACATAATCATCCGCACCGGTTTCCAGACCTTTCAGCTTATCATCAAGACTTGCCCTCGCCGTAAGCATAATCACCGGAATATGACTGGTACGCTCGTCAGTCTTAAGCTGCAGGCATAACTCCGAGCCGCTCATATGCGGCATCATCAGGTCGGTGATCACCAGGTCGGGCATGTTTTCAAGGGCAAGGTGAAGTCCGGCTTTTCCGTCAGGAGCCTCCAGAACGTTATAATCTGCATAAAAATGGGTTGAAATATGCTGACGTATGTCCTTATTGTCTTCTACCAACAGTACCACAGGCTTACCGGCGAAATACTCCGAAAGATCCGGGTCTTCGACCGGCAGCTTAATGTCCTCTTCAACCGTTTTATGGTGGTATACCGTATGGTTTATTTCAACCTGATAACGTAAAATGCAATATTCTTCGGGTTGCAGATGATCTTTGCCCAGGGGGATGTTCACTTTGAATGTACTGCCTTTCCCCGGCTCGCTTGTCACAAATATTTCCCCATGCATCAGATGAACCAGGTCACGGGTAAGGGATAATCCAAGCCCGGTCCCGCTGCTGTCCCTCTTCAGATTCTCCTCCACCTGGTAAAAACGGTCAAAAATCTTTTCGGTCAGATCCGCCGGAATTCCAATTCCGGTATCGGAAACAGAAAATGAAAGCATTTCGGGTAAGCCATGCTGGCCCGGCACATAATCAGCCTGCAAAATAATTCTACCTCCTTCGGAGGTGAATTTAAAGGCATTGGATAATAGGTTATTGACAATTTTCTCGATTTTATCACTGTCAAACCAGGTATGTCTCACCACGATTGGTAATTGGTAGCTATAATTTATGTACTTCACTTCAGCCATAGAGGAGAAGGATGCTGCAACAGTCCGAAGGAAATCGATTACATCGGCCTCTGTCAGTTCAAGTTTCATCTTGCTGCTGTCAATTTTTGCGATATCCAGCAACTGATTCACCAGGTTTAACAAATGGCGCGTATTTTTATAGATCAGTTTGAGAAAATTCCGGTCTTTCTCCATCCGGTGGGGCCTCTCCAGCATCTCTTCCACCGGACCCTGGATGAGTGTAAGCGGAGTGCGGAATTCATGGGATATGTTGGTGAAAAACCGGGTCTTGATCTTATCCATTTCCACTATTTGCTGGTTCCGCTGTTCAAGGAGGCTTTTCTGCATTTCGATTTGCTGTGTTCTTTCTCCTACCTGCTTTTCAAGGTCCTTCTTTTCAATAACCAGCTGTCGTGTACGCCACTTTATATAGCCATATAAGAATAGAATCAGGAAGAGGCCATAGAATAACCAGGCAGTTTTGGATCGAGACCAGGGGGGGCGAATAACAAAACTTACCGATGTTCCTGCCCTGTTCCATACCCCGTCGTTATTTGAACCTGTCACCCAGAATGAATATTTTCCGGGGCGCATGTTCCTGTATTCTGCAGTATGATTTGTGCCGGCCAGGGTTGTATCTTCCTCCATGCCGATCATGCGGTATTTATACTGATTATTCTCCGGTTCCGTATAATTGAGCGCTGCAAAAGTGAATGTCAGGGAATTCTCCCGGTACTTAAGCCGGATTATATTGGCGCCGGAATTATTCTGTGCGCTAAGTATTTTCAGATAAGGTTTTTGGTTTATCTGCATCGATGTTATATAAACCGGGGGTATAAAGCTATTCATCCGGATGCTGTCCGGATTTAAGATGTAGGTGCCTTCTTCCCCTCTCGGCACAATGTAAATGTTGCCATTACTTATCTGGTTGATCGTCGCATAAAAGGTTTTCTTTGGAAAACTGAAATGCCGGATAGAACGGTCGATTGTCGAAAAACAGCTCAGGCCGGCCGAATGAAGAAACCAGAGATTCCCCTTTTTATCCCCCATCATTTCGTAAAAACTGATATAAGGGAAATTCTGAAAAGGATTCACCATTTGGAAAGTTCCCGAATCCCTGTTAAAAAGAAACAATCCCGAACCCATCGTCAGGACCCATATCCTTCCTGCTCTATCCTCGGCTAACCTGAAAATCGCATTATCACCAAGCGTGCCCGGTTTGGAAGGATTAAATGTTAAACGAGTTAACCGTTTTCCATGATCCGGTTCAATACGGCAAATCCCTTCGAGAGTGGCAACCCAGACGATATTGTGTGAATCGACAGAATTTGTTCTACCTGCCAGTCGTTTTCAACCATGAACCTGAAATTCGCGGGCGATATCAGTTCATCTTTTCCGGTTTTTGTATTCAGAAAGGCAAGAAAATCCCTGTTACCAAACCAGAGGTTGCCATTCTTGTCACCCTGCAGGTATTTGATTCCGCTGATCTTCACTTTTTCATGCACCTTGCCGGACAATCTGTAAGGTTTTACACTTTTGTTCCGGGGATTGTATTTATGCAGGGCATTATCTGCAAACCACAGGTATCCTTCCGGGTCTTCATACATAGCAGTAAATGACAGACCGCCCGGTAATTGCGCCCTGGTAACCTCCAGGATCCCGCCAACGGAATTAAACTTTACATTGTTGTCGGGAACCCAAAATGTTCCATTCCTGTCCTCAAAGACCCAGGGCCTCAAAAAATCATACCTGCAATGGATGATGCGGGGTGCCTGCAAATCAATGCGGAATGCATAGTTGTCAATGGTTCCGATCCAGAATGAACCGGCACGATCCATACATATTTCATGCTGAAATCCGCTGGGGATATCCTGAACAATAAAAATTCCAATATCGAGAAAAAGCCGGCCTACACCAAGCCGATTCTGGAAAATCCATATTCCGCCATTATGGTCCTCAAATACCTCATTTACACGTACCCGTCCGGGCCACCGGGCTTGCGCGGGATATTCAAGAAATTTCCAGGATTTGCAATTCCGTTGACCCGGGTAACATCATTGAAATTTCACCCCTTCCCCCAATCCACATCTTACCCGAATTTACAAGAGATAAGGATAGAATGGAATCCGTGCAAATGGAAGAGGCATTGCGCGGATCATGGCGGAATCTTCGGAAAGTAAATTTATTTTCATCTGTCAGAAGATTCAGCCCTCCTCCCAGGGTGGATATCCATAGGTTTTTCCGGCCATCCTCAAGCAATGAGGTAACATAGTTGTGACTCAAACTACCCGGATCTCCGGGAATATTTCTGATCATCCTGGCCCTGCCTGTAACCGGATCGAACCGGAACAACCCGTTGGATGTGCCAATCCAGATTTTACCCTGGTGATCCTCCAGGAAAATTTTCTTAACTGGTGTACCCACCCAGCTATATTCCGGATTTCTTTGCAGCCAGGCCAGGCTATCCAGTTTAAATTCACTGAACTTGCCCGAACCGGGATTGAGACAGAAAATATTCTTATTCGAAATTGCCCAGATGTAACCCCTTTTATCCTGTGCAATAAACCGGATCACATTATTTTGACCCCTGTAATCTGTTGTATCCGGATAAAAATGCCGGAATCCTCCTGTTTTTCGGTTTAGCCGGCTCAGGCCCCCATAGGTGCCGACCCATATATTTTTATCTTTGTCCTCGAACAAAGCGGTCACCCAATACCCCGTGAGACCGGTGGAATCACCGCTGCTTACCTTGTATGTTGTATAATTATTTCCGTCGAAGGAAATCAGTGAATTCAAAGTGCCGAACCACATAAATCCATAGCTGTCCTGCATGATGCGGGAAGCAGAAGGATCAGCCTGTCCAAAGCAATAATCGATATGCTTAACCGGGTATAGCTGATAGGCATCCGGAGCGCTCAGCATGATCCTCTGTTGCCCTGCTGCCTGAAATACAATCAGCAGTATTCCTGCCAGTATAGTGAGACAGGTCCTCAAGGTTTTGTGTTGGGTTTTGGTTTATTAAGTTATCAAAAAAACAGGTTAATGTCAAGTATATTTGAGAACTTCATCAGCAGATTGTTAAAAGGCTGCCGGTATTGTCCGGCAGCCTTGCTGATTGAATTTATATTTGCATAACAGGGGTTGGATATAAAAAAAATTATCAGTGTCGACGCATTTTAATCATTTTTTCCAGCATGATCTTGTAATTATCTATGATACTTTGTCCTACAGGGTTTTCCCCTTCTTTGACAGTTAACCCGGTAATCATATTATTTTCTCCAAGGTTCAGTATTGTGCCATTGTTTTTACCACCAATAACTGTGTTGTTGTTGCTCAACATTACTATGCTATATTCCGTATTGGTCATGCCCGAAAAATTATTGGCAAGTAATCTCGGCTTTCTCTGCCGCATATGCGAATAATCCTGCGTTTTTTGCCTGCCCGGCAAAACTATTATTACGGATAACTGCATTTGTGGAATAAAAATTCCATATTCCCGTGGAAGCAGTTCCTCTTAAATCGAACAAATTGTTTTTTACCGTCAATAACAATGAATTATTAATGTCAGAAATTCCCTGGCGCTTTCTATCGTCATTAATGTCAATTGCCGTCCATGAATTCTCAGTCAAAAACTCATTCTCAGTTAGTACATACTGGCATCCGTTACTTGAGCTTCAACTCATTGAAACCCCAAATGTAATTATTGATTCCAATGCCCGTTCCCCCGGGAGTGATATTGAATCTGTTGCCTGAGATCGATGATTTACCGCCGATATTGTCCTGCAGCCAAAGAGCAAAAAAGGTATTCGACACGGTATTATTGTTAAAGACGAAGCTTCCTGTACCAATGCCAAGATTCTGGAATGCATTATAAAAGTTATTAAAGCTGCAATTTGTGATTGATATGTCAGCATTCGAATAAGGGAGATCAGAACCAATAACGAAATCTCCGGAGCACATCACTGCCATATAAATTTTATATCCCAAAGGATCCTCCTGTAGTTCCGGTAAACTCAACTCCATCCACTATCGCCCTAATATAATGAATCTGATGGTATGGGTTCAATTATGGAATAATCGAGAAATCCCAGGTAATACCACAATTCATCGGCAGAATCCGTGATTGTCATAATCATCGCATTGACAGGGCTGACCTCCGGGATTTCGGAATGACATCTGGGCCACTCGTATGTTGCCACCAAAAAACTTAATAAGACCAATGCTTAGATTCTGATTGAAAATATCCCTGCAAGGTAGATCAGGAAGCGGAAATACTACTGATTTTCCCTTCCCTGCACCGGTGAAACATCCATTGAAATCATGAACCTCTATCATGCCAATGTGGTATTCACCCTGAACCAGTTTTACCTGGATCCCGGCCCGGCTGCTTTGGCATCCTCAAAAGCATCGGTCAGTGCCCGGGTGTCATCACCCCCGCTTGGATTTACTGTAAACACTGCACCCGATGAATAGGCGATTTTCAGATCAGGAGCGGCTGTGAGCTCGCAAAGTCCTTTGTCTTTCCTACACATGCAAAGCAAAAGCATCAGCAGCGTGCCTAAAATGCAGATAGTTCTTTTCATGTGGTTGGATGTTGATTTGTGAGTTTTTGAAAATTGCTGCCTGATCAATCCCTGAAATGAGTGCGTCCAAATATACTTTGACAGCAGGCTAAGGTCAATCCACCTCAATCTGCTCAAAAACAAGCACTATTTGGTCATATTAGGGACCAGGGACTGGGGAACGAGGGATAGCAAGAATAGTCCCACTAGGATAGCTGCCAGTAGGTAAACGGTGCAGCAGTATATTGCAGTTCTGCAGTTGCATTGCAGTTTTGCCACAAAGGCACCAAGTCACAAAGAAAAAGAGTATATAATCATCCAATAAGGACAAAATCCTTGTTTGCTGAAGCAATGTTTTTTATCGTAACCGTTTGAAAGTAGTTTTTTTCCGGCTGGGTATTTTTAAATTCTACCGGAACATAGTTTTCACCATATCCCCGGGCGATTCCACCACGGATGTTTTCAACAAGCACGGTTTGTGAAAGTCCGGCAAAGAGCCTCCTGTATTTTAGTTTATTTTCCTCAGCCAGGTCCCTTACAACTATACTCCGGGTATTTTTGGTTTTGGAAGGTATCTGTTCCTCCATCCTGGTAGCACGCGTTCCCTCCCGCATAGAATATTTAAATGTATGAACATGGCTGAATCCAACCTCCCGGATCACGTTGCAGGTTGCCTCAAAATCCTGTTCGGTTTCCCCGGGGAATCCGACCATGATATCGGTTGTGAAATTGAAAAGCGGAAAGCGGGACCTGAGCTGCGCCACAATCTCCATGTAAGATGGCAGGGTGTAAGCCCGCCGCATCTGCATAAGAATACGGTCAGATCCGCTTTGAAGGCATAAATGAAGATGCGGGCATAATTTGTCATGGGAAAAAAGATCATAGAGCGGCTCGCCAAATCCTTCCGGTTCAATGGAGGATATCCGCACCCTGAAGTTCCCTTCAATCGATAAAATATTTTCAAGCAAACCGGTGAAGTTTAGTCCTTCCCATTCATACCGGCTTATGTTCACTCCGGTGAGCACTATTTCCTTATAACCCAGGTCAACTACCTGCCTTATATTTTCGAGAATATCTTTTTCCGGACGGCTGACGGCTCTTCCCCGAACCATAGGAACAATGCAAAAGGTACAGAAGTTGTCGCATCCATCCTGGATCTTGATCATGCTGCGGGTATGAAGACTTTTTTCTGCCACGGTAAACCCGAAAATGTCCTCTTTCAAAGATCCGGGTCCCAGGATCTCGCCGTTAAAATGGGCTTCCACGAGCGGAAGAATACTGGCCTTGTTCTTGTTGTTTACCACATAGGCTATATCGCCGCGGTTTTCAAGATATTCCTTCTGGCTTTCAGCCATACATCCGGTGACCACTACAAGGGAACCGGATTTGCCATGAACGGCCTGGCTGATCGCATAGCGTGATTTATGATCACCCTGGTTTGTTACCGTGCAGGTATTTACAACGTACACATCGGCCGGCTCATTGAACGGCACGATGTCATATCCGGTTTTATAGAAATCAGTCAGCACTGAATCGGTTTCAAACTGGTTCAGCCTGCAACCCAGCGTTTTAAATGCCACTCTTCTTTTCATAGCGATACAAGGGACGGGCTTTCCTGGCCTACCAGGTTACCCTCAACTGAATACGGGGCGGCACCCGTGATTTGAAGCCATACAAAACTGCCGGGCAGCACTGCCTCATCAGATGCAAACCGGACTACAATGCGGCCTTCCGTTAAGCCAGACATATAACCCGCTTTACGGTCATACCCGGTAACCAGTATCTTCACCTTTTTACCAACCATTGACTGATTATAGGGAAGTGTATGTTTTGTAAGCTCTTCGGTTAAGATATGCAACCGCTGCTTTTTCACCGCCATGGGAATATCGTCATCCCAGCGTGAACTGGCTGCACCGGGCCGGGGTGAATAAATGGCAATATAAGCCATGTTAAAATGAATAGTCTCCATGGCCTTCCGCGTGTTTTCAAACTGCTCATCGGTTTCACCCGTAAATCCAACGATAATATCGGTAAAAACTGTTGCCTGTGGCAATATCTTCCGGATGGATTCAATTATATGGGAATAATCCGCCATGGAATGCTTCCGGTTCATCCGGATCAGCACCTTGTTATCACCTGACTGCAGCGGAAGGTGGATTTGTTTGGCCAGGCAGTCGTATTCTGCAATTACCTCAAGCACCTCATCACTCATGTCGCGCGGATGCGGTGAGGTAAAATAAACCCAGAACTCATGTCCTGAAATCCTTCCATATTCTCCAATCTGCCGGAGTAGTCCCGGAAAGCTCAGCTCAGCGCCCTTTTTATCGAGTCCATATGAATTTACATTCTGTCCGAGCAGGGTGATCGACTTGTACCCTTTATTCACCAGGAATTTCAATTCTTCCATTATTTCTTCCGAAGGACGGGATATCTCCCTTCCGCGGGTATAAGGCACGGCGCAAAAAGTACAGAATTTATCACATCCGTTCTGAATGGGAATATACGCTTCAAAATCCGACAAATAAGAAGGCTGTAATTTCCAGAAATCCCGTATTCCGGCTTCAGGCCGCAAGGAACTCACCGGCTGATTGTCTTTGCCATCAACCACTGCTCCCTGTATCTGCCAACCACTGCTGATTCCTGCATCCTGCTGCTGAATGTTGCTTCTTTTTCCGGATGCATTCTGCGGCGGCCAATTGTTTCCGTTACCTACAGCGGCTGCCACAGCGACCCGGCTGGTGACGCCATATTGCCGGATCATATCCGGAAAGTCGGGCAATTCGCTCATGGTGAAAACCAGATCGAAAAGTTTCAGAAACTTTACCTTGTCAGCCGGCAACACGCATCCTGACACAAAGGTGAGCAGGTTTTGCCTGTTCTTCCGTTTATTCCACCGGGCAATGCGGGAATATACCTTGTCAATTGATTTTTGCCGTACCGAACAGGCCAATATGCCAAGAAGGCTGGCCTCTTCCTCATCTTCAGTCCACTGGTAGCCCATCCCCTCGATCACGGTACGAACGCGTTCGCTGTCGGATTTATTCATCTGGCAGCCAAGCGTCAAAATATGATATTTCATCGATACGTCAATAAAAAAATGCGTCAGAAATAGACTTCCGTTTTAATGTTTCCCGACGGAAACCCCCGTGAAGTCAGTAAATCGTAGACATCATAAATCATGTCACAATTTCCGCAAAGATATACCATTGTATCAATTTTAAGCTCTTTTTGCTTAAGGTAATCGGTTACCCGGCCATGAAAATCTCCCTCGCTGTCGCGTGATGTGCAAAGAATGTGCCTGTTCTTCGGGAAAGAAAAGGATTCATACGCCTCTGTGCCATAGCGGACACCATGCAGCACTGTATAATTCAGACCCGGGATTCGAACCTGCCAGGCTATGAAACGGAGCAATTCCTGTGCCGGTTGCAACGAAAAGATATTCCTTACCTGCACCTTGTTTCTCATCCAGTGTAAAATAGCCAAAGGGTCCATCCACCTCGAGGAGTTCACCCGGTATGAGCTTACTCAACTGTTTGGAGACTGAACCGGTTTCCACCTCTTTTATAAGAACTTCCAGGGCGTTGTCCTGCTCTGTGCTGTAAATTGAATATTCACGAACCTGATTATTGCCCGGTATGCCCAGGGTAATGTGTTGGCCGGCACGGAATGGCATGGCATTGCGGTCAAAACGCATGACATACGTGTCCCCGGTTAAATATCTGATCTCGTGCAATCTGTAAACCTTTCTCAGGGTGATCGTTTCAACAGCAGGCGATGCCGACTGCAAATTTCGAATTATACTGTTTTTACCTGCCTGATTTTTTGGGTGTATATGCATTGTGAACTATTTATTAAATTTTACCTCACTAACAACCAAAAAGAGGAATTTGTTTTTCGAAGACTAAAATCGCTTCCATTTTCAGCTATTTTTGTACCACAAATCCATACACACTTGATATATCCTTCCAATTTCGAGATCAAAACCGGGTTCGACCAGATCAGGGAACTGGTAAAAGATCAGTGCCTGTTTCCCCCCGGAAGACAGAAAGTGGATGAAATCCGTTTTATGACCAATTATGCTGTTCTGAAAGAAGTGTTGGGCCAGACAGCAGAATTCAAGCAAATCTGTGTTTTTGAAGATAATTTTCCAACCGACAATTTTCACGATCTCACGCCTGGTTTGAAAAAGGCACGTATTGAGGGTACCTATCTCGAAACGGAAGAAGTATGGGATCTCAAGCGCTCCCTTGAAACAATCAAGAGCATCCTGCGGTTTTTTAAGAATACGCCGCATGAAAAATATCCCCTGCTGAAGAAACTGGTCGGCAATGTGAAGTATTACAGTTATGTGGATGAGCGCATTGATGCCATCCTTTCAAAGCAGGGAAGGATAAGGGATAATGCTTCCCCTGAATTGCGGAGGATCCGGGGTGAAATCGTGCAGAAGCAGGCATCCGCAGGCAAAAGGATACAAAGCCTTTTGAAAAAAGCCATGGATGATGGCTTTATTGAAAAGGACACAACAATTTCTATCCGGAACGGGCGTCCCGTGATCCCGGTTCCTGCCGCCAATAAGCGGAAGATCAGCGGTATTGTTCACGATGAATCTGCTACCGGCCGCACGGCTTATGTTGAACCGGCAGAGGTTGTGGAACTGAACAATGAGATCCGTGAACTTGAAATCGCCGAAATCCGTGAAATCGTAAAAATATTGATCGGCTTTACCGATTCTATCCGGCCGTATATTGATGACCTGCTGGTAACCTATGATTTTCTTGGCATGATCGATTTCATCCGGGCCAAGGCTTTGCTGGCCATCAAAATTGATGCCGGTTTGCCAGCCCTTGTCGATAGTCCCGGATTTCGCTGGAAACAGGCAATCCACCCGCTGCTCCTGCTGCATCTGAAAAAGGAAGGCAAGGAAGTGGTTCCGCTTGACCTGTACCTGGATGAAAAGAACCGTATCCTGCTGATTTCAGGTCCTAACGCAGGCGGAAAATCGGTGTGCCTGAAAACAACCGGTTTGCTCCAGTATATGCTTCAATGCGGTTTGCTGGTGCCCATGGTGGAAAGCTCGGAGACAGGAATTTTCAGTGATATCCTTCTCGACATTGGTGATGAGCAATCGATTGAAAATGACCTGAGTACCTATAGTTCCCATCTTCTTAACATGAAGAATTTCCTGCGCCATGCTTCCCCCTCAAGCCTGATCCTGATCGATGAATTTGGTACGGGAACTGAACCCCATATCGGGGGCGCCATTGCGGAGGCCATACTCGAATCGCTCAACCAGAAAAAAACATACGGGGTGATCACCACCCATTATTCAAACCTGAAGCATTATGCCTCAGGTGCAGAAGGTATTGTGAATGGCGCGATGCTGTTTGATTCGGGAAAGATGAAACCACTGTTCAGGCTTGAAATTGGAAAACCGGGGAGTTCCTTTGCCATTGACATTGCCAGGCAGATCGGGCTTCCGAATGATATACTGGATAAGGCAGCCTCGAATGTAGGGGAAGATCATATTAATTTCGACAAACATTTGAGGGAAATCCTTCGCGATAAGCGGTACTGGGAGGAAAAACGAGACCGGATCAGAATATCGGAAAAGCGACTGACATCAATGCTTGAACAATACGAAACAGAACTCGGGCAAACAAAGAAAATGCGGAAGGAAATTCTGGAAACAGCCCGCAAGGAAGCCGCCGACCTGTTGTCGAATGTAAATAAGGAAATTGAAAAAACCATCCGGGTAATCCGGGAAACTCAGGCAGATAAGGATCAGACAAGGGAAGCAAGAAAGGAACTGGAGGAATACCGTAAAAATATTCCTGAGGATCAAACCCCGGGCGAATTGCAGCTGGACGGAAAGATCGGGGAAGTGCGCAAACAGGTAAAAAAGTTCAGGCGGGAACCGACTGGAATCCGAAAAGCCGGCAGAATCTGCGGAAAACAATGTGATCACAGCCGGGGATGAAGTGTTTATTAAAAACCTGGGCACCCGGGGCGATGTACTCGAAATTAACGGGGAAAATGCCCTTGTAACGTATGGCGAGAGCATGATCACATCGGTGAAGCTTTCAAACCTTGAAAAGCAGGCCGTCAAAGGTCCGCGCTCGTCACAGGATTCAGCAAAACCAGCCCGGTTCGACTGGAGTTTAAGCCAGCGTAAGCTCAATTTTAAGCCGGATATAGATATCCGCGGGAAACGGGGTGAGGAAGCTGTAGACCTTGTCAGGCACCTGGTAGATGACGCCCTGGTAGTGGGTGTTTCAGAGTTGAGGATCTTGCACGGCAAGGGAAACGGAATACTTAAAAATATGGTGCGCGAATATCTCAATTCACTTGATATTGTGCGATCATGCAGGGATGAGCATGTGGAACGGGGAGGAGCCGGAATTACCCTCGTATCACTTGATTTCTGACACTATGCAAGCACCTGTTGAAATAATCCTGCTTAGCCCGGTCGTTTCCGACCGGATGAAATACATAACACGATTTATTTCCACACGGCTTGGATGCGCCTTCAAATTAATCCGGACCGGTCAGTTCATCAAGGACAGCCTTTCCTCCGGCGGGATCATAATTAATTATGGTACAAATCCGCTT
Source organism: uncultured Bacteroidales bacterium (assembly GCA_963790105.1). Taxonomy (GTDB): domain Bacteria; phylum Bacteroidota; class Bacteroidia; order Bacteroidales; family UBA10428; genus UBA5072. Next base: position 86,542 of record CAWBNI010000042.1, on the reverse strand, counting down.
GAAGACAGCTTCAATATTTTCGCCAGCGGACTACTATCCGAAACAGGGTTCAAAAAACACGAAACCGGCTATTTTCGAAAGGAAGGCCAGACGTATCTTTATCCGGCCCCCGAAGGATTCAATCTGCCGTTTGATCTGTTCTCAGCCTGCTTTTTCCTGCTTATCACGATATGAAGAATATCTTCCCTTTGAGCCCGATCAATACGGACGTTTTGAAGCCGACCAGAGCCTGGCATTCAGAAACGGTTTCCTTGAAGAGCCGGTCATCGACCAATGGCTCATTCTTTTTAAAAAATTACTGCAAAAAAAATTCCCTGACCTGGTTTTTCCGCCACAGTCGTTCCACTACATTTCCACGTTTGACATCGACAATCCCTGGTCTTTCCTGCATAAGGGATTAGTAAGAAGTGTCGCAGGAAGTCTGAAAGCCTTATGGCAGGCACGTTATGCCGATTTTAGCCAGAGACTTTCAGTACTCCGGGGTTCCATGCAGGATCCGTTTGATACCTACGGGTATATCCGGAGCATTGAAATGAAATATAATTTCAAATCAATTTTCTTTTTCCTGTTTGCAGATTATGACAGGTTTGATTGTAATTACACTCTGAATACGCCGCATTTCAGACAGCTGGTTCAACAGATCGGCCAGGATCACAGGACAGGCATTCATCCTTCCCTGCGGTCAAATGATCATGCAGGGCTTCTTCCGGTTGAACAGAAACGGTATGCAGAGATCGCAGGCAATCTCCCAAATATCAGCCGCCAGCATTTCCTTATCCTGCGGTTTCCTGAAACATACCGCCGGCTCGCTGAAATGGGAATCAGGGAGGACTATTCCATGGGATATGCCTCTTATCCCGGTTTCAGGGCCGGCACCTGTTCCTCCTTTAATTTTTATGATCTGACGAATGAAAGTGAGACGGACCTTGTCATATTTCCCTTTGCTGTTATGGATGTTACCCTGCAGCAATATCGGGCGCTTACTCCCCGATGAGGCACTTGATCGAATAAAGAATATCCTCCGGCAGGTAAAGCAGGTTGAAGGAACTTTCCTCAGCCTGTGGCATAACGAATCTCTCTCCGGACAGGGAATCTGGAAAGGGTGGAGAGAGGTGTTTGAGGGAATGGTTGAAGAAGGGACGAGGGACGATGAGACGAGGGACAAGGAGAGACAGAAGGGACGAGGAACGAAGAACGATGAACAGTGAACAATGAATAGGTGTGCTGTAGGCATTCGTTCAGGAAACAAAAAAAGCACGAAGTGCTTCAATCTGCAATAACCAATCCGCAGATGCTATGAATACCGTGCGGGAAAGATGAACTCAAGCACGAAGTGCTTCAATCTCAATAACCCCGGGTGAAGCAACCAGCAGACTATCAACCAAATCAACTAAAATATGATCCACCACCTCCCCCACTCCTCCATCGACCTGCAAAAATGGGACGCCTGCATCGCAAACTCCCAAAACAGGCTACCCTACGCCCTTTCATGGTGGCTCGATGCCGTATGCCCGGAATGGGATGCCCTGGTCGAGGATGACTTCCTCGCCGTAATGCCCTTAACCCATGGCCGTAAATTCGGGATCAATTACCTGTATCAACCTTACTTCACCCAGCAATTGGGGATTTTTTCACCCTCCCCGGTCAGGCCGGAGACAATCACTGAATTTTTATCAGCGATCCCGCTGAAATACAAATATGTCCAAATTCAACTTAATTCAGATAACAACGTTCAGCATTCCGATATCACCTTTTCAACCCGAAAAAACTTTATTCTTGATTTGCACCCTTCCTCAATTGAGCTAACCAGTAATTATCACCGCAATTGCCGAAGGAATATTCAAAAGGCGATACATGCCGGGCTGATTGTAAAGCAGGGACCTTCCCCTTCTGCATTCACCCGTTTTATTAAAAATAACCTGGAGAAACAACTCACCGGTACCCGGAAAACATTTTACCCGACCCTTTTAAGGATCACATCTGCAAGCGTTCAGCAGGCAACCGGAGAGATTGTTGGCGTATACAGCCATACGGGTGAACTCGTTGCTGCCGGATGGTTTATTACTACCCTGGGAAGGTGCCTGTTCCAGGTATGCGCATCCACGGAAAAAGGAAAGGAAAACCAGGCAATGTATATGCTGGTGAATCATATGATCAGCAAGAACGCAGGTTCAGGACTCGTCTTTGATTTTGCCGGATCCAATATCCCCGGTATCGCCTATTTTAATTCGGGATTTGGTTCAGTTGTCACACATTACCCGGTGATCACGCGGAATATGCTGCCATGGCCGGTGAAGTGGATGAAGTAGTGACGAGTGACGAGAGATGAGAGATGAGAGATGAGAGATGAGAGATGAGAGATGAGAATTGAGAGGGAGTGACTGAAACTGCAAAACTGCAAAACCGCAGAACTGCACGAAGGCGACTGCATGACTGCACGACTGCACGACTGAGACTGCATGACTTCAAAACTGCAAAACTGCAAAACCGCAGGACTGCAGAACATATTCACTACCAATAGAACAAAGTACCATCTGTCTTCCGGTTCACCGGAAGGAAGCCTTGACATAGGGAAATTTTGCGGCACTCTCTTCGTCTATATCTACTCCAATGCCCGGATTATCATTGATATAGAGATGTCCCTTGTCAAGATGGTAATTCACCCTGAAAACTTCATTTACCATATCATTATGCGGCATGTATTCCTGTATCCCGAAATTGTTGACCGCCAGGTTGAAATGCAGTGATGCAGCCAGGCATACAGGTGAAAGATCGGTGGCCCCGTGAAATCCGGATTGAATATGATAAAAAGAGGCCAATGCCATCACTTTCTGCAGATGGGTTATTCCTCCCCCGTGCGATACCGGCATCCGGATAAAATCGATCAGTTGTTCCGTGATCAGGGTTGTATAATCATATCCTGTATTAAAAACCTCTCCAATGGCAATAGGTGTATGCGAATGCTGCCTGATCAGGCGAAGACCCTCCTGCAACTCGCCTGAAACCGGGTCCTCAAGCCAGAATAAATGAAACGGGTCCAGTTCATGGGCAAGCCGGGCAGCCTCAACTGGCGTACAACGATGGTGCACATCATGCAAAAGATGGATCGAATCACCGACTGCAGCCCGTATTTTTTCAAAAAGGTGAGGCACAAAATTCAGATATTTGGAGGTATCCCAATATTGAACCGGAGGTAAGCCTTTTTCGGCAGGTTCATAAAACCGGGCATCCTTTGAAACTCCATATGAATGCGAAATGCCCGGAATCCCGCATTGTATGCGGATGGCTTCATAGCCTGACTCAATAGCCATTTTCGCTTTTTCAAACACTTCATTCAGGTCATTTCCGTTTACATGCACATACACCAACACCTTGTCACGGCTTTTACCACCAATGAGATTATACAACGGAGTGTTTAGCATCTTTCCCTTGATATCCCAAAGGGCCATATCAATGGCGGAAATGGCCGCCATGCTTACAGAGCCCCTTTTCCAGTAAATGCCCCGATAAAAATAATGCCAGATATCTTCTGTATTCCGCGGATCCATACCAATCAGGGCTGGGATGCAGTAGCTTTCAAGAAAAGAAACAACAGCCTTCTCCATCCCATTGAGGGTGGCATCCCCCAGGCCGTATACTCCCTCGTCTGTGAATATCTTGAGAGTGACAAAATTCCTTCCCGGACTGCAAATAATCACTTTGGCATTTGTAATTTTCACGGCTTGAAGTATTAATTAGTAGCACCAATAATTTCAAATCAGAAACCAATTGAATTTCCACCGTCAACAGGCAGAACAACACCTGTTATAAAGGCTGCTGCATCGGAAACTAGAAAATAAGCCGCTTCCGCTACTTCTGCCGGTTCGCCCAAACGACCTAGAGGGGTTCTTGAAAGTACCTTGCGCTTTCGTTCCAAATCATTGTCAAGTGCCTTTGAGGACATGTTGGTCCTTATGAATCCCGGTGCAATGCAGTTAACCCGTATACCAAATGGTGACAATTCAACCGCCATGGCCCGGGTCATTCCTTCAATGGCGGATTTGGCGGCGGAATAGGCAATCGCTTGCGGTATCCCATACTTCGATGCCATCGAACTTATGTTCAGAACTGAACCAAAACCCTGTTTCTTCATGATAGCCGCCACCTCGCGCGTAATGGTGAAAACTGCTGTCTGGTTGGTTAATATGATGCCCTGGAATTCATCGTTTGATACTTCCAGCAAGGCTTTCTTTAAATGGATACCTGCATTGTTTACCAGGATATCAATTGATCCCCATTGTTCTGCTATAGAATTTACTGCTTTCGGTATCTCGTCAAGCCTTGTAAGATCAAGGCTCACAAAGCTGGCGAGCGGACCCAGGGACTGGCATGCGTCTTTTAACTTTGTTTCGTTCCGGCCAATGAGGATGATACGTATATTGTGCTCTACAAATTTTTGAGCCATGGCAAAACCCAAACCCGTGGCTCCGCCTGTGATGATAGCCGTTTTTTGAGAAAGTTTTTTCCCCATTCTGTTGAATCTTTCACAAATTAACGCTAAAAAGGCTAATTTAGAAATTGAAATACACCTAAAATGTCACTTTACCAGTTCAAAAAAATAATCCTCTGCTTTTTGCTGATCCTTTTCATCAACAGATCGCATGCAGCCACAGAAACTTCAGGCTTGAAGGATCCATTGGATAAATCTTCAAAAGGACTGGTAATTACAAATGATACAACAGACGGATTTTGTATTTCTGCCCGGGGAAAATCAGTGCCAATGTTAATCAGTTCAGCCGATTACCCCGGTGTTATCAGGACATTCAGGGATCTGCAGCGCGATATTGATGTCGTTACCAATACTAAACCCACCCTGTATTTTGATACAATTCCTGCAGGAAGAAAGATTCTGATCGCCGGAACCATTGGCAGTCCCATCATTGATAAACTGGTTAATTCCGGGCTATTGACAAATGATATCAAAGGCCAGTGGGAAATGTTCCGTATCCTGGTAGTCAAAAATCCCTTCCCGGGTGTTGATGAAGCACTTGTTATTGCCGGAAGCGACAAGAGAGGTACTATTTATGGAATATACGAACTCTCAAAAAAAATAGGAGTGTCGCCCTGGTATTGGTGGGCCGATGTAAAGCCCGAACACAGGGATGTAATCTGTGTAAAAAGAGGAGTTTATTCTGAGGGACCTCCCTCGGTGAAATACCGTGGAATTTTTTTGAATGACGAGGCTCCTGACCTTACCAACTGGATCTATGCGAAATTCGGGACCGTAAAGCCGGGTGATCATCCCCCCATTCCAAACGGTGTGGCCAATTACAACCATGAATTTTACGGCAGGGTGTTTGAACTTATCCTGCGGCTAAAGGGAAATTATCTATGGCCTGCCATGTGGAATAATGCCTTCAATGAAGATGATTCCCTTAACGCCCGGCTGGCAGATGAATATGGTATAGTGATGGGCACATCACACCAGGAACCCATGCTTCGTGCGCAAAAGGAATGGGACCGGCGCTATAAGTCCACCCTGGGTAGCTGGAACTATGTGAAACACGGAGATACTCTCCGGCAATTCTGGAGAGACGGGATCAGGCGGAACAAATCCTATGAAAGTATTATCACGCTTGGCCTGCGTGGTGCCGATGACACCGAAATGGCCCCGGGTGGTCCGGATGCAAACCGAAGTCTGCTTGAGGAAATAGTGAATGTTCAGCGCGGGATTATTTCGGAAGAAATAAATAAGGATGTGACCCGTGTGCCGCAGATGTGGTGCCTGTATAAGGAAGTGCTGGACTATTATAAGGCAGGGATGCGTGTACCGGATGATGTCACCCTTCTGTGGGCCGAGGATAACTGGGGAAATATCCGGCGGCTGCCAACGAAAGATGAGCTCAACAGGAGCGGCGGTGCGGGAATTTATTATCATTTCGATTACCATGGCGGGCCGCGAAGCTATCAATGGATCAACAGCAACCCGATTCCGAAAATCTGGGATCAGATGTCACTGGCCCGGCAGTATGGTGCGGACAGGATCTGGATAGTCAACGTCGGTCATCTGAAAGGCTACGAGTTTCCCATGGAATTCTTTCTAAACCTGGCATGGTACAAGGATAGCCTGACTAACGACAATTTGCAGGAATATACCCGCAGGTGGTCAGTGGAGCAATTTGGGGAGGCCCATTCGAAAGAAATTGCCAGTATCATTTCGGGATATACCCGATTCAATGGCCGTCGCAAGCCTGAACTGCTGGCGCCAGATACCTACAGCCTCACAAATTACCGGGAAGCTGAAACTGTCATGAGCGATTTTCAGCTTCTGGCTGCCCAGGCAGAAGATATTTATAATCAATTGCCCGGATATAAACGGGATGCATTTTATCAGCTGGTACTTTTTCCTGTTAAAGCCAGTGCCCTGGTAAATGAACTTTATATTACTGCAGGCAAAAATGAATTGTATTTCAACCAGGGAAGAACAAGCACAAACGAAATGGCCCTGAAAACCCGGTCACTGTTTCAGGAGGATACCAGTTTAATGGGTTATTTCAATAACAAATTCGCCGACGGAAGATGGAAACATTTCATGGATCAGCCTCACCTGGGTTACACCGGCTGGAGGGATCCGCCTTATAACAGCCTGGAGGCAATCAAACTAAAACAATTACAACCAACAGATAAGCCGTCTATGGGCGTGAGTATTGAAGGATCTGAAAAAGCCTGGCCAGGGGCATCCGGACAGGCGATCCTCCCTGAATTTGATGTCTTTAACCGCCAAACCTCGTATGTTGAGATTTTCAATAAGGGAAAAACTGATTTTGAATTCCGGGTCTCCACAAAAGCCAAATGGATAAGGATTAGTGAAACAAAGGGAACAGTAAATACCCAGGAACGGATTTGGATCAGCATCGACTGGGCTAAGGTGCCGGGAGGGAAAATAAAGGGTATGCTTAAAATTAACGGGGCTTCACAGGAAGTAGAGGTGTATGTTACAGTCAATAATCCAGCTGAGCCAACTCCGGATAAACTGGATGGTTTTGTTGAAAGCAATGGCTGTGTTTCGATGGAAGCGGAACATTATACAAGGAAAACGGATGGCATCATGCAAAGCCGCTGGGAAAAAATTGAAGAGTACGGGCATACACTTTCCGGTATGCGGACGTATGCGGATGTTTATGATTCCCTTGCTCCGGGTATAAATTCGCCATGCCTTGAGTACCGGATGTATTTGTTCACTTCCGGCGATATCAGGGTAAATCCGGTTTTTGGGCCTTCCCTGAATTTCATGCCAGGCCGGGATGTGAGATATGCGATCAGCCTGGATGATGAAAAACCGCAGATTATTACGCTTGTTCCCAGGGATTATGATGCCAAAAACGGTAATATCGACTGGGAACAAACTGTAAGTGATAATTTCAGGATGGGATCCAGCCGGCATTCAATCAGTTTGCCTGGCTATCATACCCTGAAAATCTGGATGGTTGATCCGGGTATAGTGCTGCAAAAAATAGTTGTTAATACCGGCGGTGTAAAACCAGGTTACCTGGGACCACCGGAAAGTTTTCACAAATGAATTTATTGATTTATTGATTTGTTGATTTGAAGATTTGAAAATTTGAAGATTTGAAAATTTCTAATTATTGGTGATGATATCCCATAAACTAAAAATCCTGCTTTCGATCGTTTTCCTTTATGTTTTAACATGCAGCTATTTGTCAGCGCAGCCGGGTCCGGCATGGGATAGTATCAAAAGGATAACCGAACAGGATCATCAATATATGATGGGACTGCTGAACATAACTTCCCTCAGGCCGGGAGTAAACGGGATGGATCCGAATGCTCCCAATGCAGCCAATTATGATGAAAGCAAGGCAAATCCATATCCCAGACTGCCCGACCCCCTGGTTTTGAAAAATGGCAGAAAAGTCGACACTCCTGAAATTTGGTGGAAAGAACGACGTCCTGAAATTGTGGAAGATTTTGACAGGGAAATATACGGCCGTGTGCCATCTAAAACACCTTCTGTGAAATGGGAACTAATCAGCATTACAAAAACAATGGAAGGCAATGTACGCGTGATTTCAAAAAAACTCGTGGGTCATGTGGATAATTCTGCCTGTCCCTCCGTGCAGGTAGATATACAGGTAACTATCACGCTACCCGCCAATATTTCAAAACCGGTTCCTGTAATCATGGAATTCGGTTATGTTTTTCCGAAGGGCTTTAAACTTCCGCCCCCTCCCATGGGAAGTGCCGGAAACGACCAACCCTCCTGGCAGCAGCAGGTACTTAACCGGGGCTGGGGTTATGCGGTTTATCTACCCACCAGTGTACAGGCGGATTATGGGGCCGGATTAACAAGGGGAATAATTGGTCTGGTGAATGGCGGAAAACCCCGCAAACCGGACGATTGGGGTGCTCTCCGTGCCTGGGCCTGGGGTGCCAGCCGGGTTCTTGATTATATGGAAACGGATAAATCGATTGATGCCAGACATGTTGGAATGGAAGGACATTCCCGGTTTGGAAAAGCAGCCGCTGTGGCCATGGCTTATGACAGCCGGTTTGCCATTGTGTTTATAAGTTCTTCGGGAGAGGCAGGAGTTAAACTGCACAGGAGAAATGCCGGTGAACTGGTTGAAAATATTGCCAGTTCAGGAGAGTACCACTGGATGGCCGGAAATTTCATGAAATATGCCGGACCGCTGACATGGGACGATCTGCCCGTGGATGCTCATGAGCTGATCGCATTATGCGCACCCCGGCCGGTATTTATCAGCAGTGGAGAAGTTGGTGATGCCTGGGTGGATGCCAGGGGGATGTTTATGGCTGCTGTTGCGGCCGGCCCGGTTTATAAGTTACTCGGTAAAAATGATCTTGGAACCCATATATTTCCACCAGTAGGCACTTCCCTGGTTCAGGGTGAAATTGCCTTTCGCCAGCACGACGGGGGTCATACCCCGGCTCCCAACTGGCCTGTTTTCCTTGATTTTGCAAGCCGGTATTTTGAAAAATAGTTGATTGTTGATGGTTGATAGTTGATAGGTAGTTCTGCGGTTGAAAAAGTGAATGGTGAATGGTGAATGGTGAATGGCAGTAACTGCAAATCAGTGATTTGATTCTTCCAGGGTAATATGTACCTTGTTTATGCATAACTGAGTCAGCACATTTGCACATTAGCACATTAGCACATTTGCACATTTGCACATTAGCACATTGCACATTTGCTTTTCACATTGCATATTGCAAATTGCAAATAGTTCTCCCCGAAGGGATGCCTTCGGCACATTGCTCATTGTTCATTATTCGCCCCAATGTCTCACCCCTAAAGGAATTACTCCTACTCCTCACTCCATTACTCCTTACTCCTCACTCCCTACTCCCTACTCCTTACTCCTTACTCCTTACTTCTTACTACTCCCTACTCATATCTCACCTCTCCTCTCTCACCTCTCCCCTCTCCCCTCTCACCTCCTCCATCCTCCTCTTCCAAAACGCCGGAAAGTCCGCTCTTGGCTCGCGGCACATGTACACAGTAGTTCCCTTTTCCCTCGCATAGGGATTTGTGATGCTTCCTGCAACTATAATATTTGCAAAAAGGGAATCCACATCCCCACCCAGTTCATTATTTACATACAAAAAGATATTCTTTGCTTTGCTGATCGTATCCGGTGCCCATAGCCGGTAGGCATCTGCAAAACTTATAACTTCAGGCAGCCCGTGACATCTGTTGCAATAATCCACCGCTCCGGCCTGTCCATAATTTTCACAGTAAATCATGATACTTTTTTTGTCCTTAATGGTATCACAGGCTTTCAACACAACGCTGCCCAGTTCATCCCAGCCCAGCATATCCGCATAATCCTGCGGCAACGGGTGCATTTTACCGTCTTCCCAGCGTAACCAGTGCCTCACCGCCCATTTTAGGCGGAATCCTGCTGAAATAAGAAACCAGCTTGGGAGCTGACATAAATGGAATGGCACCGGGCAGAATCGGGATGGTGAGAAGAATAATAAAAAGAACCAGGAGTATCCGCGAAACTGTTCTTTTCAGCGACTTTTCCCATGAAACACCACCGGCTGCAAACAGGATGGGATAAAGCCCTGCCATATAATAACTTTTCCCGCGCAGGAATAGAAAGATAAGCATGATCGCCACATAGGCATATCCGAATACCCTGAATTTTTTGGCATTCAGCGATTTGAGCAGCCATATCAACCCGGCCACCCATACCAGGGCGCTGATTGTAAACATCAGGATCTGATCCATAACAATATTCATTCGCTTAACATTCACAAGCTGGGTTTCCTTCAATTCCTTCATATGATGCAGAACCGGAAAACCATGAATATACTGCCAGATGATATTTGGAAGCAACAACAGCATGCGCAATGAGAATGGCCAACCATGAATACTTGTTTATCCACAGCCTTCGGTATGGTGTGGGTATGACAGCCAAGTGCCAGTCCGGCTGCCAGGAAAATCACCATGTATTTATTCAGAAAGCCAAAACCGAATGCCACTCCGACAAGGATCAGATATACAGGTTTTTCGGTGTTGATATACCGCAAAAAGGCATACAGAATAAGCGACCAGAACAGAATATCAAAGCAAACAGGCTGGAACATGGAAAAGGCACGCATGAAAAGAAGTGAAACAGCCAGGGCAGATGCAGGCCAGTACCTGGGCATAGGTTTTGCCACCCAGTTCCCGTGTCATCAGTCCGGTTATGATGATCAGCAAAGCACCGGCCAGGGCAGGAAATAATCTCAAAGTAAAGAGTGTACTGCCCGGCAGAAGCTGCGTAAAATAACTTATAAATCCAATTAAGGGCGGATTTGACCAGTATCCTGCGGCAAGATGCCTGCCCAGAGCAAGGTAAAGCAGTTCATCCCGGTGAAAACCCAGGGTATTGTATGTGGCCATATGCACCACAAGTGTAAAAATTGCGATGAGACCTGTCCAGAGCAGATCGGGTATTTTCTTGGTTGTAGGTTTTCATTTGGAGATTTTATGCAGGATGACGGTATAATTTCAGGGTTTGATGTAACTGATAAATAAAATCGTGCGTAAAAGCATATACAATTTTAATAATAAAAGAAATGCTAAGAACGATTCTTTACCTGATTTTCTTCTTACCGGTGATGGCCTATGCACAGGACAAGCAGGGATGTGTATATGGAAATTGTGAAAATGGAAAGGGAACCTATCGATATTCAAACGGGTTTTCCTATGAAGGAGGTTTTGTGAACGGACTAAGAGAAGGCCGGGGCATGCTGAAGGGCAATGACGGCAGTTCCTATGACGGCATGTGGGTAAAGGATAAATTCCAGGGCCAGGGCACATACATATGGTCCGATGGATCAAAATATATAGGCGCCTGGGAACAGGGAATTCAAAACGGATATGGCATTTATTTCTATCCCAACGGGGATAAATATACCGGCTACTTCAAGGATAACCTTTTCCAGGGACAGGGAAAATATACCTGGGCTAATGGCACCAGCCAGAGCGGGATGTACGATAAAGGAGAACTTGTTAAGAGTGACAAGGGACAGGTGACGAGTAACAAGTAGGTTCTGCAGTTCTGCAGGTTCTGCAGGCTTCTGAGCGAATGTTCTAAAGTCGGCGTGAATATTTCTGCCACAACAGGCACAAAGGATTCTACAAATTGAATCTTAGTCTACATTTTCACATTTTCGAAATTTGTTTTGGTGTCCCAAAGTGATGACTTCGGCAACATTCAAACTGACTTGTCCCTAGTCCCTTGTCCCTTGTCACTCTATTCCACCTGCAGCACAAGTCCCTTCAGGTATTCCCCCTCGGGATGAAAGATGCTGACGGGATGATCCGGTGGCTGGACAAGCTGATGAAGTATCCTGACATTGCGCCCGGTATTGGCTGCGGCTACAAAAACCGACCGCCTGAAATTCTCCCTGTTCACTACCTGGGAACAGGAAAATGTAAAAATGATCCCTCCCGGCCTGATCTGTTCAATTGCTTTGGCATTAAGCCGTTTATAAGCCATCAGTGCATTGTCGAGTGCATCGGTATGCTTGGCAAACGCAGGGGGATCGAGAATGATCACATCATATTTATCAGCGATGTCATTTAAAAAGGAAAACGCATCGGCAATATAGGTCTGATGCCTGCCGGTACCTTCAGGATTCAGGCTAACATTCTGTTTGGTAAGTTCCACGGCCTGGGCCGAACTATCAACAGAATCAACCGAAGCAGCGCCGCCATGCAAGGCATAAACCGAAAATCCTCCGGTATAGCAAAACATATTGAGCACATCTTTGCCTTTGATGTACCGGGTAAGAAGTTCGCGGTTTTCACGCTGATCAATAAAAAATCCTGTTTTTTGTCCGGAAATAACATCGATTGAAAAACGGCAGCCGTTTTCAATGATCTCAATAACGGACTGATCACCGTAAATGAACTTGTTTTTGATCCCTAACCCGGCTTTCACAGGAATTGTACCCTCGCTTTTATCATAAATGGACAGTAATTTGTCGCCATACAAGGCCTTTATTACCTCTGCCAGCTGTTCCCTCAAAAGGTACATGCCAACGGAATGCATTTGCATCACCACGATGCCATTGTAATAATCGACAATAAAACCGGGCATGCCATCACCTTCACCGTTTACAAGCCGGTATACATTGGTGTCTTTATTATCAGTGAGTCCGAGTGTAGTGCGCAAATCCAAGGCAGACTTGAATTTCATTCTCCAGAAATCAAAATCCGGTAGTGACCTGGTGAAAAGAATAAATCCGCACTGCAATGGATCCTATCTGGTAATGACCGGTTGCCAGGTATTCTCCGGTGCCGGAAAATATTTCCACAGTGTCACCTTCAGCCGGCTTTCCCTCGATTTTCTTTATGGCACCTGAAAAAATCCAGGGATGAAGGCGCTTGATTGATTGTTCTTTCCCCGATTTCAGGATAACGCGACTGAATGGCTCCATTTAATTGATTAAATTGTTTATGAGGGATGTATATATCTGGTGGCAGGCCCAGGCATCGGTAGCGGCATAGCAAAGCTGTTCGGGTCCCAGATACTTCCTGTTCCCAGTTGGAAGTCTGAAAACGCTTGGAAATGCGAAATCCCAGGATGTTGGCAACCAGTTTTTTTAATCCGTTGTCTTCAATGCCAAATTGCTTTACAAATTGCTGAAGATCAATAAATCCCTGGGGTTTAAAGGGAGTTAGCTTCATCAATGCATTCAGGTCATCTTTCAGTGCCACACCCACTTTCACAATGGAAGGATCTTCCATGATATCAATTACAAATGGAGGCAGGGGTATCTTGTTCAGTCGGAATAAAAATGCCTTGTCCTGGGTGGAAATCTGCAGCAGGGCAACCTGGTGAAAACGCCCTTTTTTAAACGAAGGTTTGGTCTCGGTATCAAATCCAAGAACAGAATTACCGTCCAGCGCATCCCGCACTTCATTCAATATACCGGGATGATCAACCACAAAAACTTGTCCTGAAAAACTACCAGCAGGGAGTGATTTTATGTATTCATCTTCAACGGCTTTGAAGTAGCCATTTTCATTCATCATCTCCATATACCTCCTCCTGATCATCGGAATACCAGGGTTCCTCCTCGTCCCTATTCAGCTCAAAATCATTGTCCTGTATTGCACGTGACCCCTCGGTGCTTTTACTGTAAAGGAGTTGGTGAAGTGATCTGAGACTTTCAATTAACTTTAAACCCAGGCTTGTTATAAAATTATCATAGTAAAGCCAGATTGCATCATTCATTGCCTGTGGAATTTCCACATTATAAAGTTTAACACAATTCTTCAGTTGCTCGTACAGGTCGGCAAATCCTTCAGCCATGCTGAAACTCATGATCTCAAACTGGCTGGGACCCGTGCCAGGCGACATTTGTGTTATGCCAAAATACAATTCAATTTTTTGCTGTATTGCATCATGTACCCGGGCATATTCCTCCTCGCCAACGAACCTCTTTGGGTTCCTCCTCATAACAGTACTTTGGCTTGGATAATCTTGCGCTTTTGGCATAAATAACCGGTAACATTTGCTGTAACTGGCTAAATAATTCACCTGTACGCATCTTTGGAGCCTGTTCCATTAACTTGCAGAAATCAGATGCGGTGCTGATGAATTCTCTTGTATTCGCATCCCTAATGTCTTCCATGATCTGCCTTTATTTGATTTAAAGATAGACAAAAATAAGAAATTAAGAATTATGAATTATGAATTATGATTATGAAGTTATGCAGTTTTGCAGTTATTGCCACAAAGGCATTGCCATGGCACATAAGAAATATAGTTTATGAGTCTTGCAGTTTTGCACGTTGGCATAGTTTGCACATTGCCCTTTGGCACATGGCATTGGCACGATTAGCACATTTGCACATCCTACCACATTCGCCACATTAGCACATTGTCACTTGTCACTCGTCACTCGTCACTTTCTTCTTCGCCAGCTTAACCAGTGCCTGCTCCAAAGATTCTTCCGGACTGATGAAATTATATTCCCCCCAGAAGGACTCATCATAAGCGCCCAGCTGGTCGGTAAAAAACTCATTTAACCGGGCAGTTTCCCTGAATTTGAACCGGGCAGCATTTATGGTATCAATTTCTGTAACAACCATTTCCAAGTCCTGTATGATATACCGATCCTGAGAATCTGATGTCTGTCCTTGATCCTGAATTCCGTTTCACATTCAATCATGTGCAGGTAATACTTGTTGCCTGTCAACCGGAAAGCAATTTTATAACTGGCTTTCAGAACTTTCACCTTCATATAGGAAGGCTTCTTTACAATAAAATTCTTCGTTGCCATGTCAAGCTTTTCCGGATCGACATAAAATTCTACCCAGGTAAAAGCAAGATTCCTTACATCGAGCAATATTCGTCCCTTATAAAATATATTTTCCGAGCCTTTTTTAGGTGAAAATTCAATGGCATATTGTTCCCTTCCATTATCCACAACGATATCCGACATTTTGTAATCATAATCCTGCGTATTTTCGCCGGTTAAGAAATCGGGCATGTTTTTCACCACATCCAGCTGAAGCATTGTATTCAGCCCGGCTTTCAGTTTCAGGATCACTGTATCCTTTGTTCCCGGATCCTGGCTTTTTCTTCCCTTCAGATATTTTAACCTGGTCAGAAGCTGCTGTCCTGTCATAGCCCGGTTTATAGTTTTCAAGAATAGCTTCTGAAACCATCATATAACGGCTTCCCTTTTTGATCATTTCCCTGTAAAATGAATTGAGAATGGCCGGCTTGTCGGGATAATTCTCAAACACCGCTTCTGTGGCAGACTGAAGCAGATTAACCGGACTGATTTTCCGGATGATCACTTCCTGGATTGATATCACATCAGGTTTTAACAGGTAATCCTTTTCTTCACTCAGGAAGCTTGAAACCGGCGCCTTGATCCGCTTATATCCGATACATGAAACAATAAGCGTATCAGCCAGGTATTTCGAAGGCAGTTTTAACTGGAATTGCCCGTTATCGTTTGTAACAGTTCCTATTGCTTTGCCTGAAAGATAAATACTGGAATAAGGCAGGGGTTGCTTATCCGATTTATCAAGCACCCTTCCCCTGATCTCAAAAAAATACACCGAATCCCTGGGCCTTTCGGGATTGGCAGAGAGGGTCCGCTGGGTCTGGTAAACCACAATATGGCGTCCAATGATGCTGAAGTTTAACTGCGGATCGTTAAAGGTATTTTCAAGAATGTGGATCAATTCATTCCGGTCCGCCATGCAGGGTGATGACTTTCTTCTTGTTGATGATATCCGTATTATATGAAAAAGACAGGCCGGTTTGCTGTTCTATCAATTGCATGGCTGCATCCACCGTACAGGTTGTATCAGGAACCGTGAAATGCTGAACCAGCAAGGAATCCTGGGCTGAAACAAACGGCAATCCCGTCAGGCACAGGATCAAAAACAAATAAAACCTGTCACGGAAATTCCGGCAGGTTTTATTGTGATGTTTATCATCTGAAAGGGGAATGGATGATCCTATAAAGGGTATATTTTGTTTACAGATTTCCATTTTTCCGAAATAAACCAGGATTTCAGCCTATTTATTTCGAAAGATATATCTTGTTATCGGATTTTTCAATTCTAAGAAAATTTTGTTGGCAAAAAACCCGAAGGATTGTATCCAGCGGTTCTTCAGGATACCTGTATTCGCCCACTGTTCTAATTGAGGCTAATCCCGGTTCTTTGAGGATGATATTCACATTGTACATTTTATTCAACATCTCAACGGCTTCAGACAAGGGAATATCACGAAAATCCATTCTTCCTGTTTTCCAGGCAATGGCATTTTCATTGCTTGCTTTCTTGCTGTGAATGATTTTGTTTGAAACCGTTCCCATCTCACCCGGATGAAGAAAGACACTGTTATTCCTGCTTTCAGGTTTATATACTTCCACAATGCCCGTAGAAACATATACCTCCAACAGTGGAAGAACTTCCTCTGGTATCCACATTGAATGAGGTTCCTACTACCCTTATGTCAGCTTCATCAGTCTGGATAATAAAGGGCCTGGATTTATCCGGTGTAACTTCAAAGAAAGCTTCACCGGTTAATGTTAACATTCCTTGTATTGCGACGGAAATGTTTCATGTAACTCAGCGTGGTATTGGAATTCATCGTCACCGTCGAACCGTCGGGAAGAGTTACATTCTTTAACCGTTCATTTGCGGAAGTGGTGACTGTCACTTTCTGGAACCTGCCGACTGCAATTGCAACAGAAGCACCGAGGGCAATCAACAACAACAGGGATGCTGCAATCCGGAGCGGAGTTCCCCATGATATCCGGCGATGCATATCAGCGCTTTTTCCGCTATCTGACAGAACAGGTTCTTCATTTTCAAGAATCCTGCCATGGAGCTTTTTCCATGCATTATCTACATCAAATTGTTTCATACTTTCCATTATCTTCCAGTCTGATCTTAATTTTCCAAATTCCGCACGGTTTTCCGCGCTTTGGCCAAGCCATTTTTCCACGGCTGCCTTTTCCTTCTCATTGGTTTCTCCTGCGAGATACTTGGCCAGAAGGCCCCAATCTGTTTTACTTTTGGTGAACATATCGTATTGTATTATGCTACTTCAACAAACTCTTTCAAATTCTTGCGCAAAATCTTTAAGCGCCTTGCCCATATTGGCTTCTACTGTTTTTACAGAAATACTTAACTTATTTGCAATTTCATGGTACTTAAGTCCTTCAAACCGGTTCAGCCTGAAAATTCTTCCGCATCTTTCGGGCAGTGAATCCAATGTTTGATTAATAATCTGCTGCATCTCACCCACATTGGCTGAATCAAACGGTTCACTGTCAATTTCCGATTCATGCTGAAGGTAATAGCTCCTGTATTTTTGTTCCACATTACGGTGTTCTATGAATTTCAGGCACCGGTTATGTACGGCTGAAAACAGGTAGGATTTCACCGAAGTATTGATCTGCAGTTCCATTCTTTTTTCCCACAGTGTGTAAAAAAGATCCTGCACAATTTCTTCGGCCACATCAGGATCACCCACAAATTTAAGGGAATAGCTGCAAAGCATCTGGTAATATTGCCTGAACAACATTTCGTATGCTTTCAGATTTCCGAGTGAGATCTGACCCATGGTTACCGTTTCGGCCTGTACAATCATCGACGGTTGTTTTTTATCATCTTTTCAAGGATCGTAAATCTACAATTATCATCTTTATTTTCCATGTTTGCTTCTTAAATAAATCACCCCCCTGTCCCATTTTGCCTTTTATTAAGACGGTAGTCCAGGGGGATGATGATCATATATGGATTAGTTTTCTCCGATTGCTTTCCATTTAAGTTTCCTGTTGAGCTTGTTGATGACCGATTCTATCGATTCATCGGGTTTGATGTAGTTGTATTCTCCCCAGTAGTTTTCATCCTTGTATGAATTAACCTTGTCGGCAAATATATCCGATGATTTTGACTGATCTTTGTATCTCGACTTGTTGATATTGATCGTATCCCTGTCAGTTACTGCCATTTCGAGCGCTGTGGTATAGGTTGAATTGTAACGTTTCTTTTTCCAGTTGCAGCGGAAGGTAAGTTCTGATCTCACATGATTCAGATACCATTTATCATTCAGCACCCTGTAGTTAACCAGGTAGTCAGCTCCCAGAACGTCAACCCTTCAAATCCATGGGTTTTTTGCGAACAAGGTCGCTGCTGGCCAGCACAAGTGCTTTATCACTCAGGGAGAATTCCAGTCGGGCAAAGGCCATATTCTTGGTATCGAGATAAATGCGGCCCTTGTACAGCGGCAATTCAACATTTTGCTTCTGGTCAAATTCAATCACATAGTTGTCCCTGCCATCAATGGTATGCAAAACCTGCAAACCTGAAATTGTAGTTCTCAAGATAATCTTCTGACAGCAATTCACCCGGATTCTTCACAACATCAAGCAGAAAGCTTGTCCTGGGACCACCCTGCAGTTTGAACATCAGGGTATCCATTTTCTTAACATCCTGGCTTTTACGGCCTTTATAAATCTGTACCCTGTCATAGTCAATCATGCTGTTATACGAAGACTTGTAAACATCCAGCACTGCCTCTGCAACTGCAACGTAACTCTTGTTCTGTTTTACTGTTTCCCTGTAAAAGCCGATAAGCATTTCAGGATCACTCTTATAGTTCTCGCTGATTTTCCTGAAGGCCATATTGAGCAAATCAACCGGATCATCTGTACGGATAACAACTGCATCGAGCGATACGGCGGAAGTCTCAAGTTTCACTACATTGTCCTTTTCCTTCATATCGGCCAGCGCTACCACCATGTTGTTATATCCCAGGTAGGAAAAGCCCACTTTACGGTCTAATTCAGTTACCGGAACCTTTAACACAAATTCTCCTTCGGCGTTTGTTACGGTTCCCAGACTACTTCCGATGAGATATACGTTGGCAAATACGACTGGTTTTTTAGTGGTGTTATCAATTACCTTACCGGTAAATGTGCGGAAAGCTGTATCCTTTGCAGCCCTTGAATGGCTAAAAACTGAACCTTTGGCTTGCATGGCGGTGATTGAGAAAACCAGCAGCATCATGGCCAGGCCCTTACTCATGTTTGTTACAATTGTTTTCATGATTGCTATTTATTTATTGTTGGATAACTTTAATTTCTTTCGTTTATGGTTTTAATATCGTTTGAAAAGCTTTTCTGTATTTAAGACCCGAAACCCGGTTTTTACCCTATCGGGATTTAGTTGATTGTTGATAGTTGATTGTTGATTGAGTCAGGTTGACAGTGTCTGCAGCCATCTCGGTGACGGATTCTGCAGTTGATTGAGCGGAGCGCATTACTTGCTATCGATCCTCGCTAACAGGATGCCATTATTCCGGCCTAATCTATTTCCGATAAAATGATGACTATCTGATCCGGGATAAGCCTGAAACGTAATACCAATCCCACATATATTCCCAGAAAAACAACTCCTTCCGCCAGGGTAAACCATTTGTTGAGATCAATTGAAAATCCTTTCCTGATCATGATATCAATAGCCATTTCGACAACAGGATGGTCATGCTGATCAGTACAATCCTGATAAGACCCTTATCCCGCAAGTAGGGAAAATCATCCTTTAAATAATAATAAAGGAAAAGAAACAGGTAGGCGATAAATGTGGAAATAGCGGCCCATGAATATCCCCACAAGGGCACAAAAATAAAGTTCAGCGCTGCATTCAACACGCAGGCAATAATAACGCCCCATAATACCGGCCTGAACCGATGTTCAAATTTCATTTTAGTCTCGTTAAACAGGGTCAGTCCATATAAAAATGAACTGGTCACAATCCAGGGAATCATTGCAAATCCCTGCCTGAATTCCTTCCCCAATAAAAAATCCGCTACCTGCCGGGCAAAAATGGAAACATAAAAAGTCAGGGGTAAAATGAGAAGCACAAATGCATACACATAATTCATCAGTATGCTTTTCATTTTCCTTTGAAAATCCCGTCAGCAATTTGTTGAATCCGGGTGTGATGGTATTGAAGAAAACAGTGACCAGGAAGTAAACACTCACCTGTCCCACCTGGTAAACCTGGTTATAAATCCCTACCTGGCTTACATCCTGAAAGAGGGCAATAACATACCTGTCTGATGAAATAAGAATAAATATGCCCATTGAACTGATAAAGCCAACAAATCCGTAATGCATCATTTTACGCATAAACACTACCGATAAGGATGCCGGGGAAATTTCACCCAGCAATAGAACGGTTCAGGACCAGCAGAATAATGGTCAATACCAGGTTTATTCCGGCCTGACCTATAAAAATAGCATTTATGCCCACGTTCATGTTGAAAATCAACAGGAGGATAAGAAGAAAGGAAAAAACTGCCTGCAGCGCCTGAAAAAGGTTAAAAATTAATGCCTTCCCCCGGATTTTATAAATTACAAGCAAAATACTGAAAATCTGGTTTGTAAAAAGAAAGCAAAAGGCCGGGACCACGAGCGATCGGATCTCTTTTCCCCCGGCAGAAATATACCAGGCTACGGATACAAGCAGCAAAACAGCACTGGCAGTGAGAAAAAGAAGAAAAATATTGCTGTACAGAATTTGCAACTGTCCGCTTTCTTCATATTCATGATAATACCTGTATACACATGAATTGATCCAATTGTAAAGGGCAACGGAAAGGTAGGTATAGGTAATTGAAACCAGGCTGAACAATCCAAATTCCGCCGGTGAAAAGTGACTGGTAAAAACAGGAAGCCTTACAATTGCAATCAGGGCCAGGATCAAAGAACCTGAAAGATAAAAGATAAAATCCCGGATCTGCCTGTTAGAATGTATGGATCTTTCGCCAAATATCAAGTTCTGTGAATTTGGATTTTTAATCTACTGTAAATCTAAGCATTTCCGTGCAAACGTGACAGTCCCCTATAAATATCAAGCAATTTGGCTTCCTCGGTTTTCCAGTTGTATTTATTCTTTACTGCAAGTCTTCCGTTTGTGCTGCAGGTTTTGTATAATTCTTTATCTGTAAGGAGCGTAATCAGGGCGTTGCTGATGGCTTCAGGAGAACGGGGATCAACTGTAATTCCTGATCCTGTTTCACGAATGATCTGATCAATGGTTCCAAAGTTACTGCAAATAACAGGCAGACCAAACGCCATATATTCAAATGTCTTAATCTGAATTCCATAATAAAATATGCTCACAGGCATGAAAATTCCAAGTCCTATCCGGCTATCCTGGTAGAATGTTTCGATTTCACTATAAGGCACATTTCCATAAAGAATCAGATTGTCCTGAAGATTGTTTTTTTCAATCACATCAAGCAGTTTCTTTTTATATTGCGCATCCGGAACCGGACCCAGCAGCAAAACCTTAATCCCGGGAATCACTTTCCTTGCAAGAACCACTGCCTGTGCAATCTCCATTCCCCCTCTCACCGGATTTATCTGCCCGCAATAAATGGCATCGTATTTCTTTTTTTCTGCCGGCGTTATCGTATCAGGCTGCAGGGTTGTATAATTATAAATCACCGCTGCCTTTCCCGTGTGCTGCCATCTTTTCAAATTTCTGACAAATATGATCAACAGCAGCGATAATAAAATCACAGGAGGAAGCGCGGGAAAGCTCCCACCGGTTGAGCCAGTCCGCATACAGCTGGAAAAACCATCTCACCGGACTGTTTAATGGCCTGCCGGAAAGGATAAGATCGGAAAAGTCCTCATGCACATCATAGATCACTGCCGGGGAATGCGAAAGCTGCTTTAATTTTCTGCTGAAACGGTTTATCTGAATATCATGATAATGATAAACATCTGCATGCAGAGCTGCGCAAATCCGAAACATCTTTTTATATACATCCGGCCGGAAAGTAATTTTGCGGAACAGTATGTCCAGATAAGGATTCCGGAAATACCTTTTCTTTTTTACCTGGATTAACCGGATTCCATGTTCAGAGATAAAATCCAGATCTTTGTCTCCTGTAGTAACATGGATCACGTCATATCCATGATTTTTTAATGACAGGGCCTCCTTCCAATAAATACGGTCATCATAGAGACCGTGGAGGGAGGATATCATGCAAACGGAGGACATAAAGGGATTTACGATTTACGATTTACGATTGCATTTACGATTTAGATTTGCTATTTACGATTTGCCGATTGCAATTTACGATTTTCCGTGGGTTTTCACACCCGGTTATTGAGATCGAGGCCTCTTCGAGGCCCGACCTGCACGACTGCAGAACTGCAGAACTGCATAACCGCATAACCGCAGAACTGCAGAACTGCAGAACCGCAGAACTTCTTAGTTCCCCACCCGCAGATCCCAGCTTCCCGGCTGGGTTATCTCAAATTCAAGTACACAATCGAAAAGCTGCGTTCTGAGTCCATTCCACGACTGATAATTGATTTTACAGTGAAAGGGGAAATGAATATCAAAGTAATTGGTAATATTTCCACTTTTAACTTCACTCCCGCAATTACTGACAATTGACAAAGACATCACATTGTTGATCATGCCATTCTGGTAAAAAGAGATTGAAATTTTATTTCCATCGCCGGTACGCGTAAAAGTTGTACTTACCACATTATATTTCATTATAATTCTCGGAGGGCTAGGTTTAGCTCCTATGAAATTATCATCCTTCCAAAGGCCTGCCAGTACAGTATCCTTTCCATCCAATCTGCCTGTAAATATTCCATCCCCGTCGCGCTTTCCCATATTCCAATCACCTTTGTAAGTATTGCCTGATGCCCAGGTATAGGTACCCTTACCATTGGGATACCCGTTTCTGAACACTCCGGTATACGCATCTGTGCCGCTGGCTGTGCCTTTACCATGAGCCAGACCGTCTTTGCATCCGCCCTGATAAACACCGGCCAGGGCGGGGACCAGAACCTTGCATTCCTCTTTTTCCTGGCTATTTGCCAGGCATAAAGGGAAGAAAAGAAATGCTAAAATGACTTGGGTTTTCATGGGAATTTGATTTACGATTTACGATATACGATTTACGATTTTTGTCAGCCCTCGGGCTGAGAGACAACGCACTCATTCTCCGTGGGTACACCACGGTTATTGAAATCAGGCCTCTCCGAGGCTGTCTCGACTACACCATTCAAAACTGCAGCATACTGCACATTCTACAATAATTAATGCGCTACGCGCATTTTCCGGCACCTTAACTGCAGAACCGCAGAACAGTTTATCTGCCCACGACTGCACGACTGCATGATCGCAGAACCGCTAGTAACTGCAAAACTGCAAAACTTCCTTGTCCCTCGTCCCTCGTCCCTACATAAAGACCTTCCACTTTAAAATTACCCTCTGGTAATTCCAATAAATTCAAAATCGTTAATGGATTGTATAACTGGAAATAATATCAGATGAATTCCTTATCCCCCGTAACTTCTTCTACTGCCAGATATCCTCTAAAAGGATATTTCCTGCTCGTCCCTCGTCCCTCGTCCCTTGTCCCTCCTTCAATCCAGCGTGGAAAAATCGATTTCATCACTTTCCTGAATCTCCACCAGCTTTCCGTCCTGGCATTTCATTGTGCGGGCCGGATACTTTTTCAGCAGGGTATAGTTATGGGTGGCCATCAATACTGAACAACCGCTTTCACTGATCTCCCGCAGGAGATTCATTATTCCCTCCGAAGTTTCAGGATCGAGATTACCAGTAGGCTCATCGGCAAGAATGATTTCCGGGTCATTGAGCAATGCCCTGGCAATCACAACACGCTGCTGCTCTCCGCCTGATAACTGGTGAGGCATCTTATAACCCTTATTCTGCAGCTCCACTTTTTCCAGTACCTGCATGATCCGCTGGTCAATCTCCTCTTTATTCTTCCATCCGGTGGCATGCAATACAAAATACAGGTTGTCATATACAGAACGGTCGATCAGCAATTGAAAATCCTGGAATACAATTCCCAGTTTCCGTCTTAATAAGGGAATTTGCCTGGATCTGAGTGACTCAAGCTGAAATCCCACCACGCTCACTGATCCTTCTTTTAAAGGCAGTTCAGCCGTAATAGTTTTAATCAGACTCGATTTCCCGCTACCTACCCGACCTATCAGGTAAACAAACTCGCCACGGGCCAGGGAAAAGTTAACACCCGACATGACCAGGTGATCTTCCTGGAAAATAGAAGCATTTTCAAAAACAACCACCTTTTCTAGCCGGTACAGGTGCAGTTTCTTCTGGTATCGGTGCTATTTCTTCCGGTATCCGGAGTTATTTCTTCTGGTACCGGTGTTGATTCTTCAACCATGATTGTCGGAAAAGATTTATTACTAAATTTCAAAAATACTGATTAAAAATCATAATTGCTGTTCCATAATTAACACCTACCTGTTAATTTAAATAGAATAAGCGGGGGTATTTATACGTTATTAATCAGTAATTTTAGCCTGAAAACATATACAAATGAATCTGAAACACCTTGTAAATATGTTGGTTGCACTGTCTTTCAGTGCGTTTCTGACAGCCCAGCAGACCGACTATAACACAAATACGGAAGCCCAGTACAGGCAGGGCCTGGAGTTATATAACAATGGAAAATACAGCGCAGCACAGGAGTATTTCGACCGTTACCTGAAGGAGCATAGCCTGGAAAACTCCGACCTTGTATCAAACAGTGAATTCTATTCCGCCATGTCATCGGTAAAGTTATTTAACAACGATGCAGAAAGCAGAACATTGACCTTCCTGGCAAAAAATCCTGAAAATCCGCTGAGAAATGAGGCCATCCTTAACCTTGCCGGATATTTTTACCAGCGCAAGAGCTACAATAAAGCAATGGATTACTATTCCCAGGTGGAAACTTCCCGTTTAAGCCGTGATGATTTGTCGGAATATTACTTTAAAAGCGGCTACTGTTATTTTCTGGATGAGAATTATGATAAAGCCAGGTACGCCTTTAGCCAGATCAAGGACCTCGATACCAAATATACGACCCCGGCCTTGTATTATTATTCCCACATCAACTACACCCAGGGAAATTACGAAACAGCACTCGAAGGTTTCCTGCGCCTGAAAGATGATCCAAATTTCGGACCCATTGTTCCCTATTATCTTACCCAGATCTATTACAAGCAGAAAAAATTCGACGAGGTGGTGAAATATGGTCCCAACCTCATGCAGAATGTTACGGAAAAAAGAGCGCCCGAAGTTTCCAGGATAATCGGCGAATCTTATGCCCAGCTTAACCTGTATGAAGAAGCCATTCCATACCTTGAAAAATATATGGCATCGCTCTGCCTCCGCCAGCCGCGAGGATAAATACAGCCTGGCCTATGCCTATTATAAAACAAATGATTATGCCAAAGCAGCCGCTCTCTTTGGCCAGATCACGGGAACCGAATCAGCACTGAGCCAGAATGCACTATATCACCTGGCTGATTGCCAGTTGAAACTGAATGATAAAAACAAGGCCAGGATGGCATTTTCATCAGCTGCCAAAATGGACTTCGACCCGGAAATCCAGGAAAATTCCCTGTTCAATAGCGCCTTACTGACCTATGAACTTGATTATTCTCCGTTTAATGAAGCTGTTCAGGCTTTGAATGAATATCTCGACAAGTATCCGAATTCCAAAAGGAGCGATGAGGCAAACAACTTTCTCGTCATGGCCTATCTGAATGCGAAAAATTACACCCTGGCTCTTTCTTCTATTGATAAAATCAGGGATAAAAACAATGAGATCAAAAAAGCCTATCAGAAAATTGCCTATTACAGGGGACTTGAATTGATCAGCAACGGCAAATTTACAGAAGCCGTAGATCTGCTCACCTCCTCCACCCGTTATGGCACCTATGATCAGAAATTATATGCCTTAAGCCTTTACTGGAAGGGAGAAGCCTATTACAGATCCTCAGATTACCAGAAGGCAATTGACAATTATTCAGGTTTTATTTCACAGACCGGCGCTTGAAAAGCTGAATGAATATGCTCCGGCCCTTTATAACCTGGGTTATTGCTATTTCAGCCTTCATCAGTATCCTGATGCTGCCATATGGTTCAACCGTTTCACTGCAACAGGATACAGCAAGCAGCCCGAAATTATGACAGATGCCTATAACCGGCTCGGAGACTGTTCATTTGTGCAGATGGAGTATGCAAAAGCAGTTTCTTATTATGACATGGCTATTAAAAACGGAAAAGGAAATACTGATTATGCTCTTGTTCCAGAAGGCACTTGCACTGGGCGTGTCAGGAAAAGATAATGAAAAGATAACCACGCTGAATAAGATCATCAGCACAAATCCAAATTCCACCCTGAAAGCAGATGTGCTTTTCCAGATGGCCGAAAGTTATGTTAAACTGAATCAGACCGACAAAGCATTGACCACCTATAAGAAAGTAATCACCGATTATCCGAAAAGCAGCTACGTAAAGAAGTCCCTGGTGGGAATGGGATTGATCTACTTTAATTCCAACCGGAATAACGAGGCTATCCAGTGTTATAAGCAAGTCATCAATGATTATCCCGGCACGCCGGAGGCTGAAAATGCACTCATCGGACTCAAGAATGTATATGTTGATATGAATGATGTAGATTCCTATTATTCATTTGTGAATGGTTTGGGTGTGCTCACCTCAGCCGATCTTATTGAACAGGATTCTCTCAGTTACCAGGCCGCTGAAAAGATCTATATGAGCGGAGATTATGCCAGGGCCTCCCAAAGCTTTAAAAATTATATTCAGAAACACCCGGATGGCCGCTTCGTTCTCAATGCAAACTTTTACAAGGGAGACTGCAATTACAGGGCCAATGAAAATGATGAGGCACTGCAATCCTTTAATTATATCATTGACAGGCCACAGAGCAGATTTACAGAACCTGCACTCCTGGGCGCTTCACGAATTGAATTCAGACAAAAGGATTACCAGAAGGCGGCAGAATATTACAGTAAGCTCGAAGAGGTTGCCGAAGTAAAAAGTAATCTCCTCGAAGCGCGCATGGGTATGCTCAAGTGCTATTCATTGCTTGAACAATATGACAAGGTAACCGACCTGGCAGATAAAATTTTGCTTACTGAAAAATTGTCCCCGGAGCAGGAACGTGAAACCCGTTTTGCCAAAGCAAAGGCACTTCTGGCAAGAGACAGGCAGGTTCTGGCACTGGATGAATTCAAGAAAGTTGCCAACAGAAGTAAAAAGTGTTGAAGGAGCTGAATCCAAGTTCCGGGTTGCAGAAATTTACTATCAACGCAAGGAAATGCAGAATGCTGAAAAGGAAATCTCTGATTTTGCAGACAAAAGTACTCCGCACCAGTACTGGATGGCCAAAAGCTTCCTGCTGTGGGCAGATATTTTCAGGGATAAGGGAGATGATTTCCAGGCGATACAAACCTTGCAGAGCCTGATTGATTACTATCAGAAAACCGATGATGGCATTCTCGATGAGGCAAAGGCAAAAAAGAAACAGCTTTCTGATAACCAGGAAAAGACAAGTAAGCCTAAGGTTCAGGAGGAAGAGGAGGAGATTCAGATGAAGTAACCGGTAATCAGGATGATTCGGTGATCGGTATTCAGTATCCGGCTATATTGGAATGTAGAGATGGGTTTGAAACCCATCTCTTATGGCTCTAAAAATGAAATGAATTGATTAAACAGATAATACTGACAATATGTTGAGAAAAAAAATAATCATTCTGTCTCCATTGTTTTTGGGTTTGATGCTCCTGATGAATAACATGGGTGTTTCAGCGCAGGATCTTAACAAGGAGGTGTATGTGGTAAGACCGTATGAGCCCACACTGTCGGATGCCGTTAAATTCAACTTCCTTCCCGAAAACAACCAGGTGGAAACCACCATACCGCATTTCGACTATTCGATTGCTCCAAAAAAACTTGAAAACAGCTTTACCCCTGACCTGATCAAACCTGCAAAAACAGTTGCTACTTCCCTCCCGAAAATATACAACAGCTGGCTGAAGGTCGGACTTGGAAATTATTCCACCTCCCTCGCTGAACTAAACATAAGCAATGTCAGGTCAAAACAGTATGCCTATGGTCTATATCTCTACCATAAATCATCAGCTGGCAAGGTTATACTGGCCAATGATCAGAAGGTACCTGCAGGATATGGACTGGATAATGTGAAGCTGTATGGAAGAAGCATTTATCCGAAAATGAAACTAACGGGCGATGTACGATTCGACCACCATGGATTCAATTATTATGGATACAATACAGGCCTGTATCTTGATTCTGTGCCTGATCTTGATAAGGACAGCCTCAAGATGCAGACTTACACGGCAGGATTGGATATCGGCCTGGCCTCCACATATACCGATTCCTCGCATTTGAATTACAATCTGGACCTGCACTATGATTATTTCTGGGACAAGCTTAAAAACAACGAAAACAGGTTTCGCATTGAAGGAGGATTGAATAAAAATTTCAATGGTTTACTGGGAGGGCTCGATATTTCACTTGACTATTCGAAAACCAAGGCCACACTCGATTCGGTTTCCAATACGGTATTCCGGTTTAGTCCCTGGATCAGTAAACGAAGCAAGGACTGGAAATTCCTGCTGGGATTTGAAACAGTGGCAGACATTGGTGATATTACCCATTACTATTTCTATCCCCACGCTTCACTCGACATTATTATCATAGAAAAAGTGCTTGTTCCGTTTATCGGATTAACCGGAGAATTTCAAAAGAATTCCTACATGGATCTTTTTGATGAAAATACATTCATTGTTCCCGGTCTGAATCTGAAAGGCACAAGCAGCAATCTGATCGTATACGGCGGTTTAAAGGGAAGCATCAGTTCATCCGTACGCTTCAGGGCAGACGTTTCATATACCCTGTTTAAGAACATGCACTTCTTTGTGAATGACACCAGTGCAGGTGATCTGCTGCAAAATAAGTTTGTCGGTGTGTATGACGAAGTGGACCTGATAACCTACCACGGACAACTCGTTATTCAGCCATCTCAGTAAGCTGCAATATTTCGCTGGATGGAAAGTATTTCGATTATTCAATGCTGGCCGAAGAAAAACCATGGCATAAACCTGATTTCAGAATCGGCCTGGAAGCTTCCTATCTCTTTGGTAAAAATCTCACAGTCCAGGGAGGTTTTAATTTTATTGGCAACCGGTGGATAAAAAATTATTATTTGCCCGAAGGCAAGGAAAAGCTCAAACCTTTTGCCGATCTTAACCTGAAGGTAAATTACAATTATTCAAAGGCACTTACAATTTTTGCCGATCTGTATAACATGGCCGACAGAAGCTATATGATCTGGAGTCAATATCCTGCACAGCGTTTTAATTTTATGTTCGGACTTTCCTACAAACTTTAAGATCATATATGTGCTGCCGTTAAAAACAATGTATTATCTTCCGTGTTACATTTTCAGGTACCCTAAAAAATGAAAATATACACCCGTACAGGAGATAAAGGAAAAACTACGCTGGTTGGCGGAACTCCTGTCTCAAAAACTCATGCAAGAATAGAGGCCTATGGGTCAGTAGATGAAGTAATTGCTCATATATCGCTTTTGCGGGATATGACAGGCAATGCCGATCTGAAAAGTTACCTGCTCTGGATTGAAGACAGGCTTATGACCTGTGCGGCAATTCTGGCGGCTGACTGTGAGGATTGTCCCGTAAAAATTCCCGAACTCCGGAATGCGGATGTAAAAAGCCTGGAAAATGCCATTGACGAAATGGAATTAACGCTGGAGCCCTTAAATTCATTTATACTGCCCGGTGGCAACAGCATATCCTCGCAATGTCATATTTCACGAACAGTTTGTCGCAGGGCAGAAAGAGAAATAATAAGATTATCTGCCGAACTTTTTGTTCCGGATACCGTAATAAAATATATGAACCGATTGTCAGATTATCTTTTTGTGCTCTCGCGTAAGGTTTTGCGTGATTTTGGACTAAATGATATCCCTTGGAAACCGGAATTGTAATTCTTGTTTAATTTTTTATATTTGCACAATTTTTAAAATAAGATCTCATTAAAGTTACACCCATATGTATTGGACACTCGAATTAGCATCAAAACTTGAAGATGCACCCTGGCCTGCCAGCAAGGAGGAGTTGATCGATTTTGCCATTCGCTCGGGTGCACCCCTTGAAGTAATTGAAAACTTACAGGAAATTGAAGATGAAGGGGAAATCTATGAAAGCATTGAGGATTTGTGGCCGGATTATCCCAGCAAAGATGATTTCTTCTTCAATGAAGATGAGTATTAGTATTTTCTGAATATATCGAATCTGTTTACGGGTCGCAGAGATTCATTCCATTTAAAATCTTTCAGGATCAATTCTTCTTTTGGAGCCAGTCCAACCGGATATAACGTTGCCGTTGGCTTTGTTATAAAGACGGATGATATCCGGTTTATTATCCTTCACTGTGATCACAAGGTCACTGCTTTGTGCAACATTTACCCCGATCATGATCGTCCTTGTCTTTGGCATAATATACCGTTTGCCCGTTTCCGTTTACATCAATGCGATATAGCTGATTGTGTTCGAAATGGCAAATCATTGTTTTCCCCTTGATCTGGTTAAATCTCGTGGAATCCTCCTGGTTAATCAGGAAGGCAAGCTGTTGCATATGCAACTCGTGGACTTCCCTGTTTTTTGTCCAGATTTCAATATATTCCGAAGAAAGCTGGTTTCCTCCCGACCACAGGACGGGTTTATGATATAACTTCAGAATAGAGTCCCGGGTTGTGTAAAATAATGAATCACAAATACCCTGAAGATTGGATTTAAACAACCGCACATGGTGATATCCTTTCAACAGCCGGTGCCCGGCAGAATCTGTCATTGTTCTCAGCGTATCAGCATGCACAAATGCCGAATCATCTTCCATAATATAGATAAACATGGCACTGTCTGTCAGCAAGGCCCGGTTCTCAAGCTGGTTCACGAATGCATGGTTACCACGAAGAATTATGTTCTGTTCCTCATCAAGTAATTCTATATTACTGAATCCCTCGCCATACGTGGTTTCCCTCTCATAATACAAACTATCGCCGCGGATGGTCTGCTTTTTGTTTCTTACCCATGCTTTCTGTTTAAGCATGCTCTTGTTAGTCTCCGTGTTATACCATCCTTTTTCACAATAAATATAACTGCTGTCCCCAATAATCCGGGTAGGGCCGAAAAAAAAGGCCACTTTGGTGGTGGTCAGGTACTGGAGTGTATCAGAATAGATAGTATAGTCAGGATTCCGCAGTATTACAGAGTCTCTGAAATAATACATCTGTTCCCTTGAATAATAATATCCCTGGCGGCTGCTGAGTTTATTTTCACCGCTTTCAATATCCGCATGATTTTTATAATAGCCGATATTCCGGCCCAGGTCAAAATCGAGGGCCCGGGTGAGCTAATTTTGTATTCTTACCGATCAGCTTACCTTTTGCCTGATTTGTGCAATCCTCGTATTTCCTTCGTAATGCAAAAATTCCCCGTAAAGGTCCACCGTATCACCCTGAACGATATGAACATTGCTGAATGCATCCAATGAGTTGCTGCTGGCATAAAAGTAGGCACTGTCGCAATACATCAGTGCTCCTTCATGTTTAAACGAAACATTTCCAATAAGACGGTAGGCACCTCCCGCAATACTCTTGTCAAACTCCATAAAGTTCTCGTGATGCTCCACCTTTTTGGGCACCTGGGAATGAAGGACTCCTGCTATAATCAGGAACAGCCCACAGAGAAGAGATTTTCTGCTAAAAATCAAAATTTACTGTCATTAAGGTTTCTTTTCAGATAACCTAATTTTTAAGCCATCCATGCATTGCAAACGGACAACTTCTGTACTTATCGGAAATCTTTATATAGGTCGTCTTAATTTTCTCTTCTACCCATTCGTTAACCAGGTCATTCTGTTTGGACTGTGCAGCCCTGGCCTTGAAAAGATTATAATCATCTTTCAGATTTCCCACATGGGGATTTGTCCGTTTCTTCAACCAGATCACCTTGTAACAGTCTTTCCCTTGCTGTCCATGGATTCATAAGGTTCAGAAATCTCACCTACCTTCAGACTATTGATGATGCTCAATTCATTCGGACGAAACTCATCCATTCCCCAGAATGTACCTCCCTTATAAGGATTAACGGCCTGTCCCCCGTTTAGTCTTAGTGTCCTGGTCCTCACTCCATCGGATGGCGGCCACATCAAATTTCACTGAATCCAGCCGCACCAGCCGGATCACACTGTCGAGCCGGGCGATAATATGTCTCTTTTCATCAGGTGCAATGGTGGGTCGCAGTAAAATATGCCTTGTATGAACCCTGTCTTCCGTCCTTTCAAGACATTGAATTATATGAAATCCAAAAGAAGTTTCAACGATCTTCGAAATCTGTCCCTTTTTTAAGCGTAAAAGCAACCTTGGCATACTCCGGTTCGAGCTCTGTTTTGGTCATCCACCCGATATCACCACCCTTAACGGCTGATTGCGGATCTTCGGAATAAACCACAGCCAGAGTTGCAAAGCTTTCACCGTTCATAATCCTTTCGCGGATGTTGAGAAGCTTCTCTCTCACATCAATGATCGATTTTTCATTTGATTTCGGGTACATGAGGATCTGGTTATACTCAACTTCCGAATTGATATACGGGCAGACTGTCCTGCGGAATGGTCTTAAAATAGGCCCTGTACTTCAGAAGGTGTAACGGATAATCCTTCTGTGATCTTTTGCCTCATTTTGCCGGTTAAGCAATCCATCCCTGATCTCATCACGAAAATCCTCCTTTATCTCAAGAGTTGTTTTTTTAAAGTATTCTTCCAGTTTTTCCTGTGAACCAATAGCATTAATAAAATACTTCATACGTGAATCAAGTTCCTGATCCACCTGCGAATCGGTTACTTCAAGACTATCAATCTCGGATTGATTCAGCAAAAGCTTCTGAACCAGCATATTTTCGAGAATCGCACATTTGGAATTTTCATCCACCTTTTCCCCCTGGGCTTTTTGCTGCAGGTAGTTTTGTTCTATATCCGAATACAGTATCCGCTTGTCTCCTACCACAGCCACCACCTCATCAATAATTTTACGTTGGGCTGAAATATTCTGCAATACCTGGAAAAACGGAAAGAATGATTAAGAAAAAATTGCGCATTGCGTTTGTTTATTGATAAATTGTAAAATGATCCCTATTCTGGGCATCGGAATAAATATTTGATTCCAGCTCATTGATCAGGTTAATCTTTCGTTTGTTGAGAATAATACTTTCAATATCATTCTTAACGATTTCGAGGGGCGAAACATTACCCGAGGGAGCAATTTCTTTTGCATTCAGAAAATATAAAAATGCAGTATCCCGTGTTTCTATATACCTCCTTGAGAGGATGGCTGCCTCTGAATTACCAGGTACTGCAGGTATCATGGGCAATACCTCATTGAGCTTTACCCATCCGTCATTAAAATGGTCATATACGGTGGCATGCTTAAAGCAGTATCCTTCCAGACTCTTAATATTCTCCGGGTTATCTGACCTGTACCATTGCCTCACCTTATAGGCATCGGGTGCCTTCACAGGAATTTTAATAAAAACTCCCTTCATGAGCGCACCGTTGAGAATAAAATTCGACTGGTTCTCCTTATAGAAATTTTCAATTTCGGTATCTGTTACTACCGTATCCAGGTGTTGCCTTATATAGCTTTGTTCGTAGGCATAAATTAGCAGGGAACTCCGGTAATTTTCGATTTGTTGTTCCACATTTTTCTCCTCATCCGTAAGATTCAGTTCAGCCTTATTCAACAATAACTGATTCCTGATCCATCTTTCCTTAAAATCCCGCACCATGGCAATACTGTCCGCACCTGTTATTCCGGCAGGAATAAATCCTGCCATGTCGGATTTGTAAAGATAATGATCCAGCACACGCGCCACTGGTTTTTCAGTGACAGTGGCCGTTGGCTTCGCACACCCAACCAAAGTAACAAAGAGGATCAGGTATACGTGACAGCTTCATGGTTATTTCAGAATTAACGGACATTTTTTAATACTTCCTGGTTAATTTTCACCGGATATTTTGTCCTGAGTTCAGCTATCCATTGCTGATCGAGATAATTCTGGTAATCCGCGGTAGCCTGTCCGCGAATTTCATTTAATGTCTTGGGAGCCGGTGCCAGAATGGCATTTACAAAAACTACCTTTTTCCCATTATCACTTACCGTCACGGAGCCTTTCTTCCATGCGAATTTTCCTGTGACTGCCGTATCGCCTTGCTCATAGCGGCCATCTGTAATTGTCATGCAGGGAACAGAATCGTTCGGACATACCATTTTAATGAATTCTGCAGATGACAATTTTTTGGATGACCGTTTCGCTGCGAGTTTCTTCACATCGTTCAATTTGCCTGCATCTTTCAATGCATAAACAGATACATCTGCGCGCTCATTCCAGGTATACTCACCCTGGTGCAGTGCAAAATAAGCCTTTAAGCCTGCTGAATCCTTCACAGCCTTACTCCACACCTGGTTGTCGGTTATATTGAACAACAGGATACCATCATGATATTCTTCCATCAGATACTTGAATTCCGGGTATTTTTGTTCGAGCTGGCTACTCTCATAAGCGAGCAGTTCCTTGTTTATCAGTTCATCACATTTTGTTCTTGCAATCTGCAGCAGGGTAAGCTCTTTCCGGTAACGTTTTGTTTGAATAATATAGGAAGCCAGGTCATTTTGCGTGTACTCCTTTCCGTTAATAGCGAATACAGGTTCTATTAAGTCACCGGCTGGTGCAGGATTCCAGGTGCCTTTATATACAGCGCTATCCATTACCTGGGCAACTGCGTCAATATTTTCGGAATACTTCACAAAGCCTGATTCCTTCATTATTTCAGCAATTTTTGACTGCTCAGCTATCTTGCCCCTGTCATCACTCATTATTCTTTCCTCAAGAATGTTCTTCATCTTTTCATAGGATGCCACAGGACGTTTCTGATGCAACTGGAAAATGTGCCACCCGTAATCAGATTGCAGGGGTACGCTGTAGTCATTGCTGTCATTCAGCGCATATACCACTTCTTCAATATCCGGAGGCAGTTCACCTGACTTGAGCCAGCGCATTTGTCCGCCGGACTTTGCACTCCCGGCATCTTCCGAATAATTCCGGGCTACCTCAGCAAAGGGAGTGCCGTTTTTAAGCATATCGTAGTATTTGAAAATCTTATCCTTTGCCTGGGCTATTTTATCGGGAGTATCATTTTTTGTTGCCCGGGTCATTATGTGAGACAGTTTTATTTCACCCAGCGCAGGTCTTACCGCATTTACCTTAATAAGATGATAGCCATATTTCGACCTTACAGGCATTGAAAGTGATCCCACCGGTGTACGATACGCCGCATCTTCAAAAGGAAATACCATCATAAAGGCGGAGAACCAACCGAGACGTCCTTCGTTTTGTTTGGCTGACGGATCGTCAGACTCTTCACGGGCAATTTTTTCAAATGACTCACCGGCCAGGATCCGTTTACGGATATCCATAATTTTATTATAGGCTTTGAGCGTGTCGGCAGGACTGGGATTGGCCGGCAGTTTTGCCATAATATGGCTGGCATTTACCTCGTTGATGGTATGATCATAGGCTTCCTTTATCTGGCTTTCAATGACCTTCCTGTTCTGAAGATAGGGTTTTGCCAGCTGGTCCCTGTATCCTGCCAGTTCTGTAACAAAGGAGCGCATGGTATCATATCCCTGGTTTTTAGCTTCCAGTACCTTCAATTTGAAATTAATAAACAGTTCAAGGTAATCTTCCACTGATTTTTGTTCATACCCGTCCACCCTGTTATTCTTGTGATATATCCGTTCAAATTCCGAACGCATCACAGGCTGATCGCCGATTGTAAGCAGTACCTCATCCTGGCACCAGGCTGCAAGAGGTAAAAAGACTAGCAACAGTGCAAAGCTCCTTAATTTTTTCATAATTAGACTACTGTAATGTAAGTGTATGTTATCGGCTGTAATTAGGGGCCTCTCTTGTGATATTAACATCATGCGGATGGCTTTCCGTGATACCTGAAGAGGTTACCCTTACAAATTTGGCATTCATGAGTTCAGGAATACTTCCCGCTCCGCAATATCCCATGCCGGCTCTCAAACCGCCGATCATCTGATATACCACTTCTGAAAGAGAACCTTTAAAGGGCACCTGGGCAACAATTCCCTCAGGCACAAGCTTTAAAATATCATCTTCCGAATCCTGGAAATAGCGGTCCCGTGAACCTTGCTGCATGGCTTCAATTGAACCCATGCCCCGGTATGATTTATATTTTCGTCCGTTATAAATGATGGTTTCCCCCGGTGATTCTTCAACACCGGCAAACAATGAACCGGCCATTATTGAACTGGCTCCGGCAGCAATGGCCTTGACAATATCGCCTGAATAACGTATTCCCCCATCAGCAATGACAGGAACGCCTGTATCTTTCAGTGCGCCTGCCACATTGAAAATAGCCGATAACTGGGGAACGCCCACACCTGCAATGACGCGGGTGGTGCAAATGGAACCAGGTCCGATACCTACTTTTACACCGTCTGCCCCGGCTTTTACAAGTGCAAGAGCTGCTTCAGCGGTGGCAATATTGCCAACAATAATTTCGAGACTGCTGAATTTTTTCCTGGCTTTTTTAAGAGTTTCCATAACCCGCAAGGAATGGCCATGTGCGGTATCAATTACGATGGCATCCACATCCGATTTTACAAGCGCTTCAATCCGTTCGAGCGTGTCTTTTGTAACACCAACTGCGGCAGCAACCCTTAATCTTCCCATTGTATCCTTGCAGGCATTGGGCCTGTCCTTTGCCTTGGTAATATCTTTATAGGTGATGAGTCCAATCAGCTTATAATTGTCATCCACCACCGGCAGCTTTTCTATTTTGTAGTTCTGAAGTATGTCAGCAGCCATTTCAAGTGTGGTCTGCTGGCTTGTGGTTACCAGGTTTTCCTTGGTCATTATTTCGCGGATCGGCCTTCTAAGCTCATGTTCAAATCGCAGATCCCGGTTTGTAACAATGCCTACCAGTTTGTGCTGCCCGTCAACTACAGGAATTCCGCCAATTTTGTACTCCTTCATCAGGGTAAGTGCATCTCCTACATTTGCATTGGGTCGTATCGTGATAGGATCGTAGATCATCCCGTTTTCAGCCCGTTTTACCGTTTTCACCTGCTTGGCCTGCTCCTCAACACTCATGTTCTTGTGAATAACTCCGATGCCCCCCTCGCGGGCTATGGCAATCGCCAGTGTGGATTCGGTTACCGTATCCATCGCCGCGGAAACAATTGGTGCGTTGAGCTTTATATTCCTTGTAAGCTGACTGGTGATATCCACTTCTTTTGGCAAAACTTCGGAATAACTGGGAACCAAAAGTACATCATCAAAAGTCAATGCTTCAAAGATGATTTTATTGGCGAGTTGTGTCATGGCAATATTTATAAATGGTGCGAAATTACAAAAAAAGAAGTAATATTGGTTTGAAAAATACAATTAACCGGGGTTGATGTCCGACTATCACGATACCCTTAGGAAATACTGGGGATTCAACTCCTTCAGACCTCTGCAGGAAGAAATCATCCGTTCAGTACTTGCCGGAAAAGATACATTGGGACTTATGCCTACCGGCGGGGGGAAATCACTTACATTTCAGG
The DNA here is from genome assembly GCA_963790105.1 of uncultured Bacteroidales bacterium. Classification (GTDB taxonomy): domain Bacteria; phylum Bacteroidota; class Bacteroidia; order Bacteroidales; family UBA10428; genus UBA5072. The sequence continues at coordinate 48,916 of CAWBNI010000042.1, read as the reverse complement.
TACCTGCGATGACAATGCCCGGCTTATGCCTGGTGGTCACCCCGTTGATTGCCCTGATGAAGGATCAGGTTGAAAATCTGAAGAAATTGGAGATCAAGGCAGTAGCCGTACATTCGGGATGTACCCGTGATGAAATTGATGTTGCTCTGAATAATTGCCTTTACGGGGGCTACAAATTCCTGTATGTTTCACCTGAACGGCTTTCCACTGAACTGTTCAGAACACGGTTCCTGGATATGCCGGTTAACCTGATCACCGTAGATGAGGCACATTGTATTTCACAATGGGGTTATGATTTCAGACCTTCCTATCTCAAAATCTCCGATCTCAGGCAATTTCATCCGGAGGTACCCGTGCTGGCACTAACGGCCACTGCAACCAGACCCGTAATTGAGGATATCCAGCTTAAGCTGCAGTTTAAAGCAAAAAATCTGCTGAAATCAAGTTTCAGGAGGGAAAACCTTATTTACGCGGTGAAGACAACTGAAAACAAGGACCGCGATGTGCTGGATATGGTAAGAAAGCTGAAGGGAAGCGGTATTGTTTATGTGAGGAGCAGGAGAAAAAGTATCGAGATCGCTAAAACCATGACGCGGGAAGGTATCTCCGCTTCCTATTATAACGCGGGTTTGGAACATCCGGTGCGGAATGAGGTGCAGCAAAACTGGACCACGGGTAAGATACGGGTGATTGTGGCCACCAATGCTTTTGGAATGGGAATCGACAAAGCCGATGTCAGGTTTGTGATCCATGTGGATATGCCGGACTCTCCGGAAGCCTATTTCCAGGAAGCAGGACGGGCAGGCCGTGATGGCAGGAAAGCATTTGCCATCCTCCTGTATTCCGCTTCGGATATACTCACTGTTAACCAGCGGATCATCGCCAATTTTCCGGATATGCAAACCATCAAAAGCACGTATTCGGCCCTGGGGAATTACCTTCAAATCCCAGTAGGCGGGGGAAAGGGGATGTCTTTTGATTTTAATCACAATGAATTTGCCCGCACTTACCGTCTTTCCCCGTTTACCTCCTTCAGCAGTCTGAAAATTCTTGAGCTGGAAGGATATCTTGAAGTGACAGAGGAAATTAATAATCCCAGCCGGATTAAATTTTTGCTTAACCGCGACGATCTTTACCGCTTCCAGGTTTCCAATTCTCCATTCGATGCATTTATCAAGCTCCTCCTTCGGTCGTACACCGGTATCTTTACCGAATATTCTGCAATTGATGAAATCCAGCTGGCCAAAAGAGCCAATGTGGATCTGGAGGTAGTAAAACAATACCTTAACAAGCTTGTCGCGCTGGGTGTGATCAGCTATATCCCGCAGAAGCGCTCCCCCATGGTTATTTTCTTTGAGGAAAGACTGGATGAAAAGGCGATTTATATCTCAAGGGAAAATTTCCAGACCAGGAGGGAACGATATACCGAAAGGGCTAAGGCAATGTTGCAATATGCCTCATCAACAGACAAATGCAGGAGCCAAACCCTGCTGGAATATTTCGGTGAGCCCGGGTCCGAACCCTGTGGTGAATGCGATATCTGCAGGATAAAAAAAGAATCGGTCCTCCGACAGGAGGAATTTAACCTCATACGCGAAGAAATACTGGCAGTACTTAATCTTGAACCCTTATCTCCTGATGAATTATTTGACCGGGTTGCAGTTCATCGCGACAAAGTGATAGAGGTACTGCAATGGCTGCTGGATAATGATGAATTGAAACTGAACGAAGAAATGCGACTGGCGGTGTCGAAGAAGTGACGAGGGACGAGGGACAGAGGGACAAGCGCGGCAGGGTAGGGGTTACAGAATATCCTGTCTCTGAGTGCAATTCTGTCCCTTGTCCCCGTCCCTTGTCACTCGTATTTGGCAACCAGAGGCATCACCCTGCCTGATCCGAAAGCTTTTGATGAAACACGCAGTATCGGTGGAGTCTGGTACCTTTTGTATTCATTCTGGTTCACCATCTTAATGGTTTTTACCACAACCCGTTCATCGATTCCCAACTGGATGATCTCTGCAACTGATTTTTTTAATTCGATATAATTGAACAGGATCTTATCCAGAATATCGTATTCCGGGAGAGAATCAGAATCCTTTTGGTCGGGCCTTAATTCAGCGGAAGGTGGCTTGATGATCGTGTTCAGCGGAATAATTTCTTCATTGCGGTTAATGTAGGCCGCCAGGCGGTAAACATCGGTTTTGTATACATCTCCCAGAACAGACAATCCGCCGCTCATGTCGCCATACAATGTGCCATATCCCACGGCTGCTTCACTTTTGTTGGATGTGTTCAGCAGAATATTTCCGAATTTGTTCGAAACTGCCATGAGCAGGTTCCCACGTATACGGGCCTGGATATTTTCTTCGCTCAGGTCAGGCTGCCTGCCTTTAAACAAGTCAGAAAGCGATTCGGTAAATGCGCTGTAGATCGAACGGATATCCACTATATCGTAACGGACACCCAGTTTTTCTGCCAGTTTCACCGCGTCGGTAATTGAATGACCGGAAGAATATTGCGAAGGCATCAGTAAAACCCTCATAAAAGATGCACCCAGCGCTTCACTTGCCAGGGCCAGCGTAACGGCCGAATCAATACCTCCTGATAAGCCAAGTACTCCCGATTTCAGGCCCATCTTGCCAAAGTAATCCCTGATCCCCAGTACCAGGGCATGGTAAATCAGTTCAACATCATTATCCTCATCAATATATACCGAAAATCCTTCGCCCCGGGAGGTATCTTCCGTATCAACAACCTGGAAATCCTCTTCGAAAAGTTTCATTCTTTTTATTTCACCCCTTGCATCCACGGCCATGGACCCGCCATCGAAAATAAGTTCGGCATGGGCTCCGATCTGGTTCACATAATAAATTGGGATCCTGTATTGCCTGGCATTGTCAATTAGGATCTCCGATTTGATCTCACCCTGGTTGCATGAAAAAGGAGATGCAGAAAGATTGATCACAAAGTCGGGACCAAGCGAAGAAAGTTTGTCCATCGGGCAAACTGAATATAACCTGTTCTTTCCGAATCCTGTGAGGATCGGCTGGCGAAACCAGAGGTCTTCACAAATAGTGACAGCAATATTGTAACCCTGGTATTGGATCAGACTGAAATCGGAATTCTGCTCAAAATAACGGTATTCATCAAAGATATCATAGGTGGGCAGAAGGGTTTTATTAATCACCTTTTGAATGGAACCATCGGCCAGAAAATAAGCTGAATTGTACAGATTTTTGCCGGATGGATTGGGATTAACCGATGGACCGCCAACAATGGCTGCAATATCACGGCATTCGGCAGCAATCTTAATTATTGACTCATCGCATTTCTCAATAAAGCTTCTGTGTTCGAGAAGGTCCAGGGGAGGATAACCACAAACAGCCAGTTCAGAAAATACAACCAGGGCTGCTTTGTCGTGCCGGGCCCTGCGGATTGCCGATATTATCTTATTTACATTTTCATCAAATGCTCCAATGGTATAGTTCAGTTGAGCGAGTGCAATTTTCATGTGAGAAAGTTTCAAAACATAATGCCAAGCCGGATATTCACAAAATTTAAGGCGGCCTTGTGAGCATCCGCTGACAATATATCTCCAAAACCGTTATTGAAAAAGATACCACCCATCAAGGAGGTCTGACCTCCTATATTCTTCTCAATGCCTCCTCCAAAAAAGAAAGATACATTAAAAGCATTAATTTCTTTTGAAACATTATCCTTATCAAGAGCACCGCCGGTTGAAGAGGCTCTCGATCCAATATTGACCTGGGGTGAAAAGCCCAGTTCAGCAAAATAGGTAAGATAACCGATCTCATTCGATTTGAGTTTCAGGGCCATGGGAATAGTAAGGTAATTCACATTAAAGGCCACAGATGTCTCGGGAGGCAGTATCACATGATCACCTTCACCTGTGGTTATATCCACTTCTTCTTTATAAAGAAGATTACCGCCCAGCTGGGTCAGATTCAGGCCGGTAACCAAAGCATAGTTTGGCGCGAAATAATATTCCACAATCAGTCCTCCGTTGTATCCAAGCCGGGCCCCGTCTTTTTCAATGTGCGATGTTTTAGGCGAGAACCATGTAAAAACAGGATCTACATGGGCTCCAAGCCTCACTTTTGATTGGGCGAACAATGCGGAAGAGTAAACCAGAATAAAGAAAATAAATAGCTTTTTCACAATTATTTAGTTTTAGTTTATTTCCCACAAAGTTATTGAAGTTTGGAAATAAATATTTTGACATTCATAAATTTGCGCTTAATTTTGCCTGCCCTGGCAATCTCGCGAAAATGAGCGAATCTGAAAAAGGAAATTTACCAATCTGTTTTATCAATATGAAGTTAATCCCCGTACTAATCCTGATCCTGGCCGGGGTGGCTATTTCCTGCAAACAGGATAAGGTACATGTTAACGTAAGTAAGATACAGGTAAACATAACAATAGATCGATTTGAAAAAGACCTGTTTTCAGCTGATCCATCCGCAATCAGGGATTCCATTCCGGTATGGCAGAAAAGATATGGGTCTTTCCTTCAGTATTTCAGTTACATTGTAAAACTTGGAAATGTTAATGATCCGGATTTTGCCGACAGGCTGACGCTATTTGTAACTGATCATACCAATTACCTGATCTATAAACGCACTATGGAAGTTTATCCGAATGTGGATGCCTTCAAAGCTAAGCTGGAAGAAGCTTATAAGCATTACCGCTATTATTTTCCTGAAAAGCCGCTTCCCCGCTTCATAACTTATGTAGCCGGTTTCAACCAGTCGGCAATTACAGGGGATAGTCTCATTGCAATGGGACTGGATAAATATCTTGGCAGCAATGAACCGTTATACATTGATGCGGGCATTTACAAATATCTGGTCGGGAATATGTATCCCAAAAAACTGGCACCGGATTGCATAACATTCTGGGGAGAAACCGAATTTCCTTTTTATGATTCAATAAACAACCTGGTTTCAAATATGATCTACCGCGGTAAAATGATGTATTTCACAGGCGCTATGCTTCCCGACGATCCTGATTCGATCAACTGGGGTTTTTCTGCAAAAAACCTGGAATACTGTGCTGCAAATGAAAAAGCCATGTGGACTGAACTCATCGAAAAGAAATATTTATTTAATACCGACCGTTTTACAATTGATAAATTCATACTCGAGGGTCCGTATACAAAAGATTTTGGCCGTGAATCACCGGCCAGGGCTGCTGTGTGGATTGGTTACAAAATTGTTACTGCCTATATGGCTAAAAATTCAGATATTACCTTGCCCATGTTGATGGCTGAGAAGGATTATATGAAAATACTAAACATGAGTTCATATAATCCGTAATAATATGCGGCTGTAGAATATAATTTTAAAACATCAATTACCCCGGGAATGAAAAAAATTTGGATCAGCATCCTTTTGTTGTCTGCTCTTACGATTCAGGCGCAAAATACAGAAGATTCCATCTGGCAGAGTAGCTTAAAGCGGTTTGATCAGGCGGATTATATTGGGGTGATTGAAGAGATGGATACCCTGTTAAAGCTCGCTCCTGGATATGCCTCCTGCCTGAATAACCGTGGTATTTCAAAACTGTACATGGGTGATGTAGAAGGGGCCTGTGAAGATCTGAATCTTGCCCATGCTGCCGGATCAAATGAAAACAGGCAGTTAGTAAGTTTTCTTTGCGATCCCAAGTTTGTCCGTGACCTGTTGCTAAAACAGTTTTACAAGGATCAGAAAGTATATCCTGAATTAAATTACCGGCCGAAATACACAAGGGCTGACACCTTGCGCGGAGCACTCCGGCCGGAAAGAACCTGTTTTGACGTTTATTTTTATGATCTCGATGTAAAGATAATACCCAGGGGCAAAAAAATTCAGGGAAGCAATACAATCTATTTTCATGTTGTACAGCCGTCAAAAACCATTCAGATCGATCTTTTTGACAGATATACTGTTACGGGCATAACCTGGAATGGTATTACCTTACCCTATCGAAGGGAGTTTAATGCTATTTTCATTGATTTCCCTGAGATTTTAAAGCCCGGCAACGACCAGGTTATCCGTATTGCCTATAAGGGAAAGCCGCATGAATGCACCGAACCCGCCCTGGGATGGAGGATTTGTCTGGCAAAAGGATAAAAACAAAGACCTTTGGCTGGGCGTAGCCTGTGAACACCTCGGTGCCAGCAGTTGGTGGCCCACCAAGGATCATCTCAGCGACAAACCCGATTCCATGCTGATCAATCTGACCATACCTTCGGGGTACCAGGCTGTATCAAACGGGAACCTGAGAAAAATGACCCACGTTGATTCACACAATGATAAATTTTCATGGTTTGTCAGCTATCCCATCAACAACTACAATGTCACTTTTTACGTGGGAAAATATGTGGCATTCAGTGATACGCTGAAAGATCCGGATGACACGGTAAGATTGGACTATAATGTGCTGAGTTATAACCTCGATCGAGGCAAAAGAACACTTCAAGCAAACGCGTGATGTAGTCAGCTTTTACGATAAGGCCTTTGGTCCTTATCCCTTTAATCGCGACGGGTTTGGACTTGTGGAATCATCCTATGAAGGAATGGAACACCAGTCGGCCATTGCCTATGGAAATGGCTTTGAAAAAAACAACGGTACTGAGTACAGGAACATGATCTACGATTATATAATCGTTCATGAAGCAGCCCATGAATGGTGGGGAAACTCCGTAACTGCAGCAGATATGGCCGACATATGGATCCATGAGGGATTTGCCACTTATGCCGAGCTCATGTTCATTGAAAACCGCTTCGGCAAGGAGGAATATATGTATGAGCTGACCGAAAAAAGCCAAATATATATTCAATATATGGCCCATCGTGCAAAACCGTAATGTGAACGAAAATACCTTTGCCAGCAATGATGTCTACACCAAGGGAGCCATGATGCTTCACTGCCTCCGGTGCACAATCAATAATGATTCTGTATTTTTCGGCATCATCCATGATTTCTGGATGAAATTTCGCTATCACACAGTCGACTCCTATGATTTTATCCGGTTTGTAAATGAGTATACAGGAACTGACTTATACACCTTTTTTCGACAAGTACCTTTTCGATACCCAGCTTCCTGTTCTGACGTATGTTTACAAACATGTAAATGACAGCATACTGTTAAAATTCCGCTGGACAGGAGTTGAGGACGGATTTACGATGCCCTTCGGGATAGCAAATGAAAAGAAAGAGGGAATGCGCCTTGTGGGTACCACAACCTGGCAGGAAATCACAATTCCGGAATCTCATTGGTTTTCGTTCTATAATATATATTCAGGTTATCTTGGCTGTCCCGATAATGCTTTTACCTATTACCGCACGTCCTGTAAGAACCAGTGAGGGACTGGTCCGCAGTTTTGCAGTTTTGCCACAAAGGCACTAAGGCACAAGGAGACGATAGTATATGATTAGCGCATTGGCATTCATGAACATTGGCACATTGGCACATATGGCACATTGGCAGATTGGCACATTGGCACATTAGCATAATAGCACATTGCCAAGAAACAATTGCCAAAAATATTTGGATGAAAAATAAAATTATTTACCTTTGCATTCCGATTTTATCAGCATACATAAAAAAGCACAGCAATGAAAAGAACATATCAGCCATCCAACAGAAAGAGGCGCAATAAACACGGATTCAGGGAAAGAATGTCCACAGCCAATGGACGCAAAGTACTATCCAGCCGCCGTGCCAAGGGAAGAAAAAGACTGACTGTTTCCGACGAAATAGCAAGTAAGTAAATAATTTTAATTAAAATATAAATTAAACCCCAAAGGATGCAAATCTTTGGGGTTTAATTATTTATACCTATCAGGTCCGGCAGTTATACGGTTCTGCAGTTATGCAGTCTGGTTCTGCAGTTCTGCAGTTTTGCCACAAAGGCACTAGCATGGCACAAAGAAACATAGAAAAAAATTAGCACATTGGCATATTAGCACATTGGCACATTGGCACATCTAGCAAATCGTTTTCTCCCGAAGGGATGCCTTCGGCACATTGTTCATTCTTCCTATCCTGTCCCTCGTCCCTCGTCCCTAGTCCCTAGTCCCTGGTCCCTCGTCCCCCTAAGAATCTCCCTCTTCCCTGGCGGGCCGGGCAGTTTTTCCAAAGTGAGGCCGCAATCTCTCAAAATTCGTTTCACTGATCCTTTCACGCAGTATGTGGTAAAGATACCGCCAGGTTTCATCGATGAAACAAGGCGTTGCATGATCTCACCCGTCCATATTTCCGGTTGCTTGTCCGGCGCGAAAGCATCAAAATAAACCAGGTCATAGCTGCCATCCGGAACAAAACTGCACATATCCCCTTTCATCTTTTTCAGATGAAAACAGGGATGGATTTCAGTCATGGTTTCCCAGTCGGCCTCATGAATAGCATTAAATAATGCTTCAGCGTCAATTTCAGCATCCTTCAGGAGATGAGGGTAATTAAGCTGTTTCACTATCTCTGGATCAACAGGATACTTCTCAACGGCAAAATACCATACCTTCATGCCCGACCTCATTGCACTTAACGCTGTCAGAAGTGCATTCAGTCCCGTTCCAAATCCGGTTTCAAAAATTGAGATCTCGCGGCTGCCGGCAAAACAATCCAGGCCGCTCCGGATAAAAACATGAAGCGATTCAGTTAATGCACCGTAAGTTGAATGATAATGTTCATTCAATTCAGGAATGTACAGGGTATGTGAACCATCACCGGTAAGGACAAGCTGGATCATGTGAACCTTTTTGCAATAATACGAAAAACAAACCTTCAGAATGTTCATATGAAACGAAAGCGGTTACTGGCTATTCCCATATAAATTTTTAACTTTGACCACCATATGCTTTTAACTTCAGTGATTCCCATGAAAAAAAGTATTTATTTCTTCATTTTGCTCTCTCTCGTTTTTCAATTTCGTATTGCAGGTCAGGATTCAAAGCCGGTCATTTCTTTCACTCAAAAAGAATTTAATTTTGGTACATTTCCTGAATCTGCCGGATTGGTTGTACATGATTTTCAGTTTACAAATACAGGCAAGGTGCCCCTGATCCTGAACGATGTGAAGGCATCCTGCGGATGCACAACACCTGAATGGACAAAAGAGCCTGTTTTACCCGGAAAAAGCGGGAGCATACGGGTTACCTTTAATCCAAAGAACAGGCCCGGCTCCTTTAGTAAAACCATCCAGGTGAACAGCAATGCCGATCTTCCGGTTGTTACCCTGGTAATCGAGGGCGTGGTAATACCGGCTGAAAAAATCGAGGATGTTTACCGTTTTTCAGTCGGACCTGTCAGGATTCAGACCATATACGCTGCATTTGGAGAAATTTACAAGGGATCTACAGGAAAATTCAGCATAAAGGTGATGAATACCTCACATGATACAACTGTGCAATTAAGTTTCAAACAATTACCTCCCTATATCAGTGTGAAAATGGTCCCTGCTTCCCTGGGGCCGCAACAGGAAGGCAGAATTGACATGGAATACTCATCCGCACTTCAAAATAACTGGGATTATGTTGTGGACAGGGTTGATCTTCTGATAAACGGAAAAGCAGCACCAAATAACCGCATCAGCATAACTGCAAATATCAAAGGAAAATTTCGGGGCCCTTACGGCTGAAGAAATGGCCCTGGCCCCGGTGGTTCAATTTGATGAGACCACCTTTGATTTTGGCACGACAAGTCCCGATAAGGTGATAGAGCATGTTTTTATCCTGACCAATACCGGTAAATCAAACCTGTATATCCGTAAAGTAGGAGCCAGCTGCGGCTGTACTGCGGTTCAGCCGGCCAAAACCACCATTGCACCCGGTGAATCCACACAGATAAAAACGGTGTTCAATCCTGCCGGCCGTGAAGGAAATCAGAAAAAAGCAATTACAGTGATTACAAACGATCCGAAAAGGTCGAAAACAATACTCTGGCTGAATGGAATAGTCGCCCAAAAACAATAAGCCGGGTAAACATTTATTTTGAAAACCTGCCTAATGAAAGGCTCATCATACAAAAGCAACCTTAGTGTCAGTTCAGGCATTGCCCAACCTCCGGATATCAACGAGGAAGCAATAAAAATATTCAAGCAAAAAAAGCGCAAGCAGCCTACCGTCAAGGAGTTTCTCGATGGCATACTTTCGGGAAACCGGACTGTATTAAGTCAGGCCATTACGCTTACCGAAAGTTCACTGCCTCATCACACCGAGCTTGCCCAGGAAATCATTGAAAAATGCCTTCCCTGGTCGGGTCATTCTCTTCGCGTTGGCATTACAGGCGTTCCCGGGGTTGGCAAAAGCACCTTTATTGAATCACTCGGACTGCATCTGATCCGCAATAACCGTAAGCTGGCCGTTCTGGCAATTGATCCCAGCAGTGAGCGCAGCAAGGGAAGTATTTTGGGCGACAAGACCCGCATGGAAGAATTGTCGGTTGCCGCGGATGTTTTCATCCGGCCTTCTCCTTCAGCCGGATCACTGGGAGGTGTGGCCCGCAAAACCCGGGAAACTATAATTTTATGCGAGGCAGCCGGTTTTGATACAATCTTTATTGAAACCGTGGGTGTGGGACAAAGTGAAACCGCCGTACATTCCATGGTGGATTTTTTCCTGTTGCTGATGCTGGCGGGTGCAGGGGATGAATTACAGGGAATCAAACGCGGCATCATGGAAATGGCGGATGCCATAGCCATTACAAAAGCCGACGGGGAAAATATTGCCAAAACTGAAAGGGCGAAGGCAGAATATTCAAATGCCATCCATTTATTTCCCCCGTCCAATACAGGATGGACACCGAAGGTCATGACCTGTTCATCGAGAACGAACACCGGAATTGAGGAGATCTGGAATACCATACTGGAGTATAAAACAATGATGCAGCAAAAGGGCTATTTCGAAAGGAAAAGACTGGACCAATCCTTATACTGGATGTATGAAACCATAAACCAAAACCTGAAGGACAGTTTTTATCATGACCGCCGGATTCAAAAGATGCTGAAAATACAGGAAGCAAGGGTGCTGATGGGTGAATTGACCCCTTTTACTCCGGCGAGGGCCCTGATGGAAAAATACTTTAAGCGTCATTGGATACGATTTAATTACAGGCGTAAATAGGGCATTATAGGGTTCGCGAAAAAAATAATAGTATTTTTGCAAAACATAAATGAAGTAGTTGAATTCAAATTATTGAAAATTAAACAAAAAGAAAATGAACTATGATCTTGTTATAATTGGCAGCGGCCCGGGAGGTTATGTGGCGGCCATTCGTGCATCACAATTAGGTCTGAAAACGGGTGTAGTGGAAAAAGCTGAAATTGGCGGCATATGCTTAAACTGGGGTTGCATCCCTACAAAAGCCCTGCTTAAGAGTGCCCAGGTTTTTAATTACATGAAACATGCAGGAGATTATGGTATTACGTTTGATTCTTCAGCACATGCTGATGTACAAAAAATGGTTGAACGCAGCCGCGGTGTTGCTGATGGAATGAGCAAGGGAGTTCAGTTTCTTTTTAAAAAGAACAAAATTGACCAGATCCCGGGTTACGGGCGACTGGTGGATAACCAGACCGTTTCCGTTACAGACAAGGATGGAAAGGAAACAAAAATTACTGCCAAACATATTATAATTGCTACCGGAGCCCGGTCAAAGGAATTACCCAATCTGAAACAGGACGGGAAAAAAATTATCGGGTACCGCGAAGCCATGACCCTCAAAACGATGCCACAATCCATGGTGGTGGTCGGCTCAGGAGCCATAGGCAGCGAGTTTGCCCATTTTTACAACTCAATTGGCACCAAAGTGACCCTGGTTGAATTTCTTCCGACGATTGTTCCTGTGGAAGATGAAGAAGTATCAAAACAGCTTGAAAGATCTTTTAAAAAGGCCGGAATGGAAGTGATGACTTCCTCCTCGGTGGAATCTGTTGACACAACCGGAAAAGTCTGCCAGGTAACCATTAAGACACCAAAGGGTGTTGAGAAAAGGGAGGCTGAAATCGTTCTTTCTGCCGTTGGAATCACCGCTAACCTCGAAGATCTTGGACTTGAGAAACTGGGCATTGAAACGGATAAGGGAAAAATAAAGGTTGATGAGTTTTACAGGACGAATGTAAAGGGTGTTTATGCCATCGGTGATATTGTACCCGGTCCGGCACTGGCACATGTTGCATCGGCAGAAGGTATTGTGTGTGTGGAAAAAATTGCAGGCAAGGATCCGGAACCCATTAATTACAAAAACATTCCCGGATGTACCTATACATCTCCCGAAATTGCTTCGGTTGGATATACCGAGAAAGCAGCAAAAGAAGCCGGCTATGATATCAAGGTTGGCAAGTTCCCGTATACAGCATCCGGCAAAGCAACTGCCGCAGGAAACAAGGAAGGCTTTGTGAAGCTGATCTTCGATTCAAAATACGGCGAATTGCTGGGCGCTCATTTCATTGGCGATAATGTCACTGAAATGATAGCAGAAATGGTAATAGCCAAAAAGCTTGAAACAACAGGACACGAAATTATCAAATCCATCCACCCGCATCCCACCATGTCGGAAGCCGTGATGGAAGCCGCCGCCGCAGCGTACGGGGAGGTGATTCATATTTAGGGGCTTAGGGCTTCTAGGGGCTTAGGGGCTTAGGGGCTTCTAGGGGCTTAGGGGCTTAGGGATTTGTGAGCTAGAAATCTTCGGAGTATGAGTATTTGGTGTTGCCATTGTTCGGTGTTGATTTTGCTAAAAATAACTTTGAATATGCGAACGCTGATTTTAAGTGAATATTAGCACCGAACAATGGCAATATCAAACAGCCGTACTCCTGAAGCCTATAGCCTAGTAGCCTAGCAGCCTAGCTCCTAAGCCCCTAAGCTCCTAAGCCCCTAAGCCTCCTAATCTAAATACTCTTATCAATAATCAAATAAAACTTTTCCCTGTACGGCACGCTGATGGGAATGAATTTTTCGCCGATAATCACCCGGTGCCGGCTTACCGAATCAATCTTGCTGAGAGAAATGATATAGGACCGGTGAAGCCTGAAAAACTCATCCGGCGGGAAGCTTTTCCTCAATGGCTGTCATTGACATAAGCGTCAGGATCAGCTTTTGTTTTGTGAATATCTTGATGTAATCCTTCAGTCCTTCCACAAACAGGATATCATCCACGTTAATTTTCACCAGTTTATAATCAGCCTTGACAAAGATGAACTGCTGCGAGCTTCTGCATGCGCTACCGGCAATCGTAAGGATTTTGAGATCTGGTTATTGGCTTTGTTTACAGCCCGCAGAAACCTTTCAAAATCAAATGGCTTAAGCAGAAAATCAACAATATCAAACTCGTATCCGTTCAGGGCATATTCCTTGTAACCGGTGGTGAAAATAACAAGCGGCTTTGATTTGATGCTTTTTAGCAGTTGAAGCCCGTCAACATCCGGCATATTAATATCCAGAAACAGACAGGTCGATCTTATTTTCTTCCAGGATTTGCATGGCCTCAATGGCATGCTGACATTTTTTGATCAGATGCAGAAAGAATACCTTGCCTATAAAATGCTCCAGCACTTCAAGTGCAGCAGGTTCATCATCCACAATGAGGCAATTAATCCGGTTCATTTGATTAAATCCGCTATTGAAGTTCAAAGGAGATACTATTGAAAATGCAATTTAGTTCGAATTTCCCAGACTATCGACCCCGGTTTTCAATAATATCATCCATTGTAAGGTCGGGACGCTGACCACGTAATAATTTTGCCTTAACTGTTTTTGCCGCACGAAGGGCAGTCATCCGGCTTGGAAATGGCTTTTTACCCGGAATTGCAGGAATAAAAGGCTGGTAAATATATGGCTTCTGGTGAATGAAGATCTGGTAGCCCCATCCGCCGGAAACCCTGAACGTTTTCACATTCAGGGTTTCGGTTGACGGGCTAAGGAAAACCCGGTATGCAATAAGAGATAAAACTGCAATAGCTAATAAAAGCAATAACAGCCTGTAGCGTTTAGTCTTCTTTGTTGTAATCATCATTGGGTAAAAATTCCCATATATCATCAAACTGATAACTTGTACTTTTTCCTGTGAGTACAAATCCACGTCCGGCTATTGAAAATGAAACAGCATCCTGTGCGGGTTGTTCCTTCAAAATTGGTTTTTGGTGCCCATAAATCCGTTGGCGGATCATATTCCCAAACGTCATTTTTCAGACTTCCGATCGTTCCGGTGGCTACATATGCCTTATTACCGATAACAAAAGCGACAGCGTTGCTTCGTACAATCGCGTAATCATCATCGTAAGACTGGTCACTTGAATTATAAATCTTGCGTTTGGCAGTCCAGGTGTCATTGGAAGGATCATACATATAAAAATCCTTTTCATAGCTCCCGTTATTTACGCCGGTACAGATATACCCTTTACCGTCGATTACAAAGCTCACTGCATCTCTTCTCTTTGAACCGCCAAAACTGGTTTTCTGCGTCCATGTATTGCCGGCAGGATCAAAGGCCCAGAAATCCTTCAGGTAATTTCCGTCATACCCGGTGCCTACATAACCAATATCGCCAATTGAAAAGGCCACCGCACCATAGCGGGCTGATGGACCATTTGGTGCACTAACAGAATCCCATTTATTAGCGGCCGGATCATACTGCCAGAAATCCTTCAACTTTGCCTCCCCATCATAGCCAAAACCGACATATCCTTTACCCGCAGCACCAAAGCCAACGGCTGAATTCCTGGCAATGCCGGTAAAAGCTGCAACCTGTGTCCAGCTGTTGCGCCCGGGATCATATGCCCAAAAATCACTTAACCTGGATTCCCCGTCATATCCCAGACCGATATATCCGATATCATTAATTGAAAAAGCTGTTGCACTGCTTCTTGCAACTCCCTCAAAATCTCGATTGTTCAACCCAGTTTCCAACAAGTACAGTGCTTGATGGTTTTTTTACAGGAAAAAGAAGTAAAGAATAAAACTACTGATAATAAGCCAATTGCGAGATGATTTCTGTATATTTTCATTTGATTAAATTTTATTTTCAATTGCTTTAAAAAATCGTGATGAATATAAATGCTTTTTTCAAGATTTTACCGTTTAATTGATGTTAGTTTTCATTTTATTAATAATTTTTAACTTTCCGGCGAATTCGGCAAACATAGAGACGCTGAAAGGATTATTAAAATGTTTTAGATACAGTTTGCAAATCTAAAGATGAAATTGTTATTTTTATCTACTAAATTAAAATACTTTCGCATCCAGCCGATTTTATTATCTTTTTTTGTAAACCCCTTTCCATGATTGTTAAAAATATAGATGATTATATTAAATCTGTCGGTAAATTTGTACGTAACCGTATATTTTATTTTTAAAGCCTTTCATGGGTGGTTTACTTTGCTTAGTTTAAACGAAAAGTATACATGACAAAGTATTTAGGTATTCTGATTCTTCTCGCTTTTTTTTCCTGTAACCAGGACAATCAATCTTTCGATATCGGAGGTAAATATGTTAATGTGCAAACAGACCTGAGGTATATAGATACTCTCACTGTAAATAGTTTTACTGTAAAACTCGATTCACTCCGTACCTCCGGATTACCTGACGGGGAAGGAGCTGTAGTAGTTGGAAAATATCATGATCCTGAAATCGGAGATATCTCTGCATCAAGCTATTTCAAACTTCAGTTGCCTGATACCCGCACTGTTCCTTCCACTGCCGTTTATGATTCACTTCTTCTTATCATGGTGGATAACAACTATAGAATCGGGGATACGCTCCAGCCTTTCACAATTCATGTTCACAGGGTGGAGCAGACAATACGGGTAAGGGTGGATAATTATCTGTACAATACCTCCCATTTTGCCTATTCTGCAGATCCCCTCGGTTCAAGGACTTTCAAACCCAGGCCCAATACTCCTTCCCGGGATACCGTTTCTGTCAGGCTGAGCGATGATCTTGGACAGGAACTTCTTCAGCTTTTCCTGGACAAGGACGACCGCATTCTTCAACTGGATAACTGGTTGAATTATTTCAAGGGATTGACGATTCAAAGTGATATCTCCGATGAGGCAATGGTTGGTTTTAAAACCACCTCTGCTGCGCCGGTTATGCGTTTATATTATCACTATATTGATTTTACAAGCGTTTCCCAGTACCGTGATTTTGGAATCTTTGCTTGTGCTATTAACCAGTTTAATCATTTTGAAATAACCAATCCCGTCATCGATTTGCCTGAAAGTCAAAAGGACAAATTATCTGCAAAATATACCGATAAACAATCGTATATCCAGGCAGGAACCGGAATTGTCACCCGTCTTGAGGTCCCCTATCTCAAAAGTATCCTGGCACTTCATCAAAACATGCAGATACTGAAGGCGGAACTGATCCTTGAACCCATCAGAAATACATATAATACAATACTTTTGCCTCAAAGAATAAGCTTGTTTCAATCCGATAAGTATAACCGTTTCGGAGCCCCGGTTCTGAATTTGAATACAGGAAGTCCGTTGGTAGGTAACCTCGTGATTGACAATGAGTACCAGGAAGGAACGAGTTACACATTTGATGTTACCAATTTTATCCAGACCAAAATTGTTGAAGAGACTGATGATATTCCTGCCCTTCTGATCACTATTACACCCAATGAAATCTACAAAACTGCAGACAGGCTCATCCTGGGCAGCCAGATTAACAGCGAAAGCAAGGTAAAGCTCAAAATTTATTACATGAATTATTAGTAAAATTGTTTCCATGAGAAGATTCTTCATTCATTTTTTCCTTCTTTTATATTGCATTGAATGCTTCTGCACAGGTACGAACGAATCTGCCCTACTCTATTTTCGGAATTGGTGAGATCAATCCAAAGGGTTTAAGCCGAAACCTGGGTATGGGCAAATCAGGAATTGCCAACGCTTCCGGACACTACCTGAATAATCTTAACCCGGCTTCTTATCATGATCTGGATAGTATCTCTTTCTTTTTTGATTTTGGCCTTGGTATGGATTTCGTCAAATATGAAACGAGTTACCTTACACAGCATGGTCATGATATCAATATAAGGAATATTGCCATGGGGTACAAAGTAGCAAAAAACTGGACTGGCGGATTAGGCATTGTACCTTTCAGCACAGTCGGATATAAAATAACATCCACAAAGAATGTGGAAGGCACAACGGATTTGTTTACAGCTGATCTCACAGGATCGGGGGGATTAACCCAGTTTTACCTGGACAATGCTTTTGTGCTTTTCCATCATCTAAGCCTGGGCGCTACCACCTCATACGTTTTTGGGACTATCAATTCTTCAGAAACTGTGCAATATGACCAGATTGCAGGAACAATTACATCTACCAAAACGGCCCATGTGAATAAGATTCTGGTTGATTTCGGATTTCAATATTTCTTTAACCTGAACAAAGATTCCCGTTTGTCAATAGGAGGAGTCTTTGGCAATACCCATAAATTGAATTTTACGGAGGAGTTAAAGATTTCGCAATCCAACGGACAAATTTTTGAAGATAAGATCACCCAGCAAGGCACATTCGATTTTCCGTTATATATTGGCGGCGGTATATCACTCGATATGTTCAATAAATTAAGTATCAATGCAGACTATATGTATCGAAACTGGTCCGCTGTAAACGAAAATTCCACCAACACGCAGTTCAGTTATGTAAATACAAATGCCTACAGGGTGGGTGTTGAATATATTCCAGGCCGCATGAATGAATATGGCTTTATGGGAAGAATTGCCTATCGTGCGGGCTTTTACCGTGAAGGATATTATGTGGAGATCAACAATAAATCAATTGATGAAACCGGCTATTCTCTTGGATTTGGTATCCCCTTCGCCAAGAATAAAACCACCGTAAATGTTTCCTACAACAGCGGAGTACGGGGTTCCGTAACCAACGGACTGATAAGGGAAAGATACCATTCCATTGTGGTCAGCTTCTCCCTGCATGACTGGTGGTTTATTAAGACAAAATTCGATTAGGACATAAAGGTCCTTAAAATCAAAAACCACTCCGTTAAAGAGTGGTTTTTGGTTATAGCGTGTAGGTTAAACCTTAATTAAAGAGAGAATTGATACCTTTTTCTCAGTTCTTTCTGAAATTCACTGATTTTTCGTTCAAGATCGGAAATTTCCCCCCTGAGCTTATTTGTATCATTCCCCTCTGATTCAAGTTCCCGAATGAATCGACGATTAATAATGATCTTTTTCTGGCATTCATAAATGCTTGAAATGAGACTTTTAATATTATACTTTACATCAAGCATATTAATAAGGTTTTAGTTAGTAGATTGCCCGTAAATGTTACCTCAATTAATAAATGCTGCGAAAATTAAGAACTCAACATGAACAAGTTACCATTCCGTTTGATAAACAACTTCATAAGTCAAGTTAACAAATGCTTACGAAATATTAATTAAAGTAAATTTACTACTTATTAACAGGTTTTTCAACAATTTTGTTACAATTTTTGTTAATTATTTTGTTAAATAATTAAAAATTCTTATCTGGGGCAAAAAAACAACCCCTGTTTTGGCAGGGGCTGATTACTAACCTATAATAGACCTGAAATTAACACATTGTGTAAACTATTGCAACTAACCTGATTCCTTTTCAGGGCCTGCAACGTACCGCCAAGGGATTATTTGAGGCATTCCCGTCTTGTTTTCTACCAACAGTGTATCCCTAACAGGGATTCGATCTTCCTCGTCACTTGTCACTTGTCACTCTCACTGTTTTCTACCCCTGTGCTCCTTCTTTCTTAGGAGCCGGTGTGGCTTCAATCTTAGCGCCCTTTATCTTGTCATCTTTTGTTATGCCTTCCTTTATCTCAATATTAACACCATCGGATAAACCTGTCTTAATATACCTCTTGTCGAATACCTGGGGCTGTTTCTCAACTTCCACATAAGCCGAATCACCGCTTTTTTCAAACTGGATAAGGCTTTCGGGTATTACCATGACACTGTCCCGTCGATCAAGAACAATATCTGCATTGGCACTGTATCCTGCCCGGATGAAATTATTGCTTTTCAGCTTTACATTGGCCTTAATCTCAAACTGTATTGCGCCGTTCTCCTCTTTTCCTTTCGGAGCAACATATTCCAGTGAGGCATCAAATTTTTCATCTTCAATTGCGCCAATGGAAAGAATCAGCGGCATACCAATTTTCAGTTTGCCGACTTCTGTTTCATCTACCTTGCCTTTGAAAATCATCTCACCCATGTCAGCAACGCTGGCAATCGTGGTTCCCTCATTGAAATTATTGGCTTCAATAACTGAATTTCCTACTTCAACGGGAACATCAAGTACCATTCCCTCAATGGTTGAACGGATAAGGGTGTTTGTAACCCCTCCCTGTTTCTTTGAAACGCCTTCCTTGATCAGCTGAAGATTTGATTCTGCCGTTTCCTGTTCTTCCATGGCATTCATATAGGTAAGTTTGTATTGCTGGAATTCAGCCATAGGAATCACCCCCTGCTCAAATACCTTCTTCTGGCGCTCATATACGGTTTTTGCATCTTCAAAATTAATTTTTGCCTTGTTCAGCCTTGATTCGGCATTATTCAACTCAACCATATTGGGAATGATCTTTACCCTGGCGATAAGATCGCCTTTTTTCACCTGGTTACCGGCCAGTATATATAATTCCTCAATAATACCGGATACCTGGGGCTTTATCAGAATTTCTTTCCTGGGAACAACTGAACCTGTGGCTACCGTTTTTTTGACAATATTGGAAATGAAAGGAGATTTTACCTCATAAACCACTGGTTTCTTTTTTGATTTCTGATACAGGTAAAACATGGTACCGAAGATTGAGCAAACCACCAGGACAAGCAACCCGATTTTTAAGAATTTTTTCATTTTTTGTTTTGATTTGTATAGTTAATTTCCGCATTAATTACTCGGCACGTAAGGCTTCCACAGGACGAACACTGACTGCTTTCCGCGCTGGGATCAGTCCGGCAAGGATACCTGAAAAAATAAGAACCACCAGCGCTGTCAGGGCAATATTGAAATCAATTCCCGGATTTTTGAACATATCGGTGTTGGCTCCTGAACTCACCATCTGGTGATTAACAAATTCAAGGATGGTTACCCCGATTACCAATCCAATCATGCCGGAAAAAGAAGTAAGCACAACCGATTCCATGATGATCTGGCTGATTACTTTCCAGGGAGATGCACCGATAGATCGCTGTATTCCTATTTCCTTTGTTCTTTCTTTGACTACAATAAGCATAATATTGCTCACTCCAATAACACCGGCAAAAAGAGTTCCGATTCCCACCAGCCAGATCAGGGTGCTGATCCCCGTAAACAAACCCTTCATTTTATTGAACTGTTCTTCCAGGTTAAAGTGACCGAAAGCCTGTTCATCTTCGGGGGCAATCTTATGACGTTCGGCAACGAGGGCCATGCATTTTTTCTCCACAACGGATACCGGAATGTTATCTTTTCCGGTAACAGCAAAAAAATGCACTTCGTCTCCCATATTGTAGGCCACCTGGAGGGATGTGAACGGGATGAAAATTGACTTTTCCTTGTCACCCCCAAAACTCATATTTTTATTCCTGGGCTCGAAAACCCCCACAACCTGGAAATAAACCCCGCGGATGCGTATATACTGTCCGATCGGATTTTCATTGGGGTTGAAAAGCTCGTCCCGCACCCTGTTGCCAATGACAGCTACTTTCCGCTTATCATTAATATCAATGTTGTTCACTTCACGTCCCATCAGCATGGTTACCGGGTCGATACGGAAAAAATCGGGATAATCGCCGAATATATCATAGGAGGCTGATTTCAGTCCACGCACCACATTGTTGTCGCCATTACCCGACCAGGGTTGGAGACGGGGTGCCAGCAGATCAATTTCCGGAATATTTTCACGCAATGCCTTCATATCCGCATTGGTATACATCCAAAATCTTCCCCGGGGCAGACCTTTATAAGGAATAGTGGTTTGCCTTGTCCACATAAAGGAACTGTTGGTGGCAAAATCCTGGAAACCGTCAAAAACCGAATTTTGAAGTCCATTGCCGGCGCCCATCATGACGACCAGCATGAAAATACCCCAGAATACGCCGAATGCAGTCATGAAGGTACGCAGTTTGTTTCCTCTCAGCGTAGCGTAAATTTCTTCCCACCTGTCTCTGTCAAACATATTCAGTAATTATTTTTTATTCATCACGTAAAGCTACAACAGGCCTGATGCGCGCGGCCTTCAGAGCAGGCATGAGTCCGGCAAGTGATCCGGCCACTATCAGCACAAGTGTTGAAACAATGGCCACCGTAAAGTCCACCTCCGGATTCAGAAAGAAATCATTTTGAGGCAATACCGAAGAGATCAGACTGAGTAATCCAACCCCCGATATCAGTCCGATATAACCGGCCAGGCTTGTTATCAGGATTGCTTCAAAAAGGATCATACCTACAATTGAGTAAGGTGTTGCGCCGATTGCTTTTCGGATACCTATTTCTTTTGTCCGTTCATTTACCACAATGATCATAATATTGCTCACTCCCACAACCCCGGCAATAATGGTAAAGGCACCAATTATGGATACAAAGATCTGTATGCCAAGAAAAAGATTCAGGAATTTTTTGTATTCCTTGAGCGTATTCCACATCCACATGGCATTGGTATCGTCCTTGTCGAAATTGTGCCGTTTGGCAAAATCAGGCCCGCAATGTTTTCTCCAGGTTTTCACTTTCCGCAGCGCTCAGATTGCTGGTGATGGCAAAATTATGGATCTGGTTACCCCCGCCTGAAATCATCTGTGCAGTGCTAATGGGAATATAGGCCCTGGTGCGGTCCCGTTCACTGGGATCCGTGAAAACCCCCACTACCTGAAATGAAATGTTGTTTATTTTAATGTATTCCCCAATTGGATCCTTACCATTTTTAAAAAGTCCCTGCTGAACCGGTTCGCCAATAACAGCCACCTTTCTTTTCTTTTGAATATCAATTTCATTCAGGTATCGTCCTTCTTTGATACCGGCATTTTCGAGATCCAGGTTATCGGGATGACAGGCGATCAGGTCAAATACCCCGTATTCTTTTTTGTAGGATATAACCCGGTTCTGCCACATATAATATCTTCCGGTTACTTCTTCGACCCCTTTAACTGAATTCTTTAGAAAATCATAATCCCGGTTGTCAAATCTGATCTCCCGGCCGGCTTTCAGACCGTTATAAGGCTTGCTGGTTGTACCTGATCCGAACATGATCTGGTTCACCGCATCCCGTTTGAACTGACTGCTGATGCCATTTTGCAGTCCCTTGCCCGATCCGAGCAAAATGATAAGCATAAATATTCCCCAGGCCACGCTGAATCCGGTGAGAAAGGTCCTCATCCGGTTTTTGTCAATCGTGCTGAAGATTTCCTGCCATTTATCGATATCAAACATAGGCTATGTTTTTAGAAAGATGAAGCCGCCTTCAATGCTGAATTGTGATAAATAATATCTTCAATCACTCCGTCTTTGAGTTTGATGGACCGCTGGGTGCGAAGGGCAATATCATGCTCATGCGTTACAATGATGATGGTTATTCCCTCATCATTGATCTCCTGCAAAAGATCCATGACCTCCAATGAGGTTACAGAGTCAAGCGCCCCGGTGGGTTCATCAGCAAGGATAACCTTTGGCTTGCTGATTAACGACCTGGCAATGGCTATACGCTGCTTCTGACCTCCTGACAACTCACTGGGCAAATGCGTCCACCAATCTTTAAGTCCAACCCTGTCGAGGTATTCCATGGCAATCTGATTTCGCTTGCGCCTGGCTACACCCTGATAATACAAGGGAAGGGCAACATTTTCAAGGGCATTCTTAAATGAGATGAGGTTGAAGCTCTGAAAAACAAATCCTATTGTATGATTTCTCAGCTGGGCCGCCTTTGTTTCACTGATGTTGCGAATGAGCATACCATTCAGATAATATTCTCCGGCATCATAGTTATCGAGAATGCCCAATACATTTAAAAGAGTTGATTTGCCGGATCCGGAAGCCCCCATAATGGAAACCATTTCTCCGTCTTCAATCTCAAGGCTGATTCCTTTGAGTACATGCAAAGAATTGGCACCCGTTATGTACGATTTATGAAGATTATTCAGTGTTATCATGAGGAACAGGTTAGTAAACCGATTAGTTGACAAATATTATGCCGTTTAGGAAAAGTTGTGTGATAATCATAACATTAATAAAAGTAATTAACGGAAAACCCTCCCCGGGAATTGTACCATTATGATACAGGAAATGTACGATAATGAACATAATTAAAATAAGCCCTCGCACGCAACCTTTTGCACCTTAATATCATCATACTTTCGGCGCAGAATAAAAAGGGATAATCAGGATTTAACCTTAATTTTAAGTGCTAAAATTTTGTATTTGGTCGACCGCCTACATAAAACTGTGCTTGGCTGCCAGGAAGGAAATCCCGGGGCTCAGCGCGAACTATACGATATGTTCAAATCAAAAATGTTTGGCATTTGTTTGCGGTATGCCGGAAACTATCATGATGCAGAAGACATTATGCAGGAAGGATTTATAAAAGTCTTTGAAAAAATTAACCAGTTCGGATTCAAAGGAGCATTTGAAGGCTGGATCAGAAAAATTATGGTGAATACGGCCCTTGAAAAATACAGAATGCATTTTCAAACGGTGTCTTTGCAGGATAATCCTGCCGAAACAGAACAGGAACAGGAAATTGATGTGACCAGTAATATAGAGGTGAAGGAACTTTTAAACATTATCCAGGACCTCACTCCAAGGTACAGGCTGGTATTCAACCTGTATGCCCTGGAAGGATATTCACATAAGGAAATCAGTGAGATGCTGCAGATCACAGAGGGAACATCAAAATCAAATCTCTCGCGTGCACGGGTTATTCTGCAGGAAAGAGTAAATAAATATTATTTAAAATCGGTTCAAACATCCTGAGTTATGGATAACAACAAGGAAAGAACAGACCAGTTTTTCAGGGAACGGCTGTCGGTTTATGAGGAAATGCCCGCTGACCAGGTATGGGATAAAATTGCATCCCGCCTGGAAGTGGAAAAGCGCAAGAAGCTTGTTTACCTGTTTTTGCGCATAGCTGCCGGCATGACCTTGCTTTTTTCGCTTGGACTGGGTTATCACCTGATAAACAAGTCCGGACATCAAAATGCCGGGGCCCTTGTTTCAAAGCCACCTGCTTCTGAAAAATCCGTTATTATACCTTCAAACAGGGAAAAGGCCTCAAATAAGTCTGATAATCAATCTCTTATTGCTACTGACAAGCCCGTCAAAAATGAAAATAAATCCCGGCAGACGAATGATATTCATACCAGTTTGTTGAGTAATAATCATACCCAACTACCTAAAACTTCCCATCCTGATACGAAAACACCGGCCCTGACCAGCATGAGCATGCACGAGCCTTCCCTGTTTATGGTACCAGCTCCTCACCGGTTGGGCTATCGGCGGCTTTCACAGGAAGAAATGCAGGAACAGACGGCCGCCCTGACTGCGGATAATAGTGAAAACAATACGGATGAAAACGAGAAAGATAACCGCTGGATGCTGGGAAGTGAAATAGCACCGCTCTATTCCTACCGTAAAATTGAATCGGATTACCTCGGCAAAAGTGCAATACAGGATATGAACAATTCCGAGCAAGGGGTGATAGCTTATGCCGGAGGATTACGCGTGGGCTATTCAGCCGGCCGCAGGCTATCAGTGCAATCGGGCCTTTACTACTCACGTTACGGACAGGAAAAGAATAACGGGGAAGCCGTCTCCATGGATCAGATCGCCTATCTTGATAAGCCGAATGTGACCTACCTGTCCATCCCTAATTCAACCGGGACCATCCAGGAAGGCGGTAGCAATTCGAGCCGTTATGAAAATGTAATAGCAACACCTACCGGAAATAAGGACTACTTCTATAGCAATAACGGATTTCCTGCCATCAGCACCGACAAAATACAGATTACAGAAGGAGGGATCACAGCTGTCCAGTATTTTGACTATTTGGAATTACCCGTCACTGTTAAATATAAGATAGTCGACCGGAAACTCAGTTTCAGCTTTCTGGGAGGTTTGATCACGAATTTCCTTGTAAATAACAGCGTACAGCTGAAACAGAACGGAAATACGGAAACGTTTGGAACCACCCGGGATATTAATAAGGTTAATTACCAGGGATCAGTAGGACTGGGGCTCGACTATCCGGTTATGGAACGCATGGCTATCAGCCTTGAACCCCGTTTCAGATATTATCTCAATCCGATTGACCAGAGATTCAATGTCCATCCTTACTCCTTTGGAATATTTGCCGGATTCAGTTATACTTTGAAGTAGTCCGGTCCCGCATCTGCTCCAGCAACCAATCCACTGCCTCGCTTTCCTTTGTGAAAAGGCGCGTGGGCGTTTTCGGCTGGCTGAACTTCAGGTAAACATTGGCGAAATAGCTGGATATTTTTGATTCAAGCACAATGGCCGTTCCTGCCACATGCTCCCTGTACTGTGCCGCCGCATAAGCCCTGGTCTTTGAATCAATAAAAAGCATATTCCGGATATCAATCAGGTTCCCGCACAATCTTTTACCACACCATGTGTCGCCAATCACGGTCATTTTTTCAAGTGTGTCCATATCAAGAGTGCAGTTATTGATCGCTACATAGCGAAAAATATCGTCATCGCCCTCGGTAATTTGCACCTTTTCATTAATTGTAATACTTCGCATGATGTTTGGTTTTAGCTGTGGGTTAGTGGTTTTGCTTATTACGCCAAAAACTTACCGCGTGTTACATAAACATAAAATTTCTACGGTAAAAAAAAACTCAATTTCATTTTAACTAACTTTGTAAAATTACGTAGACTTGGGCATCTAATATAACGCAGAGGATTTATATGTCGAAAGGAAGATTTTTATTTGGTCATCCGGTTCTGTATCTCACAGGAGCCATGTTATTTGCCGGAGTTCTAATTACAATGCAGGGTTTTACCAACAAAGCGGCCAGCGATGCGATGCCGGCGAGAGTGCCCTCGTTGAACAAACCGTTCAGTTTACCTGAAAAACTTGAATTTGCAGGGGAAACAGTTCCGCTGGATAATTTCGATACGCGGGAGAGTCTCGACAGGGAATTGCTCGTGAATGGATACTGGCAATCCAGAACATTGATGGTACTGAAGAAATCAAAACGGTATTTCAAGGTTATTGAACCTGTGCTCAAAAAATACGGGGTTCCTGAAGATTTCAAATACCTTTGTATGGCAGAAAGCGGATTTGAAAATGTAGTCTCCCCGGCAAAAGCAGCCGGTGTTTGGCAGTTGCTCGAAAGCACCGCCAGAGAATATGGCCTGGAAGTAAATGAAAATGTGGATGAGCGGTATAATCTCGAAAAATCAACTGAGGCCGCCTGCAAATATCTCCTTGAATCCTATGCACGATATGGCAACTGGACCATGGCTGCTGCTACCTATAATGTAGGAAGGAAGGGCCTTGATAACCAGATTGCAAAACAGAATACAAATAATTATTACGATTTGCTGCTGAATGAGGAAACAGCAAGATATGTTTTCAGATTGGTTGCCCATAAGTTAATAACTGAAGATCCCGATAAATATGGATTTCATCTTGAGGAATCAGATTATTATCCTGTAATTTCAACTCATCAGATAAAGGTGGATACAGCCATCACTAACATTGCCCTGTTTGCCCGCAGCCAGAGTACGAATTATAAAATTATCAAGCAGTTTAATCCCTGGCTTCGCCAGAATGCGTTGCCAGATCAGACTCATAAGGTATATTGCATTAATATTCCCGATGAAGGTGAGCGAATTCTCAAACAACCTTAACCCCTGAACGATCCGGAGAAGAAAATTGACAAAAAAAGTAAACAACACAGCGCTCGAAACTGGCGAAATAAAAATACTGGGTGCAAAGGTCCATAACCTCAAAAATATTGATGTCACCATTCCGCGAAACCAGCTGACCGTAATTACCGGCCTGAGTGGCAGCGGAAAGTCATCCCTGGCTTTTGATACCATTTATGCCGAAGGTCAGCGGCGGTACATGGAAACCCTGTCGGCTTATGCAAGGCAATTCCTCGGTAATATGGAAAGGCCTGATGTAGACAAAATAACCGGATTGAGCCCGGTTATCGCCATTGAACAAAAAACCACCAGTAAAAATCCCCGTTCCACAGTAGGCACCATTACCGAAATCTATGATTTCCTCAGGTTATTGTATGCCAGGGCTTCCCTGGCCTATTCATACAATACCGGTGAACTCATGGTGAAATATACCGATGAGCAGATTATTAACCTCATCATTGAAAAATACGAAAACCAGAAAATATATATCCTTGCTCCCCTTATCAAAGGCCGGAAAGGTCATTACAAGGAAGTTTTCGAACAGATCAGGCGGAAAGGATTCCTGAATGTGCGGGTGGATGGCGAGCTTATCGAAGTAAAACATGGACTGAAACTCGACAGGTATAAAGCGCATTTTATTGAGCTTGTCATTGATAAAATGATTGTTACGGTTGATGACAAAGCCCGGCTGAAGAGCTCACTCACCCTGGCAATGCAGCATGGAAAAGGCATCATCATGGTACTTGATGCCGATAAGAAAGAACCAAGGTATTTCAGTCGGTTGCTGATGTGTCCTACCACCGGTATTTCATATAACGAACCGGCACCCCATACCTTCTCTTTTAACTCGCCTCAGGGATCATGTCCCCGTTGCAACGGCCTCGGAACGATCAACCAGATCGACATTAATAAAATTATTCCAAACCCCGATCTCAGCATAAAGAAAGGGGCCATCCTGCCGCTTGGACCACATCGTAATATATTGATATTCTGGCAACTCGAAGCCATTGCCAGCAAATACAAATTCACCCTGAATACGCCGGTAAAAGATATTCCTGAAGATGGCATGAATGTGATCCTATATGGGGCCGAGGAAACATTTAAACTGGAAAATACGCCCCTTGGGTTTACGACCAATTATTTCCTGAGTTTTGAAGGGGTCATAAACTATTTGACTAATCACGCAGGTGCTGCAAATGCAAAGGAAGAGGAAAAATGGACTGATCAGTACATTCAGAAAATAACCTGTCCCGAATGCCATGGTGCCCGGCTGAAAAAGGAATCTCTTTATTTCTTTATGCATGATAAAAACATTTCCGATCTGTCTGCCATGGATATTTCTGAACTGTTTACCTGGCTGTCTGACCTTGAAAACCATCTCAATCCGAAACAACTGGCCATTGCCACGGAAATCATCAAAGAACTGAAAAACAGGATCCGCTTTTTACTGGATGTAGGGCTCGATTACCTTTCCCTCAACCGCAGTGCCGGCAGTCTGTCAGGTGGAGAAAGCCAGCGCATAAGGCTGGCGACCCAGATCGGTTCCCAGCTGGTGAATGTATTGTACATTCTGGATGAACCCAGCATCGGTTTGCACCAGCGCGATAATCAACGGCTCATTGAATCACTGAAGGAACTGCGCGATACCGGTAATTCCGTAATCGTGGTCGAACATGATAAACAAATGATCCTGAGTGCCGATTACGTGGTTGACCTCGGACCTTTTGCAGGAAGACACGGCGGAGAAGTGTGTGCAACCGGTAAACCGGTTGACATCATGAAAGGCTGTTCTCTTACAGCCCAGTATCTGAATAACCAGAAATCCATTCCTGTACCGGTAACACGCCGTGAAGGAAACGGCAAATCGCTGATATTGCGCGGAGCCACGGGAAACAACCTGAAGGAAGTAGACATTGAATTACCGCTGGGAAAATTCATTTGCATAACAGGAGTTTCGGGCAGCGGAAAATCATCGGCCATTTATGATACGCTCTTCCCTATCCTGAGTCATCATTTTTACCGCTCATTAATGGAACCCTTGCCCTATAAGGATATTATAGGGCTGGAAAATATCGACAAGGTGATTGAAGTGGACCAGTCGGCCATCGGTCGCACTCCCCGCTCCAATCCGGCTACCTACACCGGTGTTTTTGCAGATATCCGGAAATTGTTTGAACAGACGCGCGAGTCGAAGATCAGGGGTTACAAGGCCGGCCGTTTTTCGTTCAATGTTCGCGGCGGGCGCTGTGAAACATGCCAGGGAGCAGGCCTGCAGATGATTGAAATGAATTTTCTGCCGGATGTATACGTGCACTGCAACGAATGCAACGGCAAACGGTATAACCGCGAAACCCTTGAAGTGCAATATAAGGGCAAAAATATCAGCGATGTGCTCGATATGACGATCAGCCAGGCGGTAGAATTCTTTTCGGGAATACCTTCCATCCGACATAAATTACATACTATCGACCAGGTGGGATTGGGCTATATCACTCTCGGACAACCCTCCACAACACTATCGGGCGGAGAATCACAGCGGATCAAACTGGCCGCTGAACTGGCAAAAAAAGATACCGGCAAAACCCTGTATATTCTGGATGAACCGACCACCGGACTTCATTTTGAAGATGTGCGTGTTTTGCTCGAGGTGTTGAACATGCTGGTGGATAAAGGAAATACGATAGTTGTGATTGAACATAACCTTGATGTTATTAAGGTGGCGGATCACCTGATCGATATGGGACCCGAAGGAGGTGCCAGAGGCGGTGAGGTGATCTGCACCGGCACCCCGGAAGTCGTCGCTAAAAACAAAAAAAGTTATACGGCGGAATACCTGAAGGCGGAACTGAATTAGGGACGAGGGACTAGGGACTAGGGACGAGGAAGGAAAATCCCTTTAGGGATTGGCCGTGTAGGATGAGACATGAAGGTGATGCCAGTCGTGAGAGGTGAGAGTGGCGTCAGTGCCCGAAGGGGGCTCATCTCAATAATCGTGGGTGAAGCCCACAGATTACCGACCACGGACTATGGACTCTGCAGAACCGCAGAACTGCAGAACTGCAGAACCGCAGAACTGCACGAACTGCATCGACTGCATGCACTGCAAGACTGCAAGCCTGCAGCCTAAAGCCTAGAAGCCTAGTAGCCTAATATTGAAACATCCTTGAAAACTGAACGTATAGTAGTAGATTCTCAATGTTTTCGAATTTATGACCAATAGCGAAGAAAAAATACTGGATGCCTTTAAGAAAAGAGACTGGCAGGAAATACAATCCTCTGACAGCTGGAGAATATTCAAAATCATGTCTGAATTCGTGGAAGGCTTTGAGAAGCTGGCCCGCATCGGCCCCTGCGTATCCATTTTCGGGTCGGCCCGGACCGAGCCAGGCACTAAATTTTACAAGCTGGCTGAAGAAATAGCCTTTAAACTTACCCAGCTGGGATATGGCATCATTACGGGCGGTGGCCCGGGAATTATGGAGGCCGGTAACCTTGGAGCCAAAAGAGGGAAAGGCCGCTCAGTAGGTATTAACATTGACCTGCCCTTTGAACAGGAACCGAATCTTATTCATTGATTCCGATAAACTGATCACGTTTGATCATTTCTTCGTCCGTAAGGTCATGTTTATCAAATTTGCCCAGGGATTTGTCGTACTTCCCGGCGGTTTTGGCACTTTTGATGAGCTTTTTGAGGCCCTTACGCTCATTCAGACTGAAAAAATCGGAAAATTTCCGATTGTCCTTGTCGGGAAGAAATATTGGGAAGGATTGGTCACCTGGGTTAAAAATGTGATGCTCGATGAAGAAAAAAACATCAGCATGGAAGATATGGAACTTTTTACAGTAGTGGACACGGCCGACGAAGCGGTAAAACACATCAATGATTTTTATAGCAAATACCTGCTTAGTCCGAACTTCTGATAACGGAACAACCTCTTTTCTGGATGCTATAATATCCTGTAAAAGTGTATGTTACGGAACTTGTTGATAAATAAGTTGAATATAAATTGAGGAATCATTATTTTTATTTTTCATAAAATTCCATTGAATGATCAGACTGTTAGTTCCTTTACTGAATTTGCTGGTAATTCTGATTTTACAGATGTTCCCAGGCAATGTGTCGGTAAAGATGGACGTTCCGGCTCAGGTCAACGCAGGGTCAGAATTTGAGGTCAGGATAACACTGAATAAGGGCGATCTGGATGGATTCTCACGTTTCCAGCAAAATATTCCCGCAGGCTTATCGGCTATATCCGACCAGTCATCGAATGCCGACTTTACATTTACAGATAAGCGGGTTCGCCTTATCTGGCTCAGGGTCCCGAAAAATGATGAGATCACTGTAAGCTACAAGGTTAAAGTGGATGAAAGACTGAAAGGCAATTTTACGCTTGCAGGCAGATTTTCGTATATCGACAACAATGAAAGAAAATCTGTTGACGTAAATGCATGTATCCGTTACAATCCTTCCCTCTTCAAAGGTTGACCCTTCCCTGATTGTGGATGTAAACGATTATGAAAAAATGTTTGCTCCCGTCACCGTTCCCGCATCGGCAGAAAATAACAATATCGCAGTCATCAGGCAGAGGCCCTATCCCGGAAATGCACGGGGAATATATTGTCAATCTCCTGGTAAATAAGGAAGCTACCCGCAATTTTGCCAAAATCGAGGAAGATGTGCCCGAGGGTTACACTGCCGTTGCACTCGATCCCGAAGGATGCCATCTTTACTTTTAAGTCACAGAAGGTAAAGTTTTTATGGATGAATCTTCCGCTGGATCCTTATTTTATGGTATCTTACAGGCTCATTCCGCGTAACAAGGCAAAACTGGCACCCCCTTCCGTTCAGGGTGCATTTTCATACCTGGTTGACGACAGGACGATCAGTGTACCGGTTAATGAACGGGACGTTCAGCTTGCATCCCTGTCAGGAAATGATATCCAGGAACTGGTCGCACAAATACGGACTGAACCTGTTCAGGAATCAACCGGATCAGCTTGCCCTGGCTACGGGAAATGAGATCACCGGCCAGGCAGACAATACGGTGAAGGACGAAGCTAAAACCGAAGACAAATCATCACGTCGCAAAGTGCGCCGCACCAAGAATGAAACATCAGAATTGTCGATGCTACTGGAACAGGAACAGGGAGTTTATTACCGGATTCAGCTGGCAGCAGGACACAACCCGGTGAATATTAACCGGTACTTTAAAAGAATGAAAATTGAAAAAGAAGTACGGATTGAAAAATTAAATGGCTGGCAGAAATATTCGGTTGGTTCATTCCCGGTTTATAAAGAAGCACGTGATTACAGGATCCATATATGGAATACAACACCGGTGAAAGATGCCTTTGTCACAGCATACAACAACGGGCAGCGCATTACTGTGCAGGAAGCTCTCATGGTAACAGAACAACATTGGTTTCAATGAATTCAGATCACTCATCTTTCTTCACGGTTAATCAGAAGGTGCCTTTTACTGGCCCTCCTGCTGCCTTTGGGTATGATAGTAAAAGCCCAGGAAGATGAGCTCGATAACCTGTTAAATGAAGAAGTTGAAAACATCAATCCTGTTTATAAACCTGTTCGTGGGTTTTGGAGTTGGCGTACTGAACTATTTTGGCGATATCCACAACACATACTACTCTCCTACCCTGGGTACCCTTGGCTACAAGGTTAACCTCTCCACTTTCATCGACAATAAACGGATCCTGAAAGCGGATTTCTTCTTTATGGGCGGTAAGCTGAATGGCAATGAAAGATCATACACCAATCTGCAGCATAATTTCAATTTCCAGACTTCCATCTACAATTTTGGTATCGATGTAAATTACAATTTCGATAATCTTTATAAAAAGAAGAACAGGAAGATTACATCCTTTTGTATCGCTCGGCATATCCACCCTGTTGTTTAATTCCCGCACAGACAGTATTGGCCATTATTATGATCCGGATACAAAATTAAACGTTGAAACACCTTATCATTACTGGTCGGATGGAACAATCCGCAGCGTCACCGAGGCTACAGGGGATCCCGCCATGTCCCACCTGATGAACCGTGATTTCTCGTATGAGACACCATTGCGACAGCATGACTGGGGACTCGGACAATACTCCCAATATGCCTTTGTAATTCCCTTTGACTTTGGAATCGATTTGCAGGTGTCTGACCGTATGATGATCCGGTTGGGAAATTCATTCTGCTATACCTTTTCGGATGTGATTGACCACGTCAGCTCAAAAAACACCAGTGGGCGCATTGGAAACAAAGGAAATGACATGTTCAATTACACCTATGTTTCATTTCATCTTGACCTGTTCTCCTCAGCCAAAACCCTGAAAATTGAGAGGTTGTTCCGGGATATGGAATTTGACCCCATGCTCTTTGGCGATGAAGATAATGACGGATGGATGGACGGATGGGATGAATGCCCGGGGACACCTCTTGGCGTTTCAACCGACTCAACGGGTTGCCCGATTGATTCAGATAAAGACGGCGTTTATGATTATCTCGATAAGGAACCATTCAGCCGCACCGGTGCCTGGGTTAACGATGACGGGGTTGAAATCACTGAGGAAGCACTGATTAACTTACTGGATCAGTCAATGGCCGTGAAACACAATGAAATTGATTTTTATATCCGCCGCCCTGAATCCTATGCAGGCCGCAAACACGGTAATGTTCCGATTCCCGACAAGTTTAAATCAGTGGATGCCGACAATGACCAGTATATTTCATTTGATGAGATGCTGAAAGAGATTGACCGTTACTTTGATTATGAATCAAAGCTTACAGCCGGTGATATCTATGAACTGAATTCCTTCTTCTTCTCGCAGTAGATTTTCGCAGGCTCGGCGAAGTTTGTAACTTCGCCGTCTTAATGTTTCATTACCCGGTCCAGTTCGCGCTGTGTATCCTTTTTCTTCAGGTCTTCACGCTTATCATATTCTTTTTTGCCGCGGGCCAGCGCAATTTCGAGCTTGGCATAACTGCTTTTTGCAATGAAAATGCGCAAGGCAATAATCGTTAATCCTTTTTCGCGTACGATTTTTTCAAGCTTTCTCAATTCCCTGTGCGTAAGCAAAAGTTTCCGGTCGCGCTTGGGAAAATGATTATAGATAGACCCAAAATCATATTCCGCTACGTGCATACCTTTCACGTACAACTCCCCCTGGTTAAAATAGCAATACGAATCTACAAGGGTGGCCTTTCCTGCCCGGATTGACTTAATCTCAGTGCCCGTCAGCTGCATCCCCGCCACAAACTTGTCAATGATCTCATAGTCGTGCCAGGCTTTTTTATTTTTTATATTTATCTCCGTCATTCCGGTGTTAGGTGGTTGACTGCAAAATAAGTCTATTTTATCCGATTTTCCATATATTCGCTCTCCTGAATTTGCCCATGACTGAAGCCTGTAACCTGATAGCCGTAATTGGTCCGACCGCTGGCGGCAAGACCTCAGTGGCAGCCCACCTGGCCAGCCGGATGAATGGTGAAGTCATCAGTGCGGATTCAAGGCAGGTATACAGGCACATGAACCTGGGGACGGGCAAGGATTATGACGACTATATCGTGAATGGCGTTCCTGTTCCGTATCATCTGCTGGATATTGCCGAACCAGGCTACAAATACAGCGTTTTCGAATATCAGCGCGATTTCTTTCAGGCATTTGCCGATATCCGTAACCGGGGTAAAATGCCTGTTTTATGCGGTGGTTCAGGAATGTATATTGATGCAGCGGTGAAGGGATATAAACTTATTGATGTCCCGTTTAATGAAGAACTGCGAAGGGAACTTCATCATAAGAGCCTGGATGAACTGAACAGGATACTGGTTTCCTTAAAGGAGCTCCATAATACCACGGATACGGATTCTGCGGAAAGAGCCATTCGTGCCATTGAAATTGCAACCTTCAGGCAACTCCATGCCGATATAACAACAGATTTGCCTCCTGTTAATCCACTATTCATCGGAATTCTTTATGAAAGAAATACGGAACGTGAAAGGATCACCGAGCGCCTTCGTACCCGGATGAAACAGGGAATGGTAGAAGAAGTGCAGCAATTGCTTGCATCAGGGATCCCTGCAGAAACTTTGGTTTATTACGGGCTGGAATATAAGTTTATAACCCAAGTACCTCTCCGGAGAACTTACTTATGAAGAAATGTTCAGCCTGCTGAATACCGCCATTCACCAGTTTGCCAAAAGACAACGTACCTGGTTCAGGAAAATGGAAAAAGAAGGAGCTGTCATTCATTGGCTGGATGGCGAACTTCCGCTTGACGAAAAGGTTGAAAAAGCGATCCGTTTAATCAATGCCGGACAGGGATCCCGCATTACATGAGCGCCCATTTGTGAGTCACACAAAGGTAAAGCAGGTAAATGAAATAAATCAGGTTGATAATAGAAACCAGGACATTATAATCCACCCGGCTCTTCCTGATCCTTCGCCGGATCATGATCCCTACATTTGGGATAATCGTTGACGTGAGGAAAAAAAGGAAATGTATATTGAATAAGGTATCATAGGGCTTTTCCGATTCCGCAATTTCCTTTGTGCCAAACAGAAGCAGGTAGGTAAAAGCCAGGAAAGAAGCAAGGTAAAGCAGGTAACTCATTTTCAGCAGGATCGTTGATTTCAGGCGACGCCTGTGGTAGCGGAAAGGCTGCAGTATCAGGATGGTCACTACATACAGAATGACATACCCGATAAGGAAAAATGTCTGAAATACGCCATGAAAGAAATCGCCCATACGCTTTCAAATGATTTACACCAAATTACAAAAACTCATTGATATTTTCCTGAAATATATAAACATTGAGTTTACTACAAAAAGCAATATTTTAAATATGCCACAAAGTCACGAACGCACCAGGTTCACTATTTATTTCATTTCCAATGTATCAAAAAACAAATACTTTGTGTCTTTGTGCTTAAGTGGCTATTAAACCCTTTTCGGAGTGGACTCAACAATCCATAATCCTTTTTGTCAGCAAAGCAACATTCTCAACATGATGGGTGTACGGGAACATGTCCACAGGCTGGCATCTGGTCACTTCGTAATGCTCACTTAGCAACTGAATATCTCTTGCCTGGGTTGCAGGGTTACAACTTACATATACAATGCGCTCAGGGGAGGCCATCAGGATGGCTTTTACCACATCCTCATGCATCCCGGTCCGGGGAGGATCCGTGATAAGCACGTCAGGATGGCCGTGGCTTGCAAAAAAAGATTCATTAAGCAGGGCACGTATATCGCCGGTAAAAAAGGATGCATTGGTTATGCCGTTGATTTCTGCATTGCGGTTGGCATCTTCGATCGCCTCAGGCACATATTCAATTCCAATTACTTTTTTGCAGGATGCCGCCATGAACAAGGCAATGGTTCCGGTACCCGTGTAAAGGTCATACACTGTTTCATTTCCGGTTAAGGAGGCAAATTCACGGGCAAGTGAATATAAACGGAAGGCCTGTGTAGTGTTGGTTTGAAAAAATGACTTCGGGGATATCCGGAATTTCAGATTATCCATCGATTCGATTAAATGATCAGTTCCTTTATAAGACAATACCTCCAGATCATTCAACGTGTCATTTGCTTTCGGATTGATCACATACATCAATGACGTAATCTGTGGAAATTCAAGTGCCACCGCATTCAATAGCTTTTCAATGTCTTCGCGGTCATCCCTGAAAAAGGAAAATATCGCCATCACCTCACCTGCCAGGTTGTTTCTTATCGTCAGATTCCTGAGAAAACCTTCCTTGCGCACAATATCAAAGAAATCAAGATTATGCTCCATGGCATACTTCCTTACAAAATTGCGGATCAGGTTGGAAGGTTCAGGCTGAAGATAACAATGCTCAATGTCAAGTACCTTGTCGAACTTACCCGGAATATGAAATCCCAATGCCCTGCGTTCAATATTCTGATGGCCCGATTGAATTTCCTGGTTGGTAAGCCATCGGCTGTGAGAAAAAGTGAATTCCAGCTTGTTCCTGTAATCTGTAAGCTTTTCGGAACCCAAAACCGGACTGATCAGACTTACCTCCACTTTTCCGATTCGCTCCATGCTGTCGGCAACCCATTGTTGCTTGCTTTTCAATTGATCGGCATAGGGCAGGTGTTGCCATTTGCATCCACCGCAAAGTCCAAAATGGCTGCAAAAGGGCTCGGTACGGTTTTCTGAATACGAATGAAACCTAACCGGATAGCCTTCCATATAGCGTTTCCGCTTGCGTATCACCTGCACATCCACGACATCGCCGGGCACACATTCAGAAACAAAGACAATCATCCCCTCAAGCCGGGCAATGGCTTTTCCTTCAGCTGCTATATCCGTTATAAGTAAATTCTCAAGAATGGGTTTCTGTTTCGCTCCGCGCATGTTGTAAATTTTGAACGGCAAAGATAACGAAACCTGCGGTGATCAAAGGGGAAGTTTCAGGGTAAATATGGTTTCAATGCCAGGCTCCGATTTCACAGAAATGCTTCCGCCATGCAGCCGCATGATCTGCCGGCTGAGGCTGAGACCGATACCGGATCCCTCTGCACGGGTCGTGAAAAAGGGAATAAAAATATTCCCGATCATATCTTCGGGAATGCCTGATCCGTTATCCTTTACTTCAATCAAGACCTGATCATGATCAATTTTTGCCGAAATCTGAATTTCAGGATTTATAGTGCCTGCAAGGGCATGCCTGGAATTGTTTATCAGATTGATCATTACCTGTTCAAGCAATTTTTCATCGGCTTCCAAAGATAGCCCGGGGGGATTTACCATAACGAAGAGATGGATGTGGGCTGCTTCCAGTTCCTCCTTTACAAGCCGGCCGATATTCATAAACATGGATTCAATATCCACTTTTGTAAACATCGGCTTTTGAATGCGTGTCAGGCTCCTGTATGATTGTACGAACCCGATAAGTCCCTTGTTCCTTTTTTCAATGGAATGCAAACCCTCAAGAGCATTCTCCAGAGTGCCATCATCAATCTCATCCTTCCGTTTTGGTCTCCCCTCTGATTCGAGCATGCGAATGATCGTATTGGTAAGGGAATTGACAGGCGTAATTGAATTCATGATCTCGTGTGTCAGCACCCGGATCAGTTTTTGCCAGGCATCCAGTTCCTCTTCCTCCAGTTCATTGCGAATATTTTGCAGGGAAACAAGCCTTATTTTACGGCCACTGATCCTGTATTCTGCAAGCCTTACCGATAATCCGACAACCTCATTATCCAAAATCAATTTGAACAGTTTCTGCTGTCCTGGTTTCAGTGTGTCCAGAAAGACAGGCAGTTCAGGGGACAGTGCGCTGAGCGAAGAAATGTTCTTTATCTGCTTTATTTTCAGAATTTTTCTGGCAGCATCATTAATTATTTCGATGTCGCCCGATTCGCTGAATGACAGGATCCCTGCCCCGGCATGATCAACAAGGTACCTGAAATACTGCCGGTCGGTTTCCCTGTCCAGTTCAACCTGATGAATGATGCCCGCTATTTCCTGGTACAATTTATCAAGCTCTTCAAATGATCTGCCCTTTCCCATGCTTTTTTTCACTGTATCGATATATCGCAGGGAATCGAAAAACGTTTTTAGCGTCCGGTTTGTACGGGTAACATAAGTAATCAGACTGATTATTAACAGTATCCAGATGACAATAAACGTCAGACGGGCAACTGCGAGGCCTGGCCTGCTGAATGACCATACTACAAGCATTCCCGCCAGGGATATCAGAATTACCAAAAAGATAACCCGGATAGCAAAACGCCTAAATATCATATTTTCTGAGTTTGTAATACAAGGCCCTCCTGGATATACCGAGGTCTTTTACTGCCCGGGAAATATTGCCTCCGTTTTTATCAATGGCCCTTATAATAGCATCCTTCTCAAGTTGCTCCAGGTTGAGTGTTTCCGGAATCACATTTCCCTGGCGGATCCTTGATCCCATGAAAAAATCCTCATAATGCAGCATTTCTCCTTCCCCCATGATTACTGCTTTTTCCGCCATATGCTGCAATTCACGAATGTTTCCGGGCCAGCTATACTTGAGTAGTTTTTCCATAGTCGACTTTTCAATCCTGAATCCCGCTTTGTTATATTTGAGAAGGTACTTCTTCAGAAAGAAATCGAGCAAACCCGGAATATCCTCTTTCCTATCCCGTAATGGGGGGAGTTCAATCTGAATTGTATTTATCCTGTATAAAAGATCTTCACGGAACAATCCCTGCCCGATAAGCTCAAAAACCGGGCGGTTGGTGGCTGAAATCAACCGGATATCCACCGGAACGGGACGGTTGGAACCCAACCGGGTTACTTCCCTGCCCTGGAGCGTGCTGAGCAGTTTCGTTTGCAGGGAGGAAGGCAGATTACCGATTTCATCCAGGAAAAGGGTACCTCCTGAGGCAATCTCGAAACGGCCGGGCCGGTCCTCACGTGCATCCGTAAAGGCACCTTTCACATGCCCGAATAATTCGCTTTCGAATAAGGTAGAACTTAGCGAGCCCAGATCTACTCCGACAAATACTTCCTTTGACCGCAGGGAACGACGATGGATCTCACGGGCGATGATTTCCTTGCCCGTACCGTTTTCCCCTAAAATCAGAATATTGGCATCTGTTGCGGCTACCTTATCAATGGCCCTGTAAACCATTTCCATGGAGGGAGCTTTCCCGGTAAAAAAATCATACTCCTGATCGATGTTTTCGATCAGGTGTTCCTGTTTGTCGCGCAACCGGTTAATCTCCAGCTTCGAACGCCTTATCTCGAAGGCCTTGAGCACGGCAGCCAATAGTTTGTCGTCATCCCAGGG
Source organism: uncultured Bacteroidales bacterium (assembly GCA_963790105.1). Lineage (GTDB taxonomy): Bacteria > Bacteroidota > Bacteroidia > Bacteroidales > UBA10428 > UBA5072. The sequence goes on along the minus strand of CAWBNI010000042.1, from coordinate 9,234 downwards.
CTTTTCAACAAAATCAGCAGCTCCCTGCTTTATGGCGTTTACAGCCAGTTCAATCCCTGCATAGGCAGTTATAAATACCACGGATACTGTGCGGTCTATATCCAGTATTTTGTTCATCCAGAAAAGACCTTCATTGCCAGTGTTGATGCCGGCTTTAAAATTCATGTCGAGGATGATCACGTCAAAGCTGTCTTTTTGCATCCGGGAAAGGATCATTTCAGGATTCTTTTCAGGGATCACCAGTTCAAAATGATTGAGCAGGAAAAGGCGCAGGGCAACCAGGATTTCCTCATTGTCATCAACGACCAGTATTTTTCCCTTTTTCTTCATTTGATCTGATTATATACAAATTAGATGCAAAAATCATCCCTTACATCGGTTGTCGCAGAGACAAGGCAATGCCTTGTCTCTACGAATTCATCCCTGTGGATAATTCTATCCTGTCAATTCAAATATAATACAAAAATGTTTCATCAGTGTGAAATAATTGCACACATTTCAGAAGGATATATAAATATATAATTGATATACAATTAATTATGTTTTTGGCATAATGTTGGCAATTTATCCGGCTAAAATAAACGATATGCTGAAAAACTTCTTTTTGATTACACTGAGAAATACAATCAGGGACAAGGCCTATTTCATTCTGAATGTATTGGGACTTTCACTGGGAATTGCCGGAAGCATTTTAATCCTTTTATATGTGCAACACGAATTAAGTTATGACAAGTTTCACAGCAGAGCAGATCGCACGTACAGGATAAACTGCTATGCGAAGCTGGAAGGAAAAGAATTATCAATAGCCGTCACGGCGCCTCCGCAGGCCAGGGTTTTTAAGGAAGAATATCCGGAAATAGAAGATGCTACGCGATATTATTACCCGAATGATCAGAAGGTGACCTATGAAAATGTAACCTATCATGAAAAACGATTTTATTTTGCCGATCCGAATTTTCTTGAGATATTCAATTTCCCGCTGATTAAAGGAGATCCAAAGACTGCCCTTCAGAAGCCATTTTCAGTGATCATTACTTCTGACATAGCCGAAAAACTTTTTGGCCAGAGTGATCCAATTGGAAAAAACATCATTCTGAATAAAGACAAAGTATACCAGGTAACCGGGGTAGTGCAAAATGTTCCGATAAATACGCATTTCCGGTTTGATTACCTGGCCTCTTTCAATTCACTTGAATTAAGTAAAAGCGAATTCTGGCTTTCGCAAATGCTTGAAACCTATATAGTCATTCAGAAAGATTACCCTTATAAAAAACTGGAAGCCAAATTCGAGGGACTGATGGATAAATTCGTTCTGCCCCAGGTTCAACAGCTCATTCCCATTAAAGTGAATAATTACAAGGAATTTAAAGCCCTTGGGAACTTATTTGAATTCACACTCCAGCCATTGAATGACCTTCATTTTAATACACATTACCAATTTAGTTATGATCAGGGAACTGACAGGGTATATGTATATTTCTTTTCGGTGGTGGCCATATTCCTGTTATTTATCGCCTGCATAAATTTCATGAACCTCTCCACAGCAAAGTATTCGTATCGCTCTAAAGAAGTCGGCATAAAGAAAGTTGTAGGTTCATCACGTTCGCAACTGATCTCCCAGTTTTTATCCGAATCACTTATAATCACCCTGGTGGCCATGATCCTGTCGCTTACACTGGTTGAGCTCGTATTGCCTTCCTTTAACCGGTTTACAGGAAAAGATCTGGCAATGGGATATCTGAGTCATTGGTATATTGTGCCGTCGCTCGCCATGGTCACCCTGTTTATAGGATTTCTGGCTGGCATATACCCGGCCTTTTACCTTTCTTCCTTCAGGCCTGCCGAAATACTTAAAGCAAAGTTCAACCAGGGTTCCGGTAACATCCGGTTAAGGTCTGCACTTGTGGTTGTTCAGTTTTCAATAACGATTGTCCTTCTGATCAGTACGTTCATCGTATCGTCCCAGTTAAAATTCATCCGAAGTAAAGACCTGGGATTTAACAAGGAGAATGTATTGGTAGTAAAGAACACCGGTGATCTGTCCGACCAGGCTGAAACTTTCCGTGAGCAGGTTTCAAAACTCCCTGGCGTGATACAGGCCAGCCGTTCATGGACATTTCCGGGTGAGAGCTTTAATGGATCTACCTTCCAGATACAGGGAGATTCGCTGAATAAGATGTATCAGTTTGAAATCATCCAGGGAGATTATGATTATCTTCCCTTGCTTGGATTTAAGATAAAATCGGGCCGGAATTTCTCACGCGATTATGCAACAGACAATAGTGCTTTACTGATCAATGAAAGCGCCGTGAAGTTACTGGGCCTTAAGGACCCCATCGGTGTCAGGCTCACTACACCCAATGACAAGGGTAGTCAGGATGTACTTGAAATTATCGGTGTATTCGAGGATGTTTACTATAAGTCCTTTCATGAAAAGATCGAACCGATGATGCTATCTCTTAATACCGATAAAAACAACGCCTATACGCTTGTACGGATCAAAGGAGATGACCTGATGGGAACTGTCAGGGAGGTAGAAAAAACATGGAAAGAGTTTTTGCCAGGCCAGGCCTTTGAATATGTTTTTATGGATCAGAACTTTGACAAGCTTTATCATGCTGAAATCAGGGCAGGAAGGGTTTTTACGATATTCTCTGTGCTGGCGGTCTTTGTGGCCTGCCTGGGCCTGTTGGGACTGAGTGCATTTTCGGCCGAAAAACGCACAAAAGAGATTGGTATCCGTAAAGTGCATGGTGCCTCAGTTCCGGTGATCCTCCGTTTGCTGTCAACCGAGATAGTTATTTTGATCACTATTTCATCTGTCATCGCATGGCCGGTGGTATATTACTTCATGCATCAGTGGCTGCAGAACTTTGCATACCAGACCACGATGCACTTTCTTACATTCCTTCTGTCATCGCTCATAGGACTTATAATTGCCATTTCTGTAGTCGTTTATCAATCCCTCAAAGTGGCCCGGGTTAATCCGGTGGAAGCACTGAAGTATGAATAGAGGCTATTAGGTCTATTAGGCATCTAGGCTGATAGGCTGAAGGCTGAAGGTAATTATTCTGCATGCTCGTAGAGCATCAATTATTGTAGAAATATTCTTCATGCTCGTAGAGCATCAATTATTGTAGAAAACAGGTTACACCACCACAACACTCTCCCGCTGGGAGATTTAGGATATAGTGGTTTATTCATAAAAGGTTGTACAGTTCTGCAGTTTTGCAGGTTCTGCAGTTTAGCCACAACGTCACAAAGACACGAAGAAACATAGTCTATAATTAGCACATTGGCATATTTGCACATTGGCATATTGCACATTGCCTTTTCCTGTAGGGACACACTATGCAAATTGGTGATGTTTTCTAACCCCTGTTCATCCTCTCTTCAATATTCATCATTCGGTGTTCCTTGTTCGGTGTTATTTGGGAATCTCTGAAATCTAAAAATAAATATCACTATATTTCTTTGTCCTATAAGGAACTACAGAGTATTTTAACCTTAATGACGTACTAAAACAGTACCCCCTTTTTTTATAATAACTTTCCGCAGTAGCGTTGTGGTGGCTATTTGATTGTATTGAAGAGCAGCATGCATTAAGTTTACTTATGAAAATCAAATAACCCCTACTATATGAAAATACAACTACTCATTAAAGGCGTACTTGCGCTTTTCATGCTTGTTCTTTCCGTTGGCATGCAGGCACAGCAGGGAACCGCTGTTTCCGGTACCATCATCAGCGGAGAAGACAATTCCCCGTTGCCCATGGCCACGGTGCAGTTGAAAGGCACCAACCAGGGCACAGTAAGTGATATAAACGGCAAATATTACCTGCAAAATGTACCTGCAGGTGCGACCCTTGTATTCAGTTATGTGGGTATGGTAACCCAGGAAATTGTTCTCGGTCCCTCCGCAGTAATTGATATAACTTTGCAGCCGGATGTTCAGCAACTCGAAAAAGTGGTTGTCATCGGATACGGTTCAGCACGGAGAAGCCAGGTTGTTGGCTCCGTGTCGAGAGTAACCAATGATGAGATCACCAAACAACCCGTAATGAATGCCGTTCAGGGTTTGCAGGGCAAAACGGCAGGTGTTCAGATTATCTCTTCCGGTGAGCCAGGAAAGCAATCGGAGGTGAGGATAAGGGGTACCAACTCCATTACAGCCGGTGCAAATCCTATTTATGTGGTTGACGGCGTAATTGTCACTGACATTTCCAACATCAACACCAATGACGTGGCAAGCATGGAAGTTCTGAAGGACGCTGCATCCCAGGCAATTTACGGAAGCCGGGCGGCAAACGGCGTTATCCTTGTTACCACAAAAGCCGGAAAAATCGGTAAAATGAGCATCAACTTTGATGCCTATGTCGGTGTGAGGTCAATGACCTCCAAGGTAGAAATGGCAAACGCCCGGACATATGCCCAGTTTACCAACGAGGCAAGAGGCTATGATAACCAGGCACCCATGTTTGACATTGATACCCTGAAGTATGATACAGACTGGTTTGATGCCATAACGCGCAATGGCACTGTTCAGAACTACAGCATAAATTTAAGTGGCGGTACAGAAAAAACCTCTTATTATTTCAGCGCTGACTATTTTTCGGATGAGGGAATTTTAAAAGGTAACTATTATGACCGCTTTGTATTAAGAAACAGCAACGACTATCGGATCAACAAGTATGTCACTTTCGGGCACACGGTGAATTTTACCTTTGCATATAATAATATCAAGCCCAATGTATTTACAGATGCTTACCGAATTGGTTCCACAGCACCCGTAACCTATCCCGATGGCACATATGGATACGTGACCGGCCTCAGTGTATCAAATCCCGTGGCGTCCATTAACTATACCAATCATTATACGAAGGAATACAGATTACAGGGTAATGCCTACCTGGAACTAAAACCAATTGAAGGACTCAGCCTGAAAAGCAGCATAAATTTTAACCGGCCCTCGAAGTCAAATTCTATTCCTCGCACCTTCAACTCAACAATGCTTTAGAAAGCAAAATCCAGAATATGTTCACTATCGGTGATGGCGCAGGCGTCACCCGCGGACTAATTCAAGCGTCAGCTTCAGGAGTTATCGTGGCGAGAGAAATTCTCAAACGTGAAAAACTGAAGGCTTAACTGTATGGCAGCCGTGGCTCAGGAAATTAGATGTTCGCATTGTGGTGCCCCAGTAGAGTTCAAGCCAGGAGAACTATTTGCCACCTGTAAGTACTGCGGCTTCACAACCGTAATCGAAACGGGACAAGCATTTACTTTTGACCATTCTTTACTGTTAAATAGTTACTCTGAAGCCCAAGTGGAAGATTTAGTGCGCGATTGGATGCGCTCTGGCTTCATGAAACCAGGCGATTTAGCCAAAAAAGCAAAAATAACCGAGAAAAACCTGGTTTACTTGCCTTTTTGGATTGTTTCGGCAGAGGCGACAACCAAGTACAAGGGAATTTTTGAGCGCATATCACCCGCAATTGTTAAGGAAGGACAAATTCAAAAAGAGTACAATTGGCTGGTTTTAGCCCGAGAAGCCTCAGGTTTCCCAACTCGAGAATACAGTGTTCCTTTAACAGGCAAGATACCTTATGATTTCAGAAAAATCGAAGGCTTCGCCAAATTGCTCAACAGTGAAATGACTCGTGATGAAGCCTTAGAGATTGCTAAACAACAAATTGAAGCCTTACACCGTTTTCTGCTCCAGCAGGACATAGATAAAATCGTTGAAGCCAACACAACCATCACCTTGAACCAGATGGTTTACTTGCATGCACCAATTTGGTTCATAAAGTACGAGTATAAAGGCAACAACTTCCAGATGATTGTTGATGGCGCAACGGGCATGGTTTTGAAGGGCGATATACCCTCTTCCAAGTTCTAGTTTTGTTTAATAAACTTTAAAAGCAACCCTTTTTTTATAACGGAGTACAAATATTGGAGGATTTAGGAAATGAGCGAAAATAATGATGTGTATGCACAGTCAAAAAGCCAAATGAGGCTTTCAGAACGCATAGCTGCAGCGCTTCCAGGGTTCCGTGGATATAAAGAGAAGGAACTCCGCCGTGAATCAGACAAACTTGTCAGGAATAACTTGTACCTAAAACTCACCAAAGATAAAGATGACGTCAGAGTCATTTCACAGAAAATAGCTGATAAACGTTACATGGACGTTTTAGTCGACATGGATAGGTTAACGGCTAAAATGGACCGCATAACCGAAAAAGTAAACCATGCTTCGTACGGTTACTCAGGTTTCTTTGACGTCGTTAAAATCAAGGAAGAAAACCTTGACCGCATGATAACTTTCGACAACCAACTTCTCGACGAAGTAAACGCATTAACCGCCGCCATCGGCGATTTGAAAACTCAGTTGTTGAGCAATAACTTTGCAAACCTTAAAGACAAAATCCAAACCGTATCAGACAAGTTTGAGTTGCTTGAGGACACGTTTGATAACAGAGAACAAGTAATGCAAGGAGTGACACAGTAATGCCGCAAGTAATAGAATGGACAAACGCTGGCGCAGACGCCATAATTTACAGGTACCCAAATGAAGACATCACTTGGGGAGCCCAACTAGTCGTACACGAATATGAAATGGCAGTGTTCTTCCGAGATGGAAAAGCCTACGATGTGTTTGGTCCAGGCAGACACACATTAACTACCCTGAACCTACCCTTACTAACTAGTTTGCTGACACGCATAGCTGGTTTTGGCGGCAACAAACCGTTCAAAGCAATGGTTCTCTATATCAGCCACCAAAGTTTTCAACGGCAAATGGGGAACAAGTGCACAAACCACCGAATTGGCTCCACTCAAAGTGTTCGGGCAATTCCTATTCAAAATCGAAGATGCCTCATTATTCGTTAATGAAGTCGTCGGCGGACAAAACGCTTACACCACTGAAGACGTCAACAACTTCCTGAGGGGCTTCCTAAACGAAAAGATAATCTCAGAACTCTCTCACTACGACTTGGTTACCGTATTCACCAGACTCCAAGAAACATCAGTGATAGTTAAAACTTCAGTCTTGGACTACTTCAAACGTTTAGGCATCGAACTAACCGACTTACGATTCGAAGGCATCGACACCACACCAGAGTACCGTGAACGACTATTCTGGCTTAAAACCGGAAGCACCCCCGCAGACACTGTACTACGCATGGAAACAGTAAAGAGCGCAGCAGCATCTTTAGGTCAATCAGGTGGCGGCGGCGGAGCAGGCTTAGGCACAGGCATGGTACTAATACCTCAAATCATGAATTCAGCAGGTCAAGTCCAAGCGCAGGCAACCACAGCAGCTCTTGTGATTTGCCCCAAATGCGGCGCGCATGTTCCAGCCACATCAAAATTCTGTCCTGAATGCGGAACCAACCTTACACCTCCATCGCAAGCAACAATAAACTGCCCCAAATGCGGCCACTCGATACCTGCAAGCTCAAAGTTTTGCCCCGAATGCGGAGCAACAATATCCTAAGCTGGCGCAACAATGTCAAGTAGCGACCGTCAACTGTTAACCTTCGGCGTCTTCCTCATCATCATTATTGTAGGGATACTGCTGGCAGTTGCAGGAGTTATCGGTTGGGGCCTGTTTGTTCCAGTCGTTCTAGTTCTTTCAGGATGCTGGGCAATAACTCTAGCTGGCATGCGAGCAAGTAAACCCCAGAAGTATGAACGAGGAACCTTCAGCACAATGGCAGGTGGATTGGGCCTCATCGCAGTCGGAGCAGCATGGTATCTATTCGGCATCAACTGGCTCTACTCAGTGGTCGTAATCCTGCTGGTTATTGCAGCCCTCGCAATCGCGATGGCACTAAGACGCAAATAACTCTTTCCATGAGCCTTTTTTCGGCTCTAAACATTTTTCTATACCCTCGCACAGTCATGATGCAGAAGGATCAAGGTTATGAGTGAAGAGACTATCGGTCATGGCACATGGTACGACATGATGGCTAAGAAAGTCATCGAAAGAGAACAATCATTAAACCGGGACATGAACAAAATCCGAACCGAGATGGGTCTTGGCGCCTCAGGATTCCCTCACATAGGCAGTTTAGGCGACGCATCGCGTAGCTACGCGGTTACGTTGGCACTTAAGAACCTGAATTGCAATTCTGAACTTGTTGCCTTCTGCGACGACAAAGATGGTTTACGCAAGGTCCCTGCAGGGCTGTCTAAGGATATGGAGAAGTACCTTGGGTATTCGGTTTCCAGCATACCGGACCCGTTTGGATGCCATGAAAGCTACGGCAAACACATGAGTTCGCTGCTGCTTGACGCCCTCGATAAATGCGGCATAGAATACAAGTACTATTCCGCAAAGGAAGTTTACGATAAAGGACTTCTTCTAAATGAAATTCGAACCATACTAACCAACGCCAAAAAAGTCGGGGAAATCGTCAAAGAAGAAGTTGGTCAAGAAACCTACACCGAGGTTTTGCCGTTCTTTGCGGTTTGCGAGAAATGCGGGCACCTCTATACAACGAGGGCTTACAAGTTTGACCCAAAAACCGACAAGGTTTCATACAAATGCGAAGGACTTGAAATCCGAGGCAAACTGATTGCAGGTTGCGGCAACGAAGGCGATGTGGACATTAAAAGCGGTGAGGGCAAATTGACGTGGAAGAGCGAATTTGCTGCCCGTTGGAAAGCCCTGGACATTAGGTTTGAGGCTTACGGCAAAGACATCGCTGACTCCGTACGCATCAACGATCGCATATGCCGCGAAGTGCTCTGTTTTGAGCCACCTTCCCACGCCAAATACGAAATGTTTCTAGACAAGGGGGGAAAGAAAATCTCCAAGTCAGCAGGCAACGTGTTCACGCCCCAAGTATGGTTCAATTACGGTTCGCCCCAATCTCTACTTTTGCTTATGCTTAAGCGGTTTGTGGGTACACGTACCTTGGATGTCTCTGACATTCCAGCTTATATGAACGAGATTGACTCCTTAGAGGACGTTTACTTTGGCAAAAAACAGGTCGGTGAGAAAGAAGCGACCAAGCTGAAAGGGTTATACCTTTACTGCTACGTCATGAAACCGCCAACTAAACCCAGTGGACACGTACCTTACAACCTCATGGCATTTCTCGTCAAAATGGCTCCCAAAGAATGCCTAAACGACTACGTCACAGAGAAGCTGCAAAGTTACGGTTATTTGCAGAAAAACCAAGTTTTAGACGCCAACCTATTACAGCGCATCGAGTATGCTTCGAACTGGACA
>CAWBNI010000041.1:0-45486 GCA_963790105.1 uncultured Bacteroidales bacterium | reverse complement strand
GTAAAATCGCTCAGATTATTTTCATTTTTTGTTTTTGTGGTATAAAACTATCCGCACAGAACCCATTCATCACGCACATTTACGCTGCTGATCCTTCTGCGCATATATGGAAAAATGACACGAATATGCTGTGGCTGTATACTTCGCACGATGAACCAGGAACAAATCACCATGCTACCATGTTTGACTACCATGTTTTTTCAACAAAAGATATGGTAAACTGGACAGATCACGGCAGAGTACTTTCAGTTGACGATGTCGATTGGGCTGTTGATTATGCCTGGGCTATTGACGCAGTGCAGCGTCACGGGAAATATTACCTTATTTTTTGTATGCACGAAACAGCCACTGGAATGTTTCGCACCGGTGTTGCCGTAAGCGATGTTCCACAAGGGCCTTTTACCAGCATTGGCTATATTAAAGGGGTTGAATGGGGTCAGGACCCTTGTGTTTTTGTTGACAGCGACTACCGTGCCTATTTGTATTGGGGCGCCGGCGGCTCATGTTATGCAGCCGAACTCAACGACGATTTGCTTTCCATTAAGCCCGATACTTACCGGAACCTTACCAGCGAGCTGTTCGAAGTATTTGAGGGGCCATGGGTACATAAGTATAATGGGAAATATTACCTTTCCTATCCGGCGCTACCCAATAAACAATGGCCCGAACAAATGTATTATGCTGTAGCCGATAAACCGCTTGAACCTTCACTTACAAAGGAAGTACATTCCTTACTTCGAAGGGCGAGCCGGGACAAACCATGGCTCCATTGTGAAATTCAAAGGACAATCGATTACTTTTCACCACGGCATGATGATTCCGGAGGAAAAAGTGAACAACGAACCTGATGGCAAACTTCCTGCATTACAACCCTGATCGAACGATTAAGCCCATCATACCTGATCCGCAAGGCATGCCGGAGGAAAAGAAGCACATGCATTATCAGCCTGGAAGCCGAAACAGAAAAGCTGCCGGCGGAAATAGGTCGGAACATCAGTAAAAAACACATTTTCAGGTTTTTCGAGAAAAGATTATGTAACCGATTTCGATGTGCAACAAGATTACGTCGAGGTGCTTGTGCAGGTATCACAATGACACAATGCCAACCTGAAAAAACAGTTATCTGCCGAAGCTGATTTCAATGCCGATATATTGGTTGGTGCCACAATGATGGCCGGTCGGGACGGGCTGCCCATGAAAAGAACCAACGATTCGGAAGAAGTTGATTTAGGAAATATTCAAATGAAAAACGGAAACAACAGAATCCGTTTCACCTGTATTAAAAATCCGAATGTGAAATATAGATTATTTTTGATTCCTCCTGAAAAACTATCACTTAAGCAATAAATGAAAAGAATTGGAATCTTGCATTTCTGCTATTAGTCTCTACGTTCTATCAGCCAAAGCCTATAATGTTAATGATTTTGGTGCAGTCTCAATCGTAAAACTATTAATACACAAGCAATTCAGAAGATGCTATAGATGAAGCCTCAACAAATGGCGGTGTCGGTTGTCGTTTCTTTCAAAAGGAAAATATCTTACAGTAGTCTCGATTTTAAAAAGTGAAGTAACTCTATTTCTCAATGATGGTGCCGTAATTTTAGGTAGCACCAATCCCGCCGATTACCGGAAAGTGGAAGGTACAGATAGTCCGGTATCACCTAATTCCAGCGATAATTCGAAATTGGCACTAATACTTTCATTTAATGCTAAAAATGTGGGAATAACCGGCAATGGATGCATTGACGGACAAGGCCAGAAACTGGCATTAAATATTGATAGCTTGTATCTTATTGAAAACCCAATTGACACGCGACATCCGAAACGCCCACATGAAAATCTGCGCCCAAAACTTACTATTTTTATGAAGTGTGAAAATGTAAATATTTCGGGTGTTACCGTAAAAAATGCTTCGTGCTGGGTAATGACCTATGAACTGTGTAAAAATGTGAATATTAATAATATTAAAGTTGAAAGTCGTGCATTTTGGAACAACGACGGAATGGACATAACCGACTGCAAAAATGTGAAAATCACAAATTGTAATGTAAACTCGGCAGACGATGGAATTTGCCTGAAATCGTATTCCCGGTTATTTCAACGATAGTATTTACGTGGCAAATTGCACCATTCGCTCCAGTGCAAGCGCTGTAAAATTCGGGACAGCATCGCATGGTGGCTTTCGTAACATTATCATTGAAAATATCAAAGTTTTCGATACATATCGCTCGGCAATTGCAATTGAGTCGGTTGATGGCGGTTTTATTGAAAATGTAAAAGTTGACAATATCACTGCAAAAAATACAGGCAACGCAATTTTCTACGTTTAGGACACCGAAATGGGGAAAAACCAGGCACCATAAAAAACATTCCATTAAAAATGTGAAAGTGCAGGTTCCATTCAATCCAGCCCGATTTGAATTATGAATTATACGGTCCAGCTTTACCCATTTATGCACAATCCTTTTCCTTCATCAATTTCTCGAAATACCCGATAATTACATCGAAAACATAACAATAGAAGATATCGAAATTACCTATCCGGGACGAGCCTCAAAAGCAATGGCATACATTCCTTTTGGCGGTTATCCTCTGTACCGGAATGTCTAAGGACTATCCCGAGTTTACCATGTTTGGCGAATTACCTTCTGGGGCTTCTATGTGCGTCATGTTAAAGGCATTACAATGAAGAATATCAGGTTGAAGATTGCAGAGGAAGATTTTCGCCCGGCTTTTGTTTTTGATGATATTATTGGTTTGAATATGGTCAATGTGGATATAAAACAATTGAAATAAAGAGGTATAACTTTAAAAGATGTTCAGAAAGAGAATATTACACAAACCAAGAAAATCAAAATTATTCGATAGTCCATATTATTTTAGTTTAATAGGTATGAAAAGAAGTACTTATATGATTAATAAATCCAATGATAAAACGATGAAAAAAGCAGTATTTGCTACTGGTATATTTTTTGCCTTTCTTGTTCTTTCCTGTACAAAAACGGATAACGAATGGATTGTTGCAAACAGCAATAACACGCTTAATCTAAAATTACAACTCCTTAGCGGCAAGCTAATTTATTCTGTTGAAACGGTCGCAGCCGATGGAAATAAAAAAGTAGCCATTGAGCAATCTGCTCTTGGCCTGAATCGCGAGGATGAAAATTTTACTGACGGTTTCGAATTTGTTACGGCATCGCCTGTTTCGGATATAAATGAGAAGTTTACCATGCTTACAGGTAAACAAAGTAAAATAAGTACTTTCTGCAAAGAACAAACTTTTACATTCAAAAACGCCAAAGCTAAAAATCTGCAAATTATTGTACGGGCTTATTCCGATGCAATTGCTTTTCGCTATGCTTTTCCTGACATAAACAAAGGTACTTTTCGTATAGTAAACGATTTAACAACTTATAAACTTCCTGCCCAAGGACGTGCATGGATTCACCCTTACATGAAGGTGGATACCTGGGCGCCTTCTTACGAGAGTGAATGGCAGAACGGAATTGAAATTGGCACACAAGCGCCTGATACAGTCGGCTGGGCTATGCCCGCCTTGTTCAATACCAACGGTTTGTGGATAATGATTACCGAAGCAGGAGTAGATACTTCGTGTTTTGTAACCCACTTTCATCAAAAAGCCGAAAACGGTCTTTACGTAACCCGTTTGCCCGAAACCAATGAAACTTATGGTGTTGCGCCACAATATGCCGAAATTACCCTTCCATGGAAATCGCCATGGAAAACCATTGTAGTTGGCAGTTCCGTTAAAACAATACTGGAAACTAATATTATCCCTTCATTGAGCGCTCCCTGCGTACTTGCCGATACAAGCTGGATAAAGCCCGGTCGCGTAAGTTGGAGTTGGTGGAGTGATGGCAGCAGCCCGTGGAATTACGATAAATTGGTCCCGTTTGTTGACCTTTCGGCTAAACTTGGTTGGGAATATTCGCTCATTGACCTTGGCTGGCATGGTATGAAAGGCGGTGGAGATATTCGTAAATTAATAAAATATGCCGGTTCTAAAAATGTCGGTCTTATCCTTTGGTACAACTCTGCCGGGTTGCACAACAAAGTAAAAGACGCTTGTCCTTGCGATATTATTAACGATCCTCAGAAGCGAAAGGAAGAATTTAAAAAACTTCACCAATGGGGCATAAAAGGGGTAAAAATCGACTTTATGCAAAGCGATAAGCAATATATATTGAAGTTGTATCAGGAAATTTTGCTGGATGCCGCCAATAATAAACTGTTTGTTGATTTTCATGGTGCAACCATCCCGCGCGGTTGGGCAAGAACCTATCCTAATCTGCTGACCATGGAAGGTATCAGGGCCGCAGAACAATATTGGGATACTGTTTTTGCTGAAAATGCGCATACTTTTCATACCATTTACTCGTATACCCGAAACGTGGTTGGTTCAATGGATTATACTCCGGTAATTTTCAGCGCGCCGAATGGGAAAGTACCCCATCGCACTACAAACGCGCACGAACTTGCTACCGGCCTGGCTTTCGAGAGTGGGTTGCAACATTTTGCCGACGATGCGGCTTCGTATTTAAAACAGCCACAGTCTGTTCTGGACTTCCTAAGCGAATTACCTGTAAGTTGGGACGAAACCAGATACCTCGATGGCTCACCCGGAAAATTAACGCTTATTGCCCGCCGAAAAGGAAATACCTGGTATGTTGCAGGATTAAATGGTTTGAAAGAAAATCAAACAGTAACCATAAAATTTGACTTTCTGACAGACGGTAAATTCCATGCAAACATTATAAAAGACGGCAAAGATCAATTTAGTTTTGGAAACGAAATTCTCGAAATATCAACACATACTTCCACTGAAATCATTATGGCTGCCAGGGGCGGTTTTGTAATCATCGTAAAGAGAATTGACTAAGGTTAAATATTTTTTCATACATAACTAATTCCAAAATGGAAATCCGACATAAAGTGCACAACCTGATTATCCTGGATGAGAGCGGCTCAATGCTTTCTATCAAGCCTTCAATAATTCAGGGTTTCAATGAGATTGTACAGACCATGAAAGGTCTTGAAAAACAATACCCGGAGCAGGATCATTATATTACGCTGGTTTCTTTTAACGGATTGGGACAGAAGACGCATCTTTTCTGCCAGCCGGTTAAGGAAATAGGTCTTATCGATGACAGCAAATACCAGCCCGACGCATCCACACCGCTTCTGGACGCCATGGGCTTTAGTTTCATTAAATTAAAAAACGAACTGGAAAACAGTACGGATTACCATGTGCTGGTTACCATTCTTACCGATGGCGAGGAGAATGCCTCAAAAGAATTTTCGGGCGCAGCCATAAAGAAGCTTGTTGAGGAATTGTCCATGAAGAACTGGACCTTCACTTACATTGGAACCGATCATGATGTGGATAAATTTGCAATTTCGGTTTCCATTTCAAATACGATGACATTTGAAAAGAATCCCGAGGATATTAAGAATATGTTCGTTAAAGAGCAATCAGCCAGAATGATGTATAACGAAAAAATCAGAAAAAAAGAAGATACCAGCAAGGGTTTTTATACTGAGGAGAACGATAAATCATAATACATTAAGTTACATCCTACATTAAAAAATATTACCTATGGAATCAAGGCTCAAAAAAATGTTTCTGGCTTGTTTGTTATTATGGGCTTGCAATGTCTTTTCCCAAACGAATACATCATTCGAACAATTCTGGGACGATGCGCAAAAACCAAACTGGGCTGACAAATCGGAATCATCACAACAACGCCTGCAATGGTGGCTCGATGCAAGATTTGGCATGTTTATTCATTGGGATCCATCGAGCGTAATTGCAAGCGAAATTAGCTGGAGCAAGGAGTTTTATAAGGATGACGGTGAAAATATGCTCGATAATCCACGCCCCAGTCCGGAATTATTTGACATCCATGAACACAAATTCTGGCTCGACTGGTTTAAACCGCCAGTTCCGGGAAATATTTACGACAACCTGTATAAATCCTTTTATCCCGGCATGTTTAATGCCGACACCATTGTGTCCATAGCCAAAAGGGCCGGGATGAAATACATCATCGAAGTAACCAAGCACCACAACGGCTTTTGCATGTGGGACTCAAAATATACCGACTATGACATGATGGCCACACCTTTCAAACACGATATCATTAGTGAAATGGCCAAAGCCTGTGAACGGTGCGGTATGAAATTCGGAATCTATTACTCGCAGCGCGACTGGCATCAGCCTGATTATGGTCCTGAACACATGGACAAATACAATGAATACATGTACAACCAGATTAAGGAGCTGTTGACCAGGAATCCCAACATCTCGGTCATCTTTTTTGACAGTGAACAATACTATCCCTGGCAAATGTGGAATGGTAAGGAGTTGTTTAAAATGATCCACCAGCTTCGACCGGACATCATTATCAATGACCGGTGCGGAGTACCGGGAGATTATACCACACCGGAACAAACAATCGGAGAATTTAATAACAAGAGGAGCTGGGAATCCTGTATGACTTTTACCGGGTTCTGGTCGTGGCATGGTTTTCAGACGCCTGTGATCCCGTATGAAAAATGCCTGGAAAACCTCATCCGCTGCGCCGGAGGAAACGGAAACCTGCTCATGAATGTTGGCCCCATGCCAACCGGCCAGATCGATCCCCGCGAAATTAACCGGCTGGAGAAAGTCGGTGACTGGTTGTCAAAAAATGGTGAAAGCATCTATGGTACCCATGGAGGACCTTTCATGCCGGATTCGATCCGGGTAAGTACATATAAAGGGAATCGTATTTATATACATTTGTTTGATCTTAAAAATGATACCTTTTGCTTGCCAGGAATAAAGGAAACAATTTTAAAGGCCAGTCTGCTCAACGGTCAGGAGATTGATTTCAGCCAAAGCAGTAACCTGATTACTTTTCGTCTTCCTAAAGTGGATGGTAAGGAACCTGTTAAAATCATCTCGCTTACCTTGGATAAAGATTTGGATGAAAAACAAGTTCCAGTTAAGTAACACATTCAATATAAGTTATATTCCTAATGTGAGGGGGGGAATTGGGACGTAAAGAATTTTGTGTAAATAACAGGTAGTTGCATAATTGATCTTTCATTCATTTTAGGCCAGGCAAGAGTAAATTTGGGCCTAGTGTAATTCTTACAAAGCAGAAGGGTGTATTAACTTGTCAGAAATTCATATATTTGTATATATATAAATAAGATAATGAGAGCTTAAAATCTTTAAATAAATCGGCCTTTTCCTATTAAATCCTAAACTAATTAAACTATGGAAACATTAAACAAATTGGTTGCCATTGACCCTTCTTATTTTCAAATCGGGTTTGTTACCCTCTTTTTTATTCTGGAGAATTTTATCGTCAACCAGTTTTCATTTGTGAAAAGGCCCCGGCACTTTCTTCACAGTTTTTTATTATTTGCAACCTTTGTTGCCATCAACTTTTTTGCCGCTGCCGTCGTGGTAAATAGTTTCACCTGGCTCAATGCCCATCAGATAGGGCTGTTCTTCTATATAAAAATTCCCTATGTACTGCAATTAATCGCAGGTGTGCTTGTGTTCGATCTGGCTGCTTACTGGTTTCACCGCCTTACCCACAGAAATCCTTTCTTATGGCGGTTTCACAGGGTCCATCACAGCGATACCAGCATGGATGCTTCCACGCAATTGAGATCTCATCCCATTGATGTGTTTTATTTTACCAGTTCCGGCATCCTGGCTTCAGCCATTTTTGGATTAGACCTTACAAGCTTTGGATTATATTTCCTTATACTTATGCCCATGACTGTTCTTGAACACGCAAACCTGCGCATACCTGCCTGGATTGACAAAAGCATTGGTTTGATCTTTACAACGCCCAATTTCCACAAAGTGCATCATGAGCAGAATCAGTTCTACACCGATTCTAATTATGCAGATATTTTTATATTCTGGGACAGATTATTCGGGACTTTTAAATATAAACCAACGCACGAAATCAAGTTTGGCCTGGAAGAATTCGAAGAAGAAAGAAAACAAAAATTCGGGTATTTAATCATAAGCCCATTTATTAACATACATAGAATCAGTTCCACGGAATCAGAAAAAATGGAAGGAATGACATTAATACATCAAATGCATCTTCTTTTTCTCCTTCCAACCCGCCTGGTTTTCATATTTGACGAAAAAGATCTTTAAATCGGCCTGATTCTCATAGTCAACAAAATAGATCTTCTTTTCTGCCTGGTTCTCGTATTCGGTAAAAAACCATTTACCGTCATTGTCTCCTGCCTGATTTTCGTATTCCACTTTGTAAACCTTTAAATCGGCCTGGTTTTCATATTTCACAACAAATACCTTAACATCCGCCTGGTTGGAATATTCTACAGAATAAACCTTTTGAGCCCGGGTTAAACCGGAAGCGGAAAGCAGAATAAGGAATGCGAATAGTTTATACATGCTGTTAATTTTTAATGTGTGCAGGGTATGTCCCATAGCCAATCATGTCACACACAGGATTGATTTTCAATTTTTCCCTGCAGCAAAATTCAACCGGCACTCCTGTCAGCAAAATCCAACCCACTCTATGCATCACCAATTACCATACCAACAGGGGATATGTTCCATAGCCAATCATCTCGCTGACAGGATTGATCATCAGTTATTCCCTGTTGCAAAATTCAACCGATACTCCTGAGGTATGTTCAACTATCATACCAATGATTCCATCCATGCTGTAATTTTGTGAAGTTCTGTTTATATGATTACATCCCGTATGTAAATTCGTGAAGATCTGTTTATCATTTTTGCTCACTTCCTATTTGGATGGCTGCCGGATCAAATTAGGGCAACTAGTTTTTCATTTTTTCGCATTATCTTTCTGCATATTAATTTCAGTCCTTTTAAAAACCTTCTCCCATGAAAAAAACAGTTTCTTATGTGAGCCTGGTTTTGTTCCTGTCATTCTGCATGTTTTCATGCGGAAGAAAGGATGCAAACAAAAAGTCAGTTGCAATGCAAACCCTCGAAGAAAGATATCCCGGCTGGACAAACCTCACCTGGATTTCCACCGACGACAATTCAAGAGGATTTCCAAGGATGGAAATTTCGATTCATGAAAATGTGGTAACGATCAGGCAACATACATCAGATACCGTTTTTGTATCACAGGAATATACCACGATGTATTTACTTGGAAATACCCTGACCCTGAAGGATAAAAATAAGGGTAGCCTGACCGGATTTTTCTGGCAAACCGATTCAACCATCATTTTAAAGACAAAGGGGTTGGCAGACCAGTATCTGGAGAATCCGCATACCTATGCGTTAAAGAAGAATTAATCCGTATGGCATTTCGCTTCCTGATAAATTTAGTCCAATGAAGAATTCAATTTTGCTGTTCCTTTTTTTGTGCCTTGGCATTGCAAGGATTTCAGGCCAGTCATCCGGGAATCCGGTTTTTGAAGGTTGGTATGCCGATCCGGAGGCAGTCGTGTTTGGCAAGGAATACTGGATATATCCCACGTACTCGGCTCCCTATGAAAAGCAGGTATTTATGGATGCTTTTTCATCCCCTGACCTGGTAACCTGGACGAAGCACGGACGGATCATTGATACCGCTTCGGTTAAATGGGCAAAGTATGCGATGTGGGCTCCGGCCATCGTGAAAAAAGACAACCGGTACTTTTTGTTTTTTGCTGCCAATGATATCCAGAGTGACAGCGCTACCGGCGGCATAGGAGTGGGTGTCTCCGACAGGCCGGAAGGTCCGTTCAGGGATTATTTGGGGAAACCCCTGCTGGACAAGTTTCACAATGGGGCCCAGCCAATTGATCAGTTTGTATTCAGGGACACGGATTCACAGTATTATATGATTTACGGCGGGTGGAAGCATTGCAACATCGTAAAGCTGAAGGATGACTTTACAGGATTTGTACCCTTTGATGACGGCACCCTGTTTAAGGAAATAACGCCGGAGGGTTATGTGGAAGGGCCTTTCCTGTTTATCCGCAACGGTAAATATTACTTCATGTGGTCGGAAGGTTCCTGGGGAGGATCGGATTACCGGGTTGCCTATGCAATTGCCGATTCGCCGTCAGGACCCTTCACACGCCTGAACACAGTGCTGGAACAGAACCCGAAGATCGGCAAAGGAGCGGGGCATCATTCGGTCATTCAAATTCCGGGCACAGATGAGTGGTACATCGTTTATCACCGTCGCCCCCTTGACCGCACGGGTGCCAATGACCGGGTCACCTGCATCGACAGGATGTATTTTGATGAGAATGGATATATCAAACCCGTGAAAATGACATTTGAAGGGGTTCAGCCCAGAAAGCTGCCTTAAGTTGGGTGAGAACACGCGCCGTCAGCCACGGGAACCAAACGGGAGGGGGGAAGTTGACGGCTCATCCGGTGTCAATCGGGCTTTCATCAAAAGTTCAGTTTTTAACAAATTTTCCCGTGGTAACGCCTTCCCTGCTTTTTATTTTTACAAGGTAAAATCCTTTCGCTAGTTCCTCTGTGCTGATTGCTGTTTTAGAGGCCCCGACAGGATGTACTTTGAAGCAGCTGCCCGTTTGAATTGTATATTTCGGCTGTTGCATTATTATAATCTGATAGTTCAAAATACAATGATCCGTTATTGGGATTGGGATAAAGGAAATCGCTTGATTTTTTATTGTTCGAGAGGGATGTTACCGGATTTTCTTTCCAGCAATCGGATATAATAGTATGAGTTGCTGAATCGCCCAGGTAAGGCAATCCATACATATTTTCAATCGTGTTCAGCACTGAATAATGGTCAATCCGGGATGAATACCGGCCAGCCTGCACCCTTTGCCCGGTAAAAACAGTGAGGATATGATTGCCGGATTTACGGTCATCCTCGTCAAAGGTGAGGATAAACAGGCTGTTGTTTGTTTTTGCCCACTGAATATACCCTCCCAGGTTGTTTGAGATCCAGTCATCACCGGCGGTGATCCGGGCCGGGTCGGAACCATTGTGCATATCGTTGTTCAGATTGGGCACCACATAACAGACGGTGGGCAGTAAGGTGAAATCGCCTGACGGAAATGCCGAAAAGGGTTGATTGGTGGCTGCCGGAACCTGGTTTGTTCCGGTGCCCATCCAGTTGGCCACA
Organism: uncultured Bacteroidales bacterium; assembly: GCA_963790105.1. Classification (GTDB taxonomy): domain Bacteria; phylum Bacteroidota; class Bacteroidia; order Bacteroidales; family UBA10428; genus UBA5072. The sequence continues at coordinate 34,351 of CAWBNI010000041.1, read as the reverse complement.
GGATTATGCTTGCGCACATAATATCCTGATGTTGCCCCGTTGAAGCCTGCTTCCGGCAGGTCTTCGGAATACGTGATAAAGGTTTTTCCGGCATCCATCAGCTGCCTTCCAAGATTGGGAGCAGTGAAGGGATTGCCGGACGGCACCTGGTCATTTGTCACACCCTGCGCACTTCCGGAGTATAGAATAAGATAATTTGGCTGGCTGGGATAGGTAATTCCATGCGAATCGGTAAACAAAGCAGATGACGTATCATTTGCCAGTGAATTGATAAAGGGCGCTGCTGCCGAACCGATGATTTGCGAATAGCTATGGTTTTCAAGGATTGCAATAACAATATGGTCAGGCACCGGAAGGGCAGTCTGGGACATTACAAGGCAGACCCGTGAAAGAAACAGAAGTATCAGGAACCGGGTCGCAGGTGCATTCATATCCTCCGCAGGTTTTTACTTTATTCCAGCACTATATTCTTCACAAATTCATTTTTCCCGACGGTGTTCAGGTCGGTCTCCTTTTTACCATCAATGAAATAGTCCTTGATTGAAATGTTACTCACAATATGCGTACTGTCATATCCCGAAAGATAGATGGTGTTTGAATTGGTGCAGTTGTACCGGATATCGCCGAAGTACTGGTTGTCCCGGATGAAAAGGTCGTAATTTTTAAACTGGCTGATTTTTTCAATGCGCACATCGTCATATCCCATGTTATCGGGACTTGCCGGATACGTTCTGTTATACCGGATATTTTCAAAGGAAATGTTATTGATATTCCCCCTGATGGTATCCCATGAATAGAACGCCCCGTAAATGCCCAAAACGATGATCTTGCCCCAGGCCTTTTTGACCAGCGGGGTCGTCCCGACTCTCAGGCTGTCGGAGATAGGGTCTTCGATGGATATGTTCTTATAATGGATATCGGTAATATACCCGCGGTCACAGTTTTGTATATCCATGGCAACGGCTGTAAAATGGGGAATATAACAGTTGGAGAACGAAATGTTCCGGATGGTATCGGCCACCGTGCCCGCCCCGATCTCAAGCGCCCTGCCCCAGTCATTCCAGATGACACAGTTGTCCACCGTAATATTCTCCATTTTTCTGTAATTCGCATTATAAGCCGTTCCTGATCCGCTGAAAACGATGGCATCATCAAAGGCCCTCACAAAACAGTTTTTGATTGTCATGTTACTGCTGTTTTCCGGGTGAATTCCATCCGTATTGTATCGCCATAGACCGATTAGTTTGATGTTGTCGATGGTAATGCTGTCGCACCAGTTGGGAGTCACTGTGTACAAATGCGGATCCCTCAGGATAATTCCGCTTACATAGGCATTCACAACCCGCTTCAGGCAGATCATTTCAGGGGCCTTCCCCCGTTCGATCCTGCTGGCATCCAGGATACCCCTGCCCAGTATTTTGATATTCCGGGTATCCTCACTGTTTATCACGCCGTATACGACTGCTCCGCCGTCAATATAAACCGTTTCATCGCTTTTTACATTGATTATGCCGGCTTCATGGATCCCCGGTCCGAAATAATGAACTTTCGGGTCGTTTTTATCGATTTTATCCGTTTCAGGAGGATTTGCGAAAATATGCAGGGCATTATGATACCCGTTGACCTCCACTACAAACTGCGAAGGCTTCGACAGGGTGAACTCAACCGTATTGCCCCTGATGACCGATTTGATCCCATATTCTTTGGGCCGAATATCGAGTGTCTTGATTTCCTTGTTCGAATGGATTTTTATGGTCACCTCTCCTTTGAAATCAAAATAGGCGAACGAAGCGATTTCCGTCTGGTCAAGAGGTCTCTGGTATCCGGGCCAGATCTGGTTGATCGGGTATTTAGATACCCTTGCCTGGTAGACAAATACAGGCTTATCATTAACAAACATTTCAAAATCACCGGATTTTTTTTCCTGTTCCGGGGCAGGATATACAATAACCTCTGAGGTGCGGCAGCTGACAGCCATCAGAAAGCAAAGGATAAGCAAAAAACAGTTTTTCATTGGATAGGGTTTTAATCTGGTTTAGGCTTGAATATTCAGTAGCATTTAAAGACGGGATTTATTTCAGGCCATGGCTTAGACAAATATACTCTTTGGCTTTCTAAAATCCTATGTCAAAAATATTTACAGGATCTATGGTAATTAAATGTGTTGACCAAATGCTACAAGTGATAATAGAATCTTCTGTAATAATTGTCAACCGGTTTATTGAGAAGGATGCCTATTTGAAAGTTATTTTCACGGGTTCTGTATTGGGAACAAGCCTGTAAAGGATGAAGCTGCCGGTCTTATCGCTTCCTGCCTGGAATGGAATATCGGCATTGCCCTGTTTTACTGATATTTTACCTGAAGATTCCGTCACATAGGTTTTCAATGTAAGCGGCAGATCATATTCCCGGCCTAAAGTATGGGTTAACCTGACAAGCAGGGCGCCCTTTTCGTGAACCGTTTCTGCATGGGCATTCATCCTTTCCCTTATATATTTTGCCACATCTCCGAAGGTTGCTACCCAAAGGTGGTTTTCCTTTGATTTCAGATAGCTGTAATATGATCTGTATTCACTGCGGGGAAGTGGCTCCCATCCTATTCCTTCCACACCATGGAACACCAGGACAAGCCAGATATTGTTTTTTGCAGAGCAGGTGTCAATCCATGACTTCATAAGGTCCATCGGAGTATCCGTAAGGGCTCCCCGTTGCCATTGGACATATTCTTTCAGGGATGAACCCGGGGTCTTATCACTGCCCCTGTTCAGTTCCTCCAGGAAGGGTTCCGGCATCCTGTTCCTGAGTGCAGGGTATATTTTCAAGGCATATTTCATCACCCGTTCATTTTCAGTCCCGTAAGGACACTCGGCCGAAAAGACATATTTTGGGCCCAGCTGTTCCAGCATTTCCTGCCTGCTTTGTTCAAGCTCATATAAAAGGTTGGCTGAATCCAGGATGGCCAGCCGGGCATGGGTAATTGTATGGCTCGAAAATTCATGTCCGTGTGAGGCATATTGTCTTATTTCATCCCATGTTACCTGACCGGCGGTATTTCTGCTTTTTGCGCTGAGGGGTTTAAGCTGATGGTTCCTCAGGCTGGCATAGGCTTTATCGATGAGTTGGCAGGCTTCCTGAATCCTGCCGTCTTCATAGATTTCCCCGGCCTGCGAAAATAAATCGCGTAATCCTTCATAGGGCGCGTAATTGGCCAGGGAAGCCCGTTCAAACAGATTATTCTCGTCAGTGGGAACGGATGCCGTTTCCCTGATAATCTCATCCGGTGACCGGCCGATAAACTTTGGTGGATATTTCGATCCGGGAATATCTCCCGTGACGATAAAGAATGTTGCCGGAAATCCAAGGCTGTCGAGCAGAGGCATGGCTACCCGGAACTGGTTGATCGTTCCGTCATCGAAGGTTATGGATACAGCACCTGACTTGTCATCCTGCCATTTCGTAATGAGGGTATCCATTTGTTCCCTTTTGTTTCCGGAACAGGATACTAAAATGGATAAAACAACGGCAAAAAATAAATAGTTTCCCAACCGCAATGCTTTCATGTAGTAGAAATTTAGTTTAATGTCAATCCATTAAGATCGACAGTTTAATCGAAAATCAGGAACAAATCAGAGAAACTAAATGTACATTTCTAAACGGAAATAAAAAACTGATTTCTTACAATTGGTTTTGTTGTGATACAAAATCCCGTCAACAAAGATCGGAGTGTTGCATTTGTGACGTAAAAGAGTCATCCCTATCCTCCCACCGCCTGCATCCTCGCCGTATCTTTTTCAAACAGCGGCCATGACCAGAAAACCACACCGGTTGAAGGGGATTTCATGGCCGCCTTCACGCATTTCCTGAAATCCTTTACGGAAAACGGAGTATCGATATAGTAAGGATATACCTGGATGCTGGGCAGGATCTTTCCCGGGGCCTTGCTGTCCATGGCAGTCACCACGTCGGCGATCCACGATGCATCCCGTTTCAGCATCTGGGAATAGCACATGGGGGAGATAAAATCGGTATAGGGAGCGATCTTCGACAGGTCCTGCGCCGCCACGTTAATGTTTGCTCCCCCGAAATCCCCGTCCCGCCAGGGGACCACGTGCACGTTGATCTTCAACCCGGGCCGGATCCTTTTGGCCTCCTGTGCCAGTTCCTTCACCATGGAGGAAATGAGGCCGGTGCGGAAATTGTTCCAGGCTACCGCATCATGGGTGAGCAGAAAATCCGCTTTTTGCGGGGTGGTTATGCAGCTGTCGGGGATATGGTAATCATAGTATCCGGGTGAATTTTTCCAGGCAGCTGTCGCAAAAGCAGGCCCGTTCAATGCTGTCGCCGTTTGTGCCGGGATAGATCATTTCCCAGAAAACAAACTGCCGGATAAAATCAAGGCTCAGGCCGTCGGGATCCAGGCCGGAGACCAGGAGTTTCATTTCTTCGATTTTTTTCTTCCGGAAGGTCTCCCGGGAAGGGCACACGAATTCCACCCAGTCGTCCTTGGCCTTGCGGCCCCTGTTGGTTATGGCGAACAGGGAAGAGTCTGCCTGCAGGGCAGCGGAATCCTGGAAGACAGGGAATATAATAAATACAGCGATGTTGTTTTCTTCCAGCACCCGCCTGAAGGCAGTGTCGGAAGCCAGCCCGGTGCTGACAAAGGCGGTGTTGATGCCCATGCGGTTCCACCGCGTAACGAGTTTTTGGTAATCCCCCGAATACTCATAGATCTTGATCCCGGTGATCCTGTCCTTATCGGAGATCCGGGAGCAGCCTGCAAAGGCAATTAAAACGGCAAGGACGATTAGATATCTCATTTTAATCCGGATGTGGAAGGATTAGATTATCTTCCTGTACTTTATCAGCAGCGACCCTGGCTTTTCGGATAAGGTAAGCACCAATCCCTGCATGAGTTCGCTTCCTTTTTTAACCACCCTGTCGGAGCCCTCATTCACCAGTTCGTAGGTTGAAGCCGGATCCAGCCCGCGGAGTCTTACTTCAACCGATTCCGTCATACTGTCCTTCCGCCGGAAAGCGATTACAATTCCATCCCCCTTGTCGGGGCGGTTTAACTGGTAGGCAAGCCATACACTGTCCAGGGTCATATTCTGTGTCCCGGTCAGCGGGTAGTAATCCCCGTAAAAATAGGGACGCAGTGCTTTATAGTCTGCAATGCATTTCTGTATCGCCGGTATGGATTCCGAGTTCCTTCCCGTAACTTCCCAGTTCATGACCATGGTTGCCCCCAGTCCCGACCGGAACGAATAATTTTCGGTTTTGTACACTGAAGTTCCGGAGATGGGCAGATAGAAGCTGAGTCCATAGGTATGACACTGGTACCCGTTTGGTTCCCCGTACTGGTAATCGGTCCTCCAGAGCGGTGAGCTCCGGGAGGTGGTTTCCAGGTCAAGACGGCGCCCCCCGCTTGCGCAATTGTCGATAAGCAGTTTCGGAAACCTTACCAGCAGGCTGTCCCAATAGGCGTATAATCCTTCTATGTGACGGATCTCCGACATCCCGATGCGATCGGGTTTGTCGTTTTTCTCCCAGAAGGGCTGCGGATCAAAATTAAAATCCTGCCGGTAATAATCGATGCCCTCTTTTTTTATGAAATCCGAAATATAGTCGGTCAACCACAGCCGGGCCTCCTTATTCCCCAGGTCAAAAAGGGCATTGTCATCTCCCGGGAGCCGTAACATCCATTCCGGGTGTTCCTTATCGAACTGGGTTCCCTTGCGTACCCGCTCGGGTTCAAACCACAGCATGAATTTGGCACCGGCGGCATGCACCGCGTCCGAAACAGGTTTCAGCCCGTTTGGAAAGCGGTCCTTTTCTACAGTCCAGTTACCCACATTCTGCCACCAGTCTCCCTTATCCCATCCGCAACCGGTATACCATCCTGCGTCGAGCCAGAACACCTCCGGCACGATCCTGAACTGCTGGTACCGCTTAACGAGGGCGATGGCAAATTCCTCTGTGAGGCAATTGTATTCGTTGCATGGAGCGGGATCCCCGTAGTCGAAACTGCCGGAAAGCGGGTATTCCGCAAAATGGCCGTCGATCTTGCGGGAATGATGGGAAAGTATGAATTGCCTGAACTGGTTGTGGCCCGTCATCCGGTCCTCTCCTTTCCAGAAAAGCAAACAGATGCCGGGTGTCCTGATCTCTTCACCGGGATAAAGGGTCAGGTGCATTTTTCCCATCCCGGCCCGGAGGAGTACCGACTGAGCATCCACCTGTTGTATGCCGGCCTGCCAGCTGCCGGTCCAGCCAACCGCGACCACCATTCCCTCCTGTCCCGGGCCTTCAATATTGAAGAAGGGCAGGGCGGTATTGTCCGAGGACCTCCCTCCCGCGGGCATCAGGGTAATGGCTTTTCCTGCCTGCAGTTCTTCATCCACGGGTTGAAAATCGCTTCGCTGGCCGCTGCTGCCAAGGGAATGGTGCAGTACAAAGGTTCCCTTGTGATCATAACTAAACCGGTAGCTGATGACCTCTGCCTGTTCCAGGATGGGTGAGTTCGCACCCGCCCCGTTCGAGAATTTCAGCATCCATTCCACAGCCGGAAAATCCGTATAGGACGTGACAATACATTTTACAAGGAGGCCGCTTTTTTTATCCTGGTACGAAAAAACATCCTTTTTCAGGTTGGGATCATCGGAGGGAAGTTCCTCGGCCGTATATTTCCAGCCGGCAATAAAGTCTTTGGAATCTATTCCCCCGTATTTGAAAGAAAAGGGCGGAATTTTGCCTTTGGCAAAATGAGATTTTACCCATTGCCGGGTATCAACAGCCCGTTCGGATGGGCCACCCTGACGGGACTGGCCGTTCAGTCCGGGGTTGATAAAAATTCCACAAAAGAAAATTAAAATTGCCAGCTTCAGTTTGCCTTTATTCATATTTGTCCGTTTATTTTCACCGGGTTAAGCGGGCCTGGGCCTCACAGGAAAGAGCGGGGAAAAAGTTTATTCCTAAATCTACAAAAAATACTTCGATTATTTTTGTTCCCTCTTCCCATGTTAGTGCGGGCTGAATGGCATTGACCAAGCAACAAGCCGTTCCGGAATGATTGTGCTGTTAAAAAAATGTTAATTTTATTTCCGGTCTTTTACCGGATCTTAATCCTGAAGCCATGAAACAAATTTCGATTGCCGCACCGGACTGCTGGAACCGCCGGTAATTTGGCAGAACTAAACTGAGTGTTGAACTTATCGTTTTTGCACATCAATATATTTTCCCCAGATTTCGTAACTCTCGGGGGAAAGCCAATTAGGTCCCTTATCGCCAACTAAAAGCAGTTTGTTTGGAGCAACCTCCCTTATCCCGGTATATCCGCTTGTTTTATCTGTGTAGGTAGATATAAGGTTTTCCCATTTATTTCCATTTCCATCGAGCGAAAACAGCATTCTGCAATTGGGTCTGCCATAGCTTAGCACCAAAACGCCATTTGACAATAAGCACAGATCCGGATCCACGCTGTATGTGCTGGTTGTATCAATTCCAGGCAATGTAACCGGGGTGCTCCAGGTTAATCCGTTATCTTTTGACCGGCATTGGTATAGAGGATTATTCGAACCAACTCTCATCACACACAACAGGGAACCATCCATGCATCTTTTAACCACCGGTTCACAGAAAGATTCAAGCCCGATCAAAGGATTATAAGCGATGGTTGAAACAACAGTCCAGTTTGCCCCGCCATCAGCAGATTTAACCCATATTGAACGATATTTGGTATCAGAAGCATAGTAACCATACATTGTCCCCTGTATTGAACCATCAGGCATAAGCATCAGGGTTCTGTGAAAAACCATGGAACTCCATGTTGATTTGTCCATCTTCTTGATCTTTTTTGGGAATGTTACCGTTCCGGTATAAGGTTTCCAGGTTTTTCCTTTGTCTAAAGACTTTGAGTAGTGCATTTCTGCATGCATGGAGTCTTTAAAATAAGCCACATAATTGACTCCAAGCAAGGTTGTTTTGTTTAATTCAACAATACTTGTTAAGTACAGGTCCGGTTGATTTATATAATCAGGCCATGAAAAGCCGGAGTTTCCTGATATCCTCATGCCATCCTCCGTATGATCATTATAATCATCGCTGTGCTGGCTGAAACTTACAAACACCTTTTTATCAATAACCTCCAGAAAAGGAAACTGCCTCAGGGATTTCCCGCCTTTCTCGATTGTAAACGCAGGTCCGACAGTAACAGTTATTTTGCCAACTTCTGTTTGTGCCTGCAACGCACCTGGTAAGAATTGTATCGCAAAAAGCAAGGATAGCGAATGAAACACGCTGATGTTTCTTTTTAATTTTTCTGGTATTGATTGAAAAGCATTCATTAAACCTCCTTTATTTATAATATATTCGAACAATACAAATATAAAATATATTGCTATTTAGCATGATGTGCATTAGACAATCATTATCATACAATTATCAGCTGATCTGGTTCCGGAAGGAAACAGTCAGGGCCGGCTTCAAGGGGCTTGACCTACAGGTGACCCTGCGAAAAAGTGGCTCCGGCATGACCGGGGCAGACGGAGCAACGATTGGAACCCAGTCTGAATTAATCAAAAAACTTGGTTTTAACGGGCTTACACATTATCAGTTCTGTCATTATGTCGATGCACATCCCGGCCAGGCTCCGCTGATCACCATCAACAGCTGGAACGAATGGACCGAGACCAGTTATCTCATGCCCTGTACCATGTTTGGGTATGGGTACCTGGAGGCAGTAAAAAAGGTATTTGTCGAAAGAAATAAGTAAATTGGCTAAGTAATCAAATAATATAAACATGAGATCAGCGGGAATCATCAGTTTCATCTTTGCCGCATGCCTGCTGGGCCAGGGATGCAAAACAGCAAAAACCATCAACAGGTTCAGATATTAAACCTGTAGAAAAGGTAAATGTGTATGAAGATAACAGACCTGCAGCAGCGTATCGTCTCGATACCAGGGACTCGGGTGTCGTGTTTCGGCACGGGCAGGGACCTGACAGCTGTGATTACCTCGGTGCCCGCGATATATGGGTATGGGAGGACAAGGGTGTTTATTACATGCATTACGACGGCGCCGGGACAAAAGGCTGGCTGGCCTGCCTGGCCACCAGTAAAGACCTTGCAAACTGGGAAGCGAAAGGTGCTGCCCTTGACCTTGGGGAACCCGACAGCAGGGACTGCGCTTCAGCCTCCTATGGAACAACGTATTACGATGGTTCCCTTTGGCACATGTTTTACCTGGGAACCCCCCATGTGACCGCTAAACCCGATTATGTCCCGGCCTTTCCCTATCTTACCATGAAAGCGGAAGGAAATTCACCCACCGGTCCATGGAAGAAACGGTATGATATTACGCCATTTATACCCAAACAGGGGACCTATTACGATGCAACGGCAAGCCCGGGCCAGATCATTAAACAGGGAGACGATTACCTGATGTTCTTTTCCGCTTCCACCGGGTACCCGAAGGTTTTGCGGACGATTGGCATTGCACGGACAAAAAACCTTGACAGCGCCTGGACCATTGATCCCAAACCCATTTTGCCCCAGGAAGAACAAATTGAGAACACCTCGCTGTATTTCGAAAAGTCGAACCAGACCTGGTTTCTTTTTACCAATCATGTAGGCGTAAAAGATTCCCTCGAGTATACCGATGCAGTATGGGTTTACTGGAGCAAGGACCTGAACAGCTGGGATCCTTCAAACAAAGCGATTGTGCTTGACCCTGAAAATTGCACCTGGTCGAAACACATCATTGGCCTGCCCTCAGTGGTGCAACGCGGGGAACGGCTGGCATTGTTCTACGACGGGAATGGAGATGCAGTGATGCCGACCGGGGTTAAAAGCCATATGAACCGTGATATCGGGTTGGCCTGGATTGATCTGCCCATCCATCTTCCTGAAAAATAAAAGTGAATTGATCCACATAATGAAAGAACGCGGCAGTTGGAAATCCCTATGGCTGTACTTTGGTGTTGTGGCATTCACCTGCCCGGCCTGTGGCTTTGCTGATCCAAATGAAGTGAGGGATTCAGTGCAGCGCAAGATCGACACCCATATCCACCTGTATGATACCCGGCGCGAAGGCAGTTCAATCTTTCTTGACCCGGTGATTCATGAGAAGATTTATTTTCCTCATTTTGCGGAACAATTTACAGATACAGCTGATACCGGGGGAGTGGAATTTGCCGTGGTGGTTGAGGCGAGTCAGCGAAGGCAGGATAATTACTGGCTGATGGCCCACGTGGATACATCGGCCGCCCTGGTGGCCTTCATCGGGAACCTTGATCCGAGGGATCCCCTGTTTGCAAAAGACCTGGATTCCCTGTCAAAACACGAAAAATTCAGGGGCATCCGCATCCGTCCGGCCACACCCATCGATCTTTCAGATCCCGCAATTATAGACCGTTTTGAAGAGCTGGACCGTCGAAACCTGGTACTGGAGCTGGGCGGCAACGGGGTGGATCCCCGGGTTGTGGCAGCCATTGCCCGGCGCTATCCCCATATGAACATCATCATGAATCACCTGGCCGGGGGTACGCTGGCGGGTGACCAGATCCGCCCGGCGGACTGGAAGGCCCGGCTGGCGGTTTTTGCTTCCGAGCCCAATGTGTACTGCAAGGTATCGGCGCTTTATGAAGCATCGGGTAAAGATCCGGCCCCTGTAAATTCCGAACAGTATGATGCGTTGATTGATCCGGTGGTGGATGCATTCGGTCCTGACCGGGTACTGTTTGGCAGCAACTGGCCTCTTTCGGATATGCTGGGCTCCTATAAAGAAATGATCCGGATGCTGGAGGCTTATTGCCAACGGCATCCGGAGCTATCACCGGAAAAGCTTTTTTACGAAAATGCGATCAGGGCATACGTCATTCAAACCAGGTAAGTATAGTAAATCACCCGGTTGGAATGGATGCCTGATTTCGAGGTCTGATATTTAGCCGGGAGTTAGTTTTTCTTCAATGAAAGCTCTGTGTTTACTAAGTAGTCAATTAGTTCCCGGTTCGATTTAATGATTTCGTCGTCCATTTTCTTAAGCGCTTTTTGCTGGCGCCTATCAATTTGACCGATCAGCAGGCTGTATTCCGAATCGGGCCCGAACTTCCCGCTTGCGGATTCTGTTTCTGCAAACGAATGAATATACTCCCTGAGAATTTCAACATCATGCCATTTTCCAAGTTTTATCCCCAGATCTTTTAAATGGGTAATATTGAAGTTCTTTTTTTTGCAGTCATTTTTTGAAAACAAGAGCTGGAGAAAAAAATATTCCTCTTTGGCACTTGTTCTTATTTTATGATATCTTCCTTTATCCTTTATTTTTACTACCTGGGATTCTATTATTTTCACCCTCCTTTTGATGAATTTAAGGGCTTTGATAAATAATTTCCGTTCATCGGCTTTTTTGAGAAGCAAATACATCCTGCTTTTATATCTTTTAATGCCGTCAATATCAAAACTCTTTACCTGTTCTGTTAAAACAGATTTTGTTTCTATCAGCCTGGCATCAAGAAACTCAAAAAATTCAACGAAAGATTTGTCCAGCCTGACCTTAAAACTTTCCAACAATTTTTTGCTCAGTTGAATTTCCCGGATTGTCCCTGCATTCTTATAGATTGAATCCAGTATTTTAATCTGGTCCCGGACGTCTTTGTTGCTTTTAAATTCTCCGGCTATAAAATTATTCATTGCCCTTATCTTCTTATAGGCAATGCGCAGGTTATGAACGGTTTTTTCATCATAGTTTTCAATTAGTTCAGACAAATTTCCCGTTACCCTGCTTACCTGCTTCCGGTAATACTTTGCAAATGAAATCATAAATGTTGGTAGCTTATATATCCTTGAACAATGCAATGGGAAGTTAGTTAATATTCAGCTGATCGTCAATGCCCAATACTCTTATAAGCAACTCATCCTGAACCGGTAAACCTTTTCAAAAAGAAAAGGAAGAATGTGCCGGGAGATTTATTAAGGAATCGTTTTTCTTTTTTGCAGGTCGAAGATGTAAATGCCGTGTCCGATGCCGGCCATTTCACCGGGCCTTGCCACCTGGAAGGCAATATAGCGGCCGTCATCACTTACCACCGGGTTGGAGGCCTTAAAGATTCCGGTTTCATTAAAAAAGGTAAGTCTTTCCCAGGCCGGATCGGCCGGATCGAGTTTTATTTTCCAGAGGTCTATGTTTGCCCCGGAATTGCCTTTATTATGCCGGCTGCATTCTACCAGTGTATACTTCCCGTCAGGGAAAATTCCTTCGGGTTCATCATACTGGTCCGGAGCGTTTGAATAATTGACCAGTTTCCCGGTGACATAATTAAGGCCCAGTACCTCGCAATCGGGATATGCCTGCACGGTAAGCTCATCTTCCCTGCCCGGTATGAAATTCTGCGGTTCCAGCACCTTGTCCTTTACAATCCCTTCCGTGTTGTTCAGCACAACCCGTTGATGGATGATCCGGGGCTTGCCCGAAGAGTAGTCCAGGTCACCCACCCAGATCTCGTAATACCGGATATCTGTCGGGAACAGGCCATGGTGCTGAGCCCAGGCAATCCGCAGTTGGGTTCGTGAAACGGCAGGTCCTTCCCAGCAATATTCTCCCAGCCTGACCGGTGGTTTATCCAGCTTTTTATCCAGCACCCACAGTTCGCACAGCCGGAAACGGGCCTCCTGCCAGTCGTCCCCGGGAAAATCCTTCGGCCCGGAAAGCAGGATATCCCCGTTGCTCAGGTACAGGGCCCGGGTGTATCCCCCGTGATAATAGTGGTGGGTAAGTGGCTTGTATTTCCCGGTTTCCAGGTTATACTCATACACATCGCCGAATGACTTTTCGATAAAAAGGATCTTTTTCCCGTCATGCGACCAGTCGGCCCGTTCCCCGAAATCGGTGACCTTCCTGATATAATCGGGATAGGTGGTATCGGTCCAGGCAATTGGTTTATCCTGACTGAATGCCTGACAGGCAGTACTGAATGACAGGATAAGGATGAGGGCCGAAATGCTGTATTGTCTTACACCAAAATTCTTCATGAGGTTGTCATTATTATTTAACACGGAAAGTCTTTTCAACCACTACTGGCATCAGTTTACCGGATACGTCATCATATTGAAATTTTGAAAGTTCATACCGGGTCCCGGCTCCGTTGGCTTCCACAGAAACCGTATGTGCACCGGGTGTCATATTGGTTTCTGGGTAAGCTGCAGGACAGTTCGTTTGTATTTTCCAGGAAGGTCTTGCCATCCAGTTTTACTGTAAAGGATTTCGGGGGTACCCCGATGGTGGTCCATTCCAGTTTCAGGTTGTTGCCGGTGGAGTCAGCCACATGTACAGCCAGCAGAGTCACATCAGCCGCATCACCCCGGTAAATATCCATCAGGGCCCGTGTGAGGTTCAGGTAATAGAACCCATACGGATCCACCCCCCGGTATCCCGGTGCGGTGGGAGAAATGGGCTCCAGGTCATCGCTGAGTTCTACGGAATAGGTGTCAAGAAAAACATCTTTATTAGGTCCGTGTCCTTTCCCGATTTTCTGGCCCTTATATTCGTTCCACTGGTGAAGCATGACCACGCGGGGCCGGGACTCGAGGGCCGTCTTGAAGGATTCGAGGTAGGTCCATCCGCTCCTTCTCCCGTAGGCTTCCGGTGCGGTCCATCCATATTCGGCAAAAAAGGAAGGGGTAACGGTTACCGATTCTGCTTTCCCATCCTTATAGGTCACCATCGGTTTCAGAGAACCGTCCATCCAGCTCCAGTACCCCAGCTCATGATGACGGGTAGTCTGGTTCTGCGAAGACATCCAGCGAACGGTGAAACGGGTGGTGTCCACGGGTCCCTGTTTTTGACGCAGGGCATCGATGGAAGCTTCCGTAAAGGAGTCACCCCGGGTCAGAGACCATTTGAAGAACGGAATGCGGAAAGCCGATTCCGTGGTCCCCTTTTTATTGCCCAGTATGCCGGTATCCAAAATGATAATCAGGGGTTTGCCGTCATAGATAAGCCACAGATCCTTAAACCGGGGATTGCGCACATAATCCTGGTAGATCCACTCCAGTTGTTCGTTAAGAGCCTCCATGGTGGTTGGAGGTCCGTTGGTGAGCCCCGGCATCAGTGCCACTTTAGGAACGTCAAGCCCTTCATCCCGCATGTCAGCCAGTACTTCAAGGAACATCTGTGTGGTATGCATGATCCCGTCGGCCCGTGCAGTTCTTTCCGACCAGTGTTTCTTTCCCCACAGATGGTTTGACCAGTCGGGAATAATAAAATCAACGCCCATGTCCATAAACCACAGGATTTGTTGCCGGTAAACATCGGCATTCGTATTGTCGTAAAAACCCATGATGGGAACTCCCTGTGCCGTTTCCCATGAAAAATCCGGGAGGAACCAGGATTCCCATTGCACCCCGAAAAGTGTTTCTCCGGATGTCTTTCTCGTAACCTTGCGGTGCTTCACCTGCACCAGCAGAGTGTTGGAACCGGTTACACTATCCGGTATGTAGGCTCCTGCTTTCAGCAATTTATTGCCCGATTTCAATCCCTGCCATGTGTTAGTATCCGCCGGAACCGCGATAACCTGGATCAATAGCAGGCCCGGGATTCGGAAGGGGAATAATAAAGCTGGCCTTTCCGTCCCTGCCGGCAAATTCATGAGAACCCCATCGCCGGCCATTGACGAATGGCAATAAAACCATATGGTCTGCGGGGTTATTATTTTTAAGGACGGCCTCCACATTTACCGTTCTTCCCATGCCGACTTCCACCTTGTCCACACTGATTTTTACAGGGAATTTCGAGGAATTATTCTTACAGGAGATCAGGAACAGGGTGGATATAAAAAATGCAGTGAAAAGAGCATTAATTGGCAACAAGTGCTTCCTGAATTTTGAGGGGATGGCGGGTCTTTGCATAATAAATCTGTTTTGTTTCGGTCATTAATCTCAGACTGGTGTACTTAACTAAAAGTAGCTAAAAAAATGGCAGGGATGAAATGGGTAAAATGGCAAATTGTTTATACAATCTGGACCGGGATTTCTCCTGAAAACAAAAAGAAGATACACGGTGTTTATGTTATTTTATCCGCCTTCCTATGAAAGTACCCTGGAAAATCAGCCTGTTCAAATGGCACCGCTGGATCCTCCTATTGGCAGTTGCTGTCAGCAGTTGTGAACACAATAACCGGGAGGATTCACATCACCTTACTGACTTTCCGGAATTCATAACACCCAACGAGAAATATTTTAAAATAAATATAGCGGGCAATCATACCATCGATGGGAATACCTACCGGCTTAAAATTTCAGGAGCGGTGGACCATCCTGCCGAATTTTCGCTTGAACAGTTACAGCATTTTAAGATGATTCAAAAAACGGTTACCGTTGAATGCATCGACAACAACAATAACGGAAGTCTCCTGGGCACGGTGACCTGGAAAGGTTTCGACGTTTACCGCCTGCTGGATAGCCTGGGGATAAAAGCGGGGGTGACCTTTGCAAAGTACCATTGCTCTGACGGTTATTTTACCTACAACACCCTGGGGGAACTGAAAAACGGGGGAGTGCTTGGTGCGCTGTATATGAACGGGGAACCAATACCTGAGAAGTATGGATTCCCGCTTCGGGTAATTTTCCCCGGCTATTACGGCGTTCGTCAGCCCGGGTGGGTAGTTGAAATAGAATTACTTGACAAGGGAGTGATGGATTTCTGGGGTCAGACGCAATTTGACAAATGGAATACGGATTCAACAATTGCCCTGGACAGCAAGATCTTCTTTCCCGCAAGCCTTGATACCTTTACCCTTGGTGAAAAGGTAAAGATCGGAGGGGCAGCCTATGGAAGCAAACGGATATCCTCAGTAGATGTAACGGTTGATAACGGCAAAACATGGATACCGGCAAAAATAAAACAGAGCCTGGATGAGGATTACGTCTGGGTATTCTGGGAAGCGGAATTTACTCCTCATTCCACCGGACTGTTCACCATCAATTCAAGGACTACTGCAACAGACGGTAGGGTTCAGCCCCAGGGTGATCCGAATTACCTCGACGGGATCAACTCCTGGCCGATGAGGAACATATTCGTCAAAGACAGGAACTAAATAATCCGACCTGTTTAATTTACTTTTTATTTAATCTGAAGCTCAAGTACGACAGAACCACCCGGTTCAAGCCTCCATTGCAGGAGAGAGCTTTTGTCTCCGGTTGGCAATGCATCTATGGAAGTTAAGATTCCGATTGATCTTCCACTCTGGAGATACCCGGATGGTAAAAACGGAGGGTATATCGCACCGGCTGTTTGACAGGACGATCCGGCACCTGTTTTCCTTTTTGAAAGTTCCGATCACCAGGTTGGCTGAATCACCGGAAGGATTTACCACCGGAGAAGATCCGGGTTCAACCATTTTTCCCGCCTCATAACGGGCTGCATCCGTATTATTCCACAGAAGCAGTTCCTTTCCGGCTTTCTTCAGATAATAATTGGCTTCCCGGACAAAATCATACACTTCCGTTCGCTTGCCATTCAGATCGATCATGGCATTATAATGGGCCTCAACAAGAGGTGGTGGCATTCCCTCTTCCTGCTGAAATCCCTGGTCAGATTCTGGTGTCCAGTAACAGAACCATCCAACGCCATGTGCACCATAGGCCAGAGCAGTGTTGATCTGCCAGAGGATTTCAGCCCTGTTGGGCACACGCAGGCCATTCCTGATCCCCTCACTTTGGATGAATACAATATATGGAATCCGGGACTTTCTGGTTTCCTCCCTCACAACAGCAAGATCAGCGTACCAGGGATCATACCAGGTTACTCCTTCTCTCAGGGCGTAATTATCATACGACAGTAATCCCGGTTTAACGGTGGCAATGAAAGAGGCAATATAGGCACGGTAATTATCAATGCCAAGCTGAACCGGACTCCCATAGGAAGGAAGAAGATTTATGGTGGGTTCGTGAAGGGGATCTTCCTTACGAAACAATTCGGTGAATTCTTTCAATGAAGGGAACATTCCGGCAGCGGGTTCATCCTTGATCAAATAACCGGCCAGAGCAGGATGGTTTTTGTAGTCATTCACGACATCCCTTATTAAGGTTGTGTCAATTGAAATATCCGGATTTGATGCAGCCTGAAATACCCTCAAATCAACCGGTATGATCCGTATACCAACCTTTTGAGCCAGATCTAATGCCTTGAGATTCTGTTCAGCATTAAAAGTTCCGTTTCCGGGGACCAGAATTTCAATCCCTGCGTCGGCAATCTCCCGGAATCTTTGCAGGTTAATCTCTTCAAGCGGAGGTCCGGAATAGGCCATAATGATAAATTCATTCTGCAATGCATACGGGGCCTTGTTTTTATTTATTTTTACCAGTGGCGCAGCCAACAAGAATTGAAAGCAAAATTCCCAGGATGGCGCCTGTACGTGAAAATTTCTTATTATTCATCCTTTTTTACCTTTTCAATGGCCTGGTAAACCGTGGTAATAAATTTGTTCCGGATATCTGAATACATGCCAAAATATTGAATTACAAAGTGCACAACAAGATCTTCTTTTGGATCAATCCAGTAAAGTGAACCAAAGGCACCGCCCCAGCCGAAGGCTCCATCAGAAATGGGAACCAGGGCGCTTCCGGGAGGACTGATCACCTCGAATCCAAGGCCAAATTTATCTGTAAAACCAGGTAAATAGAGGGAACCGGCTTCCAGATCGCCTATCTGGTTGATCCGCATCATATCAATTGTTTTTGGACCCAGGATCCGAACCCCGTTATATTCTCCTCCATTAAGAAGCATCTGCTCAAAAATGGCATAATCCATGGCAGTAGAGGAAAGCCCGCCTCCACCGGAATAATAAATGCCTTGCCTCAAAGGAAAATCTACGTACTCACTTGTGGATTTCTGAATGCCATCTCCTTTGGCATCGGCAGCATACAGATTCATCAATCTTGCTCTTTTTCTCCTCCGGAATCCGAAAGTATGTATCTGACATTCCAAGCGGATTGAAGATCCGGGTTCGCAAAAAATCGTCAAGGGACTGTCCCGAGATTACCTCCACCAGGTATCCAAGTATGTCTGAACTCAATCCGTAAGTAAACTTTTCCCCGGGTTCATGAACCAAAGGTGCCTTAGCTATTTTCTGCATTTCCTCCTTCAGGGTGGAAATATGGCTCGGTACGCCGGTAACTACCTTTAGTTTTGCATAAATTGCATTGATATCCTCTCCGCCGCTTCCCGGGTAACAGTAACCGGAGGTATGAGTCAGCAGGTCATGAATAGTAATTTCCCTCCTGGCCGGCTTTGTGGTATAACTTGAATCCTTTTTGTTGAAGCTGGCAACCAGCTGTGGATTCCGAAATTCAGGAAGATACTTTGAGATAGGGTCATTCAGCAAAAATTTTCCCTCTTCATAAAGCATCATCGCTGCGACAGTCGTGATCGCCTTGGTCTGGGAGGCAATCCTGAAAATCGCATCTTTTTCAAGGGGGACTTGTTTTTCAATGTCATTAAAGCCGGTTGCCTTATAATATACGATCGTTCCCCTGCGGGCCACCAGGGCAATGGCTCCGGCAATTTTATGCTGATCCACATATTCCCGGAACAGGGTATCGATTCTCTGTAAACGTTCAGATGAGAAACCTGCGGACTCTGGTCTGGCAATGGTAAGGGGTGCTTTTTTCCAGGCCAGCGGGTCTTTTTGGATTGAATTGCATGAAACAAACAGCAGCGCAAGAGGCAATAAAATATGGGATTTGTGGATCATTTCAGTGTGATTTGGGATTTTTTCAGGGATTCAAAGTTTATTTCCAGGGGTCCGAACGCGGGTACGGGCATGTCGAGGGAGTCGGTGATGCTCATGTGCGGATTGGTCCCGGCCCCGCAGATCAGGGATACAGGTTCCTCCGGGAGCGCTGACAGATACAATCGTAAGCCGGCAGCATCCGCCGGATCGGTTTGAATTTTTGAGATGACGTGGCTGAGGCGGATCTCCTTTCCGAAGCGGATTTCAAAACAGGACGGCAATCCGTCGGATTTCAGTTTTCCGGTGACACCCTGGTAATGCAGGAGAAGATACCAGGAACCGGTTACTGAATCTTTTTTTAATGCAATGCTTTGAGGTCTGATCTGGTCTCCATGTCCGGGAAGGCCATACACATGCGTGAGGGCAAGTTCACCCAGCCGTGCACCCAGCCGTTGATTTCCCCGGGTGGAGAAGTGCACACAGTCATCCAGTTCCAGGTCGATGCCGGAAGTAAGGTAGAGGTTGGGACGCTCAGGGATCACCTTTAGCTGTATATTGCGGATGGCTTCCCAATTGCGATCCATGATCGTGTCCCGGATGATCACTCTTCCGATCTGTACGATCAGGACCGGAAGATCAGGCCTGCCGATATCCCGGCGGAAACTGTCGATCAACGCCAGCAGTTTTGCTTCATACGTTTCAGCCTGTGCAATGAAGGCTTCGGATTCTCCCTGGTACCACACCAGTCCTTTGATATGCTGAGTACCCGCCGATCGGACCCGGTTGAGCATGGCTCCATACAGGGAACTGTCGCCGTGGATTTTTCCGGCAGGGTCCCACTGGGCAATCGTGGATCCGCCCAGGGCACAGGGGATCAGTCCGATGGGCCGTCCGGTAGCGGCAAGCACATGCCTGGCAAAGTACAATCCGGGCCCGACTCCCCCGATGGGTTTCTGGCGGCTTATCGGTGCCTGGTCCCTGAATAACTGAAGGGTTTTTTCCATGCTTTTTTCCGGATTTCCCCAGAGCTGGTAAAAGGCAATCGGGTAAGCCGGTGCGGTGGCTTCGAAGATCCGGTGGAGGGGTTCCCGTGGCCACCATCCAGCGGTCATCCAGGTTCATCATCCAGATCTTCGGGTCGGTGAGGGTATCCGGTGTGCGTCCGGCTCCCTGCATATTGGACTGTCCAGCCAGGACCCAGACATCGGCATCCACCGGACAGGGATTGAACTGACCGGGAACACCATTGGTATATTTCAATGCCGGATCATCTACATCCCGAATATGAAAATAGTTATCCAGGTCTTTCATGGCAATGACCTTGACCCCGGCTTCCTGAAGGTAATCCATGCATTGCTTAAAAAGCACAGGATCGGTGGTTACCCATGGATGCGCAATATCCGGCACTCCATGGAACTGGAGTATCAGAGCCTTTCCCTTCTCTGCCCTGTTTATTACGGTTTTGAAGTAAGCCAGGGTCCATTCAGGATAGGCATCCGCGGTGGTAGGGATAACCAGGCGATTATTCACGTTGGGATCAAAAAGGGGTCCGGGGGCAATCCTCCCGTAGGGCATTTCAGGTTGCATTCCCCGCCTGGCAAACCGGTAACCCAAAGCCCGGATCTTCTCCACCGTGCCCGGGGCATAATGGTTTCCGGGATACGCGAAACTGACGGGTTTGGGAACGCCGTTTGCAAGAAGCGCAGAATCCACGCGGGCCAGTTCCGCTTCCATGGTAGCAATGTCTGTTTCCGTGACCATTGCGAGGTGGGTCCAGCTATGATTTCCGATCTCAAATCCCATCTTATACAGGGATGCCACATCCTTCCATTGCATGAAATTGGCAGTATCTTTCATCCATGCATTGGTGACAAAAAAGGTGGCTCCGAATCCTTTTTTCTGCAGCAGGGGAGCTACAAATTCAAGTTGGGACCTTGTGGCATCATCAAAGGTTAATACCACAATTTTTTGATTCTGTTTGCCAGATGAACATCCTGCTATCAAAGAGGCAGTAATAACCAGCCAGATAATCTGGTTTGAAAGTTTGCAAAAGGGGAGTTTGTTTTTCATTATCTTTCTGAAATATTCCTGGAATCCGTGAAACTTGTGTATAGATTATGAATAATCTAAAGTAACATATATTGCGTTAAAAAATACAGGAATCAACCAATTTTAATAAGATCCAATCCAAAGACAGATACCATGCACCCTATGAAAAACGTCACAAAAAAAAGAGGCCCGATCTTTTTAATTGTACTGGGTATTATATCTGTCATCTGGTTACTTCTCAGGGTAATACCAAAACCCAGCCGGATAACCTATCCCTGTCAGCGTATGGCGGCTGCCAACACAGTTGCATTTATTACCTGGCTGCTGGGTACTTATTTTTCAGTGCACCTTACTTAGAAAAGCGCGGATCAAGCTGAAAGAATCAAAAATATCCACTGCCTCCGTACTTATAATTCTTGCCCTGGTATCGGGAATAGCAACCTTCCTGATCACTTCGTTTCGGAGGAGATGTCAGTGCGGCGTTTAGAAAGGATCCTCCGATTTTCACTCCCACGGATCTCAATCAACCCATGGGTATGGCAAAAGGAATATATCCCCGGAAGGGTTACCTGGGCTCATGACCAGGCTGCTGTTTCCTTTAATCCGGCTGGAACAAACGGATTCTGGTGGGATGATATAAATACCAATCCGACGAAAGTAGCAGATATGCTTTCCTGTGCCTTGAAGGGCACCACAGGTGCCACGAATTCCGATGATGCATGGGATATATTGTTCAGATATGCCAATACGAGGCGGGGCAAACCTGATGTGGGCTATTCATCCGGGGAAAAGATCGCTATTAAAGTAAACCTGGTGATGGGACTTGCCGGAGGAACAGATAATGCCACCTGTCCCGGCCCAACCCCACAGCTGCTGAAGTGCCATTCTGACCGATCTGGTTGTTGGAATGAATATTCCCGGAGACAGGATCACAGTGTATGATGCTTCCGCCCGAATCCCTGATTATATTATGAATCCATTTAAAAACAATTCAAATCCGGAACTTAAGAAAGTAAGGTTTGTAGGAAATCCGAAATATGTTACGGATAACAGATACCTGCCGGCCGAAGCGGATATGAACGCTAAAATTCATTTTGCAGATACTTCCGTAACTGACGTTTACTTTGTGAAGACCCTGACCGAGGCGGATTATTTTATAAATCTGGGAAACATGAAGGGACATACCATGGCCGGTGTTACATTCTGTGCCAAGAATTTGTATGGATCCATCTTTATTCCTGCCGCCGTTGGCACAGTTAGTTATGGTGATGGGTTTGGCCCAAATAACATTGACGCCCAGAATGGATTGCATAAATTTGCAGCGGTCCATGATTTTCAGGATGGAAATGTGGGACCTTTCCCCGCCCGTCAGATGGGGACTTATAATTACCTTGTTGATCTTTTGGGATATCCGGATGTTTATGACAAGACCATGCTTTATATTGTGGATGGGCTTTACGCCGGAAAGCAACAAAACCAGTTGGACAAGTTCTCCATTTTTGAAAATCATTATGCTGCCAGTGTTTTCCTGTCGCAGGATCCTGTTGCGCTTGAATCTGTTTGTCTTGATTTTCTAAGGTCGGAACCGGTTTGTGCGATAAATGTTAACGGTAACGTGGATAATTATCTGCATGAAGCCGCCCTTGCAGATAATCCGCCTTCAGGCATGGTTTACAATCCCGGGAACAGGGTGGACCACTTTGCAAAGTCTGGGTGTTCATGAGCACTGGAATAATTTTACGTGATAAACAATATACCAGGAACCTGGGTACGGGTGATGGAATTGAGCTGGTAACCTATGAATACCCCTATGAAATCCTTCCTACATCGCGGAAGAATACATTTAGTAATATTGAGTCCCTGAAAAACTATCCAAATCCATTTTCAAGTTCCACCACCATCGAATATACGATGGCAAAAATCCACCGGAATTGAGATTTGCATTTTTGATGATTCAGGTAAATGTATTTTAACATGGGTGAATGAAAACAGTATGCCCGGGGTTAACCGGTACGTATGGGATGCAGCAAACAAGCCCGCAGGTGTTTACCGGTGTCGGATCAGAACGTCGGAAAATGAGATAAGCACAATCAGCCTTTTAAAAACAGAGTCAGTTCTAAATCTTCTGAGCCATCATCTGGCCCGAACCCGATTCAAATTCAATTCTGGAGATATTTTTAAATCCTGCCGCAGTGAGCATTTCAGTGACTTCCTGCTCTGTGAAGCAATCTCCGGCTTCAGTTCCGACGAGCATATTGATGGCAAAAACAGCCCCGGGTGTCGGCTGGGTCCGGTCATTGTTCATGATCCAATCCTGGATTACTATTTTGCCGTTTTTATTTAAGGACTTATAGCACTTTATGATCAGCTCCTGGTTTATTTCAAGTGAATTGCTGTGAATGATGGCCGACAAAAATACCAGATCGAACCCTTTTGGCAATTCATCCTTTGTGTAATCGCCTGTATGGGTTTTTATCCTGTCTGAAAAACCTTCTTTTTCAATGAATTTTTGTGTGATGGGCACCACATTCGGCAAATCAAAGACAGTGGCTTCAATTTCCGGTTTCCTGGAAACAAATTCCATTGAAAATGCCCCGGAACCGCCACCGATATCCAAAACGGATTTTATTTCGGACAGATCTATATTGGCCACCTGCAGCGGGGCCTGCTTTTTTGCCCTGTCGTGCATGGCACTGATAAAAGAGAAAAGCCAGTCTTCACCCCTGTGCATTAAATCCTGAAGGATTAGCCGACTTGCCGGTTTTTACTACCAGGGTAAGGTTGCTCCAGGTATACCAGAGATGGTTTGAGTGCATGAGGCCGCCCAGGTATTCCGGACTTTTTTTGGACAGATAAGTAAAACTATCTTCCGTATTAAAGAACAGGTGGTCCTGTTTTGTAAGAAAACCAAGGGACACCAGGGCATTCATCAGCCTTTCGCAGGCATGTTCATCCAGATGCAGTTGTTGGCAATCTGATGGTTGGTGGTACCCTTTTCATCCAGATTTGTAAAGATATCAAGCTCAAAACCGGTTAAGCAGGATTCTGCTTTTCTGGAAGGAAGAAGCAAATTCCCTGATTGTATTTGGATTCATACTATGACTTATTTAGCAATTTATGTTATGGCAATTTTTCTGAAATAAGGTGCTAATATACGCTTAAATCCTGCTCAAACAGATATCAGCCGAATTAGCGTTTATTGTTCAACAAGAATAAACAGATCAGCCCAGGTTAATAAATCCGTATTCCGTGGCATAGAAGGTTCGGAAACCATTTCGCAAAGTTCATCCCTGAGGCTGACAATTTTTTTCCTGGATACTGTCACCCTGGAAGGTTTTTCAAATTTGTCAATTTTTAAAGCATTGAGCTTTTCGAGGATTATTTCCAGCTCAGGATGGGCCACCTTCGGTTTTATTTCACGCAGAAAAAGGATGATCCGCTCCACCAGGGCTGAATCGGTAAAGCTGATTGTCATGATGGAGTATTCCGGTTCAGCATAATAATAAAGGCCTTTCTGCTGCGAAATGGGCGCATTATAACCCAGGATATCGCTTCTCATAACCCGGATGTCGTCCCGGATGGTCCGTTCAGAAACTGTTTTATAGCGGCCGCGATATTCTGCAAGGGCGGAAGAGCATTTTTCTGTCAATTCCGGAATCGACCATCTTCTGTTTCCTCCATACAGAGCGGAGTTGATGGTTTTATAGCGAATCAGTGCATTCAGATTAGCCGGCATCGTGAGGTTTTTTTTTCATTGCAGAAAGGCTGCAATGTCTTGTAGTTTATTTGCAGAACAGAACTTAAAAGTAAGAATTTAATCTTAAAATAAGGAATTATGAAGACAACAGCCAGAAAAACTCACAACCTATGGTAACCTCGGATTAGTGCAGGTATAGCGTGGAACCCGGATCGGACTTCCTGTTCAGGCCGGCAGTACCTGAAATAAAAGCAGGAGGTCTGATCATTTCGGAATCTACGGGAGCAAGGAGTTGTGGGAAAACTCCTTGCATTGAATAATACCCCTGCACACCTGTTATTGACGGATGCCGATGTGCTTGTCGGGGCAAAGCAGAACCGGGTGGTGAATAAATCGATGTTGCTTGCTCCCCTGTCTAAAACTGTGATCGACGTCTCCTGTATTGAGCGGTTACGGTGGAATTATACCTCGGCGAATTTTAGCAGTCCCGGTTCGATGGCGGATCCTGATCTCCGGAAAGAAAAGGCACAGGCATTATTTTGCGGCAGGGATGATGCAGGACGAGCGGATGCCTGACACCCAGGGCGCCGTGTGGTCGCATGTTCATGAGCGCATCCGGGAAAATGGATATCAAAGCAATACGGAAAGTTATTCTGAGCTGATTAATTTCAGAATGGAACGCGTAGCGAACGATTTTCCTGCCTGTGAGCCTTCAGCGGGATGCAACGGAATGGCTGTGATCCTCGATGGGAAAGTGATTTCAATCGATCTTTTCGGGAGGGAAGAAGTATTTATATATTATTTTCCCATGCTCAGGGATTCAGCATTCAGGATGGCGCACCGGGGTAAAAAGCACAAACCCGTGGATCAGCATGAGGCTTACTATAAGGTACTGGACACCCTGGATAATTATGAGGCAGCGGAAAGGCATCCTGATAGCAATTATCCGGGAGCCGGAATATTCAAAACGGTTGAAACTGACGGGGTGGTGGGATTTGAGCTTACTTATGCCGCCCAGCTGATCCATGCGGCCATTTTTGCCAGGCAGGATTAGGACAGGCCCGGTTTCTTAGAATGAGTTTTCCTCAGAAGGACTTTCGGAGCTGCACATAAAGCCGCTGATACTGGTTGTCCGGTTTTTCGAAAGTGCCTTCAAAGAAGATGTTCAGGGAAAGCTTACGGATGATGCTCCAGGACAGGTTCACTTCGGCAATGTGCTGGACCTGGGAGGACTCATTTTGATAGAACTGGTAATCAACATAGCGGTAATTGATCCCTGCATTGAGCTTCCCGCGGGCCAGATCGCGTGATAGTCCCAGGCTATAGACCTTGCCGCTGAGATAGCTTCCGTCTATCCAGGTTACGGAGCCGGTCGTGGTTGTTTTCAGGCCGGGTATCATCCAGGATGCATAACCATAAACATTCTTTGAATCGCGGGCATCCGTGTTTTGAAACCGGTACCCTGCGTTTACCCCCAGGGTAAGGCTGTTAACGGGCCGATAATTCACCTGGAACATATACCCCTGCTGGGTTGCCGTTTCAAGTAATTTTTCAAGATAGTTTTTGTAGGTCTCGTAATACAAAATATTCTGCCGGTTGCTATAGGAAACGGACATTGAAAGCCGCGACATCACCCTGTATCTCAGGGAAAGATACAGATTGG
The DNA here is from genome assembly GCA_963790105.1 of uncultured Bacteroidales bacterium. GTDB lineage: Bacteria > Bacteroidota > Bacteroidia > Bacteroidales > UBA10428 > UBA5072. Next base: position 8,217 of record CAWBNI010000041.1, on the reverse strand, counting down.
AGATACTGGGTGAATTGTCCTGTGACCAGGTACTGTCCCCTGAATTGAACACTTGTTTGTACAGGTCGCACTCCACCGAGCCAAAGAAATTCAGGTTGGGAAGCAGGGAGTTTGAATGCTGGAAATAGGCAAACCGGCGGTCGGTTTTTCCGTTATTGTTTTGCTGGATAAATGCCAGGGTATTCTGAATGCTTATGTTTTTCCCGACATGCTCCTGGTAGAGGAACCCGCCATACTCAAAAAGATTTGAATTAAAGCCGTAATTGGCATAATCAGGCCGGAATCCGGCAATGACCCCTGCCGTAAAGGATTTTATCTTCAATTCATACTGAAGTCCGTCAACAGCCCCCATATTGGATAACTTGGGGTTTATTTTGCGGCCGGCTATCACCCTGGAATGGCTGCCGATATCATAGGACAGGGAAAGATCATAGATTTTCAGCCCGTTGAATATATCCGACTTTACTTTATCCCATTCGTTGATCCTATGAACAAAGATCACATAGCTCTCTGCAGATAGTCCTGATCCCCCTATATTTCTTGCATTCAGCGATAATGTATATTGCAGTTTCTCTGTATTCGCGGCCGGGGTATTTGAAAAACCTGAATAGGAAGCAACGGATATGCGCCCGTCAATATGCTGTTTGACCGGTTGAACAGGAGCTTTTTGTCCTGCTGCAGTATCTGTGCCGGAGAAGAAGTCCGGGTGACCGGTACAGCAGGAATCGGTACCGGAACTTCAGCATGCGCTGATTTAAGGCGGGGAGCAACCTTATCCCCGACAGCCAGGTTCATCGTTACCAGGGGTTCACAGGCACAGGAGATGGACGACAGCGTTGTAATTTTTAATGCCGGGATCAACTTGCCATTCTTCGTTATAAAAAGGGTATCCCCGGCTGCCAGATCCTTTGTTGACTCAAATTTCACATAAACATGCTGTGAAGTGACATACGAAATGGTTCCCTCAGCCTGCCGGGCACTGGTTTGTGATTTAAGGACGGAACAGGCCAGTGCACTAATCAGGACTGTCAAAAATATATTTCATTAAACCGTTGCTCATGCTTATTAAATTACATTACAATCATCAATTACCGGCATTTCCGGTCGGGTGACACGATAAACAGGCCTGGCTGTTCCAGCTATAGCCATTCACTCCGCTGTGTTTATCGTTCATGCTTGTCTGGTTATGTTCGTGGCAATCGATGCAGGTAAAGGATGCCCAGTTCGCCGTATTGGTATGGCAGTCTGTACAGGCATTCCATTGTCCCTGGTGTCTTCCTGAATAAATCGGAAAGTATGAGTCATGAATCGTAAAACTGGCCGGTTTCCAGCCCGGGTTGGTGGTATGGCAGCTGGCACAGGCAGTGGATATATTGGCTGAAGAATGATTGGGATTGGTGGTCTGGTTGTAATTGGTCTGGTGGCAGGAAACACATTCCGGGGAAGTATTGGTATAATTCCCGTTTATATGACAGAGATTGCAATCCGTAAGGGCGTGCCCGCTGGTGAGCGGGAACTTGCTGTGGTCAAATGTAGCCGGTTTCCACCCGGGATTTGTGGTATGGCATTGGTTACACGTGGTGGGATACTGTGCGGCCGCGTGATTGGGATTGGTGGTCTGGTTGTAATTGGCCTGGTGGCAGGAAACACATTCCGGGGAAGTATTGGTATAATTCCCGTTGATATGACAGAGATTGCAATCCGTAAGGGCATGCCCGCTGGTGAGCGGGAACTTGCTGTGGTCAAATGTAGCCGGTTTCCACCCGGGATTTGTGGTATGGCATTGGTTACATGTTGTGGGATACTGTGCGGCCGCGTGATTGGGATTGGTGGTCTGGTTGTAATTGGCCTGGTGGCAGGAAACACATTCCGGGGAAGTATTGGTATAATTCCCGTTTATATGACAGAGGTTGCAGTCCGTCAAGCGCATGCCCGCTGGTGAGCGGGAACTTGCTATGGTCAAACGTGGCCGGTTTCCACCCGGGATTGGTGGTGTGGCATTGGTTACAGGTTGTCGGGATACTGTGCGGCCGCGTGATTGGGATTGGTGGTCTGGTTGTAATTGGCCTGGTGGCAGGAAACACATTCCGGGGAAGTATTGGTATAATTCCCGTTTATATGACAGAGGTTGCAGTCCGTAAGCGCATGCCCGCTGGTGAGCGGGAACTTGCTGTGGTCAAATGTGGCCGGTTTCCACCCGGGATTGGTGGTGTGGCATTGGTTACAGGTTGTCGGGATACTGTGCGGCCGCGTGATTGGGATTGGTGGTCTGGTTGTAATTGTCCTGGTGGCAGGATACACACTCACTGGTAAGACCGGCATAGGTGCCATTGGTATGGCAGCGATTACATTCATTAATGGCATGTCCCGCTGTGAGCGGAAAGAATGAATGGTTTAAATTGGATCCGTTGTAGTTCCAGTCGAAACTGTTGAGGGAATGACATTCCACACAATTGGTCGACATGCCGGACTGCACATGATTCGGTTTTGTGGTGGCATAATAATTGGCCTGGTGACAATCAAAACATTCTATTCCCTGGGGTTCGAAACGAAGCAGGGAAGCTGACTTGTGACATTGTGAGCATTCTGCCGTAACATGGGGCCCGACAAGGGGAAACCGGCTTTGCCGGTGCAAGGCTGTAATGTTCTCGACGATCCAGGATTTTGGGGTATGACATCGTGCGCAATCTGGTCCCGTTGTGTTTTCATGCATATCGGTATGGCAGTCGATGCATCCGGTTTTTGCCTCGGAAAATACCAGGGATATATGACATGACCTGCAATTCGTTTCCCTGTGACTTCCTGTCAGGGGCATGGCGGTGGTGTTGTGATCAAAAGAGTAGATTGCTTTATCCAGCTCCCAGCTGCTGGGGCTGTGGCAAACATTGCAGCTTACTTTAAACTTGTCTCCATGCGGGGAATCCGTGGTAAATGAAACCAGCAGGAAAGCAAGGACCGGAAGTATGATCAATGACAGGATTCGCATTTTGCCTCCTTTATTTTATACAATACATAGGTTGTCTGTCCTTCGGTTTTATTCTTATGACAGCCGGCGCAGTTGACTTTCGCATGCTGTCCGTCAAGTTTATAGGCCGTTTTATTATGATCAAAATTTTGTATTTTCCAGAATCCGGATGCATGGCAGCGCGAACAATCGGTGGTCCCCATGTTCTCAAATTGCTTTTGATGCACATCTGCATGGCAATCCGCACATTTTTGGGTAAGGCCGGCAAATTGCTGGGTAACCTTACCGGTATTGTCCTGCCGGAAATGACATGACCTGCATCCGACCTGTGCATGAGATCCTGAAAGAATATAGCCTGTAGCTGAATGATCGAAATTCATCGTGCTCCACTTCTCATTGGTATGACAGGTTGCGCAATTGGATTCAGGGTAATATTTTGCTGAAATCAAGGCCTGGTGTATATCTGTATGGCAGTCTTTGCAATTGTTCCCGATTCCCCTGAAGTTCCAGTTTGTCTGTTTTTTATGGCATTCAAAACAGGGAATGGCCAGGTGGGCACCCTGGAGCGGAAAGGTACCCAGGTTATGCTGTTCAACAGTGTATGAAGAAGGAGTAAACCCTTTCACACTGTGGCAGGTGGAACAATCGGGAGATACCCCGTTTTTCGCAAACTGCTTTTTGTGATAGTCCGTATGACAATTGGTACAAAGGGTATGTTTTAAGGGATCTGTAAAACTGGTCTTATGACATGCTTTACAGTTCACCGTAATGTGTTTTCCTTCAAGCCTGTAACCTGTTTTATTGTGATCGAATTTATCAATTCCCTTCACTGCCAGAAAAGACGTTTCATTATGACATTGGCGGCAATCCTGGCCAAACTGGTTCTGATGGGGATCCTGGTGACAGTTGGTACAGCTGGCAAACTGAATATCCCGAAATTGCTGGTATTTCTTCCCATCCACCATGTCCACCTTATGACATTTAATGCATTCAACAGTTGCGTGTTTTCCGGTAAGGGCAAATCTTGCCTTGGCGTGATCAAATTTTGTGGCCGGTTTAAATGAATTTGGATTATGGCAGTTTAAGCAGTCAGAGGATAGGGTATTCCGGTGATAATCGGCATGACAGGTTAAACAGGCAGGATTTACACCCAGGTAGGTATTTTTTTTAGCCTTCAGTTTCTGATCGGTGATGTATTTATCACTGTGACAGTCTTTGCAGCTTTTTTTGGCATGGGGGACGGATAATGGATACCCGGTGAGGTTGTGATTGAACGTTGAAACATTCAGCCGGATAAGCTGAAAATTTTTTCCATGGTGTTCGTTATGGCAAATTGTACATTGCTTTCCCTTCACATCAGCAGAAGAATGATACCCTTTCTGACCGCTTATCCGCTGCTGTATTTCCGTATGACATTTCAGACATTTATCATTGGATACTTTATCGCCTAAAACGTGACATTGTGTGCAATTGGAGATCCCCTCGAGATTCGAATGGGGGGTGGATAATTCACCCGGCGAGATTTGTGCATTACCGATAAGAAATGACTGCATCATGATGAAAATCAATACAGTCATTTTTTGAAAAATACCTCTGCATAAGTATAGTCTTATGTTGTTTTACAGTGCACTAATGCTTTAAAACCGTTTCACCAAACTTCTTTTCAATTTTAATTCCCGCTTTCTCCAAAAACTGAGTGGGCAATTCACCGCCGGCAAAAATATAGACCAGGTCATTTTTTAATTTGATTTGCGTGCCGTCTTTGTTGTTTGCCAGCGTAATGCTATCATCTTCAATGGATATAAGATTTGTATTCAGCCGGACGTCCAGTTTCCCTTCTGCCATAGCTTTATTCAGGGCTTCACTGTTCTGTGGTTTGATCCGGTTAAAAACTTCATTTCGATAAGAAAGGATAACATGATTTTCATCGGCCAGCAGCAGGGCAGATTCAATGGCCGAGTCACCGCCTCCCACCACAATAATTTCTTTTCCGGAGATTCCTTCAGGTTCCAGGAGACGATAAGCTACCTTTTCCTTCATTTCACCCGGAATATTCAGTTTACGGGGTGTACCCCGCCGTCCGATAGCCAGCAAAACGGTGGCAGTGGTATACTCCTCTCCTTTGGATGTGATCACCTTAAAAATACCATCTTCCGATACAATCACTTCAACTTTTGAATTCTCCTGGACAGCAATATTGTTTTTCTTCAGAACCGTCTGCCATAAGTCAAGCAAGCTCCGCCTTACTGGTTTCGAACAGTTTGATCTTTCCAAAAAGAGGCAGTTCCATGGGAGAAGTCATCACGATCTTTTTCCGGGGGAAGGTAAAAACCGTACCTCCCAGTGTATCCTGTTCCAGGAGCAAAAACTTTTTGCCATGTTTTTTAGCAGTAAGACAGGCGGCTATTCCGGCAGGACCGGCGCCAATGATGATCAGGTCATAGCCGGCACGGTGATTTTTATTGAGCGACTTAACAATATTCTCGGCCGCCTGTCTGCCTTGTTCCACCGCATTTTTAATGAGACCCATTCCCCCCAGTTCACCCGCAATAAAAATTCCGGGTACGTTGGTTTCGAAATTTTGGTTTACATGGGGAAGATCAACACCCCGTTTCTCGGTGCCTATCCGTAAGCTAATGGCCTGGGTAGGACAGGCGAGGAAGCATGCCCCATGCCCGATGCACTGGGATGCATTGATAATGGTAGCTTTTCCGTTTCTTGATTCCTATAATATCCTTTTCAGGACAGGCTGAGATGCAGGCCCCGGTCTGGATGCAGCTGTTCACATCAACATAGGGGTGAAGCGAAACAGGCTCGTGAAGTCCATATTCTTTTGCATGCCTGATTTTTTCGTCGACAATCCTTGATTCTTTTCTTTTTTTAAGAACATAAATCAGCACTGTACCAATACATAAAATGGCCACCAGTGAATAAATCAATATGTTTTCAATTAATAATTCCATAATCAGAAAATCCATTTATATCCAAAAACAAGGGTCACTCCAACATGAATGATCATGATAACCAGCATAACCAGGGCAAAGGGTAAATGAGCCACATGCCAGTATTTGAATAAATTCTGCATGGTATCAAGCAGCTCAATTTTCCGGCTCAGTATTAAATCCTCTTTTATAAGGGATAGTAACTTTTTGTATTCTGCTTTGGGAATTCTGTTCCTCTTTAGAATTTTCCTGACGGCATGAAGGGATTTGCGGTCATTGACATATTTTCTGATCATGCGGGAAATGGCATTTGGCCGATAGAGTTCCACTTTATTTTTTAACGAATTCTCTATCGTGTTATAGCTTTCTTCATCCAGATTGTATGAATTCCTTACAATTCCGGCTACATTGCTTCTCATTTCCTTCACTTCATTCAGGCTCAGTTCGCGGCCTTCTATCGATCGGGGAATTTGAAGATAAATAAACCTTCCGATCACCCCGCTTAAAAAAACGGCAACCATGCTCCAGAAGCTTACCGCAACGATCCCGCCAAACTTGAAGGCAGTATGAAAAAGCACCAGGATCGGTCCCAGTGTGCACAAAAAGATGTGAAAATCGAGCCAGTGTTTTAGCAAACCCATCCGTGATAAGAAGCGGTATCTTTTGCGGGCCATATAGGTAGCAACGCCAATGATCATGAATAAAGACCCGATAATTCCAAGTCCGTGCCCCAGAATTCCGCTTGGTTTAAGCATATTATGATCGGGGTGATAAAATCTTTCTTCGAGGCTGATCCTGTAATAGGATATCCCATTAAATACCAGCGTTATAAATGTAATAAAAACAATCGCAGTTAACAGGCCTATGAATATTTTATGAGTGCTTTTATGCATACGGATTGCATTAACATTTTGTAAAAATGCCAAAATGATTTTGGCAGATAATAATTCTATTGAATGAAAGTAATTCGGTCATTTATAGGGCCATAATCACTCAAAAACGCACAACATATGAACAAAGCTAAATACTTATCAATAAATTTAACGGGTCATGTTATAAAATTGTTTTCCTGTCTGGTAGTTTAGAATAATTCTGAATAAGTTTGCGCATTGCAAAATCTGTTGAGGAATATAAAAAACAAACCAAAAGAATATCTTTGCAAACTGAATTATTTCAAATCGAAAAACTTATGAAAATCCGGGTAATCATTATCATCCTTTCTGTGGCGGTCCTCGCGGTTGTTTTGTATTTTCAGTTACGTGGAGACAAAAAGAGTGACAACCTGGCGCCAGGTGTTCACCAGGTAATGGCAAAAGAAGTGATCCAGGCCGGCAGCTATACTTATGTGAAAGTTTCTGAAGGCAGTCTGGATTACTGGTGTGCCACAAACCATACGGATATTGAGGTGGGCAAGACTTACTACTGGCTCAAAGGTTGGGAAATGAACCAGTTTCACAGCAAAGAGCTGAACCGGGATTTTGCCAGCATCTTTTTTCTTGAAACGCTTTCTGAGGCGCCCATTCTTGCCGAAATGCCAAAAATCGGAGAAGGTCCGATGGCAGGTGGATCCATGGCCGGAAGACAGAAGGTGGCAGAAAAGCAGGGTATCCAGGTTGAAAAGGCTGAAGGAGGGATAACCATCGCAGAACTTTATGCCAACCGGAAATCCTATGCAGGGAAATCAGTTATGGTTCGTGGCGAGGTAGTGAAATTTTCGCGCCAGATCATGAACAAGAACTGGGTGCATGTTCAGGATGGCACCAAGGAGGGCAATGACTATGATCTCGTAGTTACTACCCAGGACAGCATCCCTGTGGGAGAAACCAGGATATTCGAAGGTGTTGTTTCACTGGATGTTGACTTTGGACACGGTTACACGTATGATTTGATAATGCAGGATGCAAAGGCTAAGTAGCGCAACAAAGGTTTAACGTAATCTTAACAATTATTGTGATTATACCGGGAATAATCGGTGTACATTTGCGTTATATAAAATATTTGTTTAAAAACGATAAAGGCAATGGAAACAACAACTAAATCTAAAGTGAACAGCAAATCCGGGAAGACTTCCGGAAGCAGCAATGAATTAAAGAACAAGATAAATCCTACCTCAGGTTCCAAACCAACGGAAGAACAGATTCGTGATAAGGCCAGGGAAATCTACCATGAGCGGCTTAAACGCGGAGAATACGGAACGGCAATGGATGACTGGCATCAGGCCGAAAAGCTTCTAAAAAGCAAGGGCCGGTAAACAGGCGTATCAAAAAAAAACATACCGAAAACGAATCATTCGTTTTCGGTATGTTACCA
>CAWBNI010000040.1:0-98428 GCA_963790105.1 uncultured Bacteroidales bacterium | reverse complement strand
AGGCCGGGCGAACCAGACCAGGTGGATAACTGGATGTTTTCGACGTTGCCAAGCCCAACCGATGCACTATTGAGTGGTTGCCATGTCTTGTCTCCTCTCCAATACTGGGCATCAGTTCCAGCCGCAATGAGGGGCTGATAACCTGCTTTTGCATGATCCCCCCATTTATAGGCTGTATCCCACTTTGAGATATTTATACTTGTGATTGCATTTGCCGGATGAGCAGTATTCATTGCATCCGTAATGCCATATCCGGCAAGTGTTGTAGGTTTTCCTGACAGACCTGACCAACTGCCATTGAATGCATCCGTTATTCCGTATCCGGCCAGCGTTGTAGGTTTGTTTGTCAGGTTACTGAAATGTACCTGTGAAGCACCACTGGTTTGCAGATTGAATTTCGTGTAATAATTTGCTGAAGCTATTGTCCACGCAGGGTCAGTTTCGGTATAGCCTGTAAGGAAATTGGGAGTCCAGTTTTCCCATCTGCCTGAAATGGAGTTATACCTAATCAATTGGTTATTGGCGACCGAGGTGAACAAAAATGGCTTTGAGGTTATTTCGGTCCAGGACGGAACATAAGTTATTGGCCGATACAAACCGACATGGTTTCCCCAGCTGAAGGCGGTGTTCCAATTAGAAATATTTGCATTTGTTATCCCGTTTGCAGGACTTGAAGTACTCATCGCATCTGTAATACCATATCCGGCAAGTGTTGTGGGTTTTCCTGACAGACTTGACCAATTGCCATTGAATGCATCCGTTATCCCGTATCCGGCCAATGTGGTTGGCTTGTTTGTCAGATTGCCGAAATGTACCTGTGAAGCACCACTGGTTTGCATGTTGGATTTCGTATAATAATTTGCTGAGGCTATTGACCATATGGGATCATTTTCCGTGAAACTTGTCAGATAACCTGCATTATTTATCAGGTCGGTGGCTTTTGTTGGAATTACAGGTTTATTGGTAAGCGAGTTATAACTGCCATCGAAAAAAGTTGGTTTGTCCAACAGATCATTATAGCTTCCGCTAAATAAAACCGGTTTATTTAAAAGATCATTGTAATCTCCTGTGGATGAAACTATTGAAAGCAATGGTTTATCCATAATTTCAGCATAATGTACATTGACTTTGGAAGTGCTAAATGAATGAAAAGCAAATGGAACAGCCATCATCTGTTGTATCCCCATTAACTTGAATTCGCCAGTACTGCGAATATCAATCTCCACCTTCAGAAAGAGCTTCTCAGCTCCCCAGTTGATATCCATAAGATTCTGATAGGTACCTTCGGAAGAGACCTCTCCATGACCAATAACTAATGAGAATTGACCGTATTGATCGGTGTATGTGGAATGTACTTCACTGTATAAAGTTTCTCCATCCTCACTCCTGTTTATAATGGAGAATCTTACAGCAATCTGTTTGCTATGAATGATCAGTCCATTAATGTCATGTCCGGCAATCTCTTTTCCTTTGTCATCCAGAGCCACTGCCTGGTATGAAATTCCATCTGCAACCTGCCCATAAATCGATACCCATGAAAAGCATAAAGTCGCGAGTAAAAGAACTACATATTTTTTCATAATAGGATTTGATTATTTCATTCGATATTGAAGAAAAGGCCTAACTGAACCGAAATAGTCCGGTTATACATCTTTTGGCCTTCATCCGTATTCTCTTCGAGTTGCAAAAGGCCAATTGATTCATTTATCCTGAGGAAGACACTTCCGTATTTTGAATAGGCATATTCCAATCCGCCAAACACGTTGACACCAAAATCATTCTTTTGTGTATTATCCAGAGCCATCAGGTCATAATAAACCGAACCAATGAATTGATCGGCCTTTAAGAGTCTTCCATAATATAAACCGGCACCAACGTGAGGATAAAGGCGATCAATAGTAAATTTATAACCGGCGTTAACTCCTAAATTCACATAATGAAATGACCAGTCCAGTTTTTCCTCGTTGAGTTCTGAATTGGCGCCTTTCACATTGTAGAGCAACTGACCTTCAGCAAAAATCTGGTTATCGAAAACTGCTTGAAAAGAAAGGCCATAGCCGAATCTCATGGCGTAGTCCAGGTCATCTTTATTCCCATCAGAGTCTACAAATCTGAATGTCGATAAATTCTGGCTGAAAGAAATCCCGACTTTATTCTGAGCGTTAACGGATATAAAGCAGAATAAAAATACAACTAATGTAAAATGCGTTTTCATCGCAGCAATGATTAAATAAGGGTATCGGTTTTCACTATTGTCTTTCTATTCCTAATGCCTGACTACGAGTTTCCTGATGCCAATTCTTTCATTCGAGACTATGGTCACAATATATACACCTGACATATAGTCTTCCAATAACAACTCTTTGGATTGAAGCGATTGATTATCAAATTTATCCAAGACAGCCCCATTGATGTTACGGATGATTATTGAGTACTGATTAACCTGTTCCTTAAATACAATTGATGTATAATGATTGGCTGGATTTGGAAACAATTCAAAATCAACAGGGATATAGGCTTCAAGTGAATTTACTATGTAAATGGGTTGTTGAAATCCTTGTCTGACTACAAATTCTTCATTACGAATAACTGTTGTATTTGAAGATTGGCCAACTGTTTGCCGAAGGATTAATCCATTTTCAGTATAGGTGGCTCCAATGCATCCCATTGAAGAGCGCATAACGGTCTGACCCGATAAATGTGTGCAGCTGATAAGGGCTATATGAAGAGATAGAAAAAAGGTAAAGGGTTTAAGCATAGTCTGGGTGAATTGTTTCCTAAATGTATTTTTGAATTCCTTCATACCATTCAAACACATTCAGTTATACGCCATGGTGATTATTAAGTTACAATAATCATATAAATGAAGATGTTACAGGAAATTATCTCTTAGGGATATAAATAAAGGATATATAGCTTATTTAAAAGTCACGAAAGTGGATTTGGCGATACCTTTGCGGCTATAGCTCTGAACCGCAATTTCGGAAATTATCAATTTTGCAAGGAATGAGGAGTAAAGCTTTTATTAATCACCGAGGGTGTCTCAAAAGTCGAGACACCCCGCTGGTTTTTAAGCTAACCCTTACTTCATTTTTAGTTGGCTGAAAAGCCAGGATACCTGTCCGATGCGGAACGTAATTGAAGGTATTACCACTTTTTACTTACAGCTTAATAAACTCAACCCTCCTGTTCAGCGCTTTATTGGCAGGGGAATCGTTTGCAGCAATGGGAACGGTTTCTCCTTTTCCATCGGTTTCAATCCGGGAAGGCGTCAATGGCAAAGGATTTTGCCAGTTCGTCTTTTACTGACGCTGCGCGTCGCTTCGACAAATCAAGGTTGGCTGCATCAGCACCGTCACTGTCAGTATGACCTACAATTTTTATTTTAACATCCGGATTTTCAGTCAGCACAGCTGGCAATCGTCTTCAGCGTGCCATAGGATTCCGGTTTGACCACATCCTTGTTCACATCAAAATAAATCCCGTAACTTACCAGCTTTCCTTCGGTAAGCAGCTTGTTGCGCATATCCGGGTTACCCACTGCAATTCTGATATTGCTTACCATGGCGGCCCCTTCTTCAAACCTTATCCTATCCATTTTAGCCGTGGCATATGGAAAAGCTTTTGGGAGGTCAAACAATTTCTTTTCATCCAAATAAAGCCTGAGACGTGATTTCTGAACCCATATGGCAATATGATATTTATGATCTTTAAATTGCTTATACATATCTCCGTCCTTCTGTCCGCTGATATCGAGACTCTCACCTTCGCCATTGGCATTTGTATAGGCTCTGTACGAAGAAGTCCCGTAATAAGCCGTAAAAAACATAAAACCGGCTTTGCCGGGAACGGAACCTGCATCAATTGAATTCAGATTGATGGTTTGGAGCATCCGGAAAACGTATCCTTTCATGCCTTCATCGTCCTCCCCGCTTGTAGGCACAACATCAAATTCAATTGTATAATTTTCAGGAAGTGCCAGAAGCTGATCAGTCCATATGGCTTCGTCGCTTGAAAATTTCATCCATTGGCCGGGAAAAAGATTGGTAGTCACTACTTCTGCTGATCCATTGGTATTCCATAACGCAGGAAAATCGCCAATGGCATCCTGACTGAAATCTTCATAAAAAATAACCTTCTCTCCGGGTATGAAGTCATATTTTGAATAGGATCTCAAGTTTGGGAGTGTCATCCTTTTTAACATTATCTTTCTCCGCGTTATCATTATTTTCTGCTTCCGCATCGGGTGATGTCTCATCTTTATCCTTCGACTCTGCCTCCTCACTGTCTTCCTTTTCCTGGTCATTTTTGACGGCTTTTTCTACGCCTTTTTCTGCTTCGTCAAGACCTTTGTCAATTGCCTGGTCAGTCTTTTGATTTGCCTTGTTTAGCGTGGCATTTTTTATCTTGCCTTTAACATCAATCTGTGCCTGTAAGGAAAATGTCATGAAAACTATCATGACCATGAGATAAAAAGTGGATTTCATGAGAATTGATTTTTAAGGTTTCGTGATTATAGGTTCCTAAAAATAATAATAAGAACGGAAAAATTAAAGGGATTTAATCATAAGCCTGGTTTGTCATTTCAAAAGTCATTGAATTATCAGTAATTTCCATAGTTGCGATGATCAAAATGAGGCCTTTCCGTTCGTTTCAGCGGAATGCTCATTCCGTCAGTCGATTCCAGCCAATCATAAAGATCTTTGTTCATTTGTTTAATCAGATCCTGATGTGCCTGTGATGCGATCAGGTTGGTTGTTTCATCAGGATCTTCCTGCAAATCATAGAATTCATTAGTGTCCCAAACTCCATGATATCGGATATACTTATAACGGTCTGTACGCACACCATGCATAGTGGGGGTCTGGGGAAAGTCATACTCCCAATAATATTCATAAAAAATCGCAGAACGCCAGGGTATGTCAACCCCTTCCAGAAGGGGAAGGAATGAATGACCAACCATCTGTTTCGCAGGGATCAATCCTGCGTATTCCATTATGGTGGGTGCTATGTCAATATTCTGAACCAGGTTATCAATTACGGTTCCTTCTTTAATAAATCCCGGACATCTTACCAGCATGGGGATACGTACAGATTCTTCATAAAATTGTCTTTTGTCGATTAATCCGTGTTCACCCCAGGCAAATCCATTGTCACCCATATATATGACAAGCGTATTCTCGTCAAGTCCTGCTTCTTTAAGATAGTCCAGCACAGCACTGATGCTTTCATCCACTGAGAGCAGCGTTTCACAGTAATTTCGAACCTGAACATCCCAGGGGCGGCCATGATAAGAATAATCAACGCCATGCCAGCTCTCACGCTGGTTCTTGACCCAGTCAGGCATCATTTCCGGTCCGTAATAATCACTCCCCGAAGCAGCTTTCCCTGTGACAGGATCAATACTGGGAAGCGCTTTAATCCCGTATTTGGGTATATTGAAAGACGGCGGCAGTACCAGCTCTTTCTGTGAATAAATGCCTTTATGCCGTTTCGCCGGGCTGAAATTATCATGGACTCCTTTATGCGACAAATAAACAAAAAAGGGTTTGTCCCTTGGCTGATCTTTCATAAACTGAATGGCATGCATTGTGATTAAATCGGTGACATACGTACTATCCTTATACTGCACCCATTCTCCATTTACATTTATCTTTGGATTCCAATACTCGCCCTGTCCCCTGAATCCCTCCCAATGATCAAATCCCGGTTGAGGGTCACCTGTATCATTACCCATATGCCATTTGCCAAAAAACGCTGTATGATATCCTGCTTTCTGCAGATATTGAGGAAAGAAGGTGAGTCCGGCTGGCAGGGGAGCCGAATTGTCCACTACTTTATGACTGTGTGAATACATGCCGGTAAGGATAGAAGCACGACTGGGGGAACATAGTGACGTCGTTACAAATGCATTTTTTATAAAGGCTCCTTCAGTCGCCATTCTGTCCATGCCAGGAGTTTGAAGCCACGGAATTTTATTTAATAAAACCCATGTAATCATAGCGGTGATCATCGGAAAGAATTAAAACAATATTCCGGGGTTTGGTGACATGTTTTCCGACTGGCAGATCAGATCCATCCGTAATTAAAGTTGATCCGATCAATGCCGCAGATGTTAGCAAACATTGAATTTTCATACTTCAGAATTAATCCTGAACAAGATAAAAATAATTGACTGAAATCTAATTAAAATGAATACTTTAATCTGTGGTTTCTGAGTAGCAGGAGATGGTTGGATGAGATATTAATGGGAAGCGTAACAGAAAAAGTTTTACATCACACTTCCAAACCGCTATATTATCCCGACAAAAAAGTCTGAATGAGAAACATCACGCATCAATAGGCTTTGATGGTCGTGAAGCTGATGCGATAGCAAAAAGTTCAACCCAAATTGAAAATAGGTCCGGCAAAGGTATGCGGGACCTATTTCTCTTTCAGTCCAACAGGGATCGTCCTGACAGGATCGCAGCATTTAAATCTGTTAATTGTCCTTGCCGGTCTGCTACTTTAGAATTTCAAAAGAGACCTTTACGTTAACGCGAAACTCGACAACTTTGTCCCCTTTTACTACTGAACTAAAGTCCTGTACATAAGCTGACTTAATACCTTTGACAGTTTTAGCTGCCATTTCCACGGCATTTTTTGTGGCGTCTTCCCAACTTTTGTCGGATGATGCCATAAGCTCGATAACTTTTAATACAGCCATTGTTTATAGATTTTAAATAAATATTTGAAAGTATTTAAAACAAAACTATTCTTCTAAACAAGTGAAAAACACTTATTAAGGTAGGAAATATTCTGCAAATAAAAAAGCTCTTCAGAAATTGCATATGAATCCTGTGACGCAGGTATATTCCTTTTCTAATGTTCTCTACTTATTTCAATTTGATTATCTTTAAAAGAGCATTCAGTTTAATTAAGATGAAAAGGAAAATACTTATAGCAGCATTGGCTATAATTCTGACGTTGATCGTTTCCATAATGATTTTTACTCCTCCTGTTGCCAGATGGTATATAAATAAGCATGGAAAAGAACTCATCGGGAGAAACATTAATCTTGAAAAAATCCGTATCAATTATTTCACCTTTACTTTCCGGATTATCGGGTTTAAACTGTTTGAAAAGAATGATACTTCGGTTTTTATAAAATTTGACACCTTGCTTGTTGATCTGCAACCCATGAAACTTATTCAATCTGAATTGGTTGTAAAGAGACTATGGTTAATAAATCCAGTAGCGGGGATTACTAAAAGAGACACTGTTTTTAACTTTTCGGATATAATTGATTTCTTCTCAACGGGTGATACCACGGCAGTCAACGATACGGTATCAACAAAATCTGAATATAAATTTGCATTCTCTGATATCAGACTGAGCAAAGGCCGCATGAGTTACACCGATGAGGATATCCATAATACAACTCTTTTAAAAAACCTGAGCTTCTCAATTCCTTATTTAAGCTGGAACCAGAAGGAGTCAAGCAAAGCAGGCCTTAAATTCAACTTCAGGAATGGCGGGTATTTTATGGCAGATGGTAGTTTTGACCCCGGAAGCGGCGACTTCATTGCCAAAATCATAATCAGTAACCTTGATATAAGTGAATTTGCCGGCTATGTAAAACCCTACATCTATTTAAACAGTATTGGAGGTCTTGCAGGCTGTAACGTCACTATCAACGGTAATTCCAATCTGCTGGATAGTCTTTCTGTAAAAGGCAACCTTCTTGTCAATTCATTCAGTGCAACTGACAAGATGGATAGAAAAATACTTGGGGTGGATACCCTGATGGTCTCCCTGAAAACTTCAATGCCGATGGCTGACAGGTACATGATCGACAGCATCTCACTGACAAAGCCATATCTGCTTTTTGAAATGAAAGATTCGAGCAATAATTTTATCGAACTATTGCCTCCTGAACTACCGGATACCCTGGCTGAAACAAATCCTGATTCTTCATCAATACCCCTTGTGTATTCGATAAATTCATTCATTATCCGTGAGGGAACTATTGATTTCACTGATAAAACTATTAAAAGAACCGTTTAATTATCACCTGAGCAGGGTAAAACTGAATGTTGACTCTATTTCCTCACAGAGCAACTGGCTGACTGCCTATTCAACCATGAAGCTGAACAACCGCGGCGACCTGAAAGCTGAGATCGGAATTAATCCCAGCGATCCTTATGAGCTTAAAGTTGATTATGTTATAAGCAATTTTCAGTTGCCGGATATCAGTCCTTATTCCAAATTCTATCTGGGTTCTGCCATTGTTTATGGAAATATGTATTATGCCGGTAAAACTTCGATAACTGCACGACAAATAACAAGCGAAAATAAACTGATTATCAGAAATGCTGAGATAGGTAAGAAAAGCGGAGGTATTTTCAACATTCCCCTGCGGCTTGCCCTCTATCTTATAAAAGATTTGAATGGCGATATTAAAATTGACCTTCCTGTTTCCGGTGATCTGAATGATCCAAGCATTAAAATCGGGAAACTCATCTGGACAACCTTTAAAAACTTCATTGTAAAAATTGCAGCATCCCCTTTTATTGCTTTATCCAATCTTTTTGGTGTAAGTGAGAAAGATCTTCAGCAACTTGATTTTAGTTACCAGGACACCCTATTATCAGCTACTAACACCAGGAAACTTGATCAGTTGATGCAAGTAAAAGAGAAAAAGCCGGAATTGAATATTGAGCTGGCCTATTTCAACGACAGGACAAAGGAAAAAGAACAGATTGGACTTGAGGAAGCAGGAAAAATTTTCCATGAACAGACAGGGAATGACTTTACAAAACAAAGTGAGGCATTTGAAGCATTTATTAAGAGCACCCTGGGAAAGGATACGCTTGATTATTTTAATGATTGCATAAAACTGGCCGGAATCGAAAAAACAGCTGCCATCTCGGAGAATCGTGATAGTTTGCGTGTCAGACTTGTGGAAGATTATTTAAAATCAAAAGATTTTGCCTCCAGGATAAAAATCTTTATTCCTAATCCGGAAGCTATTAAAAATGTCGGAAGTCAACCTGTTTTTGAGGTTAAATTCTCTATGGAAGAGTGATCAGTGAATATATTACAGGAAGTTTGCAGCAATGGAATAGATTTTAGGTACGCGTCTCGCTCTCAAATTCTAATAAATAATAACTAAAACCTGACAAAATGAAACTAGTTGATGAATTCAAAGCTTTTGCCATGAAAGGCAATGTTGTCGATATGGCAGTGGGTATCATTATTGGCGCTGCTTTTGGTAAAATTATCTCATCCGTTGTGGCCGATATCATTATGCCTCCTATCGGACTGCTGGTAGGTGGAGTAAATTTTACTGATTTAAAGGTTATTCTAAAAGCAGCAACGGAAGCGAATCCTGCAGTTACATGGAATTATGGGAATTTTTTGCAGGTAACTTTTGATTTCCTGATTGTTGCCTTTGCCGTCTTCATGGTTATTAAGGCGATTAATGCAGCCAAGAAGAAGGAAGAAGTAAAACCTGTCGCTCCTCCTGCCCCTTCCATCGAACAAACTCTGCTTACTGAAATCAGGGACTTGCTGAAAAAATAATCCCTGGTTCTGTTGGTCCTGAATGATGTTGTACAAATGCCATGTTCTGCCCCGGAAGGTCATTTCGGTCTGGTGGTAAGGGATTATGCACGTTCCACTGCTCCTAACCGTCGGTATCCTGATCTGCATGTTGAAGGGAAACTGGTAGTGGAAAAATCGGTGATAATTCCGATTTTTCCAACCTTTAAAAATCAAAATTCAATTTTGTAACTTAAGATGGGCAGAACAACTACAACTCCTTTATCCTCAATTGTTCCAGTATTATAATAATAGTCATATCCGCCATACATCGGAGAACCCAGAACATTCTTAACCTGTAAGGCCCATATACTTGAATGGTGTGCTTTATTTATCCGATAAGTTATTGTGAGATCAAGAAATTTTGTAGCCGGCATCTGGGATGAAAATGCTTTACTATCATCATAAATAACCTCCTTTTCCTGTTCAGATTTTGCCATGTCAACAGGACTTTCCCTGTCTCCACCCATTATATTAAATCGACCGTTTATGCCCAGAACTTTATTGTTACGCAAATAAAATTCCTTACCAAGGAGCATGTTGGCGACATAACCCTTGTCAAATTTAGTATTTCGTAAAATTCCGTCATCACCCTCATATTTGGAGTTGAAAATTGAAGTTGTAATCAGAAAATAGTAACCCTTGTTCAGGAAGCGTTCGAGAGTAATATCGATACCATAATTCTGACCTTTTGTATTATTTGCTAACGAGTCCCTGAATGTCCAGTCCTGCGTGAAATTAATCATTGAATATGAAGTACCGGGTATTCCTGGAATATTGTATAAATGTTGATAATAAGATTCTACTTTTAATCTCATGTGGTCGTTTATGCGCCAGTCATAACCCAGAATATATTGCAGGGAATGTGATAGTTCCAGATTCTTATTGGGCAATCTCAATTTTGCCATTCTCATTTTTATTAACAAGGTAAATTTTCAACTCTTCTAACTGACTGTGCTTTCCAAATCCAAAACTAATTGAATGTCGCGGATTAAGCTCCCATCTTACGCTTGCTCTTGGATCAAAGGAGAAATTTTTATTCAACAAGGAATACATGCTGTTGATACCGGCATACAAAGTAAGATCATTGGTAATATCAAATTTAGATTGGGCATAATAGTTCCCAAAAATTGCTAACGCCCTTTTCTTTAACAAAATTAGCAAATGTTGCAGGGTCATCATTAATGGTACTATTCAAATCCAGGTTATAAAACAAAGTGGTGTAATTGAACCCGGTTTTAAAGTAATCCTTTTACTGAACTTATGATTTACAAAAGAGCTTAACACAATTTTACTTGAATTGTCTTCCAATAACCAATTGGGCTGTGGAACCATATTATCATCAAATCGTTTTTGATCCATTTTGTTAAGTGTTCCTGTACCAGCAAGCATAGTATTGATATAGGTTTTCTCACCCAACAATACTTTATGAGTCAGTCCGATAGCCCCCATCTTGAGGTGCCAGTCAAAATATGTCCTGTCATCGGCTGTTTCCCATTTGGTTGAATCACTGATTGCAGGTTTAGGGAAATTATCTATTGACCCTATTCCCCATACCGAAATACTGCCATGTTTATTTGGAAAATTAAGTTTGAAGCTTAAATCCTGATAATCAGGAATTCCCGAATTTGAAGGCAATACTGCTTTAATTATTCCAAATGTCGAATAACGGTAGTTAAACAAATAGGTGGCTTTGCTACCCATTTTAAACGGGCCTTCAGAAGATATATCTAATCCCAATACTCCGGCCTGAATTGTATATTCTCTTTTTTCATTATTGCCAGTTCGGAGTTTCATGTCGAAAACTCCGGCAAGGGCATTGCCATATTCAGCCGGAAAAGCACCGGTATAAAAATCAGAATTGGCCAGCATCTGACTGCTGAAAACAGAAACAAGCCCTCCCCCGGCAACATTTGCACCTTCAAAATGGTTAGGGTTGGGAATATCTACGCCCTCAAGTCTCCACGATACCCCTTTGGCAGAATTTCCCCTTACAATAATGCCATTATCACCAATACTGTTCATTGTAACACCTGCAAAAGAAGAAGCCAGACGGGCAGGATCGTCCAGTCCGCCGGCATAACGGCGGGTTTCCTCAACCGAAAAGGAACGGGCACTTATAGATGCCATAGAATTTATAGGTTGATCTTTTTTGGAATATGCTTTTACCGTAACATCACTCATTTGGAGTACCGATTGTTTTAAACCCGTATTAATTACAACTTCTTTACCTGATGTAACCATTACCTCTGAAATGATGACCGGGTCATAACCCACAAAACTTATCTGAATGTTATATCGGTCTAAAGGGACATTCTCTATTTTATAATTACCGTTCAAATCCGTTGCCGCTCCCTTTGGTGGATTTGATTCCAACAACATAACATTTGCACCGACCAACGGATTATTTGTTTCAATATCATATACAATCCCTTTTATACTTTGAAAAAGGCTCGTTGTCTTTTGCGTATTGTGTTTTTCTGTTTTTGGCTCAATAATTATGACATTATCAGCAATTCTATAACTAAGAGTTTTTCCTTCTAACACCTTTTCCAGCACTTCTTCAACCGTTGCATTTTTCACGTCTATGGTTTCGTCGTTGAATTTGTCAATCAGGTTGTTATTGTACACAATATTCTTTCCACTTTGTTTCTTTATTTCCATCAATATCTCATGTAAGCTAACATTCTTCATCGACAGATTTAGCAAGGTCGTTTGTGCAGATAAAAGAAAACCCTGAGTGGTTAGAATTGAAAGGATCATCCATTTTGCTAATAAGGGTAAATGGTTCTTACTTCTTTTGTGCTTTTCTTTTCTTTTAAGTTTGTTTTCCATAATTTTGATTTTTTAAATGATAAGTTGTCAAAGACTTATTGAAGTTAACAGGGGATGTTACAGCATCCCCTGTTTTTTTTAATCAGTATAAACTATTATTGAATTCCCTCTGGTTGAAAATTTTAAATTTGAAGAACTGGAAATCATTTCCAATATTTTATTTATTTCTTCATTCCTGCCAAGACTTAAAGTAAACCTTTGATTTTTGAGGCCTTAGTCTTTAAATTCAAAATTAAAATCATACCACCGCGACATAATTTTCAAGATATTCTCAATAGGTTCGTTTTCGAAAACGAACATTCCTTTTGTCCACGCTATAAATTGTTCAGTATCGACTTCTTTTGTTTCAGTATTCCCGTTACCCTTATTATAAATCAATTGCTGTCCAGGCTCTGATCTTAACTTCGGATTCAGATTGTGAATCATTTAAACTTACACCCACACTTCCTTCAATTAAAGTTGTTTGTATCAGGTTCTCGTTATTATATGCTGATACATTAAAAACAGTGCCGTAAACAGTGACATTCACATCATTCGTCTTTACAATAAAGGGAGATTTTTTGGATTTTGTAACCCTGAAAAACGCTTCTCCTTCTAATTCGACTTCACGGTTATTGTGGTTAAAGACGACAGGATATTTAAGTTTCGATCCTGAATTAAGAATTACCTCTGTACCATCAGATAAGAATAAGGTGTACTCTCCACCTCGTGGTGTAATAAGTGTATTGTATTCTGTGACATTTTTTACATTATCAATCGAATCACTTTTATTGTAACTAAGTGTTGAACCTGAATGGATAATGTTTGTCAAACCATCTCTTAAAATCTCCTCCTTATTTGAACTATCCAATACAATTTGCATGATTCCCGGAAGTTATCAATATGGCCTTCTGTTTTCCCGGTAAAATTGTAGATGGCATCATAATGGACTGTTTCGTGCTTATTAATTTTTGTAAGAATTAAATATGAACAAACCACCAGATACCGCAGCTGCTGCAGCGTATTTCACAAAATTTGGAACAATTCTGAAAACCTTAGGCTGTTTTCTTTCTGTGGTAATTTTTTGCTGAACTTTTTGGAATGCCATTGATTTCATCGAATTTTTTCAGTTCATTTAATTCATTTATAAGCTTTTCTTCATCCTGAAGTTTTTTATAAATAGACTTTATTATTGTCATTTTCTGCAAGCCAGTCTTGTAATATCTTACTTTCGGAGTCTGACAGTTTGTCAATTTTTTCTTTTGCTATCAGTCTGGCAATTTCAAATATTTTGCTAAGTCTTGCCATAGCGATTCATCTATTTGTTATTCATGTTCGCTAATAATACAACTGAACTTAAAAATCGGGTGTATAGATTAAGAAAAAAAATCAGAGAAGCAGGAGAAAAATCGAAAAATGGGGATTTCAATTTTTCACGAAGTTGACTGTAAGCTATTTTCTTTTGAAGCTTTACGGTGTTTATTGAGATTTGCAGATCTTCTGCAATCTCATTATTTTTTAATCCTTGCATACCCAGGATTATAATTTGTTTTCGTTGTTCAGAAAGATTATTTATTGCTTTGTTAATATTTTGTACCACTTCTGTTTCGAGAACATATTCTTCAAAATAAGTGTTCTACGGTTGCCATTGCTGTCTTTGAGAACTTCTCTCTGACGATTAATTTCTTTTTGAAGTTCAGGCACCTGTTTTTAATGGAAAGGTATAAAAACGCTTTTATCTGTTCAAAACTTTCAAATTTGGCGTGTTGATTCCATAACTCAATAAATACTTCCTGCACAATATCTTCCGCATCATCAGAATCAGTAAGGAATTTTTTGGAAAACAAGCACATAACAGGATACAACTCGTTAAATATTAACCGATAAGATTGCATATCCCCATGCTGAAACTCCAAAATGGTGTTTTCCTGCATACCAGCTTAGGCAAAAAACAAATTTATAGTTTATTATAATAGAATATTTTTTTATGTTGCAATGAATCCCTCGATTTACAGACCGCGGAATCTTTCATAAAAAGGATATCCTTTTTAAATACATCAGGGACGACAAATTATTTGTCTTTCCTCTGATTCCAGGTCAGAATTGTTTACCGTGCGAATGGAGATTACTGTCTTTTTTTCAGGTTTCATGAAGATCCTGAATTTCATGTCAGGAAGTATTTTCGGGATTGTATTGTCTCCATTCGTATCGAAAGTCTGATACGTACCTGACTTAGGAAACCGACCGACATATATCCCATTCCTGTAAATATTGAAATTCTTAATGCCTGATTCGATGTCCGCATCGGCCTTCCAGGAAAGCTCGACTGAATCTTTCTCCCACCGGATATGCAGGTCATAGGGAGCAGGAGGCGGAGTATGGTCGATAACGTCACCCGTTGTGACATATTCCTTCCACTTGGAGGCTACCATCGAATCGGGCAACAGGCAGAGCGATTCCTTATTGCCGGTATAGGTTGATTCCTTGAAAACCTCAAGGGTCAGCGTGTCGCCCAGCCATGTTTGGGTGCGGTCCAAAGGTTTCAGTTCCGCTCCGTTTTCGTCTGGCAGACGCTGTTTCAGAACGGCTTCATAAAACGGAATGGCCATGTGGCGGACAAAGCTGAAATTGTGGTTCTGACCGGCCGTATAGGCAACGGCTTGCCGGAGCGTCTAATTTCCGGAGTGCGCTGAAAGCCTCTCTTGACGATGCCCAGCAACAATTGGCAGCCTCCCCCGGGGGCTTCACCGCTGCCGGCATGGCGGATGAATACCGGGATATCCTTTACCGTTTCAGGGAATTTTCCATTCGGGATTTCCCAGGCAGGTGAATAGCAAAATGCCGCCAGTATCCTTTCGGGATAAGCCTGAATCATGGAAAGCGTCCAGTAGCCGCCGCCTGAATGTCCCCACAGCAGCCATGGTACAGGGGTTAGTTCGATCGTGTCCTGACATTGTTCCGAGTTCATCCAGCGCTTTTAATAATGCTGCGGCTGATCCCGAGGTGGCATCTTTCCATCCCATGCAGTTCCCATAAAGTGCCGTCTCCAAGATAGCCAGGTGCCACTTTTTGGCAAAAGCCTGGTATTGAATGTCGTAAGGCCGGGTAATCCCGAATTGCTCCATGGTGCATCCGTGCTGCAGAATCAGCACGCCGCGGATGGTCCCGACTTTCGGAATGTAAACACCGTAATCTGCATGGTCGAACGGATAGGATTCTCCACGAAGGGTTATCTGAAATATTGTACTATCCCGATTAATACTGTATTTGAGCCGGTTCAGAAATTTACTGGTTCGACAGCCGTAAATAAGAAAGTAACCGTCAGAAATACAAAAGCGGAAAGAAGTATTTTTTTTCCCTTCATATTGGTTAATTATCCGGATAGTACATATAGCTCAATCGTCCCATCGGCATTGCACTACCCGACTTGTAAAAGTTCATAATGTCGGACGGATTCTCTATCCCCGCTGCCAGTTTGAAATAGAATTTACCATTCCCTTTATCTGATTGAATAGCAGATCGGGGTATCCGTACCTGGATTATATTATCATTCAAAGAATAATTGCCTTTTCCGCATTCAGCTGCCGAAAAATCCTTCTGAAGCCGGGCTATAACTATCTTATTATTTTCGTATTTCCGGCCTATTATATACTCATAGCTTTCCCAGTTCTTCAGTCCCGGTTCTCCCGTTCCGATAAACAGGTTCAACCAGTTGTCCTTCCCGTTATACGCGGTGATTTTGTCCCTGAACCGGATATAAAAATACAAATACCGGCTGTCATGGGTTACCTTAACTTCCTCAAGTTTATTGTCCGGAGCCGGTTGTGTATACCTTACAGTCTTTGCTCCGCCATACGAGTCCCTGCCCGGGTAAGTGACATCTATGTTTTTCTGGGAATACTTTACTTGTTCCCACTGCGAAATATTCCCTGTAATATCGATAGTTACGCTTTTTGAAGGCACTGTTTTTTCGACAACCCCCTTATATTTTCGAATATTCCTGACCATTTGTATATAAAAAGCATCCTGGTAACCGCCGTTCATTGGCTCGATATCTCTCGAAAACTCTTTGGTTGCCGCATCGCATAACATATATTCCCCTTCATAGGGTTGTTTGTAGGCAATCCATTCATTCCAGCCACCAATGGTTATCATATCCGGATCAACCGACAGGGCATGATCCCATTGCGACTGGAAGAAAGTCCCTTTATCTATATCCGCTTCAACATTCTGTTTTGTCTGGGTATTCCACCCTCTTCCCCAGTTCTGGTTCCCCCTGGAAAGCGAAAACGACATAGGAATTGCCGGATGGCTTGCCACGGTTACATTCATGGTTCTGTTATGCAATGGCTGCGGAAAAGTCCATTCCACCCAGGGAAATCCATCAGGATAAACTGCCTCGAATGGCCATTGGGGTCTGACAAAGTGAAAAAAATCCAGTATTTCATCTGACAAAGGCCCTGTGGTATAGCTGTCCCCTCTCGATTTTGCTTCTGCCAGATCATCCTCCGGCCGGGTATATGCAATAATCATCGGTTTTCCGTTAACCCTGTACCAGGTATCCGGATGCAGGTTGGGTTGATAAAGTTCCCGGTACAGGCTCCTGGTAGTTTCTAAAGAATGTGAATGGGTATAGAAAACCACTTTGGGCGGATCCCAGCCTGCTTTCATGATATTCTTCGAGAATAGCCAGTACTTTCATGTAAACGTTTTTATAAATAATTGCATTTGTCGCATCAAAGAAAAGGAAGTCGACTCCGGCAAGGGTAATCATTTGCAATTGTTTCCGGATCACCCACTCATCCTCGGAATTGTAGTATCCCCAAAGCGGTTCACCCCAGTAATGCGCCTGGCCGTCAGGACTTATGCTATCGTTCAAAGATTTAAAATCAGTGAGAAGTTTCAGGCCATCCGGCATGGCCAGTATTTTGGTTGCATCATAAATGCCACTCGCATAGGGCTGGCCGATCCATAAAAAGAAAAACAAGCCCACCTGCTTTTCCGGCTTCAATGCCGAAACAACATTGAAGCTTCTGCCAAAATGGTCAACACCAACTACCTGGAAACAATTATTTTCCTGCCCGGATGATTCAGCGGGTTTTCCGTCCCTGAAATCCTGGCAGTTCCCCCTGCCCTGAATTAACAGCAAAATCAGAATAATTACTGACAAATCCTTTTTCATAGTTTAACTAAATATCTATGATCGCTATTATACTATTTAACCTGCAATATCTTCAGGAATATGCTGGATAAGTTTATATATCCTTCAGCAAAATAGCAAATTAAATTAACTTATATGCGACGCTACCGGGCCATGTATCCGAATCATCCATTTTTACGGATCTTTCTCCCGGAAAACATCTTTTCGATTTAATCAGCAGGTGAGTAATTACTTATATTAAGTCTGATACTTATTTACCTGGAAATAATACTAATCCTACCGATTCGCAATCTTATAATTTATATTCAATTTAAATAGCAATATTAAGGTTCATTTAATAAAAAATCAGAACTTTCTCTTATTCATTCAACTGTTTCACAGAAACATACCTTGTTGAATGAATTTTCCCTCCCACAAACATCTGTAATAAAAACAAACCGTAGTAGCCGAAAAGCGGATACTTGAGTAGGCAATTCAATCAAATTATTATGGAAACTAAAAAGAATCAAAAACAGGGTCCCGTTCCTGACGAATTGAAAAAATTAATGGAAAGACAATCCCCCGGGTTTATCTCGGATTATGTACTCAAAGGTTCAACAGGTAAATGGGTTTTGGATGATCTTAAAGAGGAAGCACTGACGTACAATTTAAAATTTGAAGTGGAATCGGATGAATATGACAGAGTTAAAAGGCTGACTGCTGATCATCCGCTTTTTCATTTTAATAATCCCCTGAAAGGTGATTTTTCAGTGGCGCATTCATCCACCAGGACAAAAGTTCAAAGTAACGGGAAGGGTATTCACGGGAATGAATTTACCTATATTACTGATAAAAAGAATGGTTTTGTTTTTCTCGACAAGGCCTCGAAAACCTATCTGAGCATGCCGGCAAACAGAAAAACAAAGCATCAGTATAATGAAAAATTATCAGGAAAGGTTGAAATTTCAGCTAATAGCAAAATCACAGAAGCCATAATCCAGCTGAATCATCCCAAAAATATCAGGTATGTCCTTAAACTGGATACCAGTAAAAAGTTCCTTCCATACAGTAGTAGTATCCTGACCATGATACTGGGTGGTCCCGACCGGTATGCCGGAGCGGGACTGAATCTTGCACCAATAACTAAAACCGGCATTCCGGTTTCAGGTGAGGTATTTCTATTGTTGAACGAGCACCGGTGGAAGCTCATTTCCTCATTCAGGATCAGTGAACTTCAGATCACTGAAGAGAGCAGGAAACTTTTTATGGTTCCGGAAGGTTACCGTGATCTGATACAGGTGAACAAGCAACATAAAAAGGAAGGAAAACCCACTGCCTTCGGACCACCCGTAAAAATGTCGGATTTCAGGCGGAACATGAAGTTCCCGGGAGGCAGAAACGAGCCGGGCAATGACAACCCTGTGCCAAAACCCGATGACCGGGATGGAGCGAAAGATCATCAGGATGGCAGGTCAAAACCAGATGTCTTCAGGGGGAATAATTTTGAGATGCCTGTGTGTTTTCCTGAAACATATGGTGCTCTGCTGGCCAACCTGGTGGATGAAAAATTACTGGATGATGTAAAGTTCCTGGCTAATGCTGTATCCAAAAGAATGACAGGCTTTGGAGGTTCAGGCGGCACAATTAATATCGACTGGCTAAAGCAATTCCAGAGCCAGGCTAATGCACTTACTGATTCGGATCCGGGAGGAGGCCTTTATACCCTCTTACACGATGAATCAGCAACCAATGTGATGCATCCGCAGAAACTAGGCCTTTTGGATAAGCTGGCAATCAGTAATATAAGTAATCTTCTGGCATCAGGCGACAATCTGTCCGTCCTTGGTCTGGCTTCATCGAATCCGCCCCTCCAGGTACGAATCGATGCCATTCTCGCTGATCCAGGCATTGCTCCTGAAAACCGGTTTACCAGTTTTACCCTGGCTGACCAGGGATTAATCGTGGATGCCTATATGTTTAAGGTGATCGGACTGATTAACCTTTCCTATCCCGATTCCACCGGGACTAAAACTGTTTTTTATGGCCTGTTGAATGTTCGGGTTGACAATATTGATTTTGACATAAAAATAAATAATACAGCCATAATTAATACATTGGCTTTTGATCCCGACAGCATTCACCTGGTGATCAATTTACCGGATGCCTCCGGAAAGGCCTGGACTTCGCGTTGGCCCACAGCAAAATACTGGGGACTCGTTGGCATTTCGGTAATAAGTTGCTTTTTATTCCCTTTTACCTGCTTTCTGATGGATATGGCCATCCTGGTCGGTATTTTTATCGGGCTTGATCTGGCCTATGTAACCCTCGATCTTGCGAATTTAATGGTTGATAGCCACATCCGGCTTGTACCCAATGCTTTCAATGTGCTGCAACCGGATGTTACCCTTCAGTTGGACGCCAATGTTTCGGCATTTTACATGAGTGTAATACCCACCGGTATCCACCAGATATTATCACTGATCTATGATATTATCCTGAATACAACCAGCCTTATCCTCGACACACTGGAAAGCCAGCTCAGGGATAAACTGAATGATTACCTGAAAAACGATCTGAAGATCACGTATCCGCCCGCATTCGGACCTGTTACCCTTAGCGGATTAAGCAATGCCGTTGAGTTTGTGGACATGGACAGGGGATATGTGGAACAGGCTTTGGATGCCGGCATCATGGGAATTATAAACCCGTATGTCACCCAGATTGATTCCATAGTAAAGCCGAATATCCTGAAGCTTCGCGATGAATTTAAGGCCGGTTTTCAGGATCCTGTGGATAAATTCGTTGCCTCAGGAGGCCTGCTGGGTTTTGCACTTGCTGACCTTACCGATGTGGCCAGATATTATCTTGGAACAGTATTGTCGCAGAATTTTATTAATGATTATGTCTATACATTATGGCGACAACACAAATACAACTATGATTTCACAGATGTGGAAACTGAAAAGCTGGTCAATATGCTGGTTTCAGGATTTCCTGCACTTAAGAAACTGAAGTACTCCAAACTGATGCACGCCCATTTGTGGCCCGCTGTCCCTCCCAGAACTTTATTCACTCCCAAACCTGCATCAGAGGGTAGCTATTATTCTACCACTTTTTTTGATGATGTAAGAATATGCTTTGAATTGGGAAGAGAAACTGATCCTAAAAAAGGGGACATAAATAAAATTGAGTTTGCCTTTGCAGGACAAACTTTTACCGAAATAGGATTTGGTGGGATCAATGATGAAACAGGCAAGTTGGACCTGCTAAAAATGAGCGACAGGCTGTTTGATATTTATTTCGATCTGAAAAATCTGGGTGTAGTGATCATTCATACTGAAGTTCAATACTTTGCTGTACCGGGCATGCAACCTTCAGTCAGTTTTGATTACTCTCCCCTGAATTCATTGCAGCCGATGCTTGAAACGGGACTTGCCTTTTCCCTTGCACGGCATGACAGTGCTTTCATACCGAGGAAAAATACGGACCCGGTTTACCTCCAACGGTATCCCCTGGGTAATGATGCTCTTCAGGTTGTATTTCAGCTGGTGCCGTTCCGTGGGAACATGTATATCAGCAAGGGCATAACCGGCCTTGCCACTGCTGCTCTGGAAGGAGCACTGAATGTAGATACGATCGATAAGACTACGGCAGCACTTATCCTGGCCTTTACCTAAACTCCGGCATTTTCCGGAGTAATGCTTATCTGTATGATCGTTTGTATTGTCGGGCCCTATGCGGTATAATATACTGCATAGGGCCAACTAAGTAATTCCTATTCCGTGAACCTTAGATTATACGAATTGCCTATCAGATCGAGATAACATACCGTGATCTGCCTTAATTCAGAAAGTGCTACCGGATCAGGCAAAGTAAAGGTGTATTTCTCTGTATTCTTTTTTGATGCGGGATTTTCCCATAATTTTCCCATTTCACAGATCCGTGAATTTCCGTCGAGCTGAACCATTGTCTGGTAAACAAAGTTCTCAGCATTCACAGGCTCGCGGTTCATGTCCTTGTATTCTACAGTGACTGACACAACCTTGTTTTCACTGTTCGTATGGATCGTCGGTTCAGCCAGGATGAAAAAACGCCTGGAATTCACGGTGGAGTAATTCAATGTATAATTTTGATTGTCGATCGTCAGCGTGTATGTTCCTATTTTAAAAGACTGGAAACCCTGCTGGCTAAAGAAGGAGATAAAATTTCCGTTCGGACATATGTTGTAATTGCTTTGATTGATGCCTGAATAGGGACTGCCTGCCGGACCAGCAAACAGGATAGATTGGTTTTTTGGAGAGAAATTTTTGCCACCTTCAACACGCAGTGTATAGTCTACAATGAAATTATTCGTATCCCGAATTTGCGGCTGAGCATCATTCAGACCCCATGTACCGCAGTTTATACTGAAAATAGTGCTTAACCGCAGATCCTTGTTATTCATATAATCAGCCACACCATCATCATCTGCATCTATATTCTTCGATAGTGATTCGTAATAGGCCCCTAATTCCTTATACCAGTTTACCTCAACATCGTTCAGGTCAATCTTATCCCCGATCGGATTATTGGCTGGAATAACCAGTTTCCCGTCGAGCGTTAGGGAACTCAGGTCGATAATTGTATTGTCCCCTTCTTTCAGACTGACAAGGGGCAATACATTAAGTCCCCCGGCATTCAGGCATCCGATAAACCGGTTGTCCTGGTCCAGAAATGCCATGGCCGGAGCAGTACCCGAAAATGCTTTGGCCTCGAACCCGGTGTCATTTATTGCAAACAATTCATACCCATTGCTATTGAATACCAGTAATTTTTTTGCCGTACTAAGCGGCAACCCTTCTGCTGATGCAGATCCTGTACTTTTAGTCTGTACACCCGAAATAGTTCCTTTTATTGCAATCCTTGAACTGCCTGAAGTGGAATTGTCATCCTTATTGCAACTGAGTAAAGCGAAAATTACAAGAGTGAAGAGAAAATGTTTCATAATTGGGTAGTTTGGTAAATAAAATGCCGTTCGGAAAAAACTTCTATATCTCTTTATGGATAATATTTTGATACAATTACAAATACGACAAAACCATCAAAGAAGTTGTGATTATGACCCAAATTGACGTTTTTGAGTACCCAATCCTATGAAAAATCAACCGTTTCAACCTCAAAAAACTCTACTTTCCTTGTTATCATTGGAAAATATTTCAACAATTTGACGAAAATCCTTATTCATTGCTCTTTTGTTATCCAAAAAACAGAAATATAGTTTTATATATTGATATATAGATTATTAAACTATTTAACTTAAACTACTACTTCACATTTGCTTCTGAAAATTGTTTAAACACTGGCATAGTTATTAACAATTTGATAACCGGACACCCTCAAATTTTTGACGGGAAATTTGCTAAACATCAGAAATAGTCTATATTTGTGTAAGAAATTTGAAAAATTACTAACCCTAAAAATTTTTGTTATGAACAAAGCACAATTAATCGATGCCATTGCAGCTAATGCAGGTTTAACCAAAGCAGATGCCAAAAAAGCACTCGATGCTTTTATTAAAGCCACCACACAGGCCCTGAAAAAAGCTGACCGTGTTGCTCTCGTTGGCTTTGGCTCATTCTCAGTTTCCAAGAGAAGTGCAAGGACTGGCAGAAATCCTCAATCAGGTAAGGAAATAAAAATCCCTGCCAAAAAAGTTGTTAAATTCAAAGCAGGTAGCGACTTGGCCGATGTTGTAAAATAAATCAGCTTTAATAGCTATGAGGGGAGCATGATTTGCTCCCTTTTTTTTTGCCACAAAACCATGAAAGATAAGCTGATCCAATACTTACAGCAGTTTGTAACCGAAAGGCGGCTGAAATTATTTGACACACGGCTCGAAAACCGCACCCGTTACCTGACCGTTGTGCTTGAAGATATCTTCCAGCCCCATAATGCCAGTGCCGTGCTGCGTTCCTGCGAATGCTTCGGTGTTCAGGATGTGCACATTATCGAGAATCGCAATGCCTACAGGATCAATCCTGACGTTGCCCTGGGTTCCTATAAATGGCTTACCCTGAAACGCTATAACCTCCCCGGGGACAATACAACAAAAGCCCTCACTTCGCTCAGAGAGGAAGGATATCGTATCATCGCGGCCATGCCGCATAAAAGGGATTGCAAGCTGGAAGAATTTGACCTCTCGAAAGGAAAGACTGCCCTGGTCTTTGGTTCTGAACTCGAAGGCCTCTCTCCCACTGCCATTGACCTGGCGGATGGATTTATCCAGGTTCCCATGGTGGGCTTTACCGAAAGCCTTAACATCTCGGTATCAGCTGCAATCTGCATACACTACCTAACGGCTGATTTAAGAAAATCGACTCTTCCCTGGGGTCTGGGAGAGGATGAAAAACAGGACCTCAAGCTTACATGGCTGAAAAATACAATAAAAAAATCAGATCAAATTGCACAGGCTTTCCTGGATGACCCTAAAATCAATAAGGATAGCAGATTTTCTAATTCAGAACCTTCTGCCCTATAAATCATTTTTTTTTATATATTTGATCGATTAATTGACCCTACTTTTTTTCATTTGTGAAATAACCGTAGTATGAATTGTATAATCATTGATGATGACCTGATGTCCAGACGGATCATCGAAGAATTCATATCCCGTACTGACCAGTTAAGGCTCCTCGCATCATACGAAAATGCAGTGGATGCAATAAATGTCTTTAATGGAGAAGAAGATATCGACCTGATATTCCTCGATATCGAAATGCCTGAAATGAGTGGGATCGATTTTCTTGAGACCCTGACCAATCCCCCCCAGATCATCATTATTTCTTCAAAGGAGAAATATGCACTCGATGCCTTTAACTACGATGTAACGGATTACCTGCTAAAGCCTATTTCATACAGCAGATTCTTCAAAGCCATCAACAAGGCGAATGTGCGGTTTAAAACCAAGGTTGATACCAAGGACAATGAGATCTTTATCAAAAAGAACTCCGCACTCGTACGTCTGAAATACGAAGACATTCTTTGGGTAGAAGCGCTTGAGAATTACGTCATCTTCAACACTTTTCATGAAAAGTTCACCATTCACTTTACCATGAAGGCAGTTGAACAAAAACTACCGACTAATAAATTTACCCGGGTACACCGTTCCTTCATTGTAAATACCAGTCGTATCAATATTATTGAAGATAACGCTGTTATAATCAAAACCCAGGAAGGCTCAAAATCTATACCCATCGGAAAATCCTATAAGGACAAGCTACTGAAAGATATTAACCTTATCATTAAGTAGACGGATATTTACTTTTCCCGGGCCCAGGCTAAATGAGTCATTTTGTGCCCGCCTTTATGCATAAAGGCCCCTCGGACAGATAGTTCAATGTACCCTCCGTGCAATTCATAATTCATACATTCCTAATTCATCATTCATAATTCCTGATTCATCATTCATAATTTTTTACACATGCAATCTGTAAAAAGAGCATTGTCAATTCTGTTGGCCTTCAGCTTTTATTTAATTTCCATTCCGGTGGCTGGAAATTCTGAATCGCTGGCCGGGGCTGAAACACAAATCGGCATGCTCTTCACAAGGATGGCAGCGTCAAATGCCGATACCGACAAAAAAAGAATAAATGACAGCATTGTCCAATTGATGGAGGCTACACTTCAACTCTCCGGATCGATGGACTATCCCTTCACCCTGCTTACCAAAATGGGCAAGATCTCCTCTGCGGATGCTAAAATCAGGATCTACACCTGGAATCTGCCCTGGGCCGATGGAACAAATACCTATTTTGGTTTTTTACAGTATAAAACGAACAACAAGGGTGAAATAAAACAGGTATTCCTCAACGACAAGAGTGCTGAGATTCCGGAAGCCTCCCGGGGCATTCTTTCTCCATCGCAATGGTATGGCATGCTGATCTATGAAATTGTTGAAACGAAGGACGGCGGCCAGGAATACTACACCCTGCTTGGACTCGATAACCAGGATCTCTTCGTGTCGTGTAAAATTGTGGATGTGCTTTACTTCGATGATCATAATGAACCCGTCTTTGGAAAGTCGATTTTTCATTATAAGAATAAGCTCATGTGCCGCCTGATTTTTCAATATTCTGCCAAGGTGAAAATGAGCCTTAAATGGAATAGCAAAATGAAAATGATCATCTTCGATCACCTTGCTCCGCCCAGCTCATCCTACACGGACAATTACGCTTTCTATGGCCCTGATTTCTCCTATGACGGCCTTCGTTTTGAACAGGGAAGGTGGGAGTTGGTGGAGAAGGTGGATGTGAGAAGGGAATGAGGGGGAGAATTGGAGAGAGGGAGAGAGGGAGAGGAGGGAGAGGGAGAGAGAGTTAGACTTTCCATTTTTCGGGATTTCGGATCATATTTACAAGCATTCCAAGTATTTGCTCATATTTTTTCTCCAGGTCAATTCTGACTGTAGTGTCAATATAATGGCATGCTTCAGCGAATTCAAGCCAAACTTGAGTTTCAGCAGCCTCACCCTCCGAAAAACTTAGCTTTGATATAAATGAACCAGGATACCTTCTCATTCTAAAGGCTTCTGCGAGGTTTGCAGCCACAGAACGCGAACTTCGCCGAATTTGGTCTGTAAGTGAGTATTTTTCTTCATTTGGAAAACCAGACGAAATTTTAAAAATTTCCTGAGCGGATTCAAAAGCAAGTTTATATACTCGCAGATCATGGTGATTCCTGATTCTTTCCATACCCTTATAATTTTACCAATAACGTTCATTAAATATACAAAATCCCTGATTTCATAATATCAATTTTTTCCTATTTCATATGACCCTTTCTCCCCCTCTCTCCATCCCCCTCTCTCTCCTCCTCCCATCCCCCCCTCTCCCTGTCGCTCCGTCTCTCTGTCACTCCGTCTCCCCCTCAATCCTTCATCTGTCGAATTGTCAGTTTCCCGGGGACGGCATAATTCTTGAATAGCCCCAACAAAACAATGTCAAACCTAAAACGAGATAGAGATGCAAAAAGGTAAAATTGGAGTAACTACTGAAAACATTTTCCCGATCATTAAGAAATTCCTTTACTCCGACCATGAGATATTTTTGAGAGAGCTTGTCTCTAACGCAGTAGATGCAACACAGAAATTGAAAACCCTCGCCAACATGGGCGATTTCAAGGGTGAACTCGGTGACCTTACCATCCGGATCAAGCTGGATAAAAAGAAAAAAACACTTACAATTTCCGACCGTGGAATAGGGATGACAGAAGCTGAAGTGGATCAGTATATCAATCAGATCGCTTTTTCAAGCGCAGAAGACTTCCTTGAAAAATATAAAAACCAGGCAAATAACATTATTGGTCATTTCGGCCTTGGTTTTTATTCATCCTTTATGGTATCTGAAAAGGTTGAAATAATAACGAAATCACACCAGGAAGAAAGTCCGGCTGTAAAGTGGGAATGCGACGGCACACCTGACTATTCGCTTGAAGTAACAAAGAATAAAGAAAGGGGTACGGACATTATCCTGCATATCGACAAGGAATCTGACGAATTCCTGGAAGATTCAAGAATTGAAGGAATTCTGAAAAAATACTGCCGTTTTCTGCCCGTTCAGATCGCTTTTGGAAAAAAGACCGAATGGAAGGATGGAAAATCGGTGGAAACAGAGGAAGATAACCTTATCAACAATACCGTTCCCCTCTGGACCAGAAAACCTGCAGATGTTAAGGATGAGGATTACAAGGCATTTTATCATGAACTCTATCCCATGGCCGAAGATCCTCTGTTTAACATTCATCTGAATGTCGACTATCCTTTCAATCTTACAGGTATCCTCTATTTTCCGAAGATCAAGAGTAATTTTGAAATTCAGAAGAACAAGATCCAGCTTTACAGCAACCAGGTTTTTGTAACCGATTCGGTGGAGGGAATTGTGCCTGAATTTCTGACATTGTTGCATGGAGTGCTGGACTCCCCGGATATTCCGCTGAACGTTTCCCGCAGTTACCTGCAAAGCGACTCCAATGTAAAGAAAATATCCAGCCACATCACAAAAAAGGTAGCAGACAGGCTTCAGGATATCTTCAAAAATGACCGCCCGGAATTTGAAAAGAAATGGGACGACCTGAAGTTATTCATGACCTATGGTATGATCTCCGATGAGAAATTCTACGATCAGGCTGCCAAATTCGCGCTTCTTAAAAATACCGACGGCAAATATTTTACTTTCGAGGAGTATGAAAAGCTGATTGAAACCAATCAGA
Source organism: uncultured Bacteroidales bacterium (assembly GCA_963790105.1). Lineage (GTDB taxonomy): Bacteria > Bacteroidota > Bacteroidia > Bacteroidales > UBA10428 > UBA5072. The sequence goes on along the minus strand of CAWBNI010000040.1, from coordinate 70,647 downwards.
AAGATAAAAACAAAACCCTCATATACCTCTATACAACAGACGTTCAGGCCCAGTTCAGTTTTATTGAAACCGCAAAGAACAAGGGATATGATGTACTGGTAATGGACGGCTATCTTGACATGCATTTCATCAACCAGGCTGAAACCAAATTCAAAGACAGCCATTTTGTCCGGGTGGATGCTGACGTTATTGACAAACTGATCCAGAAAGATGAGTCACGGGAATCCAAACTCACCGCCGCCCAGCAGAATGAACTGAAACCGGTGTTCCAGAGCCAGCTTCCCGATTCAAAGGGCAATTATTCAATACAGTTTGAAAGCCTGGCAGAAACCGACCAGCCGGTGCTTATAACCCAGATGGAGTTCATGCGCCGTATGAAGGATATGTCACAGCTTGGCGGGCCCATGAGCTTTTATGGTGAATTGCCAAGCCAGTACAATGTGGTCATCAATTCAAATCATCCGCTGGTCTCCCGTATCGAAGAAGCCAAGGAAAAAAAGTGCCGCAAGGAACTCGATAAATACAGCGAAAAACTAAAACCCATCGAGGAAAGCAAAGCGGAACTGGATAAAAATCTGAAAGATAAAAAAGAGGAGGAAATTCCCCAGGCGGATAAAGACCGCCGCTCTGAACTGGAAGGAAAAATAAAGGAATTCCAGGATAAGCAACAGGAAATACTCACCAGTTTTGGCAAGGAAAACAAAATTGTAAGGCAGCTGATCGACATCGCGCTTCTTTCAAATAACATGCTGAAAGGAGAAGACCTGAACAGGTTTGTGAAGAGAAGTATCGAACTGCTGTAGGAGGACAGGACGAGGGACTGGTGACAAGCAGGAAATCCCGTAAGGGATTACCTATCGGTAGAAAACGAGTGACGAGTAGCTCTGCAGTTCTGCAGGTATTGCAGTTCTGCAGTTCTTCGATTACCAATTACCGATATACGATTTACCGATTACCGAATACCGATTTCCGAATACCGAATACCGAATACCGATCACCGATTACCGATTACCGATCACCGACTACCGAATTGATGCCGATCCTGTCATCGTATGCCAGTCTCCCCATCTCCCATCTCTCTATCATTAAATTCCTTAAATTTGCTCCATGAAACGCAATCCTCCTGATACTGACTTTCTTTCTGCCCTGAGATTTGAACCAGTGACACGGAGCAACTGGCCAAAGCTGGTGGATTTGTTTGGCCCCAGGGGTGCCTGCGGAAACTGCTGGTGTATGTATTACCGCCTGAGCAAGCCGGAATTCGTGGAAGGCAAGATCGATCAGGGAAACAAAGAGGCATTAAAGGAGCTTGTATGGGATAACAGGCCTGTCGGATTGCTTGCAGTTTATGAAAACCAGGCAGTTGCGTGGTGTGCCTTTGCCCCGCGTGAAGATTTTATAAAGCTTGAACGGTCGAGGGTTCATAAGCGGATTGACCAGCTGCCTGTCTGGTCCATCCCCTGCTTTTTCGTTCATAAAGATTTCAGGCGACAGGGGGTTACTGTTGAATTATTAAAGGGTGTGATTCAATATGCCCGGCAACAGAAAATCGGGATTATAGAAGCTTATCCCGCAATTCCAACTAAAACTCCTCTTGCTGATTCTTTTGGATGGATCGGCCTTTACAGCGCTTTTGAAAAAGCCGGATTCAAAATCGTTGACCGCACCTCCAAAAACCGGCCGATGGTGAGGTATTATGTTGAATCCTGACTCGGGGATGAACCTTCAAAGATTTAAGATCGTTCTGATCAAACCGTTTCGGGATTTACGATTTGCGATACGATCTACGATTCAATGATATCTAAGTAAGAATAACCCAATGTATCTAAATCCATGCCAGATCACCGATCACCGAATACCGATTACCGATTACTGATTACCGAATACCGATCACCGATTACCATACTCCCTTGCTTCCTCGAGGAAATACTCCGCCAATGGCAGGGCCAGGTCCGGAGACTGGGTCAGCCGTTCGGGATGCCATTGCACGCCCATCATAAATGATCCTTCCTGGGCATGCTCCCTTTCTATGGCTTCGGCAACACCGTTTTCCGCGACTGCTGTGATCCGCATCCCGGGTCCGGTTTTTTCAACAGCCTGGTGATGGTAGCTATTGACAATACCCGTCTGTGTTCCTGTAATCTGAAATAAGAGAGTTTTGGGATCAATATTTATATAGTGCAAACAATCCATCGGTCCGGGAGGACAACGGTGTAATACGGTGGTGTCAACTTCGGTAGGTATGTCGGCTATCAATGTTCCGCCTGTGGCCACGTTGAGGATCTGTTCCCCCCGACAAATACCAAATATGGGCATTTTCAGTTCAATGGCCTTTTTAATGAGGGCTAATTCCAGGGAATCCCTGTACCTGTCGATTTCCTCACACAATTTAATTTCCTGTGGCTTGCCGTAATAATCCGGAAAAACGTCTTCACCACCCGTCAGCAGTAACCCGGAGCAGCCGTCCAGAACTTTCAGGGCTGAATCAATTTTTAAACCATACATATTAATCGGTCGCACTTCGGCTTCGGCATGCCTGAGCCAGGCCTCATAATTGTCGGACGTTTTGCTGACAGCAATACGGGTCTGGCTGTTAACTCCGATTTCTGCAATAAACAGAAGGCCGGCCAATGCCAGCAATTTCAATTTTTTCATAATCTATCTGAAATGTTCTTATACTGAAAAAAGGCCTCCAGGGTTATTCCCGGGAATTATGACGGCCGGGATATTTATTCTCTACCAATATTTAATCCCTAAAGGGATTTTTACTGTTATTTCCCGGGATCTTCTTCTTCTACCTATCATCTCTCACACTCCCTAACACCGCGATCCTTACTCCTACTTGTCCCTCGTCCCTCGTCCCTCGTCCACTTAAAAAGCTGCTCAAACTCCTTCTTGATGAACTCGAGCGCATCGCCGGCCGGAATTTTTTCCTGGTCCACGATATTTTCCAATATAGCCCGGCTGAGATTGATGGAAGGTGCATCTTTCGGCAACTTTTCCGACACCTGGTTAATTAACTGGATGGTCCTGCCTCTGGCGTTTTTCAGCATTTCCCATGCTCCTGAAGAAAGATACAGCTGCTGAGAAAGGTTATGTTCATATTCTGACCGGATGGCATTCAACAATTCCGACTGCAGCTGCTGACAGGTATAACCAGAACGGTTTACGCGCATAATCATGTTTTCGGGGGATATTCTTTCGAGAAAAAGAATGGCCCGCTCATAAGCCTGAAGCCTGAGAGGAGTTGTTATACTCTGATTATTGAGATATTGTTGCTGCTTCCGTCTTTTATCTTCTTCATCAAAATACTTTTTAACCATATAAACTGTAGTGAAAAATACTACCAGGGCGGGAAGCACATATTTGAGTATTTCGAGGGTCTGGTCCATGCTAATCAGTGTTTAAAAATAACCACACGTAATATTAACGAATTTATAACGAATAGTTTATTTTTACCTCACGAAAACAGTTATTAGCTGTACGCCTTTAACTTTTAGCAAATGGCCAGCAGCTAATAACCAATAGCTTAAAATAAACATCATTAATAACCAGTATACACAACATGGAAAGCATTTCAAACAGGGTCAATAGCCTATCCCCGTCGGCGACTATCGCCATGAACCAAAAAAGCAGGGATCTGACAGCAAAAGGTATCAATGTAATAAATCTGAGTGTGGGTGAACCCGATTTTTTCACTCCCGATCATATTAAAGCTGCTGCCAAAAAAGCCATTGACGATAATTTTTCGTTTTATCCCCCTGTTGCTGGTTTTCCTGACCTCAAAAAAGCCATATCAGAAAAATTTAAAAGGGAAAATAACCTGGATTATTCACCCGACCAGGTGCTTGTTTCATGCGGAGCAAAGCATTCTCTTGCCAATGCACTCATGAGCATGATCGACAAGGGAGATGAAGTGATAATTCCCGCACCCTATCTGGGTAAGCTACCTCGAACTGGTGAAGGTTTGTGAAGGTATTCCCGTAGTGATCAGTGCCGCCTTCGACAATAATTTCAAGATCACACCCGAACAGCTTACTGCAGCCATCACCCCAAAAACCAAGTCACTGCTGCTATGCTCACCTTCCAATCCGACGGGAGCCGTTTATTCCAGGGCAGAATTGCGTGCACTTGCCGATGTACTGGCAAAACATCCCCGGATCATGGTGATATCGGATGAAATTTATGAGCATATCAATTTTATCGGGGGTCATGAAACCATCGCCCAGTTTGCCGATATGAAAGACCGCACTGTGGTGATCAATGGCGTATCAAAGGCATATGCAATGACAGGCTGGAGAATCGGGTACATGGGCGCTCCCCTTTGGCTGATCAAAGCATGTGATAAACTGCAGGGCCAGACCACAACCGGAGCCACCACCATATCCCAGAAGGCCGCCACAGCAGCCCTCACAGGCGACCAAAGCTGCGTTGGTGAAATGAATAATGCGTTCAAACGCAGAAAAGACCTGGTAGTGAAACTTGTACGTGAAATTCCCCACCTGAAGGTTTATGATCCCGATGGTGCATTCTATGTATTTCCCCAGGTGAATGCCTATTATGGAAAATCCATAAATGGAAAGAAAATAGCGAACTCCAGTGATCTTTGCCTGTATCTTCTTGAAGAAGCACATATTGCCACTGTTCCCGGCGACGCATTCGGGGACGATAACTGCATCCGTATTTCCTTTGCCACCTCCGATGAAAAACTGGTGGAAGCAATGAAGCGGATGAAAAATGCTTTGGTTGCCCTTAAATGAAATAGATTCGTAGAGACAAGGCAATGCCTTGTCTCTACAATCTCTTATTCCATACCGATCACCGACTACCGATTACCGAATACTGATTTTCCTGCCTAAATACCCCGAGAAATCATTCGGGGCAGGTTTATAATCTGAATCCATCAGGCTGGATGAGATCATGTAATCAGCCGATGACCTGTTGCAGGCTGTGGGAATGTTGTACAAAACAGTTATCCTGAGAAGTGCCTTAACATCTACTTCATGGGGCTGAGGCATCATCGGATCCCAGAGAAATATGACCAGGTCAATTTTACCCTCGGCAATCATAGCTCCCAGCTGCTGATCGCCTCCGAGGGGACCGGATTTCAGTTTCTTCAGTCTTAACTTTTTATGCTTGAAGCCCTGGATTTTTCTTGCTAAGCAGTTCCTCTACCAGTGTACCCGTTGTTCCGGTGCAGATTAGTTCATGATCCACAAGAATCTCCCAATTCCAGTCAATCCACTCAATCAGGGTCTTCTTCTGGTTATCATGGGCAACGAGGGCAATCTTCTTGGCTTTTTTCATTTTATTTACTGTTTTTGGATTCCTTCAGGATCATTTAAGCCCGGCAACTGCAGATATTTCTCATAATACTGATCATATAAACCCTCCAGAAATTTCTTCGCTTCCAATTCCCGGCTGGCATAAGCCTGCTTTGATTCCTCAGGTTTACGGGGTGCAAAAAGCGGAGAAGCCTTCCTGGCTTCGTCTATCTCTTTCACAAAATAAGCATCCACAAAATACTTTTTTCCCAGGTTCCAGATCCTTACTGTCTGGTCATCCGATGCAGATGCAAAGCTCTGGCCATCCGGACTGAACCGTACCTCATTTACATAGGCACCATGACCGCTAAAGGTGTTCAGTATTTTACCCGTGGCTGTTTCCCAAAGAATAATCGTTTTATCGGCTGCACAACTGAGAAAACATCTTCCGTCAGCACTAAACCGCACATCGAAAACACTTGCAGTATGACCGCTGTAGGTTCTCACTACTGATCCGGTTTCCAGGTTCCATAAACGGATTGTCTTATCTGCAGATGCTGATAAAACATATTTTCCTGAAGGATGAAAATCCACTGCAAAAATATTTTCAGAATGTATATCAAGTTTTTTTAACTGCACACCCTTCTTCAAATCCCACAACCGGACAGATTTATCCAGAGACCCGCTTACTGCCATGTCACCGGCTGCATTCATATCCACCGGAAGGCAACTCTTTTCATGTCCTGTAAGGGTGAACAACACGGAAGCATTATCATAATTCCATACCTTGATTGTTTTGGCATAAGAACCGGCAATCACTTTATGTGCAGCAACATTGTAGTCCATGCTCCAGATATCGGTTGTATATCCGCCGAACGTACGGATGAGCTTCCCCTGCATGTCCATTAGTTTGATTTCAGAACCGCAGGCCGCCAGGATCAGGTTATCCGGTGTGAACTGCAATGCTTTAATATTGAAAATATTCTTAATGGTGCCTGTTATCTCACCCGATTTTACACTCCAGAAATAGATTGTTTTATCATCACCACCTGTAGCCAGGATTTCACCATCGGAACTGTAGGCAAGTGCCTTGACAGGAGCACTCTGCTTTTTAAAAATTCTGACACCTTCGTTATCGGATTGGGCTGACAGAAAGAGGGCGGGAACAATGCACAGGACTAAAACAGGGATAATCCGTTTCATATCATGAATTTTATTTGACTTTGGCAGTGGATTTGTTCCTCAGGTTTACACTCGACTGCAGAAGTGCTTTTACAGAGCCAACAATGATCTTTGCCTCAACCATCACGGGAATATGGTTTCTGTCATCGGTTACCCACACAATCAGATCTTCACCGGCTTTGAAAACAGTTCCTTCCACAAGCTGAATGGAAAAACGGACTGTATTATACCGGCTTCCATCTTTCATTTTCAATAATTCCTTGTCCAGGTAACGGACATATAAATGATAGATCTGCTTATCAAGCAACAGCGTTACCGGAATTTTTTGTCCGGCAGACAGACCTGTAAAATCAAAGTTTCTGGCAAAATAGGCCAAACTCAGCAGATCAAATGTGCAACGCTCTATTTTCAGGGTATCTTTTTTATACGGAATCTTTGTATTCTGTGTGGCCGAGTATATCAGGTTTTTGTCGTAATCGAAATGATACTCTTCGTAGGTATTAAAATTGCCTTCACTTGTATTTCTCAAATGCCATAATGGCTGTAGCGTTTCTTTATCAAGAAAGGCCTGAAAGCTGTCACGCACCTTAAAGAACCAGTCGTACGAACTGTAGCTGGTGCCATGTGCGTCAAGGGAATATACAGGCCTGCCGCGAAAATTGGTTTCCCTCACACTGAAGACCACCTCCCCGGCACCGATCCAGATGAATCCCCAATTATACATCACATTGTAGGTGAGACGCTCACCCGCCTGAAAAGCTGTATTGTATTTAAAACACTGGGAATTGGAGGCTGTTGTTCCCAGTAAAATTAAGGTTAAGACGATAACCAGGTTTTTCAAGCCAGTATATGATTATAGATTTCAGCATTTTCCTCATCAAATACGACGAAGATCACCAATTCTGGTTCGGGATGAGATTCAAGCCAGCTTTTCACAGAATTTACCGCAATTTCCGCTGCACGATCCTTTGGAAATCCATAAACACCGGTGCTGATGTTCGGAAAGGCAATCTTTTTTACCGAATGCAGGGCAGCCAGCTGCAAACTGTTCGTGTAGCATTTTTCGAGCAGTTCAGCCTCATTGGCATTTCCTCCCCGCCACACCGGACCCACCGTGTGAATAACATATTTCGCATTCAGATTGAATCCTTCCGTGATTTTGGCTTCTCCGGTGGGACAACCATTTAATTTCCGGCATGCCTCGAGAAGTGCAGGACCAGCGGCCCTGTGAATTGCCCCATCCACGCCTCCTCCACCCAAAAGAGAAGAGTTGGCAGCATTTACAATTGCATCTGCTTCAACTTTGGTAATGTCTCCCCTGATGAGTTCAATCCTTTTCATTGTCTACCGTATTTCGGCACCCAGTTCTTTCTGGATATGCCTCCATCAGTCTTTTCATTATACGATCAATCCGTTCATCGGTTAGGGTGGCTTCCGGATCCTGGAGAATAAAACTTACAGCGTATGATTTTTTATTCTTTTCAATCCGCTCTCCTTCATAAATGTCGAACAGATTTATGCGGGTCAGCAGTTTTCTTTCAGTTTTGAAGGCCATGTCCCTGATCTGATCAAAAGTTACCGATTTATCCAGCAAAAGCGAAAGATCTCTTCGCACTTCCGGAAATTTCGGCAGTTCCCTGTGACTTGACCTTATGATCACCACGGGCTTTCATCAGATTTTCCCAATATACCTCGGCATAAAAAACATCATTGCGCACATCAAAATTCTTCAGAAGGGATTGCTTTACAAGCGCAATTTCAGCTATTGGCAGATTGTTCCCGTGATAGCTCAGTCCGGCTGTAAACACATCGCTTTTTGCAGCCAGAGGAGCCACCTGAAATGTGCTTACATCCAATCCCAGTTTAATAAAGAGATTTTCAAGATAGGCCTTGAGCAAATAGAAACTTCCGGATTCCTCTTTGGTTGCCCAGTTAGGTTCTGTGCGTTTTCCGGTAATGAACATGCTCAAAATATACTCTTCCTGGTATTTCTCCAGCGGGTTTCTGGTTCCCCTGTCGCCATGATAAAAATAGCAATTGCCGAATTCAAACAATCGGAAATCAGGATGCTGCCTGTTGGCATTATACTGAATGGTTTCCAGTCCGCCAAACAGCAAAGTCTGCCGCATGGCATCGAGCTCATTGCTCAAGGGATTTTTTATCCTTACCAGATTGCTGACCGGATAGGTTACCAATGATTCATAATAAGCAGCGCTTGTCAATGAATTGCACATGATCTCATTGAAGCCATTGCCAACCAGGAATTCAGATACGATGTCCACCAGCTTATCCTTGTCGGGCCGGGGACTATAGGACAGGCTTGCATGCAAGGTCTCGCTGACTTCTACATTATTGTATCCATATATTCGCAGGATCTCTTCAATGACGTCTGCCTCACGGGTCACATCCACCCTGTAGGATGGTACTTCCAGGTCAAAACCTTCTTCGTTCTTCGATAGTATTTTGAAATCCAGGGAAACCAGGATTGAATGAAGCAGGTCGCGATTGATCTTTTTGCCAATGAGCCTGTCGATATTGGCAAATGTGGCAAGTACCCTCACCGGATATATGGGAGAAGGATATACATCAATGATCTGCGATGAGATTTTACCCCCGGCAATTTCCTTTATTAGCAGGGCACAACGCTTAAGAGCCACGGTTGTCATTTCGGGATCGACTCCCCGTTCGAACCGGAAAGAGGCATCCGTACTGAGGTTATGTCGTTTTGCAGTGATCCGTACCGATACCGGATCGAAATAAGCACTTTCGATAAATATATTTTCCGTGGTCTCCGTAACACCTGAATGAAGACCGCCAAATACGCCTCCAATGGCCACCGGCTGTTCTCCGTCACAAATCATCAGGTCAGAGGCCGCAAGTTTACGTTCGATACCGTCCAGGGTCACAAATGGTGTTCCCTCGGGCATATTTTTGACAACAATTTTTCTTCCCTTCAGCTGGTCTGCATCAAAAGCATGCAGGGGCTGACCAAGTTCGTGCAATACGAAATTCGTTATGTCCACCACATTATTCACCGGATGCATGCCAATTGAAACAAGCCTGTTCTGAAGCCATTCAGGTGAAGGTGCTATCTTAACGCCGCTTACACTTACACCGGCATACCGGCGGCAGGATTTCGGATTTTCAATGACCACATCTACCGGATAACTCTCGTTGTCAACTCTAAAGGCTTCAACGGATGGCTTGATGACCGTGATGTCCCTGTCCTTTTTGAGATAGGCAGCCAGATCCCTGGCCACACCGAGGTGGGAAGCACTGTCAATCCGGTTGGGCGTGAGACCGATAACAAACAGGGTCTCCGGCTCTGCCTTAAAATAGGTGCGGGCCGGTGTGCCAACAACAGCCGTGTCAGGCAACACCATGATGCCGTCATGGCCATTCCCCATTCCTGTTTCATCCTCTGCACATAACATGCCTTCCGACTCAACACCCCTGATTTTCGCTTTTTTAATTACAAAGCTTTCATCTCCCTTGTAAACAGTAGTGCCAATAGTGGCTACAACTACCCGCTGACCGGCAGCAACGTTGGGCGCCCCGCAAACAATATTCAGCAGATCTTCCTGTCCGATATCTACTGTGGTAACAGATAGTTTATCGGCTCCCGGATGTTTCTGGCAGGTTATCACCTCACCAATCACAAATCCTTCCAGGCCACCTTTGATTTTTTCGACTGATTCAATTCCTTCCACTTCGAGCCCGATACTGGTAAGTACTTTGGCCACTTCGGCCGGACTGAGATTGATGTCAATATACTGTTTAAGCCAACTATAGGAGATATTCATGTGATAAATTATAAAAAAACAAAAATAGTAATTTTCAACTATCAACTATCAACTATCAACTAACAACTAACTTGTCCCTCGTCCCTTGTCACTCGTCACTTTTCCTTATCTTTGCACTTTATTTAAAAATTCATGCCTGATAAAGAAAAAAGACCCCTGTTTCTGGTTACCAACGACGATGGAGTGGAAGCCAAGGGAATCAAATCGCTGATTGAGGTAGTAAGACCCATGGGAAGGGTTCTGGTTGTTGCACCTGCAGACCCTCATTCGGGTATGTCGCATGCCATTACGGTAAAGGTCCCCTTACGCATAGAAAAAGTTGTGGAGGATGAGGACCTGCTCATTTATAAGTGTCACGGCACCCCGGTGGATTGTGTAAAGATGGCATTTAACCATTTGCTGACGGATAAGCCCGATTTGCTGGTTTCAGGTATTAATCACGGATCAAACGCTTCAACAAGTGTTTTTTATTCCGGTACTATGGGCGCTGTGCTGGAAGGATGTATCAATGAAGTACCATCGGTGGGATTCTCGTTGTTAAATCTCGATTACGATGCTGATTTTACTGCAGCAAAGCATTTTGCCGGACTTATAATTCAAAAAGTATTGCAAAACGGATTGCCGGTTTCTGTTTGCCTGAATGTGAATATTCCCAACGGCCCGACGGAAACTATTGAAGGGATTAAAATGTGCAGGCAGAACAGGGGATATTGGAAAGAAGAATTCGACAAACGGACGGACCCCATGGGAAGAAACTATTTCTGGCTCACCGGAAATTTTCATAATTCCGAGCCCGACGCTACCGATACGGACGAATGGGCGCTTGAGCACCAGTATGTTTCAATTGTTCCGCAGAAGACTGACCTCACCTGTTATGATACATTAAAGTCCCTGCAGGAATGGACAATCCAGAAGTAATTCATTGAATACCCTTACAAATTTCAATATCATGATTGATTTTAATTTTTCCCGCTTCAAAAAGTTCGATACCCTGGCCACAGGAATTATTCTGGGAATTGTATTGCCTGTTGTAGTATATTTCATTTTATATTATTCAAAGATCCAGGATGTGCGTTTTGCCATCTTCTCCCACCATCTTGTGATCGCCAATATTATCCCTGTGATCATCAGCCATTGTATATTGCCCAATCTTCTTTTATTTTTGGCGTTTAACGGGTTAGACTGGATGCAGGCTTCCAAAGGGGTTCTTGGAACCACCGTAGTCCTCACGGTTGCCATCTTCGCCATCAAATTAATTTACATGATCATATGAAGTACTATCTGATTGCCGGGGAAGCATCCGGGGATATGCATGCCGCCAATCTGATTACAGCATTGAGGAAATTGGATTCAGAGGCTGAATTCAGATGTTTTGGCGGTGATAAAATGAAAGAAGCGGGGGCCTCCCTTTACATTCATTACCGCGAAATGGCCCTGATGGGATTCGATGTGGTAAAAAAATACCCGGTGATAAGGAAAAACAAGATGCTGTGCCGCGCTGACATTTTGAATTACAAACCTGATGTGCTCATCCTTGTTGATTATTCAGGCTTTAACCTTCCCATGGCTAAATTTGCTGCGGAACATGGCATCCGGGTGATCTATTATATTTCACCCAAGTTGTGGGCATGGGCAAAATGGCGGGTAAAATCGGTGCAGAAATATGTGGAGAAAATGTTTGTGCTGATGCCATTTGAGGTCGATTTTTACAGGGAACACCAGGTAGATGCCGAATATTACGGAAATCCGGTATTGGACAGCATTGAAAATTTTAAGGCGGGATATGATCACTCCGAAGATTTTCTTAAAAAAAACAATCTCCCCGGGAAACCTATTATTGCCTTGCTGGCCGGCAGCCGGAAACAGGAAATCCTGCATTTGCTCCCTGAAATGCTTGCCGCAGTTGAATCCTTTCCTGATTACCAGTTTGTAATTGCAGGTGCCCCCTCCATTCCTGCTTCTTATTATGAAGGCTTTACAGCCAACCGGAATGTGCGTGTACTTTATAACCAGACATATCAGTTGCTGATGAATTCGAAAGCCGCCGTGGTCACATCCGGCACCGCAACGCTTGAAACTGCCCTGCTAAATGTGCCGGAAGCGGTTGTTTACAAAACCGGTGCCTTTACCTTTCTTTATCGGTAATTTCCTTGTAAAAATAAAATACTTCTCCCTGGTAAATCTCATCCTTGACCGGCCCGCTGTGAAAGAACTTCTTCAGGATAACCTTTCCGCCGATATCAGATCCGAACTTGATTTGTTACTTAATGATGCGGACTACAGGGCGAAAATGTTGCACAATTTCGCTGAATTGCGTCGAATCCTGGGTGAACCCGGGGTCGCGGCAAGGGTAGCCGGCAGAATTTACACCATCCTGCAACCACAATAAGAATTACCATGCGTTACCTGAAATCATTCATATTGTTCGGCCTTTTGTCCCTTGTTCCGGGCCTGCTGCGCGCAGCCGATATACGGGTCGGCCTCTTTTACGGAAATAATGTACAGTCTGTGGTTTTTTCCGTTGTTGAAGGAGAATATATGTTGTCGGGAGATGGCCGCCAGATTGCTGTGGTTAGAAAATCCACCATGTTGCACATTGAAATGTCAGGTTCCGGCCTGGTGGTAAGCGATACACTTCAGTCCTACGGAACCTATATGAGGCTCGAATTCAAAGGGGTTTCCGGAAACAATGTCTTCCAGGTGAAACCGGTATTTCCATCCCTGCCCTCAAAAGAATCGGATGATAATCTTACCATTGGCATGAGAGACCGCTCACTTCAGCTTATCAACCTGCTTGATCTCGAAAAATATATTCCCGGAACAGTGGAGGCTGAAGGAGGATCAAATGCCGGGATTGAATACTATAAAGCACAGGCCGTAATAACCCGGACTTTTGCAGTAAAAAATTTCACACGTCATGCGACACAGGGATTTAACCTTTGTGACGGAGTCCATTGCCAGTCCTTTAAAGGCAAAAGCCACATGAACAGGTTAATATATGATGCCGTGAGCCAGACAGCGAATAAAATACTGGCGGATGAATCCGGCAATCCCATTATGACGGCTTATCATGCAAACTGCGGGGGGATAACCTGCAGTGCCTCCATGGCATGGAACAAGGATCTCCCTTACCTGACTTCCGTGCATGATCCTTTTTGTGACAGGTCATCTCAACGGGACTGGACTAAAAGTATCCCGCTGGCAGACTGGAACAAGTACCTTTCCAATAATGGAATACCCGTCGGATCGGCAAATCTTCAGGCAATAACCATTACAGGCAGGCAGAAATATTTGTATCCTGAAAAGCAAAAGATCTCCATGACCCAGTTACGCGATGATTTTAAACTGAAGTCCTCTTTTTTTACGATTGAAGAATCAAGCGGTACAGTGATCCTCCATGGACACGGATACGGACATGGTGTAGGCCTTTGCCAGGACGGCGCCATCGAAATGGCCAGAGTCGGATATACTTATATTGATATCCTTATGTTCTATTTCCACGGGGTAACTCTGGTGGATAGGCAGGGACAAGGGACAAAGCCAGTTTTATCATTGATCCAAAAACTGCAAAAATTGTAAAAGCCTTTATGGAATTAAAATTTGCATTCAGAAACCTGCTAAAAAGGCCTTTTTTAAATCTTGTAAAAATTATTGGATTAGCCCTGTCGTTAAGTGGAATATTGATTATTGTTTTATTCCTGAAAAACGAATTGACCTATGATCGGTTTCACAAGAAATCGGACAGAATTTACCGGCTTACTATTACCAGTTCCGACATGTTGGATGGAAAGCATTTTGCCAGGATACCAAATCCTGATTATATTCCCAGGATGGCTGAATATTTTCCTGAAATAGAAAATTATGTAAGATTGGTACCCATAATGGGGGGTGTAATAAAGCTGAACGAAAATTTCATTAAGGTCAATCAGGCTTTTCAATGTGACAGTACCTTCTTTGACGTGTTTGATACTGGGTTGTTAGCCGGCAATCCTGAGAATATCCTGGATAACCCGGGTTCAATGGTCGTTTCCGAAAGTTTTGCAAAAAAAGTATTCGGAAACGAAAATCCTGTGGGAAAGACCTTGTCCCTGCCGGAGGGGCAATACTATGGCAAAAACATTGATTTTACCATAAAAGGTATTATGAAGGATTTTCCTCAAAACAGCCATTTCCATCCTGAATTAATTGTTACTCCTGTTGACAAAGGTGAATTCAACAGATGGGCATGGACCTATTTATTGTTATCCCATAATGCCAATCCCGATAATATAATTCTGGGATTTAAAGATTTCGCCGCAATACAATTGGGAAAGAAGGTTGCTGAAATAAAAACGGAAGCTTATCTGCAAAATATTACTGATATTCATTTACATTCCGACAAACTTCGTGAGATAGAGCCCAACAGCAATATGTCGGTTATAATTACCCTTTCTGTTGCTGTACTTTTATTATTGTTTATTGCAATTACCAATTATGTCAACCTCAATATTGGCATGGCTGTTTTCAGTGATAAATACCTTTATATCAGCAAGGTGTTTGGTTCTTCACGCTGGATGAAGATGAAATATTTTTTATCCGAAGGGATTATAATTGCTATACTATCTATCGTTATTTGCGGTTTAATTACCTCATTGGCTCACATTACAATTCAGAAACATTTCGCGTTGAATCTTTTCAAAGGAAATACTCCTTTGATTTTGTCTGTAATTGTGTTGTTTGGTCTGCTTAGCATTCTATCCGGCATTTTGCTGTTGCTAAAGCAAGAAATAAGCAATCTAAGATCAGGTTTAAATCGGATACAAAACAATCTCAGGAGAAAAGGAGTCAGCAAAAGTTTAATAGTATTGCAATATACAATTTCAATAGCACTCATTGTTGCCGTAATAGTAATTCAGCGTCAAACCAATTATGCGCTCGAAAGCAGCCTGGGAGTTAAGGAAAATAACCTGATTTGTTTTGAAAATGTACACAGCAATGTTCAACAGAAATTTGAAATATTTAAAGCAGAACTGCTGAAATACAAATCCATTGAATTTGTTTCAGCCATGCTTGAACCTCCCGGGAGGTGAGGCCAACGATATGTTTCAGTTTACAATGGAAGGCTATATTAATAACGAAACAAATGAAGCGGATAATATGATTGGCATTTTCCCGTGTGATTACTCTTTTGCCAGTATTTTCAATTTGCATTTCCTGAGCGGCAATAATTTTTCTGAAAAGAACGAGGACAATGAAGGTTCGGGAGAGTATATAATAAACGAATCGGCCATGAGAAGGCTGCATTATACCGATCCTGAAAAGATAATAGGAAAGGAGTTCGGGCTTATTTTTGATGATGATGCTGTTAAAATTCCAAAAGGAAAAATCATTGGCGTGGTGAAGGATTTTCATCTTTCCAGCATAAAGAAAAAGATTGAGCCCCTGGTATTGTTTAAACGTAAAGATATCTGGCTGCTGGATTTTGTAGTTTCATTTCGTCCCGGCATGCAGGCAGACAGGCCTTGTCCGACATTGAACATGTCTGGAAAAAAATGTTCCCGGAGCATCTGTTTCAATATGAGTATGTGAATTCAATGTATAAGAACCTCTATAAAAGGGAACTTTTGCAGGCCAGGTTATTGGCAGTTTTTACGTTTATAGCCTTATTTATTTGCTCCATGGGACTTCTGGGGATGTCGCTGTTAACAACTCAACGCCGTACCAGGGAAATAGGAATACGCAAAGTAAATGGGGCTAAAATTTACCAGATCATGATCATGCTCAACCGGGATTTCATAAAATGGATCGTACTATCCTTTGTAATTGCCATTCCATTTGCCTTCCTGGCAATGAACAAATGGCTGGAAAGCTTTGCCTACAAAATCGACACTTGAGCTGGTGGATTTTTGCTCTGGCAGGATTGATTGCTATATTAATTGCTCTGATAACCGTATCTATACAATCGTTGGAAAGCGGCAAGCGAGAATCCTGTGGAGGCTTTGAAATATGAGTAAAGTTTTTAACTTTTACATACCCGGAGCTAACCAAACGAATTTACACTTTGGCACCGGCAACGGTCTGTAAATGTAACATTGACAACTATCTGCAATCTTAAGATAAACCCACTAAATCCATCCTATGGCAAAGAAAACAAACAGGCGAGTGGTAAGCAGGCCTGAGACTGTTCACGGCAGACAAATATTGATGTCGCGTACCGGCATGGACGTAGAATCCCTGAAACAGGCTATTACTGAACATTTGTTTTACCAGCAGGGCAGAAACATTGTGAATACTTCTCTTAATGACTTGTACATGGCTGTTTCGTATACCGTACGCGACAGACTCAAACAGCGGGAACACAGGACGATGAATGCAGTGTTTGAAAATAAAGATGTACGGCTGGTTAGTTACCTGTCTGCCGAGTTTCTTATGGGGCCACAGTTGGGCGTTAACCTGATTGACCTGAATATTTTTGATGAGATGAAGCAGGCTGTTGAAGAGCTT
The DNA here is from genome assembly GCA_963790105.1 of uncultured Bacteroidales bacterium. Classification (GTDB taxonomy): domain Bacteria; phylum Bacteroidota; class Bacteroidia; order Bacteroidales; family UBA10428; genus UBA5072. Next base: position 53,915 of record CAWBNI010000040.1, on the reverse strand, counting down.
GGTTTTAATTTCGATGAAATTATGGCACAGGAAGAAGAACCCGGGCTTGGCAATGGAGGCTTGGGTCGTTTGGCTGCCTGTTATATCGACTCGCTGGCCTCACAGCAAATACCTGCCATTGGCTATGGAATACGCTATGAGTTTGGCATCTTCGATCAGGAGATCCGTGATGGCTGGCAGGTGGAAAAAACCGACAAATGGTTGCGTAAAGGAAACCCATGGGAGAGTGCCAGACCTGAGCTTGTCGGTGAATGTCAAATTTCGGTGGCCACACCGAATCATATGTGGATTCCGAGGGACGTAAATGCTTCCGGTGGAAACCCGCCTATATGGTGACAGGAATACCCTACGACACTCCTGTAATGGGATACAATGTACCTTCATGCAATTTTCTTCGCCTGTGGAAGTCTGAAGCCGAGGAATCCTTTGACTTTTCATCATTCAATCAGGGCGATTATTATAAGGCAGTAGACTATAAGGTGAAGTCGGAAAATATCAGCAAAGTATTATATCCCAATGATGAAATGCTTGAAGGGAAAAAGCTGCGTCTCAAACAGCAGTACTTCTTTGTTTCATGCTCACTGCAGGATATGATGAATATACATCTGAGATTTGATGGCAAGCCACAGGAATTTCATAAAAGATGGGCCATACAGCTTAATGATACACATCCTTCAGTGTCAGTAGCTGAACTCATGCGCATACTTGTGGATGAATATAAAATTGACTGGGACACAGCATGGGATACAACCTGCAAAACATTTAGCTATACAAATCATACCCTGCTTCCTGAAGCATTGGAAAAATGGTCTGTAGGCCTCTTCGCATACCTGATTCCACGCGTGCTGGAGATTATCTATGAAATTAATTACCGCTTTCTGAAAGAAGTAAGCAGACAGTTCCCGGGTGATGAAGGCAAACTATCGCGAATGTCTATAATTGATGAGACCGGAGGAAAATATATCCGCATGGCCAACCTGGCCTGTGCAGGCAGCTGTGCAATTAACGGTGTGGCAGCACTGCATACTGAACTTCTTAAGCAACAAGTGTTGCCCGACTGGGTAGAAATGTTCCCGCAACGTTTCCATAATGTTACCAACGGAGTAACACCGCGTCGCTTTATTGTATTGAGTAATCCCGGATTAAGCAAGCTTATTACAGATTCAATTGGTGATAAATGGCCCGGCAAGCTTGATGAACTGCGTAAGCTGGAACCTTTTGCCGACGATGCCGCTTTCAGAGAACAATTCAGGAATGTAAAACTGGAGAATAAAAAACACCTCGCAACACTAATTAAAGAAAGGACAGGCATTATTGTTGATCCTTCTTCCATGTTTGACATACAGGTAAAGCGCATTCATGAGTACAAACGGCAACACCTTAATGTATTGAATATCATTACGCTTTATTTGCGTATAAAGCAAAATCCGGACATTGATATTGTTCCCCGCACATTCATTTTTGGTGGCAAGGCAGCACCGGGATATTATACAGCCAAACTCATGATCAAGCTGATCAATTCGGTGGGTGATGTGGTAAACAGCGACCCTGATGTGAAAGACAGGCTCAAGGTGGTTTTCTTTCCTGATTTTAACGTAACCAATGCACAGCATATTTACCCGGCAGCAGACCTTTCAGAACAGATATCAACAGCGGGCAAAGAAGCCAGTGGTACAGGCAACATGAAGTTTTCCATGAATGGTGCCCTCACCATCGGCACACTCGATGGGGCTAATGTCGAAATACGGGAAGAAGTGGGTGACGATAATTTCTTCCTGTTTGGCCTCACTGCCGCCCAGGTGGATGAAACCAAACGTAATGGGTACAACCCGCACTTTATTTACGATCATAATGAAGAGTTGCGCGAAGTGATAAACATGATTAATTCAGGCTTTTTCTCCAAAGGCGACTGCAACCTGTTTAAGCCCATCACCGACAACCTGTTGTGGCATGATCCGTTTATGCTTATGGCTGATTATCCTTTGTATATTGCCTGCCAGGACCTGGTTGCTGAAACCTGGAAAAACACCTCTGAATGGAACAGGATGGCAATACTGAATGTGGCCAGGATGGGCAAATTCTCATCAGACCGGTCCATCCGGGATTATTGTGAAAAGATATGGAAAGTGAAACCGTTTAAGATTAAGATACAATAATAGCAGTTTCTTACCGTTGGTACTGGCTTATTTAAAGTTACTTCGCTGACAATCATGATAAGGATGAACAAAACAGGAATTCCCAAACCAGTTTGTGAATAAGAAAAAATGTATAGTGTTCGACCTGGGAGGAATCTTTCGTCCCTGATAATACCAGGCTTTTGAACGAGGGAATTGCCGGCTATCTGGGAATATCGAAAGAAGAAATGTTTGCACTTTGGAACAATGCACTGCCTGAATTATTTACCGGACGGATGAAAATAATTGATTTTTATGAGAGCCGGTTTGGCAGCCGTTATGATGCAAATGTTCTTTTGCAAATGCACCTTGACATTTATACCAGGGGATTTCAAATAAACCCCTCAATGCTTGAATTGCTGACAGAAATTAAATTTAAAATATACCACAGCCTGCCTGAGTAATACAGAAATAGAGGTATCTGACGTAAATCGCAAAATTGAAATTATATGAACATTTTCAGTACAGGTTTCTTTCGATCGAAATGCACATGATGAAACCAAATGAAGATATTTTTATATTCGCCATTCAAAAGCTGGATGCATCGAATGAGGATATCATTTTTATCGATGATAAGAAAGAAAATGTTAAAACCGCCTCATTACTGGGCTTGAAAACAATCCTGTTTGAAAACGTTGACAAAACAAAGGAACTGCTATATAAATATTTGAATGCCTGATTCTCGGTGTTACAGTCATTAATCCATTAAGGATTCGTTGAACCTCATGGAGGTTTAATTATTGTAGAAACAGTTATGCAGTTATACCATCATGCAGTTATTCGTCTTCCTATTCGGAATATCAAATGCTTACCGCCACCTTGCGCAAAAATCATCAACCTTAGCTCCCTGCCAATCCTACCGATAGTTGTTAAATAACAACAATAAATAGCTTAATTACAACTATAAGTATCTGTATTTTCATTGATTCCAAATATCAAGCCGAATATCTTTGCAGTGTCGATTAAAAAATAAATTAAAGAATTAGTACTATGATAAACACTAAAACGATTGGCAATAAGATTGCAGAAGCACGAAAGAAGGTAAATATTTCTCAAGCCCAGCTTGCTCAGCGTCTATTTATCAGTTCACAGGCAGTCGGAAAGTGGGAGCGCGGAGAATCAATGCCGGACATTATTACTTTTAACCGTCTTGCTGAAATTCTGGATGTTGACCTCAACTATTTTTCAGAAAGCTTCCAATCTGCAGCCACTGAAATGGCCTCCGTTGAACCTTTGGTTAAGCAATCGAATGAATTGTCATCCGGAAAGCAGAAAAAAAAGCTTAGCTGGGATATGTCACGCGGGAACTGGGTGGACGCAGACTTTTCCGGTTTGAAAAACCTTTATGAAAAATTCAGTTCCTCCAACATGCAGCGCTGCCTTTTTATCGGTTCAGATCTGTCGGGACTCCTTCTAAAAAGAAATAACGTTGATGGCTGTGACTTTTCAATTTGCGACATCAGCAACAGCCGAATTCAGGGTTCTCACTTAGCTAACAATCTGTTTAAGAACTGTTTTATGAAAGATACTGCATTTTCAGGAAGCCATATTAGCGGCTGCGATTTCTCCGGCGCCAATTTGACCGGATCTGAATTTTCAGAAAGCTATATCTACGGCTGCTTTTTCTCCGGCGCCGATTTTACCGGAGTGGTGATTAAATCCGGCGGCCTTACCGGAGTGGCATCTAAATCCGGTGACATAGAGAAAAATACAATTGCTAATTCTGTGTGGAAGCATACCTCTTTTATTGATACACAGATTGCCGATATAGTTTTCACCGGTACTTTGGAGGATTGCTATTTTGAAAACTGTGCATTTACCAGGGTTACCTTCCGGAATGCAAGGCTTTTGAACACTTTCTTTAAAAACAAAAGTCTGAAACGGATCCGGTTTATTGACTGCCAGGCAGATCGGATGACTTACGAATTCCTGAAAAACGGAAAAGCAGATTTGACCGGTATCACGTTGTTAAAGTCATAGTTGGGTCACACCCCGGTAATGTGCGACGGTCGCTCAGCCTTACAGGGCGATTTGCAGATAAGATATCTGTCGGCATTCAATCACTCCGGGTTTTTCTTACTTGTCCCTAGTCCCTGTCACCTCGTCCCTCGTCCCTTGTCCCTTGTCCCTTTTTTCACTACTTTTGCCCCCTGTAATTTTTTATCAGTAATACATGATTTCAGTTGACCATTTAAGTGTGTCGTTTGGGGGATTCTATTTATTCAGGGATATTTCTTTCCTGGTAAACAGCCGTGATAAGATAGGCCTGGTTGGCAGAAATGGCGCCGGAAAAACTACCCTGCTCAAGGTTTTCATCGGTTTACAGCAACCCGATGAAGGCAAGGTGATCGTACCTCCTGCCATCAGGCTTGGATACCTGCCACAACAAATGGTTGTAATTGATGACAAGTCGCTTTTCGATGAAGCCGGCAGCGCCTTTGACGAAATCCTCATCCTTGAAGAGGAAATAAAAAAGCTGAATCATGAAATAACAACCCGCACAGATTATGATTCAAGTGATTACCTCGATCTGATCGACCAGCTTTCAGAAAAAACGGAACGCTTTCATTTGCTGGAAGGCAGCAACCGCGATCAGAAGATCGAGCAGGTGCTGATGGGACTTGGTTTTACGCGTTCTGATTTTACCAGGCATACCCGTGAATTCAGCGGTGGCTGGCGTATGCGTATTGAGCTGGCCAAAATTCTGCTAAAAATGCCCGATGTGATCCTGCTGGATGAGCCTACGAATCACCTCGACATTGATTCGATCCAATGGCTCGAAGATTTCTTGCATGACTATCATGGTGCCGTGGTCATGATTTCCCATGACCGGGTTTTTTTGGATAGGATTACCGATCGCACCGTGGAGATTTCAAAAGGTAAGATGTATGATTACCGCGTGCCCTATTCGAAATATGTTGTTTTGCGAAAAGAGCGTCGCGAACAGCAAACAGCAGCCTACAAGAACCAGCAAAAACTGATAGATGAAACGCAGGATTTTATCGACCGTTTCAGGTACAAGGCCACCAAGTCGGTTCAGGTGCAGTCACGCATTAAAATGCTGGAAAAGCTCGATATCATTGAAATTGATGAAGAGGACACCTCTTCCATAAATATAAAGTTTCCGCCGTCGCCCCGGTCAGGGAGTGTAGTGCTTGAAATACGCGGCCTATCCATGAGCTACGGCTTTCATAAAGTGCTGGACCATGTGGACCTTACCATCCACCGGAATGAACGGGTTGCTTTCGTTGGCAGGAACGGCGAGGGCAAGACCACGCTGACAAAGATCATTATCGGCGATCTGCCCTGGGAGGGCCATCTTAAACCCGGTCATAATGTAAAAATCGGGTACTTTGCCCAAAATCAGGATGAATTGCTGGATGGGAACAAGACCGTGCTTGAAACTCTCGATGAAGTGGCGGTTGGAGATGTCCGTTCTAAAATAAGGGACATCCTCGGCGCGTTTTTATTTGGTGGTGAAGATGTGGATAAGAAGGTTAAGGTCCTGTCGGGTGGTGAACGTTCCCGCCTTGCCATGGCCAAATTGCTGCTCGAACCCTGTAACCTGCTCATTCTCGACGAACCGACCAACCACCTCGATATGCGTTCAAAAGACATATTGAAGCAGGCATTGCTGAATTACGATGGCACACTTATTGCGGTTTCACACGACAGGGAATTTCTGGATAACCTTGTTACCAAAGTGTATGAATTTGAAAATCATAAAATAAGGGAGCACCTTGGCGGGATTTATGAATTTCTTGCCCGTAAAAAGCTTGCTTCCATGGCAGAGCTGGAAAGAAAGACAACCCTTCAGGCCGCAAACAACGCTGCAAAAGAGGAAACAAGCAATAAACAGGCTTTTCTGAATAAAAAGGAATATGACCGGGAGACACGTAAAATCGAAACCCGTATTGAAAAAACGGAACTCAGGATCAGTGAAATTGAGAAGGAAATTGCAGAGTATGAGGCAAAAATATCTAATCCTGAAGGGGATCTTGACGCATTAATGACGCCCGAGTTTTATTCATCCTATACCTCTCTGCATACCTCGTTAAAAGAGCAGATGAGCCAATGGGAACAGCTTCATAAAGAACTGGAAGATTATAAAAGTAAAAGAATTTAAGTATTTTTACGGAAGATGATTAACAGGGAAACAATGAAAAGAGGGCTGAACTGCTTACTTATATTGGCATTTTTGCTTCCTGTTGCATGTACCGCTCCAAAAAAGACTACAACGGTTAAGCCCACTGTGGTTAATTTGTCGAAAATGTACAACCCGACAAATACCAAGTTTCATCCTGCCTTTACAATTTACCACAATTCTCCCACAACATCCCTTCTCCTGGTGAAGATCTTTCCGGTTGAATTGCTCTATTCAGGAACCATTGAGCCCAACCAGATACTGGCACAGGTTAACCTCACCTATGTACTTACAGATCTTGAAGATCCTGAAAAACCGGTTGTGGCTGATTCGGGCAAGATCAAGTACAATTTTGCCCGCGAAAATGCAGATAAAAGATTTATAACGCAGATTGTCCTGAATACCCGGAAAGGAAAATTCTACCAGTTAATGATCCTTGCAAAAGACGTTGTAAGAAATGAGGAGAACCTTACTTACGAATACGTCGACAGAACCTCTGATTTTTCAGAACAGAACTTCCTGATCACTGAATCACAGGGCAATAATGTGCCAATATTTTCACCCCATGTAATTGGAAATTCACTGTTTAAAATAGATTACCCTGATTCACAATTTGATAAGGTATATGTAAATTTTTATGGTGGTGAACTGCCTTTGCCGAGACCTTCATTTGCCGAAGGCAGGAACAAGGAACTTCCGGCCAGGCCCGACAGTCTTTGGGTATTGCCATTCAGGAAAGGACTGAGCTATATCCTGAATTATGAAGGCGTTTACCAGTTTAAACTCGATACTTCCCGCTCGGAAGGTCTCACCGTGTTTAACTTTGGAAAGACCTACCCGAAGATCCAGGAAGTAAATCAAATGATTGAACCGCTGGCATACCTTACTACTACTCCGGAATATGATGCCCTTAAAAAATCCACCAACCAGAAACTGGCGGTTGATAACTTCTGGATTGCCCGGGCCGGCAGTGTTGACAAGGCCCGTGAACTGATCAAGGTGTATTATAACCGGGTATTCTTTTCCAACTTTTTCTTTACTTCTTACAAACCAGGATGGAAAACAGACAGGGGCATGATTTTTATTATCTATGGACCCCCTCAGCAGGTTAAAGTCACCCCCACCCAGGAGAAATGGATTTACTTTAAAAATAATTTCAGCACCTCCGTCACATTTACCTTTGATTATTTCCCCTCCGCTTATACACGTGATAATTATATTTTAGAACGGTCCGACAACTATGACAGTTACTGGCGACTGGCAGTTGACTCATGGCGCAAAGGCAGTATTTTTCTTATTGACTAAATTGAAATCGTGAAATCCAAATCAAGTCTGATTTTTGGCATACATCCGGTAAATGAAGCCATTCGTTCCGGTAAACCAATCGACAAAGTTCTGATCAAACAAGGCTTCAAAAATGAGATACTTCCCGGGTTGTTCCCTGCCCTGAGGGATCAGAATATTCCTTTTCAATATGTGCCCCTCGAAAAGCTGAACCGTCTGACAGGAGGAAACCACCAGGGAATTATTGCCCTTGTTTCCGAACTGGAATATACCGATCTTGAAAAGCTGGTACCCATGCTTTTCGACCAGGGAAAACTCCCGGTACTGGTATTGCTCGACAGAATCACAGATGTCCGTAACCTGGGTGCCCTGGCACGAAGCGCTGAATGTTCCGGTATGGATGCACTGATTATTCCTTCCAAAGGATCTGCACAGATCAATGAAGATGCGATTAAAACATCGGCCGGAGCGTTGAGTAATATTCCGGTTTGCAGGGTAAATTCCCTGGAAGATGCAGCAAAATACCTTCACGATAGCGGATTCCAGGTTATAGCAGCCACAGAAAAAGCAGATGATTTCATATATAATGCTGATTTCAATAAACCTGTTGCACTCATCCTGGGTGCTGAAGATACCGGGATTGATCCTAAACTGTTGAAAATGGCGGATGTGCTTATAAAGATCCCCATGTACGGTGCCATCCAATCCCTGAATGTAAGTGCTGCCGCTTCTGTATTATTCTTTGAGATTGTCCGCCAGCGTAATTTCAAATAACTTCAAAAAACAAGGTCCCTGAGTCTGACCAGCCAAGCCAACCCAGGGACCACTCGTCACCCGTCACTCGTCACTTCTTAGAGACCGCCTTTCCCCTGGCTTCTCTCATATTCCACATTTCTGTCAATCTTATTGATCTTGTTTCCTTTATTGAAACTGTAGGTTATCGAGAAACAGAACAACTGACCTGCATCCACATGACCTTCCCATGATTCCTTGTAGCCGGGAGTAGTGGTAATGACTTTGGTGTACATGAAATCCTTGATGAACGGATTATAAATGACGTCCATGCTGAACTTATCATTGAATTTCTTTTCAGCACCGAAGAGATACAGTATGTCGCGGGAAAATTCGCGCTGGTAGCTTATATTCGGACTTCCATAATAAGCAAACATAAACACGGTGAAATCCTTGGGCAGGGTGACAATATTACTGAAATTGAACCGGTAGCTTAGCATTTCTTCCCGGCTGTGACCAGTTGTTGCCTCATCCGTTTTATATATGCGGTTGAATACATCCACATTGGCATTGAATCTCCAGTGTTTCAGGATCTGGAAGGCACCACTTACACTTACTCCATACTCAACATTCTTTCCGATATTGTCCTGGGTGATGACTGTAACCCCTTCATCCGAAACGGTCGTAACATCCTGGATTCCATTGTTTGTGTAACGGTAATACACTTTGGGGGAAATGTAGTTCGATTTGAAATTCTTCGAATAGGAAAGCTCAATCTTGTTTTCGATGGCCGGATCAAGACCCGGATTTCCCATCCGCATATGCAGTGAATCGGTCCATACTTCGAAGGGATTCATGTCACTTGCCGATGGCCTGTAAATCTGTTTGCGATAAGTTAACCTGAGGGTTTGTTCCTTTGCCAGACCCTGGCTCAGGCTAACCTGGGGCAACAGCACTGTATAATCAGTTGTAGTTTCGGAATCAATGTCGAGCCAGGAATATTCTCCCCTGATACCAGCCTGCCATGCGAATTTTTTAACCTTGCCTGAAAGATTATAGTAGGCCGTCTGACGTGTTTCACGATAATTGAATTCTTCCGATGTCTCATTGGTCACTCCCTCAATAGTTGATGTAGTCGTAAATTCATTTCCCATCCATGAGCCATATGTTCTTGCACCAACCTCATTCTTAATGTTCTTTACCATGAAGGTTCCGTCCAGTTTAATTTCAGCATTGTGACGAAGGTTTTCGGTTAAGTCTGACCGGTCAACTATGCGGCTCACAGTTTCAATATCGGAAGGATCCATGTAATACTCCATGTAGTCATTATTGTCCTTGCCGGTTTCATTATTGAAATAGCCTTCAGCCTTGATCTCATTTCCCTCTTTATTGAACTTTTTTACAAAATACAGTGAAAAGTAGTAGTTGTCGCTTCTGTTCAGAGAGTTCCTGTTTGTCTCAACGTATTCTGTCAGAACATCGTCGGTATATACCTTGCTGAGGGATTCGTAGTTGTCATTCACCCCTTTCCATGTTCTCCACTCGCCCAAAAAGTTCAAAGAGGTTTTATCATTGATAAAATAGTCTATGCCGTAGTTCAGGTAATTGTTCTGCCAGCTGTTGATACCTTCACCGGTCTTTTCAAAACGATAGGGTGCTGTTACTCCGTTATCCACCTGGGTAGTAAGGATTTCCTTTCCGTTAAAGCGCTCAAAATGCATCTGGTCGCCAACATAAATCCTGAATTTCTGATTTCCATACTCAATATTAGCGCTGGGTTCAGCAACAATTTTGTTTGGATTTGGAATCGGGATTTTTACAGATCCGCTCACACCCGAACGTTTCTCTTTCTTAAGAATGATGTTGATGACGCCGGAAATGTCGGCATCGTATTTCACGCCGGGATTGGTGATCAATTCGATCTTATCAATCTGGTCGGGTTTGATCTGTGCAACATATTCCTTGTTACGAAGAATTCCATCCACATAAAACTGGATGTTTGTGCGTCCCTCGAGGGAAACATTGTTCTGGAAATCCACTGTGACTGCGGGAATGTGCTTCAGTGCATCCAATGCTGTTGTGGAGGCCTTCCTCACATCGTCGTTTATAGTGAATACAGTACGGTCAATTTTTTCCTCTCCTTTTAGCCGCTGACCGACAATTACTGCCTCTTCGATCTTTTTGGCATCTTCCACGATCTTTAAGTTTTGCAGGTCAATTGTCTTATTTTGTTTGGAAACTTCAAGGCCTTTAATCACTACTGGTTTGTAACCAACAAAAGTGACTTTCAGGTTGTATTTACCATATGGCAGGTCATCAAACTGGAATTTCCCCTGATCGTTTGTGATCATTCCATTCAATAAACTGGAATCTGCTGCACTCAGCAGTGCAACTGAAGCATATGACACGGGAATGGTAGTGCTGTCATCAACTATGACACCCGTAATTGAACCATTTTCGGTCTCGGCATATAACAGTAAATCCTGGCAGCACCAAAAGGCTTGCCAGCCAAAATCCTGCCGTTGCTATTTTCTGTGAAAATCTTTTCATGTTTAAAGGTTTGTTTTTGTGTAATTAATTCCTGCTTTTTGTTGTTCGGATCCTGAGCACCTTTTACACAATTCATACCAAACATTGTAAAATATTTATTTACTGATTATTACGATATTTCTTATCTATACTCGATTTTTAATAAACATGAACGGCTGCGGAAAATGATGTACGAAACCGGACAAATTTGAAGCCTGCTTGGTAAGTTTGAATAAACAGGATATATTCACAAATACTTTTGAATTACAGTAACCACTCAAACCCAATTACTGTATAAAGATGAAATACACTGCTGATGAAATTTTGGATCTCTTTGTTTTTACTTTTGGGCACCTTGATTGCCCAATCGCAGAATGCTGCGGGTCGTATCGACATGAACCGGATCCCGCAAAGGAAAATCAGGACGCTCGTCAATACGCAATTCAGTGATAACAACATTCAGTATTTTAAAGAAATCAGGTCTACCTATCACAAGGGCCAGGATCTGAAAGGATATCATATGCTCGAATCGGTATACTATCTGAAAGAATTACCTGAGAAGGTCTGGAAAACCTATCAGAACACAAGTCCTGCTGAGTCCTGGAATGGAAGTATGATATCATTTGGATTGCTTCTGTCAAAATCCAAGAACACGGTCATGTATAACAATGACACATACTATTCAGGCATTGACACCGGCCAGGTTTTTTATGTCAACCTTCGAATTATGAAGGGATTATATAACCTGGCAGTTGGTCTTGAAATTATCAGTATTGACAGCACACACAAGTCAATTACTTTCAGCTACGTGAAAGGCGGGAAATCGCAAGGTGAACAAACCATCTTTTTTAGACCCACCAAAAAGGGGTACACAGAAATTATTCACGAAACGGCTTTTAGAAGTGGTTCATTTATCCGTGACCGCTACCTGTATCCCTATTTTCATAAAATTGCCATCAACGAATTTCACAGGAACATGAAGAGATGCATGAATGAAAGTAATAAGTTGCTGGCGGAAAAAGTATCAAAATAAGGATTACTTCGTGTCTTTCGGCTGTTCTTTTTTCTTTTTCATTATTTCAGCCATTTTAAGCGAATCCCGGTCTCCCTTTTGAGTAAGTCCTGCAAGAATTCTGTCATAGTTTTTTTCATCCCGGTTCTGGGATAACTTTGAAGCAGCCTGGATTTCTGTAATTTCAATTTCAAATCCAACAAGCCCCTTTATTTCCTGCTCAAGGTAATCCTGCGACATTGTCTTCAGGTTTACAGGATCTTTTAAACCGGCTTCATATTTATCCACCATTTTACCTAACTGCTCCTTAAGAAGGTCTCCCTCAACAAGGCGTATCCTGCCGTATACATGCACTGCAATGTAGTTCCATGTAGGGACGTTTTCATGATCATACCATGAGGATGAAATATAGGAATGAGGACCAAGGAAAACGGCCATCACTTCATCATTGGCACTAAAATCTTTCCATTGTTTATTGGCTTTTGACAAATGGCCGGTGAGAATATCCTTTCCATGCTGATCTGTATCCAGTAGGAGGGGAATATGGGTGGCCCAGAGCCGGCTGTTCACCTGGCTGACCAGCATGGCAAAGCCATTGGCACCGATAAAATCCTTCACCTCGGCCAGGCTGTCTACTTTATAATATTTCGGAACATACATAACCCATTTTACTATATAACAACGATGGGCCTATTTGCGCTTGATAGTTTGCCGTTTATTTTCTGCCATTTCAATGGCAAACTGATCATAACCGATTTCTTCAATCCGATGAATGCAGCGCCCGTCGGAATTGAGCATGACCCATCACTTTGAATAAATGTATTGTACTTTTTGCAGTCTTCGGTTCACTGAGCAATTGCACAACTGGCCAATATGCCTGGCAGCATTCCCTGTCTGCAACAATGGGTTTCAGATCGAGTGTCTTCATTTGTAATATTAATTTAGATATAAATTAATCAGGAGATTAAATATAACTGCCTTTAAAGAGGACGACCGATTTCCCAGTGATGACCGAACGGATCAGCCAGTCTGCCCGATCTCCAGCCATGTTCTTCACTCACTGGTGATACTTCTTTTGCCCCTGCCTTAAGAGCGCCTGGAAAACATTGAATCCGGATCACTCAACGGTTATAATCATCCTTACGGTACCTCCACCAAGGGTTTCGGGACTAAAATTTCCATTTTCAGGCGATTCATCGCTTAACCAGAATTCCGCACCGAGTATGGAAAGTCTGGCGACTAATGCCCCATCCGGTGCCTCCAGCCGGAAAACTTCCACAGCTCCGAATGCGGACTTGTAAAAGGCAACAGCAGCATGGCTGTTTCGAACAGAAAGCCATGGAGTTATACTTGTATTCAATTTTTCACTCTTAATGATTCCAGAATTCCGTCAAATGCTGACTTCATATATTTGTCATTTGCCGGATTCCCTGACAATACACCCAGTAGAAATTCATGATTGATTTCTGTGAAGAAAATTTTCATTTCTAATGTATCGGATGATTTTTCGATAACGCCGACCTTCAATCCGAGAATGTTCCTGATCTCCTTGTTTTGAACTTTTAAAATACTGTCCTGGGATAGTGAGAGATATAAAAAATCAAAATCGACTCTAGGCAGAAATTCCCCGAATGACATATTTCTGGACTGGGAGAATTTAAGAGCTACCTTGTTCTGAGGATTGACAAAGCTATTCTCCCTGTCAACCTCTTTTTTAAGAGATTTCGGAATACTCACGCTGATGCCTTCATATAAATCCACGCGGTTGGAATTACAGGAAGTTAAAATCAGGATCCCGATGAATAGTAAAAGTGTTAATTTTTTCATATGACTTAATAGCTTAAATCCCCGATTATCCGAAATGTAACTAATATATCAGAAAGCACAAAATCATTTTTCGTGCCCCTGCTGATTATTGCCACAGGCTTGTACCAATCTGTTATTTTCTATATTGATAATGCCCTATTATTCTATAATCGAACAAACAATCAGCCAGATTCTGGCCAGAACCAATATTATGGACGATCAAATTTCTGGAACCATCCGAAGATTTTCTGTTCACAACAATACCTATATGGGTTAGATTATCTCCAAGGTCCCAGCAAACAAGATCTCCAGGCACATAATCCCCTGCATTGGGAGTGATGGGTTTGACAATACCGTTTCGTGTAAAAAACACCATTAAATTGGGAACCCTTCGATGGTCAATGTTCTTGTCAGGCTGGGATAAACCCCAGTTTTTTGGATACAGATTGAAGTGAGCCAACATGTCTTCATGCACTTCTTTCTGGAGATCTATTCCCAGTTTGCGATAAGCTCTTATCACAACATCTGTGCAAACGCCCTTATTCTTCGGAATATCACCATTGGGATATCCGATGGTGAAATAAGCGGGATCATATTGAACCTTATCTTTTGTTAATTCGATCGCTGAGTCTGATAATCTTTCATAAAAACTGCCCTGGAAGCATGAGTTGAATATGAAGAATAAAACCGGAAGAATGAGAAAGACTGCTTTTTTCATGCTATATGAGATAGAAACAGTTAATCGATTGCCATAGGAAATTGGGTAAGCCAAAAGTGATCGAAAGTTAATACAATTTAATTTTTCGTTTTCATATATCAACATATTGACGCCAAATACATTATCTCACTCCGGAAGAACGACTGCACGACTGCAAGACTATACGACTGCACGACTGCAAAACTGCATAACTGCAAAACTGCACGACTGCAAAACTGCATAACTGCAGAACTGCAGAACTTCCTATTTCATCATGTACCAGTATTTATATTCCTCCCTGAATCCGACTTTGGAGTATAATCTCACGGCCGGCGCATTGTCAACCAGCACCTGAAGATATCCATATTCTGCTCCCTTGCTTCTGCCCCAGGCAAGAATACTTTCGATCAATAATTGTCCTAAACCCTGGTTTCGGTATGACTTGTCAATTACGATATCAAATAAACCGATATGTTTGTTTTCGGTAACACCTAAACCACAACCAACAGCAATATCATTTACCAGTAAAGTAAACAAACCCCGTGGCACTATAATCTGATCTATAATTCTTTTTAATACAGGCTTTTGAGCTGGATTTACTTCATTCATTCTTATATAATTATCCAGCCAGGTATCATCTGCAACGTCGGCAATTTGAATGTTTTTATTCAGAACAAATCCCGAATGATTGATATCTACCAGCTGAACTGAAATATCAAAAATATGCTCATACCCATGGGCTTCCAATTTTCGGTCTAAACCCGACGGCTCAACAATTTCAGTTATTTTGAAGCAGGGATGCAGGTTTTGTGAACGATATAAATTTTCACAATAATTAATCTTGTAATCTGCATCAATTTTGGAGGCATATATCGGATTGACAGAATTTGACCTTTTTGTAACTCCATGCGCAAAACGAAGGACCCAACCGTCATAATGCATTGTTTGAAGCGCCGGCCATGCATTCATGGATATTTCCTCAATTTCTCTGATCACTCCCTTTCCTTAATTAAAAAAACCAGTGCCCATATGTTCAATATACAGGCTGCGAGTCCCAGGTAGCTTATTCTGTTGGCCGACCATGATAAATCATTGTAATTCATATAAATCAGAATGAGAATTATCAGGATGACCGACATTACGGCAAGTACTGTTCTGATCGATTTCATTACACATTTTTCTGATTCAAATTTAGCGCTTTATTTTGTCCCCATATAGATATTTACTCTTATATAACTGAATTTTAAATGACTGAAACATTGGCGCATAAACTGGGGCACTCCCTACTCCTTACTCCTTACTCTCACCTCTCACCTCTCACCTCTCATCCCTCACTCTCCTCTCACTCTCCCACTCTCTCCCTGTTCCGGCTAGTAAACCAAATCATGGTATTCAATATAAATTCCGAGTAAAATGTGCCAGACAAAATAATGTCCAAGGCGAACGGAAAGCGAGGCCAGAAATCCTGCTTTACGGTACCAGACAGCCTGGAGGAAATTCATAAGAAAACCTGTTAGCAGTGAATAAACCAGAAGCAAAATACCTCCGTCAGGCAACTGTTCCAGGGGCTCGCGAATGGCGGTTAATATAGCCCCGGCCCAAAAGAAAATCATATAATATTTGCCTTTCTTATACCAGTTTCCAATTATTAGAATCAATGTGAGGGGGATCAGCCTGTAAAATACTTCCACCTCAAATGCACCGGAAAAATACAAAAACATTGAATAGGGAAAAGGCTGAGTAAATGGGGGAAGTTCCCGATAAGCCTCGGGATGAAGAATAACTTTAAAAACGAGTAAATCCAGGATTCCAAAAACAATACCAATTGCGACAGGAAGCAAAAACCGGGTGGAGTTTGAAACCTCGACTTTGCCAGAAATTTGGAAGTTTGGCCTTTGTCTGCAAAAACAAAAAAGGCACTCCCACCAGCAAAAGCAAAACATTGGTAAACTCCCATACTCTGAGAAACTGATATTTCACAACAAAATTATTTCCAAGTATATACCGGTTAAAGCAACCAGGAGAAAAGAAAATAGGTTAGCAGATTGTTTTTAATATCTTTTGTCATCATTGGAAATTCAGGTTAAATTTTTTATGTATAAATCGTTCAATAATAACGTGTTGTTTAGTCTATATGCATTCCTGCATTCGGTTTAGTAATTTCATGAATTGATCTGCTAATTTTTCACTTTTAGTTTTTAGTTTTTCACTATTCCCGTAAACTATGGTCAGCCGGAACATCCGTGCCATTCCATATTTTTTTGGAAGTCCAGGGAGCATCGGGATCAGTCCAGAAGGGATCAGTCGGCGGTAAACCTAAAGGAAGAAAAATAGTTGAACATAAATACAAACTTCCTGTATTGATATAAACATCTGCAAGGTCAGGCTGATTTCCACACAGTCCGATGTTCAGCCAGCCATCCTCCGTAAAAGTCTGAGGGTTGTCAATAGTCATTTTAATCACTGCCATTAGTGCGCATCTTACCTGGGCCGGAGTAAGGGATTCTGGCAGCTTATGCCTCAACGCCATGTCCGATAAAAGATGAAAAGCGCCTCCCCTGTAAACAATTGACCTGCCAAATACCGGAAAGCTGCCATCTCTGTTGATTGAGCGTTCCTGCAATTCAGCATATCGGGAGGTAATCTTTTCAAGTTTTGGATTAAACCAGTTAAAGGATTCATTTCTTGAATTTACTGCATCTAAAATATTCAGGAGGTAAGGTTGGATCACATAGCTATTATAATAATCCAGAACGAAATGCATGCCATCCGAAAACATGCCGTCCCCGACATACCACTGTTGCGAAAATTCTCGAATACCATATTCAATTCGAACAGGATCATATGGCTGACCATATTTACAGAAAAAAGCCTCGATCATTGCCGGGAAAAGTATCCAGTTAGAATAGGCAGGTATGGTGGTGCGCGTTGATTGAAGTACTGATACCACGCGTTTTTGCAGTTTATTGTCCATATGATCCCATAACCAGGGGCATCTGATCAGGGCAAGGGTAAAAAATGATGCATCAACCAGCGGCTGGCTGCCCGTCCATAACATGTAGTCATTCTTAGTTGAATCAACGGCATTGGCAATCCCCTTTAAAACCCATTCGCGATATTGATTGCGCATGGCGATTTCATTAGCTGATCCCCCTTCAACATTAAGCCAGGAGGATATACCGCATAAGGTACGGGCAAATGCTTCCAAATAAGCTACTTTCTTCCGCTGTTCAGGATTATCGGTGGTATTTGACAATATAACTGTCATATTTTCCTTAAGCTTGTCCGATGCCAGATTGGAAATAACCGGCCGGGCAATCTTGTCCAAATAAGTGAGCCACTGTTCTCTCCTGTTTTCATTATCCTTTGATATTGCAGCCGCTAAATCCTTCGTATGGATTAGCAATTCCAAACCACCGAATGGACCATGACCCGGAACGACAATCCTTGCCATTGGAAATTTCTTTATAACCGCATCAATGGTTTTCGGATAGGCAGCTAAATCGCCATCGGCCGTATTTCCTAAATCTTTTGAATTAATGCTTTTGACCATGCAACCCGGAAATAATATTTTCTCCGAAGGAATCCAGATAACAATATTATCCAATGAATGCGCCGCTCCCAGATAGTAGCACTCTATCGCTTTGTTGCCCAGATAAAGTTCTATCGAATCCTTAAACCCATAGTCAGGAACAGGTAGATTCTTTGTCCTGGCAATATCAATCGTCTTCTGGCTGGCATATGATTTAATCTTTTGATCCTGCAAATATCCAAGTCCGCCAATACAGTCAGCATGCCAATGATTGGGTACAAATCCGGCAATTTTCAGTTTCATTGAATCCCTGATGAACGAGACCAGTTCCATTGTTAATGAATCTGTCATGGGTGTATCAAACAAAAAGGCCTCATTACCATTTATGAAAACCAGGCCATTTGAAGCTACCCGGCCATAGGAGGGTAAATAAGAATATGACACATGCACATAGGCATTCGAAGAAATCTTAACCAATTCCACATTTGATGAAACTTTGAGGGTTTGATAATTAGATTGGGCAATTCCAGACAATTGAGTCAAAACAGTCAGAATCAGAAAAAAAGCCTTTTTACTAAATGCATCAGTGGCAGTTCTTTTTCTAAATTTCAATTCGTTACCTCGTTTTACATTCATTTTTTTAAAGTCTGATTTAAAAATATAAAGCCTATAATCCCTGCAAGAAGTGAAGCGACAAGAATTGCAATTTTCGAATTATTTACAATGTCGGTATTGTCAAATGCAAGTAATGTAATAAAGATTGACATAGTAAAACCTATTCCCCCTAATATACCCGCACCGATAATATTTTTCCATTTCAGATCAGACGGTAATGTACAAAATCCGGAACGCACACCGATATATGAAAAAAGCCATATACCCAATGGTTTACCAAGTAAAAGTCCGGCAATAATACCTAAACTGGATGATTGTACCAAACTACTTTGCCAGTTGTCACTTATTGGAATGCAGGTATTAGCAATTGCAAATAATGGCAGTATAAAAAAAGCCACCGGCTTATGAAGGAAATGTTGCAGAATATAAGAAGGTGATCTTTCTCTGCCCTTATCAAACGGTATTGCAAATGCCAGCAATACTCCCGCAATTGTTGGATGTATGCCAGATCTCAACATAAAATACCACATTAGCGCACCACCGGTTAAATATGGAATTAAATTATGAATTCGCCTCCTGTTCAGAAGAATCAGTATGCCAAATATGCCCAATGCGATAAACAAATTTGATATAGCCAGGGAGGTGCTATAAAAAACAGCAATTATTATGATAGCTCCCAAATCATCTATCACCGCCAATGCAGTGAGGAATATTTTCAATGAAGAAGGTACCCGGTTACCAAGTAAAGATAATATACCAATGGCAAAAGCAATATCGGTAGCCATTGGAATTCCAGCACCAGACGTTGTGTCTGTACCATAATTGATTAACAAAAAAAGTCCGGCCGGGACAAGCATGCCTCCTATTGCTCCAAAAACGGGCAAAGAAGCCTTTTTAATAACTGAAAGCTCTCCCTGATAAATTTCTCTTTCTAATTCCAGGCCGATCAGCAGAAAAAAGAAAGTCATTAGTCCATCATTTATCCAATGAACGATAGGGTGCCCGCCCAGGTTAAAATGCCAAAAATTGACATAGCCTTCCTGCAGGGATGAATTTGCAAGTCCAAGTGAAAGAAGAGTAACGAAAACTAAAAGTAGTCCGCCAGTCTTTTCACTTTTAAAAAAATCGTTGTACAATTCTGTCAATTTCATCCTAATTCATAATGTCAGATTATTCTCATTTTCCAGGCTAATCCTTCAATTTGCAAGCTGCAGACAATAAACGATCACGGAAGCTATGTGTGCTGTCGTGCATCAATAATTCTAACTGCGCTCAAAAACTCAATAATCCCTTGGATCATCTTCAACAATTGCATAATGATAATTATCAACCCAATTACCCCGGATGGGAAGAATTTTCCTCCGTAATCCTTCTCTGGTCATGCCTGATTTTTCCAGCACCCTGATTGATCTTATATTATCTACAGCTACCCCGGCCTCTACCTTGTGCAGATGAAAATATTCAAAACCTGATTTGATCAATGTTCTGGATGTTTCAGTACCATATCCCTTTCCCCAATAGATAGGATTGAGTTTGTAGTAAATTTCACCCAGCCTGAACTTATCATTGGATAATGTTAATCCTGCCAGACCAATAAATGCCTCGGATGATTTCAAAATAATTTTCCATGAGTAATTTTTCCGGGGTTGTTCAATTCTTGCCTCTATTAACGGGCGAAAAATTTTCCGTGTATCCTCAATATCTTTCGGTATTCCGAGTGTATTAAATTCATCTGTTTCAGGGATTGAATGGAGGTTATGAATTTCCTCCAAATCATGCCAGGTAATTTCTATCAGCTTTAATCTTGAAGATTCCAATTCCATATTCCGGCTTATGTGGTTGTTTTAGATGTCATTTTTCAAATTCTTCCTGTATCTTAAACAATTATCGTAACACAGGCGCACCCGCGTCATTTGAAGTTTTCATATAATGATAACTGATTTCATAAGGTACGATCTCCTTTTACCATACGAATGGTATTAAACGGTAATGCGTTTTCTGACAGTAATCTATATAACCTGGCAAGTTTTTAGCTAAAACACTCTCTTCATTTAGAATCCTTATAACCAAAATAACAGGTATAAATGCAAACACCACCAGCGCCCACCACGAACCCAGTGCAAGGGGGGTAAATAAAAACATTATAATCGTACCCAAATACATGGGATGACGCACAATGGAATAGGGTCCCGTTGAAATAACCTTTTGCCCTTTTTCAACTTCAACAATACGGGATGTATAGCTATTTTCCCTGAAAACGAAATACACCCATAAATAGCCTAAGAAAACCATTCCGTTAGAAATTAAAACGAGGAAGATGGGCACTTCGGACCAATTAAACCGGTAATCAAAACCTGGTATCATATAACCAAGAATAAATGGAAGTCTGAAAAGCCGAACAATCATTTTTTGTTTTTCTTCCTTTTCCTTTAACCTCAACCGACGCTTTAACAGATCAGGATCGTTTTTAATAAGATAAAACAGGGTTAAGGTCAACGGGATTGCAAGAGCCAAAAGATAGACCCAGGCCTCCCAGAATCTAAACGTACCGGCCGGTAAAAACAGGAACACCAGGATGAATACCAGGAACAGGATCAGTATTCGGATTATAGATTTCTTTTCCATAATGACTCGGTTTAGTTGTTAAACAAAATCAAAAAGCCATCATCAGGAAAGAAAGCGTAATTGATGGTCCCTTAATTTACAAATATTTTCGGAAATCAGATTGTTGACGTTATGGCAAAATAATCTCAAATAACGGGGTTCCCTCCTGACCGTTAGCTGCTACTGCAATCGATTAAAAAAATCACTGTCCCTTCATTAATACATTACGCTTAAGTCCGCCTTTGTAAAAATCCGATAGGACTTATTCCCATGCTTTGCAGATAATTTACAAACATATTCTTTAAATGTTATTAATGTGCTCTTCCCTTTTAGCAGATCTCCGAAGTGAAGCCTGAAGACCCAACCTTCTTTCCTTAATCCACCCATGGGCGTCAGCCATCCTTTTGCGATTAAAGGAACAACCTCACCATAAACATCATATTTTCTTAACACATTTAAATGGTCTGTAAGGACATTGTACATTCCTTGTACCTTCTGTTCCATGAAGGTTTTGCTGTCTAGTTCAAGATAATTCTTGTCCGTTCCAAAAAACCCGTAACAACCCGTTGCCCATAATATTCTTAAAAGCTGCTCTCTTTTGTTCCCGAGTGCATGAAGTCTCGCATAGGAAATATCCTTTTCTGTACAGATAGAAGTCAGCAAAACATAAATTTTCCCTAACGCACCCTGATTATCCTTAAAATTATCAAAATGCGCAAACGATGATTGAGTTGAGAATTTTTTATATTCCCTGATATTATTATCAGATAATGAGTTTCTTATCTTGTTCAGATGATACAATCCTGCATAGGGTTCGACAAATTGGCGGTAATCGGTTTCAGAAATTTCTTTTCTGGTTTCTTTGATAAAATCTTCCCGGTTATATATTTTCTGAACACTATGCGTCTTTGTAAGTTCTTCGCAGGGATATCCGGAACAAAAGGCACAATTCCGGATTCCATTGATCATTGCACATTTTCGTATCCGGCAGTTTAAGTAATAAATCTTCCTTTCCGAATCCGCAATGGAGCATCCATCGCAGGGTCTCAGTTTCTCTGCACTAAGTTTAATGTTCAGATATTTTTCCCAACCGGAGCTGCAAATCCGCCTGTTCTCAACTGTCCTGAGGTTTTCTTTATAAGTAGGGCAATTGAAGCAATCACATCCGCATTTTGCGATTTGATGTGGCATAAGCCAGGTTTTAGCTGTTGATTAACCTTCTGACTTCTTCCACCGGAACACCGGTTCGTATGGAAATTTCATCGATTGCCAGGCCCTGTTTAAAGAACCTGCAAACAAACTGTTTCATTGATTCCCCTATTTCAATCAGGTGATTATCGGGATCAAAGAACCTTATTGTTTGCTGTCCCCATGATTCTTCATGAATTTCGTGAAGGAACCTGACATTTTTACTTTTAAGAATTGAAAATACCCCGGGCAGGTTTTCTGTTTCAAAGTACAATTCAAAACGGTTGACTGAAGAATCACAGATTTTATCCAATCCAAGATTTGCAGGAATAATATGGTTATCCCGGATCTCCCAAATAGCAAACCCGCTTTTGAATATTACATTTTTGCCAAAATCCAGTTCAATTGCTAATCCCAAAACATCCCTATAGAAATGTTTTGAAACTTCTATATCCTTTACAAATAGTGCTGTGGAACCGTTTTTAATATCCATAGTTGAATAGGGTCAAATAGGAAAACATATGTGAAAATCTACCATAATTTCACCATCGCCTTTCCGGGTTTTAGATTGAATATGGGTCCGGCCAGATTATCAACCGGGGATCTCTTATTTCCAAAAAAATCCACATCCAATATGAATGGAGTCCCATCAGCATTCTCAAATGCTGTTTTTGGAATTTTGGCCTTACCCAGAATGTCACTTGAAATCAGTTTCACTTTATAGTCAAAAAAGGTTTGGATCAGGTGTAAAACTTAAGTAACCACTTCCATTTTCTTCTATTAATTGTACACCCGGATCATAACCAGCGGAGTTTTTAAAATCAATATCTTTTACCGAAGGATTGGCATGGTTATAATATAAGTTTCCGTCAATCCACACCGGCAGTTTTGAATTATTGTAGGTTGTCAGGCCATATTTATTATCAGATGCGCTTTTTCGGCCGATAATGATATTATTATAAAACCTGTCATCACCGCCCATAATGGTTGTCAATCCTGCAATATCGGTTGAATGAGCCAGGAAATACGGTGTAAACCGGCCCGGATCAGGCCATGTTTGCACATACCCGGTGATTAAATTCTGAACGAAAGCACCCCCTTCTGATTGAGACCTGACTGAAACAGGAGACAGGAAAATATTGTTATCTACGACAAATGGTCCATGACTGACTTCTATAAACAGGTCTTCCAGATCGTTATTATAAAAGATGTTTCCCGAAACCCTTGTTCCCTGGGTCATCCAGTCGAGCCAGATACCTCTTCCCGTGTCGTGGATCCGGTTATGGCGAATGACTGCATCAACGGCAGCATGGAATTTGATCCCTGCAATTTCAGCACCGTCGAACTGCCTTTTTACCCATATATTATAGATATGGTTGTTTTCGATCACACTGAATGCAGCGCCCATGCTGCCGCATATGCCAGTCTGTTCGCAGTTGAAGATCGTATTGTTCCTGATAATATGGGAACCAACATGTTCCTTGTTCCAGCCATGCCTCAGCACCCTGAATACCACTTCTATATAATGAATATTGCCATCGTTGTAAACATTTCCCTTATCCGCAGACCATACATTATGACCTGTGCCCCGTTCTTTCCCAAGGGTAATCCCCGAACATTTTGAATCACTGATTATATTATTCTCAATGATCCAGCCTTTGCACCAATGTGTAGATACCATGCCAACCTGTTCTGCTGTGGGTGCAGCCCATTGCGTAGCTGCCTGGCTGATATGAAATCCACTGATGGTAATATAATTGATCCCCTCTTTCTCAGGATAAAAACAGGTCCTGCGGGTGCTGATCTCAATCAGTTCCTTGTTTGGATTATACTTATGGAAATTAGCCCAGATGGTTGTAGTATTTGCATCGCTTTCACAATACCATGTATAGGTAGAACCCTCAGTATCCTTTGACGTTGAATCTGCAACCGATGTATACACTTTTTCAAGCTTTTCCTTTTCATACATTGACTTGCCGTTAAGAAATACCTCCCCGGTATGATGCAGCCATCCGTGATTATTGAACCAGTCTCCGTAAATTGAATCCTTGTAAGGATTATAATCACCGAATAAACTATTCGGGATGGTCACTTTCCAAACACCATCCTTTTCCTTTTTCCAGTTATTTACGATTTCAGATCCCCTGATCTCAACTTTTTCCCCCGGGGCAGCCCTGTAAACGATCCTTTTGAGATCACTTTCCCCTCCCCTGGCCGGGTTTACCCATTCCCGGTAAATTCCCGCATGTACAGTTATGGTATCCCCGGGCATGGCAAGTTCCACAGCTTTTGAAATGGTTTGAAACGGACTTGCTACCGATCCCTTTATTTGTGTTGTTTCCTGATTTTGCCACATGGAATTCTTTGGCGGAAATCCCGGTAACCGTAAATAGCCAGAAAATCAATAAAATATTCTTATTCATATCTCAAATTATTTTATTTCCTACAGCCTGGTATAAATGTACTGATTTTTTACTTACGAATTCATGGCTAGCCAATTATGGAGAATACATACCTGGCTTTATTGTCGATGTTTTATAAGGGTCGCAAGGTAAATTTGACGTAATTTTGGGTAAGCAAAATTCATTTTTTAAAAATAACCCTATGGCATCTGCTTTTTTATTATACGGGGCTACAGGTTTTGTAGGGGAAGCTACGGCCCGCCTGGCTGTCCAGTCCGGACTAAAACCCGTTCTCGGCGGTCGGGATGCGATAAAACTCGAACGGCTGGCATCGGAATTAGGTGTTGAATACAGAGCATTTGGACTAGAGGATGCGAAGACTATCGACGGAGCGCTGAAGGATATGAATGGGGTACTTCACTGTGCTGGTCCGTTTATTCACACCTACAAACCAATGGTAGAATCCTGCCTGAGAACCGGCGTTCATTACCTGGACCTTACCGGTGAAATCCCGGTTTATGAAGCCATTGCAGCCCGCGATATGGAAGCAAAGTCGAGTGGAGTAATGCTTTTGCCGGGTATAGGCTTTGATGTGGTGCCAACCGATTGCCTGGCCATGCATCTCAGGAAACGTTTGCCTTCGGCCACACACCTGACTCTGGCTTTTCAGACTGTTGGTCCGGCAGGCCTTCCGCCCGGAACCCAGCGTACCATGATTGAATTAATCCCGTTTGGCAACCGGATACGTCGTAATGGACGCCTGGAAATCCCGGGCCGTGAAGTGATATCACGCGCTGTAGATTTTGGCAACGGTCCCGTTGAGGCGACAAGATTAACCTGGGGAGATGTATTCACTGCCTGGCACAGTACAGGAATACCCAATATTGAAGATTATATTGCGCTATCAGAATCCATGCGGCGGCAGATGTCAATGCTCAACTACCTGCGGCCCTTATTCAAACTGGCGATGGTTCGCAATTTCTTAAAGAAGAGGGTAAAGCCGGGTCCGACGGCAAGTGATCGCGCCCGCACATTTACAAATGTATGGGGCGAGGTTGCAGATGACCGAAATCAAAAGGCAGTGGCAAGGTTACATGGTCCGGAAGCAGGGGTTATCTGGACCGCCAGGGCAGCATTGGCCGGGGTGAAGAAAATTCTGGCCGGCAACGCTCCTCCGGGTTATCAAACCCCGGCTATGGCCTATGGAGCTGATTTTGTACTGGAATGTGAAGGTGTTACAAGGGAAGATATAATATAAAAAGCGTTCTCACCTATTCAACCATTCTTAGAAAATCCCCATCTATAATCAAAAGTTTAACGCCATTACGGGTGGTTGACCGATGGGTACTCATTTCATCTGATACAATGTAGGTCATTCCTTTAGATAATTTAAAAACCCCATTGTCTAAAAGTTCGCTTTCAAACTCACCCTCAAGACAATGCACAATGTGTCCCTTCTTACACCAATGATCGGCTACATATCCTTTTGAATACTCAACGATTCTTATTCGAAAACCATTATATTGAATGGTTTGCCAATAAGCCATACCGGTTTCACCCTTATGTTCCTCAATGGGAATTTTGCTCCAATCTATCGTATGAAAGGGTATGTGTTTATATTTCATTTATTTACAGGATAAAAAATTGTTTAATCCGGTTTGGCATTCAGCTCAGGTAAGTCAAACAGAGCTATAATTTGCCATTTACCGGCCGGATAATTTACGATTGGATGAAAGTTATAGTAATCAGCAAGTCCCTGGATAATTTATAATGTCCCGAAATATTCAACTGTCCGAACCATCTGGGATACAAATGACATTTCATTATCATACCAGGCCACGGTTTTTACCAATTGCCTTTCATCAGCCGTAACCACCTTGGTTTGAGTGGCATCAAACAACGAACCGAAATTAATACCGATAACATCACTGGATACTATGGGATCTTCATTATAGCCATATGACTCATTGGCAGCAGATTTCATGGTTTTATTTATATCATCCGCAGTGACCGTCTTTTTCAGAATCGTAAACAACTCAACAACAGAACCTGAATGCACAGGTACTCGTTGAGAAGAACCATCAAGTTTACCTTTTAGCTCAGGAATTACAAGGCCAATAGCTTTGGCTGCCCCTGTGGTATAAGGGACAATATTATTTGCCGCTGCCCGTGATTTACGATAGTTCACTTTTGGATCAGGAGTGTCCATCAATGGCTGAGAGTTTGTGTAGGCATGTATGGTTGTCATCTGCCCGGTAATAATTTCAAAGTTGTCATTCAGGACTTTTGCCATGGGAGCAAGACAGTTTGTAGTGCATGATGCACAACTTATAAGCTGATCATCCTTTTTAAGGATGCTGTGATTTACATTATAGACTATGGTTTTCACATCCTTGTCAGAAGGTGCTGAAATAATTACCCTTTTTGCACCTGCTATGAAATGGGCGGAGGCCTTTTCCCTCGATTCGAAAATGCCGGTACATTCCAATACCAGATCAACCTCATGTTTTGCCCACGGCAGGTTTTGGGGATACCGTTCTGAATATACCGCAATATGCTTTTTATCCACAATGAGCTCATTGCTTGTATGACCAATATTTCCTTTAAAAGTGCCCTGTATGGAATCATATTTCAACAGGTAGGCCAGCATAGAGGGTGTGCTTAAGTCGTTTATAGCAACAATTTCCAGTTTCTGGCTTTTCATCATCTCGCGGAAGGCCAAACGTCCTATCCGACCAAATCCGTTAATAGCAACTTTTATCATAAACCAGTTTTTAATAGTTTATAAACCTGGAGTTTCTTTAACACTTACAAAGTTACAATAGTGTTTTAACAGCTACAATGAAAATACCCCTCGTTGTTTTCTTTCTGATATCATCTAATTCAACTTTACAGCTGAATCCACATATGGGTCGCTTTGGCCAATTAATTCCCTAGTTCAGCATAATCTTTTATAGTCATAATGCCTTTTAAAGCCTCATGAAGGTCGCTGATACTTGAATTTGCCTCCTCAGTAAATGAACCCCCATTTATAAAACAAGGGGAGGTTATTATAAAATAATCATACGTTTCGCCATAGTATATTGGGATACACCAGGAAAATATCTGTTGGGATTTAATGAAATTCAGTAATTCCTGTTTTTTATTGATGGCATAAAAATCGATTGTCAGCGATGGATTTACTATCGAATCTGAAAACCCGCTGAATTCTCTGTTTGGGTTTGTAAATTTTATTATTGCAATTGGGATATCTGCATTTTTAGGAATATCATTTATGCTGAAATTATTTTCTATAATTTCACATTCCCATCCATCGGGCTTAACCTTGCAAAAATCTTCAAATGTTGCATGTTGTTCACTTTTTTCGCAGGATGAAAAAATCATCAACATACAAACAACCAGTATGGGTATCTGAAAAGTCTTCATGACTTGTCCTGTTGAGTATTATTTATTCGTCCATATTCCCGCAAGGTCAACTGCGCTCTCATCAAATCTATTTCCTTTATATAAAGATCCACTGAAGAAGGAACACCGCCTGAAAAACCAGCACCGATTCCTGACTTAAAATCATCCTGCATGAAACAACCAATGCCAATCTTTTCCAATTCCTCTTTTAAAAGATTAACAGTAAGCTCTGATCCTGTGTAAACTCGTATCATTTTGCTTCTGGTCTTCATTTTTCAATTGTGCTTTCAATTAACGAATTAACACTTATCCTGAGCGCATCTGTTCTTTCCAGACTATTCTGTTAAATTTAAATTGCCTGGTACCAACCTTATTCGTTGAAAAAAACCATGAGGTCTAAAAGAACTTTTTATTCTTTCTGACAAACTCTAAATTATAAGCATTCAAATCTTCTTCATGCGCAAACAATCTCTGGTCAAGGTCTTTCCAAACCTCGTTTGATGAATCCTGAATTTGCTCTAATATTTTCTGCCTTTCTGATCTGTCTTTCGGTACATGTCTGCCAGGGAATTCATCATTCGCTTGCATTACAATTTTGGCAGTTTTGTAGGCTCCGATTATTTTTAATGAGTAGGTAGTTTCATGGGCAAATGCACCTGAAGAATTATTGTAGAATTGTTTAAACCCCCCATTATTAATCTCTCTTTCAAAATTTTGAACATAATAAAATATTTTCTGCGGGTCAGACAGTGATTCCAATTTATCTCCAGATTCACAAAGATTACAGATATATTCATCAATTTTAATAATACTGCCATTAACATCATCTGAATTAATCAATTTATTGATATTTAGCTTTTTATCTCCCTGGATTTTGGACGCAAATAATAGATTTAATAATCTCATACTATATGGTATTTGCAAAACAGGACAGTAATTAAACAAGATATATTGTTCTCCTTAGGTGAATTGCATCGGGATGAGAAATGAAATGCCTTTTCAATGAGGAGTATTTTCTGCTAAAGTTACAAATGCAAAAAACCAATGTCAAGTTAAATCAAGTAACAATTGTGTTTAAAAGTTATCAGCGTATTATTTTTGTGCATTCAGGTCCTTATCTCAATCGCGCCAATATCCAGCAGACCTTCAAACATGTTTGCAGCTCCACCATGTTCAACAATCTTACCATCAACTATTTTGTCAATATTAACTCCCGTCACCATAATCTCTTTACCGGTAGGCTTAATTCCCATCCAGGAACCTGTGTGCGTCCCGCTCATTGTATAACAAGTAGCTACCCATTCGCCTTCAGCAATCTGCTGATTAATGGATAGTTTAATGTCGGGATAATTATTTCGTACTCCAATTATGTGGTCTTTTGCTCCTTCAATTCCCACTGAATATTTCTTATTATTATAAATTTCCACATAATCCGGTGAAACATACTTTGGAATTAAGCTTATATCTCCTGCATTCAAAACCAATTCGATATAATCCTTTACTAAAGATTTATTATCCGTATTCATATTGGTGCTATTAATAGGTTTCCTTCAGGTTAGACGGGATGCTATTTTTATGTCAGTTTTAAATGTCTTTGCTTAAAAATAATTCCTCCAATCATAAAAGTATATTATGGTAAGCACTATAATGGAAATTATTTCAGGAATAATACTTGATATGTCCATGTTCATTATGAGGGTTTTGTTCAACGCAGAAATGGCATGAGTCGGCGTCATTAATCCCTGTAGATTTACAGGGTAACCTGCAATTGAAAATAAGGCCTCGCTTTTAAGTGGGAATGCTGCTCCGGTAAAAAACATAAACAGGAACATCGGAAAATTACCAACAACCAGCACCTCATTAGCAGATTTGGTAATTGCAGCTATTATAAGGCTAAAACCAATAATTGACAGACTTGTCAGACTGGCGATGAATATCATAATGAATATAGAACCAGAATAATGAAATCCAAGAAGAATTGCTGTAAAGAGAGTCAGCAAAACAGAAACTATACCAACCAGTAATTGAACGATGCTATTACCGCCCAAAAACTCAAAGGCAGTAAGCCGGGAAAGCTTCAACCGTATAATAGTCTTATTTTCAACTTCGGAAACAAAGGCTATACTTGCCGTGAACATCAGCATTATCAAAGACACTATGAGTATACCCGGCACAATCATATCAAAAGTACTCATGGTTGCTGATGTACCTAATGCCGTTTCTTTTACTTCGATATTTCTTTTATTATTAGTTGCTCCAAGAATATATTCATAAAGTATTTCGTTTGCCCACACTGCGCTGACAAGATAATTGGCACTGGTTAAATCTCCGATAATTTCAACCTTTGGCACAGCCACCGAATCATTAATTCTTTGCTTATCTATTGCTTGAGAAAACTGATTATCTATAATTATCAGTGCATCGGCTTTTTTGTTCTTTAAGTTTTCAATGCCGGTCGTTCTGTTTCTTGCCACATTAACTGTTAAAGGAATTGCGATTGTATCCGCCTTAAAACTTTTAAAAAACGCTATAAGATTATTACCATAATTAATATTCTGACCATCAGTCAATACACCGGTATCATTGTTCGCAATAAGAACGGTATATTGAGTCTTGGATGTTTCCACAATAAGGAAATACACGAAAATAAAGAAAGGGCCCATGGTAAGGGAAAG
Source organism: uncultured Bacteroidales bacterium (assembly GCA_963790105.1). Lineage (GTDB taxonomy): Bacteria > Bacteroidota > Bacteroidia > Bacteroidales > UBA10428 > UBA5072. The sequence continues at coordinate 23,116 of CAWBNI010000040.1, read as the reverse complement.
CAAAAGCACCCAGTAGCTTCTTATTTGCTCTTTCAGGCTTTTGGTAACAATACTTAAAGTTTTCATTGTCGCAAATTTCGACCGGTTAAATGAATAAATACATCTTCAAGCGTATTTTCACGAAGTTTTATTTCAGAAATCGTCAATCCGTTTTTTTCAGCTAAATTCTTTATTGCCGGCAATTTTTCTATGATGTTTGAGTGCTTAATCAAAGCAGAATCAGCATTTATTCTAACATTCATGGAAAGCAATTTAACATTTTCAGCAAACTTATTCATCGAACTTTCAGTGCCGTTTTCTGTAACAAGTTCCAGAATATCGCCTTCGCCTACTGTCCTTTTAAGATTTTGCGGAGTATCCAATAAAAGTAATTTGCCATGGTCAATTATGGCAACCCTGTCTGCCAGCCGGTCCGCTTCGTCCATGTTGTGTGTGGTAAGGATTATTGTTTTTTCTTTCCCTAAAACTTTAATAAAATCCCGGACCAGAATCCTGCTTTGCGGGTCCAGTCCTGCTTCCGGTTCATCAAGAATTAGTATTTCAGGCTTGTGAATCAGAGCCAGGCAAATATTTAGCCGTCGTTTCATCCCACCTGATAGATTATTTGCCCTTACATTGGTTTTTTCTTCTAATCCCAGCAGATTTAATAATTCAATAGCTCTTGCTTTTACTGTCCTTGAAGAAAGTCCATACATTTTTCCCATAAAAATCAATTGTTCCAGACAGGTCAATTTGGGATAAAAAATATTTTCCTGAGGACAATATCCAATGAGCGATTTACGGTCTTTCCCCTGGTGAGATGCCAAATGTGATTTTCCCTTCTGAAATTGGCAATAACCCGCAAATCATGCTTATTGTAGTTGTTTTTCCAGCTCCGTTCGGACCTAGTAAACCAAATATTTCATTTCTATAAATATCAAAATTTAACCCGTCAACAGCTAAAAATTCTCCAAACTTCTTTTTAAGTCCTTCAATTTTAATCATTGTCTCCATTTGTGTCATAGAAATTCCGTTTAATTAAAGGAAAAAAGTGCACTCAAAAAGGAATCAGGTAGGCTGCCACGATATGACATACCAAACCGAGTAATACGAAACACGTGGAATATGGCATGTACAAACTCATGTTTGGCCAGAGCATAGAAGAATGCACCGGCAACATAAAATACTCCACCTGCTCCCAGCCAATACAAAACTATAACGCAATCTTTTGCCAAAGCAACGGATATCAGTGGTTTTAAAGCGATGAACAGGGATGCGCCCATAAGCACATATGAAGCCGTTTTGAGGTTGTTATTAGCCTTGAGTTCACCAAAATTTAACCCTATGCCAGTTAAGGCAAAAAGCCAGATAAAGATAAAAAGCCCCCATCCCCACATACCTTCATTTCGCAACAAAATCAAAGTGAGAGGAGAATAACTTGCTGCGATGAGCACATAAATGTTCCCGTGGTCAAAATGACGAAGAATGGCCTTTGGTTTTGGCTTTTGTACATAGTGATAAATCGTGGATGACAACATGCAAACGATCATGCCAAATCCGTATATTGAATATGCCAGAATAGCCCATCCGTTATCAGCATCAATGGCTTTACGCAACAATACAATCAGTAGCAGCAACTGCTATAAGTAATCCGAAAGCATGAGTCAGGTAATTTGCCTTTTCTTCCCGTTTACTATAAGATTTTGAATATTGCATAGCTGTATCTTAAAAAATCTATTCCTGGTCAAAAGTGCACCAAAATGGAAAATTATTTTTTCATTTTACAGGTTTTTTTGGAAATAACATTGGCGTCCTGGATTTGTATTCCATATAGGATGCCCCAAAGCGAAACTCCAACTCCCGCTCCTCATACACTTTAATGAAAAAAAGCAATGCCGGTGCAAAAAAGATGAGTACCCATAGGACAAATAGAGCAGACTGAAACCAGATACCCAGGGAAAACATCAAGGACAGTCCTGCAAGCACCATGGGATTGCGCGTCCATGCGTACATCCATTCTTGTGCCAATTTCCGGCTGAGCCTGATGAAAAAGGGCGCACCAAATCCTTTTAAGGCAAGGTTTAATACTGTCAGCAAAAAAGCTGTACCGGTAATAATGACCAGAACCAGGCCGATTACAGATGGTATTGGGAGTACCAGACCATACCAGTCCTGATACGTGGATACAGCCCGTATAATAGGAACACCAAATGTAAAACCCAGACCAAAATGGACAAATGTCGTTGTCCAGACAACATAAGCCTTAGTATGGTGTTTGTCTAATATCTTCCTGCCAAGCCAGACAAGGGGGTATGTGAACAATACTCCACCCACAATGATAGCCAGATTCATGCCATCTGACATGTGTGCGTTTAAAACCAGCCACCAGATAACCCAGATAAACACCAAAAGGACAATCCTGAAAAATGGTTCGGTAACATGTTTCATCGTAACCTCCTTTTTAAGGATAACAAACCAAAAATTATAAGCTTGTACAAAGTGCCAATGTTGTCATTTTTCAGCTATAACAAGCATTTCGAAATCTTCAGTAGTTAATTTATCATTTCTTGAAAACGCTCCCAGCTTCGCTCCGTAGATATCAATTTTTGAATATCCGAGTGACTTTAATAACCAGGATATCTCGCTTGGAACATAATACCTTTCGTTGCATTCAAGTGTCTTTTTGTTCCCAAAGTCATCCTCAAATTCAGTAGTATTGTGATCACGAAATGTCATTAAATCAAAAGTATTACTTCGGTAAGTTGCATTTCCTTCTCCGGTTGTTGAGGCACAAAACTCCTCAACAGAGTGATATAATGGGAATAACCCATTCAGGGTAGTAAAAATAAATTTACCATGGTCTTTAAGTGATTTTGTTACACTTTTGAGTATCTCAAAATTCAACTCATCAGTCTCCATCAATGGAAAGCCCCCTTCGCAGAGCATAATGGCAACATCAAATTCTTTGATAAAATTCAAACTTCGGGCATCCTGTTTTTGAAAATCGATCTTTAGATTATATTTATCGGCCTTTTGTTTTGCCCTTGCCAGTTGACTTTCGGATAAATCTATCCCTGTTACATTATAACCTCGTTTTGATAATTCAATTGTATGTCTGCCAGTTCCGCAACCAACATCCAATATCTTCAGGGACTTGTCTGAATTCAATTCTGTCTCGATAAAATTGCATTCCTCTGTCGTCCCCTGGGTAAAACTTTCATTATCATATTTTTCTCCATAGTTTTCAAACAAGGATTCATACCATTGTGTAGTTTTCATAGCATTGGATTTTAGTATGGTGGCTCAAAAATAATCCGGAATTCTTCACCGTGCATACAGACAGGCAATAGATTAATCTATATTACTTTTTTCTGCGTAAATATTTCAAGTTCTATACCATTCTAAATCTGTTTAGAATAATTTCAGATTCTCCTGCCCGGGTAAATACATGCTAACGGTCACAGTTATGTAAAGTGTGGGGTTAAATTAGAATTACCAAACATATGGAATAATCTTATATCGGGTTTTATTAGAATATTCAGGATAACCCTTCAATTCATTTTTTAAAGTTTTATCCTCCAGATTTGTCCTTGTTATAAATAGAATAATCAACAAACATATTGGTATTATGCTCCAAAGTGAACCAAAGAGTAATGGAAATCCCAATGATTGAATAATCGAACCCAGATAAGCCGGATGTCTGACAATTTTATATAATCCGGTTTCACAAACAATATGTTCTCTATTGGTTTGAATTCGGACTGTACTTGAGAAAAATTTATTTTGCTTTTGAGCAATAAGAAACAGGAGTTGTCCTGAAATGGTAAGGATAATACCAAGAAGATATATGCTCCAATGAAAATCAGGAGACCAGTGATAACGACCAGAATCAAGACCAGCAATTATATACATTGAAATTGTAACCAGGAAAGATAATCCCAATATTATCTTATCCCATTTCTTAGTACCCTCTCCCGGCTTTGAACGTTCTTTTAAAAGTTCAGAATCTATCCGTAAAACAGTATAATTTAATAAAAACATTATAAGACCAATTATCACATAAATCAGTCCTTGCCAATAATCTATCCGGCCGGCACTAATAAAAATGATTATAAAAAATAAAAATGTGCCAATAAAGTGTTTAATCAAATAACTTGTCTTCATGATTTTAAAATTTAGATTTATGTCAGTGTTTCTCTTTTTGCATAGCCGCAAAAGGCTGGTGTGAAAGCCATCGGTGGATGATATTTGTATTCTTATTGAATGCTTTTGGTTAATTCTATGATGGTATTTAATACTAATTCAGGATTTTCCATTACTATATCATGACTATTTCCCTCTGCAATAATCAGTTTATGGTTTTTTGAATTCATTACCATTTCTTTGTGACAATTGCGCCAAAGTTCTGAAGAGAAAGGTGGGTTACCTGATGTTATGAGAAGTACAGGTATGTCTTCCGGAAGTTTATATCCACGTAGTTTTTCTAAAACCATGGGAAAATTATCAACCATTCTATTGCCTGCCTTTTCATAATTCTTTGTTGGATTATCAAAATATGGCGTTACAGCATTAAGACTATCAAGTCCAAATCTGTCAACAAATTCTACATTCATTGGATCAATTAAAACAAGCCCTTTGACCAGTTCAGGGTATCGAAATGTAAAAAGTTGTATTAATAACCCTCCATATGAATGTCCTACAAGAATATAGTTATTCTTAAATCCTTGTACTTCTAAACATTTTTTTAGTGCATCCACCTCATCTATTGCGTTAAAAGTATCTGGTCCCAATTCACTCTGTCCAAATCCGGAACGATCGTAACTCATGACTCTTATACCTGTTAACCTGGCAAGAGTATCTTGTATTTTCTGATAATCATCTGAGTATTTCCCGCCTCCGGCTTCCAAAACAATGGTGTATTTGCCTGGAATATCAGATAATACAACTCGCAGTTTATGCGTGCCTATATCCACTAATTTATCTGTTTTAACAATTACGGGCGATTTCAACCTATTATCATTGCAGGAGGTTAGAAATAATAGAAAGAACCACATAATCAGGCCTACCCATAAAATATTTTTTTTCATAATTGATTTATTATGTTAAAATTTAATTTGTACCTAATAATCTGGTTTAAAAGTCCTCGCTTATGAGCCAATATGGTTTCCATACTTATTCCTTATCAAGATACAAAACTTTAATGACAATGGACATTGCCATCTGCCTTTATGCACGCAGTTAGCGACAGTACTTTTGTTGTTACGAGTAAAATGCGTTTTTCATAAATAGTTCCAGTTTCTTCTCATCCAGTTTCCCATTTGTTCTAACTCCATTGCACAAATCCAGACCAAAAGGCTCAACTTCATCAATCGCCTGTTTTACATTTTCAGCATTGAGCCCACCGGCTAAGAATACTGGAATATTCACACTTTTTCTGATTTTCCTGCTCAGCTTCCAGTTGTGAGTCCTTCCGGTACCACCTAATTCTTTTATTACCAAATTCGGATTACCACTGTCCAGTAAAATTGCGTCAACGTGTTCCGATATCTTAATAGCTTCTTCAACTGATTTATTGTCCATTACATGGATTACCTGAACGAGTTTTATTGACGGCAATGATTCACGGATAACCTGGTAAGTCTCAATTAAAACTGAATCAACTAGTTGTATTGTGTTAGTTCTGGTCAGGTTGTGATGTTCTATTATTTTCTCCGGTATTGTCTCACTTGTCAGCAGGAAGGTTCCTATTGGGGGAGGAATAGTTTTAGCAATTCTAAGAATCAAATCATTTGAAATTATGCCCGGGCCGCTTGGCATTTGTCCAACAAGTCCCAATGCAGATGCCCCATATCGAATGGCTATTTTTGCCTCTTCTTCACTACTGATGCAGCAAATTTTTACTCTTGGTCTTGATATGGGGCTCATATAGTGTTCATTCAATCAATATTACAGACTATTTATTTTGAATGCAATCAAAGTCTGCGACTTGATCTGCCGATAGTGTTTAGCTATTACTATTTTTCTTGTTTCTAGAAAATTCAATTAATTCAATTGGTGCTCCATTATGCAAAATCATTGCTACCCTTATTCCCTCGCCTGGAGCATTAGGAGGTGTGAGAATCCTGAGATCATGCTTTTGAAGTTCCGATTCCAAATCATCAACTTCAAAAGCAATATGAGGAACAGTTTTAATCAAATCATCTATTGGACTATCTTGTTCATATCGCATCCATTCAATTCCATATGGACTGTATTAAATCCGGAAACGTATAATTTGAACTTTGGTAAATAAACTTCTCCTTGAATTGGTTCATTTGTTGGTATTCCTATATGATGATATCTCCAACCCCATTCTTTAGTGGCCAATGGAAGCTCATTGTCTTTTCGTCAATATCCATTCCGGGTATATAGGTTTTTTTTGACAATCGTGTATTAGGGCCTGGCACTTACTGGTAAAAATCATAGTCGTTGTACTCATAAGTGTAAAATCTAAAGTCATTTAATTTCTCTGGTTCCTTTTTTTTATTAAACGCTTTTGATGACGCAAAAAAGTGACGATCATGCCCTTGATCATTTTACGTAATTGAGGTATTTATTTTTTTGCGATTAATTAAAATATAGGCACAGCAGATTATTACCATTAATCCAATTAACTTAAATAGTGCTGATAATGAAATGAGTTCAGGAACTCCGAATTTTATAATGGATAAAGTCATTCCAACTATTGGAACTATCAGGCCTAAATAAATCGGATATGATTTCTTGTTAAATAGTAATACCCCAACTGAAATATATATCAATCCAAAAGCAAGAACACCAATACTCCCAGGATTAGGAGATCTATTTATGTATTCATAAATATGCAGTATTCCGTTAAGTATCAGGAATAATCCGGCAAATAAACGAATTGTGTTCATGTGGCGTATATTTAGAGGTTTGGAAATTATACACGCTTTTATAGCACCATCTTGTTTATTTATCCAGTCAATAATGGTATCAGCCAGGTTATCCTTTACATTATTAAACTTATGGTCAGATTCAAATCCTTTAATGCTACATTTTCCGCATCCAACTGTAAGAGCTTTCTGTATAATGGAAGGGTATTCACTTCTATAAGACTGGTATTGTCTTTCCATCCAACAATGAATAAAATTTTCCTGTCTGTAAGTTTTTCAGCATTTTTTACCAGATCATAACGATCAATATTTGCAAGGGAATAGCTGAATATAGCTTTCAAATCTCCTCTGAAGGGGCCTTCAGGCCCAAATGACCTGGCTATAAATTCCTGGTATTTTTCCCGGAATTCCAAATCACTGGCTGCCTTTTTTAAAGATACCGAGTGGTCATCATTGGCAATGGAAATTACATTTCTTATTTCGTTGTTATACATTGCGCTTTCCAGGGCTATTGTCCCACCAAAGCTGTAACCACATATATAAATTCCAGACGTATCAATCCGGTATTTGTTCCAATTCTCAGGATTTTTAAGAAAATGCACAGCAGTACCAACATTATCAATGCAATTGTCAAAACTAAAATCACCCTCACTCAGGTAAGATCCCTGGTAGTTAAAAACCAGTATATTAAATCCCGCCGCATTAAGTTTTTCAGCTAAATCAAGCGGACTTGCCTGATTACCAGGAAATCCATGCAGAAGTATTATAGCAGGCGAGCGATTGCTTTTTGCGGTTGGATAGAATTTTGCATCCAATTTGCAGTTTTTGTCTGACAGATCTATTTTGTCCGGGTAAGACTGGGAAAATAATATAGTTTGAAAGCTAAAAAGAAAAATAGCTAATAAGATCTTTAACTATTCTCATTTTTATGAATTTAGAGGGATGGTTTTTTGAATTCTCAACAAAGTGATCACTATAAATAACAAATTTATATTTTCTTTTATTCATAGTCAATATTTCACTTCAAACTGAAATAGCCTATATTATTTTTGCTAACGTTATCGATTATTCACGCTGTTAGATGCGGCTGGGTGCATTATTTTTTATATCCAATGAGGTAGTAACACTTCTTCTCTTTTGTATGCTCTATTGTCTCAATGCTTTTAAACCCTGTTTCCCCCATTTCTTTAACTACATCATCTATACTATAACGGTAAAATATTATTTCGCCTGCAGGTTGTTTGATATCCTTGAAACATTCAGCATCTGCCATAAAAATTATGACTTTACCATTTTGTTTAAGGATTGAGAATATCTTTTTCAATCGGGAATGAATTTCGTCCCAGAAATAAATTACATTCAAAAAATATATGCAATGAAAAGTCTCATTTTCAAAACTATAATTATCGAAGTCATCACATAGCAGAATTACCTTGCCCCGTTTTATATTTTCATGGTTTAACTTACGTGCTTTCGAATACATTAATCGGGAAAAATCAATTCCATGAAAAGTACAATCATACTTCTTTGCGAAATCATAAATTCCCTTGCCTAATCCATATCCTATCTCCAGAACGATGTCGTCTTTATTTAGTCGGAGCAAAGAATCCAATTCATCATATTCTATCTGATTTTTTTTTAGAAACTTGATGATATAACGGCCAACCAAACCACTCGGTCTTCGAAAATTAATGGCTATGAGTCTTTTAAACATATAATGCATTGAATAATTAAAGATTACATGCTGGAGCCTGGCCTTTCAGGTGGTTTTGATTGTATTTGTTTTCGTGAAAATCAACTAAAATATAGTTGCCGGTGACGGGTCATTTTCTTTAATTCTTATTCTGCATTTTTTCTCAATTTCTAAAACGTCTGATATACCTGAAATATAAATTACATCAGGCACAAATTCATCAGGCTTATTTTTTCTTTGTACCATTTTGCCTGTTCTAAGTTGTAATGAAAAGTCTCCTTTTCGGTTGTTAATTTCCATATTCCCTGTGAATTGTTCCCAATCATAGGTATTTATAATTCCTTTACGGTAGCTGATTAATCTATTATTCGTACCAACAAAATAACCCCCTCTCTGAAAAAGCAAATAAAATCCCCATATCAGCATTCCAATTCCAATCAATACAAACACCCCTATAATTAATGCCGGAGTCAGCATCGGTCGAAAATTTTCCCAACTGGCACTTGTTGGAACTCCGTCTACCTTAAAGTGGGTTTCTTCCCCTCTAAATAAGCGGTCCGAATAAAACTACTACGAAAATGCTGACAAAAGCAGACCAAACTGTTCCAAACAAGATAACTCCAAAAGAATTTTTAACAGGCTGCTTTCGCCTTGCTTTTACTAAAAAATCAATACTTTCCGCTCCGATTATGGATTGTAATTCAACTGGCACTGTCAAGTCATTCATATGGGTATTATTATAAAATGGAATAATAAAAATAGTGACTTGTAAATCATTTTTAATAAGAATTCTTTAAACTCTTTTAACAGATTAGTGGTTTCTTCGGCTAACGTTTGCATGCATGATCAGTACCGTGTTCCTAATTCAGTTCCTTGCTGAACTGATAAATGCGCGGATATTCTCAGTGGAAACAGCAGGAGGCATGCCACCTCCGCAAGAAAGCATCAACCGTGTAGTATCGTTCATACTGGCAAGCAACTCCTTAACCGCATTTTTCACATCCTGGGGAGAACCAGCTGCCAATACATCGCGTGGTGGAATATTTCCCAGGATTGTGGTCTTATGTTTCGTACTTTCAATTAAATCTTTGGCAGTCATCTGGATACCCGGGTTGTATAAATTGATACCCAATTCGGGATAATATTTTACCGACGTGGCACAGTCTGCATCGTTATGGAATAATTTTACACCTGCTCTGACATCATACAGCTCCTTCAGGTAAGGATAACCGAACTCCAGAAATTCTTCTTCCCCAACAAAACCAACAATATCATCCAGCATCATAATTCCATCGATTGTTGGAAAAGTATTTCGTTGTAGCTTATGCCATGATTTCAGAAAATCGGTGATAATACGCAGCAGTTGATGTGCAGCCTCCGGTTCCATCATCAGGGTGGTTAAAAACTCTGTAGTTCCCATAAGAAATGAGGCTATGTTCAGCGGTCCGCGTGAAACGGAAAAACGTATATTATGACCTGTTTTTTCAATGACCGGCTGTGCTTTAACCAGCCGGTTCAGCATAAAAGGTAAAAGTCCGTCGGTTTGTGGGTTTGGGAGTTTCAATTTGCTTATATCATCAGTTGTGTGGATGATTTTTTCAGCAAAAGGGAACTCATTTTTCCAGAAAACACATTTTGCACCAAAAGCGGATGGCTCGGTGCACATACCGTATTCACTCCAGAAACCCGGCAAAAACATCACCTCGGGAAAGGTATCAATAGCTTTAAGGTTTGCTTTCAACCACAGTTCATCGCTTGTAAAATAATCCAGTATATTGATACCATACCAATTTGGAAGCCAGGGGCTATCGACGATAAACCCGATGGGTAAAGGCTGTTTCTTTTCCCCATTTACTATGGCAATCAAATCGATCCATTGTTTGTCAGTCATAATCACATATTTCTGTTGGATAAATATACAAAAAGTCGATCTAAATAGTCATACATAACAAAGAACTGGTTTTGAAATTCCGGATTGTGATTTCAGGGAACTCATGGAGCGGAGCGGAATAATTGATTACACATGCTTTTATTTGTTAATAGTAAAGAGCGTTTTTCATAAATAATTCTAATTTCCTCTCGTCCAGTTTTCCATTTGTTCTAACACCATTGCACAAATCCAGACCAAAGGGGTCAACTTCATCAATCGATTTTCTTACGTTTTCAGCATTGAGTCCGCCTGCTAAAAAAATTGGTATATTAACACTATTTCTAATTTTTCTACTCAACTTCCAATTGTGAGTTCTTCCGGTACCACCTAGTTCTTTTATTTTCAAATTAGGATTACCACTATCCAGTAAGAATTGCGTCAACAAATTCCGAAACCATTATAGCCTCATCAACTGATTTATTGTCTATTACATGGATTACTTGGACTAGTTTTATTGAAGGTAGTGATTCACGGATAACATTATATGAATTAGTCGGAATCGAATCAACTATTTGTATTGTGTTTGTCCTGGTCGCCTGGTGATGAGCTATTATTTTCTGAGCTACTGTTTCGCTAGTCAGTAAGAAAGTTCCTATTGGGGGTGGAATAGTCTTAACAATTCTAAGAATCAAATCATCCGAAATTATTCCAGGACCGCTTGGCATATGTCCAACAAGTCCCAACGCAGATGCTCCGTATTGAATAGCCATTTTAGACTCTTCTTCACTATTAATACAGCAGATTTTAATCCTTGGTCTTACCATATAGCTCTTATAATTATTCTTTTATTCAGTTACATTGTTCATTTATTACGATTGCCGCTAACGTTCGCGTGTATGATCAGTTGCGTTGCCAAAGTGATTCTGTATCGAGATACACCAGTGCAACCCAAAGTGATAATGCTTGCAACTTGATACCAAGCAACCGACCGAAGGGAGCTCACGGAGCGAAGCGGAATAATTGATTATACACGCTGTTGTGTTCAGTTGTTATTATTATTTCTTGGTTTTAGAAAATTCTATTAATTCTATTGGTGCTCCATTATGCAAAATCATTGCTACTCTTATTCCCTCGCCTGGAGCATTAGGAGGGGTGAGAATTTTGAGATCATGCTTTCGAAGTTCAGATTCAAGATCATCTACTTCAAAGGCAATATGGGGAACACTTTTAATCAAATCATCAATTGGACTATCTGGTTCATATCGCATCCATTCTATGCCATATGGACTGCTATTGAAACCGGAAACATATAATTTGAATTGTGGCAAATATATTTCTCCCTTAATTGCCTTATTTGTTGGTATTCCTAAATGATGGTAACGCCAACCCCATTCTTTTGTAGCCAATGGAAGCTCATTTTCTTTTCGTTGAATATCCATTAATGGTGTCTATAGTTTTTTTTACAATTGAACACAACGCTATGTATATGTTTTGATGGGGGTTTTGGAACAATTATCTTTATATAACTACGAAATTATATTAGGTGAAATGCCTTTGAAATAGGACTTACACCCCAATAAAATATATACGATGTTGTAGGCAGTTGTTTTTTTAAATTTAAACAATGCTACTTCTTTTAGTATTAATGTCAGTCATGATAAACAAGCAGATTAGGAAACACATGCCAAATGAAATAAGACAGGGACTGTCATGGCAAAAGAATTATTCCTGTCGTTAAGTCAAAGAAAAGTTTGATAATACAAATTATTGCCAAAGCAAGGTGTCGGAGTGTTGTGACTTGTAAAAGCAATAAGAAATATTAACCTGTCCAAACAGCAAGGTTAAGCAGTAAGAAAAGTGCAGCAGTATATTTTTGTCAACAAATATCGAATGTTTTGATATTCCACATAAACGGTCTCAAAAAATTGGCACACGGTTATTCGTATTCAAAATATCTGAATAATTGTAAATATAGCTGCCCGATGATTTAGTCTCAACAGTTGCATAGTGTTTGACTATCGGTTTGTATAAGGTAAATTCATGAAAAATTTAGCAATCTCCTTACTAGCATCAATACTGTTGCTCCCCGATGAGCCGGTCCAGTCATGTCCGCCGCCAACAATTTTAAAAAATATTATCTTGTTCTCAATGGATTGTTCATTAATGTATGTATATCGAATCGCCATGGTATTATCAGTTTTAACTCGGTCAGATATCGTATCGGTTACTAATTGGTTGCAACCATTCTGATTTGAAAAATACCGAATCATTTCATCTATTCCCCAATAAACACCCCAGCCCCCTTTATTGGTCATATCCCCTTCATAATAGGTTGTACTATCAGCAGTGCCATTAATAAACAGCATAGGAGCAGGTTTAAAGAGACTACTCTCGTGGATATTATCCATTAGACATCCTACTACAGGAGCGAAAGCCTTAAAAACTCCGGTGCCCTGACAGGCAAGTTTAACACATAAATCACCTCCGTTAGACATTCCGGTTATATAGGTTCTAATCGGATTAAGTTTATATTTTTTCTGTAAAAAAACCGCAAGCGCTTCAACATATCCACAATCATTCTTAATGTCTTCATGCTGATGAAAGTCATAACCGACATACCAAAACCTATTCCCCTTATTATCCTTGCTACCTCGTGGATAGCAAACTGCAAAACCTAGACTATCCGCCAAATGGTTCATCTTTGTATAATGCATGAAATTATATGCATCATCCGTATACCCATGAACAACTAACACAAGTGGAGAATTGGGTTTTAAATCTAGGGGCGAGTAATAAATATATTCCCTTGTTTCTTTGCCAAATTTGAAAGTTGAATACCCTTCATTGTTTTTATTGGTTCTGCAACTTGTTAAAAATATAAAGGTTAAAAAAATCAATGTAATACGGTGCTCACTGTAAGAGTAAGTTAAAGTCCTAGTGTTTCTTTTAATATTTCCTTTCATAATTAGTATTTTTTAATATTGCCTGCAACGTTCGCGTGTATGATCAGTTGCGATGACAAAGTGATTCTGTATCGAGATACATCAGTGCAACCCAAAGTGAAAGTGTTTGCGACTTGAAGCCAGGCAACCGACCTTAGGGAGCTCATGGAGCGAAGTGGAATAATTGAGTATACACACTGTTGTAACACGTTTATTTATAATTGTAATTTAAATAATTTAATCTGAAATTATTCCCATTGTTTTCAACCATGTTTCCGCCAATTGAGGCCAATTAGTAATTGGTAAACTCGTTTTTCTCAAACCAAAAGCATGTCCACCCTGTGAGTATACGTGATATTCAACGGGCACTCCTGCTTTTTTTAAAGCAATAAAATAAACCAAAGAATTTTGTACCGTATCTACAGGATCATCCTCTGCCTGTAACAAAAACATAGGAGGAGTATCTTTTGATACAGGTATTGTAGGATTCAGTTCGAACTCTTTTGTGGTTTTCTCCATCATATGCCCCGGATAAATAACCAAACCAAAATCAGGACGGCAGCTTACATTATCGGCCGAATCAATTACCGGATATGACCTTTTCTTAAAATGGGCACTTATATCTGCCACTAAATGTCCGCCAGCCGAAAACCCAATCACTCCTATCTTATGAGCGTCAATATGCCATTCTGCAGCATGAAATCGCACCAATCCTAACGTCCTTTGCGCATCTTCCAATGCCATGGGAGCCAAAGGATCATTATGACAATTACATTTCGGATCCCAATACGGTCCGGAATATGGTACGCGATATTTTAAAAGAATACCTGTAATTCCTATAGAAGCCAACCATTCACATATCTCCGTACCTTCAAGGTCTATAGCCAACACTTTATATCCCCCTCCGGGAAAAACAACTATAGCTGCTCCAGTATTTTTGCCTTTTGGTGCATAAATTGTCATTGAGGGCAATGAAACTCTTTCAACTAACATACATGGTTCATTAGCAATAAGGATTTCAGCTTGGTGCATAAACTCGGATCCATTTGCAGCTTGTAAATCAGGAACAGTTTTTGGCCATATTGCAATTTGTGTATGACCGGATGATGGTTGCCAAACACTTGTCTGAGCAATCGTGTTACCAAAAACCAAGATGTAGCTAACAAATAACAGAACCTCCATTTTAGTCAGCATTTTCATAATATACCAATTCAGAATTGATTTTATTTAGTCAAGTGAAAGTTATTTCCTATCAACACTGTTATGTGTCTTTTTAGGCTGACCGCTAACTGTTTCGAATATGGCCAGTGGCGGATTGCTGGCTTCGTCACTATCCCTCGTTACAAACCCTGATGTGGGGCAGAATGCTTCAAATTACAACTTCCCCTGCCATTGGCTATATGCAATGTTGTGCCGTCGTGCATTTTTTAATTCATGTCGGTACTTTCCCTTAATATAACCACTCTGTTCAATCGCTGTTTTACAAGCTTTTTATTAAAACATAAAAATCTAGCCAGGGTTATTCATAAAATTCATGAATGACTCTAACGGCTAATCAATAGGTTTAATAAAATGCATCAATTCTCTGTCGTGGTTATTTACAATTCTGCATTCATTATCAAAATACATTGTAGCACCGTTTTCCGAAGTATAAGGTTCCCACTTAGGCAGCACACCCTCTACATTAGGATTACCTGTTTTTGCAAAGTTTAGCCATGCAGAGCTCATTTTGTCAGCTAATTTCCAGGCTTCTTCTGAATTGCCTGTCCAGTCTGGTCTCAGATCAACATTATTGAATGCCAACGGAATGTCCAACCCATGAAATGAACCTTTTGATGCACTGTCAACAGGACTTTTCCACGCTAAAAAATAAACATATAATGGTGCATTTCCCTGCACAGCCCTTGCATCTGCTGTTCTTATCGTAAAAGGTCTGAAAACATTATCAATAGAAAGAAGATCCTGAGGTGTATAATCAGGATATGCCTTTGCGAATAGCTCAATGTATTGATTGGTTCTGTCACCATATTCCTTTTCCAACCGTTCTTTTGCCTGTTCCATGGTCAGGTCCTTTTCGGCATAAACTGTTCTCATCAGTTCATTGAGTGTGGTACCCATCATCAGGGGTATATCTTTTGATATATCGGCAAAACCGGGGCTGAAAGGTTGCTGGAGCAAAACAACACCGTCGGCAGAAGGTGCAAAGCCAAACATTGTTGGCGATCCGGGTTTTCTTGGACCAGAAATTTTTGCTATTGCATCATTTCCTGCTTTTACAAGATTCAGGTAAGGGATAGTATCCAGTTTTTCTACATCGTCTGCTGTAAGCCCCAAATTTTCAAGTACAGCTAAACCAAGGGCTTGCGATTTTTCTTTGGTCATTACATTTAGCAGTGTACCACTTTGAATGATTGCCTTGTGAAACAAACCTTTTGCCGCTGGCATACACATGAGCGTGCCAACTTTTCCGCCACCTCCTGATTCGCCGAAAATGGTTACATCGGAAGGGTTGCCTCCAAAATTTTCAATATTACTTTTGATCCACTCCAGGGCTTTCACAATGTCGAGCATGCCAACATTTGCCGATTGGGAATATTTTGCGCCACAAGCCGACAAATCAAGAAAACCAAGAATATTCAACCGGTGATTTACTGATACTATCACCACATCCCCTTTTTTTGCCAGAGCTTTTCCATATGTCATCGGGTCGTTGCTGGCGCCAACATGAAAACCACCGCCGTGCAACCAGAGCATGACCGGACGCTTTTTGCCATCCATAATTCCCCGTGTCCAAACATTTACACTAAAGAGTGCTTTTTCGTTTTGAACGGAATCCGGATACCAGGGCACTATTTGTTTGGCTACCGGCCCAAAGTTCTTACATTCAAGAATTCCATCCCAGGCATCAGGATCCTGCGGAGGCATAAATCTTTCGGCCTTGGCATATGGAATTCCTTTGAAAATAAATATGCCATCGTCAATACTGCCTGAAATAGCGCCATAGGTAGTTTTAACAACTGGTTTTTGATTTTGGTTAGTTTTTAGGTTACACCCTGTAAAACATAATCCGACAGTAATTAAAAATGAGAAAACTAAATTTGTTAATAGTTTCATAGTATAAATATTATGAGCCGTTACGCTGCTTTGTCAAATTCACATTTACTGTTTTTCATTAACCCGTTTTCCGATTTTAGCTCAGTTTAATAATCAACCGGTTATTCTACCAAATTCTTAAAAGCTGATCCAAAAATCAGATAACTGGTATTTCCGGCAATCGTGCCCTCATTTTCTCCCCACAGAAATGGCCAGTCGTCGTAGTTTTCAAAGTGGTCGGGTTTTCTGAATAATACACCCGGAGCCACATTACCCGGAATAGCTGAGAAATCGGCCCTGTTATTGCCATAAAAGACTGCCTTGGGACGAGCGGCACCCACCGTTGCCACAAACGAATAATTGTGATACGGATGGCAGCCAAATAACCAGTTGCTGACCTTGTAGGCATGGCTGGCATCGACAACATCAGGAAAATATTTGCTGGCAAAGCAAACGGTGGTACCGAAATAGATCAGACCTCCATTACCTGCCCAGTTACCCAGGCCGATAGGTACTCCGTAAGGATTATCCTTTTCAAGTCCTTTGATGTATTCGTTGTACTTTACAACATAGGGACGGAGTTTTTCTTTGTACGATGCGTCCATGTGCGGTATGGCATTTAATGCTGTGAGAAGGCCGAAATTAACATTACGGTCAAGTGCAGGCCATAATAGTTCCTGAAATTTATTGATGTATTGTTGCTCCCCGGTTGCAATGTACAGTTGAAGATTAGTGGCAACATCTGCTGCTATGCTCCATTCCGAGCTATCCTTTGGCTGTTTGGCAAGTAATTCCGTTGCCTCTGTCATGAAGTCTTTTCGACTGTATTAATGCTCTTGCCGAAAGATCGTCGTTATAACCCTTTCAAGGCCCGGCTTGCTTCTGCAAACATGGTGGCTGCCCTGAGATCGAGGCCTGGATTACGGCTTGTAAATGCCCACATATCATCCCTGACTCCGCTCGATCGGCCATCAGGGGCGACTTCGTAAGGGCCAAGGTTAGGATTATAAGGCAGGCCGTCGGTTATCGAGGCTGCGTCGCCAAGGTGATTGTAATTATCAAGAACCGAGTTGGAGAGTGTTTGTGCCATGTGGCCGATAATTTCTGCCTGGGCTACCAGGTTCAATGTTCCATGCTCTATAAACTGCAACATGTCGGGTGTTCCATCCGGACGGTGAAGATCAACATAGCGATGCTTCTCATCGACGAAAGTCTCATCGCGTAAAGGTTTGAAATATTCCCATGTCTGTACAAAATTCTGCACCACAAAAATGTTCGATCCGGTCTCGATATCAAAATCTCCGGCGTCGAAAAAACCACCTATGTTTAATCCGGGAATCATTTCCAGTGGTTTATACTTTGTATCGGTTGTTGGTCCCTGAGAATGAAGGTCGAAGTGATCGGTGTTTGGCGGAGCCTGGAGATATCCTTCTTTGAAAGGCTCACCATGCCATACCCTGTAAGCCTCGTTTACGAACATATGATCCATGTGTATTGGAATCCATACATCGCTGGTGGCATCGGTGATCTTATCGTAAACGTTATTTTCAATTAAAAAGTTATTTGTCTTAAAGTTGCCATACTGAATATAGTATATACCGGGGGTCTTTAACGGAAGAAAAATCGAATTTAACATAGTGATACTTATAATAGTTGCCCCAGGATACGATTTTGCCGCTGAATACTTCAGTAGCATTGCCATCGTCGCCAATTTTGTATATCGATGCTTTTGCAAGCGGTATGTCTTTCTTGTCGAGTTCAATAACCGAGACTTTCGGTTGCGAAGGAAGGTAGCCCACCTGGGAGAAACCGATATTTGGCTCTCTTATCCAGCCTTTAATGGCATTTGGTTCAACTGTCCAGGTCAAAACCTTGCCTGTTTTTCCTGCAGGAATTAAACTGCGAACCACAAACCAGCCGTTTTGTGCCAGCATACGGCCGTCGAAAAGCATAAGATCGGCATCAGGCGAGGTGATTTTCACCAAACGTCCGGGTTCATCGGGTGCAAGAAGAAAAGTACGGCCGGTTTCGAGAGGAAGCGGATCGATAAATTTGCCGGTACCCCTGTCATCAGAAGTTACATACCCCTTGAATTGCTTAATTTTTTCACTGTTAGGCTTTGTACTGGTATTACTTACCGCATAGCGCGGGAATCGATTGGGACGCCCATCCATCAGATAGGTCTTTCCCCAGTATTGCGAGGGCAGAAACTCAAGATTAAATCCGGCTTTCCCTTCAAGTGCCTCGGGGACGGGTTTATCAAGGTAAACGGATATCTCAACACCTTTACCTTTAGCCGTGACAACTACCCGCGAATCAAAATCGTAATCTTTATACCTTAACGTAGCCTCAATGGTGTTCGACGAACGGTCTACCTTTCGGGTTGGTATTTCAGGTACAAGATCCCACTGTTCCGGAGTGTTGGAAAGTCTCACTGCACCACCTTGTGCTGTTCTAACGCCATGATGAATCAATTCTATACCGGCGTTCTTCTCATCGTTAAAACCTCCTGTAAAAAGGTTACTGTACACAAGGACATTGACACCTTGCGTCTCGAAATACTCAAGATCATTGAGTTTCAAATCCTGGCCCGAAGCATAATTGAATGCCGCCAGTAGTAGTACTAAAACTGATAAAAATGTTAGTCTTTTCATATTGATTAAAATTAAAATTCATCTGGTGATTAAATACATAATTCATTATAATTCAGATTACTAAAGCATTAGGCTTAACAAAACTGTCTAAAATGCTCTTATAAATATAGCTATTCCCCTCCATTGTGCATGATTGCATCAGTTCCCCAAAACATTTTTGCTATCGTTTACCGAAAAAAAGCATTTGCCATATACTTCCCTATCATCCCTGTTATTTTTTCCGAAAATATATACTACATAGTCCCCTTTGTTGTCTGAGGTATAAAAAGAGAGGGTGGTTTTTTGACTGACAGAAAGCTGAATATCCGGATTCCAGTATAAAAGATTTCGACGGTCCGGCACCCTGGAATCGTAAGTATTTTCGCTAAAAGAGAATCCGGAGTTTTCTTCCGAAAATAAATCAAAGGCAAAGAACATGCTGTTTTTGTTCAACTCTATTCCGGCAAAATCTTTATTCTTTGAATAAATGCTTACCAATCCACTGTACTTCATATTGCCTACCGCATATCCACTTTCAATTGCCTCAACTCTTTCAATTTTGTTTAGGGGTATTTTTAACAGTCGATCATCATTATTAACCCGGATATTATCCAGAAATATCAGGGGCGGATAATTCGAAAAGCCTGTATTACCTGATATTTTTAGCTCAGGTTTCCCATTGTTAAAAACTACGGATGCTTCAGGGATAATTTCAATAAAAAACTCTTCAATATTCGGTAATTCAATATATTTTTTAGTATAGTAAGGTTTCCTGCTCCCATAAAAAGGAACCGGTTGGTGACGATTGATCTGCAATTTTATTGCTGTATCAGGGTGTGAGAAAAATTTTTCATTCAGTTGCAAGTTAACGATCATATCCCGGACAAGGTGCTTTTCATCTTCATTGAGGCTGAATGCAACGTAAGGCAATAATACAGGACGATTGCAAAAGCTCGTTATCAATAATAAACTCTGAAACTCCGGTATCCGATGCTTCAGATTGAATGAAAAAATCATGTTTTCCATCCAGGTTTGGAAGAGAAAAGATAAACCGGCCTTTATCCGTGGTTTGGTAAACAGAAAAGAATTCTCCATTTGAAGGTTCAGAAAGATTTACTAAAAGGTTTTTCTTCGGGGCATTCGCTGCTTTATCAATAATAGTCCCGGAAATAGTAATTCCCCTTATTTCAGGCAAATATTCGATATCACCCCTCTTGATTCCGGATGTTTCCAATTCAGGTTTAATAAAAAGGGAAGATGTATCGATCGACCCGGCTTTTGCTATGGAAACACAAAAATCATGACAGACAATAGATTTGTCATCGTTGATATAAAGTACGACCTCGGCTTTCTCTCTTGGCTGATACTGACTTTTATTCATGGAACAATGGATGCCCTGTATTAATTCTTTTGAGTGCCTCCAGGTTAATAATGGATTTCGGGGAATCAGCGACTTCGGCCGGGCCAGCGTCTGTCCCGGCGTTATATGGGTTGACAATTTTAATCAGCCGGTATGCATAATCATTTGTTGAAAAATTTCGCATCCATTTCGTATAAGCCCGCAAATAATAATTACCTGAAAGAAGGTCTCCCGGGATTCGCAGGCTGGCTGATGAACCTGATTTATCAAGCTTCAGTTTCAGATTGGCCAGTTTGACTCCATTCCATGTTATCAGTTCAACATATAACACCTTGCTCCAAATGATAGAATCCGCCACATTGATGCAGGAATAGTCGGCAGTAAAGAAAATACTCTCATTCACACAATACAAGTTGCGGTCCGTGAAAAGCCGGATCCTCTCTCCCGATCCGGCAAGGGTTGTGGAATCTGGCATTCCCAATTGTCCTGTCTGACAGTTGACGTCAAAACCAATCAGAAGGATTACAGCATAGTAAAGGAGCGCTTTTTTCATTGTTTTGCAAGTCATAAACCATCTTTTATTCATCTTATTCCCAGAAATCAGGTTTCCGGGCAACTCCGCCAAGAACTCTGCAATCTGCACACTCTGGCGTTAAGTAAATTGAAATATTGAGTACCATATTGTACACTAATGTAAATGGGCGGTTCGGTAAGAATATCAGCAAATACCATCATTTGGGAATATATACAGGCAGCAATTTCGTCGAAATTGGTTGATTCACAATAGGTCCCTATAGAACTACATGATAAACCCCCGGGGGAAGCAAGACTATTTATAAACACGCGTTTTACAGCACAGGAAGCGACCCAGAAAAATCCCATCACCTGTTCATCCGGCTTTTTGGTATTATGGATATTCGATTTTGGCTGGCTGGGTTGGATGGTATAGATATTACCGGATTCATTTAATTCCCTTTCTTTTTCATACCAGTAATCATAAGCATCAGCATTTAAAGCGTATTGTGTAATCGTTGCACAATATTTAATACTCACCTTGGGGGAATGAATTTCAACAAAATGCAGCGGAACTTTTTTTATACGGTTCTCGGATAAATTAATCGTTGATGCACAATATAAGCCGGTAACATCTTTGGTTGTCCAGCAACGGTAAAGACTATCGGACGGGTAGAACCGTTTGATGGTCTTTCCGTCATATTCACCCCATATCTCCTTATCGGCGCGATTCTCCCATGTTTCCTCCAGCACCCAGCGATAGTACCTGGATGCATCAACAGGGGCATCCAAATCAACATAAAACTGCATTCCCTCGGTAGATTCCTTTCCCGTGACAGAAGAATAATGGTATTCAGGAATGCCATAGACACTGTCGACCGGAGCGGTTTTTAACAATCCCTGATAGTCCGATTCATAACCATCTCCTGACGAAGTAGTGAAAATAAGTTTATATTGCTTATCGTAGTTCAGCCATGCATCATCAATGTTTGCTACATATTTCCCGGGTGATTCTTCATCAAAAACAAACTCATTTCCGGTATTATCCATAATCCTCACTTTGCAGTCTTCCACAGGCAGATATTCAATTTGCGAAATCGGGGAGGTTTTTGAGATCATGATCACCTGTGTTTCACGTCCTTTAATAAGGCTTCCGTCCACCACCATCAGCCCCTTTTCTCCCTTAATATCGGGCTCGAATGGACTGATACAACCTGTAAAAAACAACACAAGGCTGATTATTGCCGTGATTAAATTGTACCTGTATTTTGAGGTGATGATTTTCATTCAGGTCCCTTGTTTACTATTGAAGATTCACAATTAATCGTTAAGATAGTTACCGAATTTGTAATTCCAGGAAAGTGTAAACAGGGGTACTCCAAATATTGACATTTTTTGCCCATGCACTTTGCCGTTTTGAGCACTATAATAAACTGAATAAGCATTTTTACGCCCCAGGGCATTATACAAATTAATAGTCCAGTAACTGTGAATGACTTTCTTTTTGTAAAGACTGCCCTCCAGTTTTACAGATAAATCCAGTCGTATATAATCAGGTATCCGGTACTCATTTCTTTTTGAAAAATGAAGCATTTCCTGACCTTCTGAATAATATACGGATACCGGAATGGTAATCGGGCGACCGGTTGAATAGACAAAATCCATAGACAGGCTTATCCGTCTGGTTACATTGTGATTTAAAACAAGGTTTAAACTATGTGGCCGGTCATAATTGGACGGATATTCTATGCCATTGTTTATCTGAAGTGCATTTTCTCCTCCATCAACGCGAATGAAAGAGCGGGAATAACAATAGGATAGCCATCCTGTGGTTTTACCGACGTTCTTGCTGATCATCATTTCTATCCCATTTACCTGTTGTTTTCCCTGCAAAACCTGGGTTTCTATGGGATCAGGGGAAGTAAAATCAGTACCATCTTTATACTCAACCTGATTGTTGATCCATTTATGGTATAGTTCCAGGGTAGTTTTAATACCTCCGTTCCTAAAATTCCGGTAATACCCTGCGGAAATCTGATCAGCAACAGGCGGGGAAATATGATAATCACAAATTTTCCATTTGTCATCAGGAGAAATTGCAATGGTATTGCTGAGCATGAAAATGTACTGGTACATC
>CAWBNI010000039.1:0-128944 GCA_963790105.1 uncultured Bacteroidales bacterium | reverse complement strand
TCGCCGGGGCCAGGACGCGCACCCTGAGGATCATCTTCGCGGTCGCGGTGGTGGGCCTCGGGATCGAGATGATCTACAAGGGTTTTACGGGAAGGATGTGAAATGCGGAAGGCACCGCGGAGCGCCCGAGGGGTGAATGACCGCCGCGTCCAGGAGTGGATCGCCACGCTCCTGCGCGTGGGGGTCATCGCGGCGGCGTGCATCGGCCTGGCCGGCGGCGTGGCGCACCTGGTGCGTCACGCGAATGACGTTCCTTCGTACGCGAGCTTCCGCGGAGAGCCTTCCGCGCTGCGGCACGTCGCGGATGTCATCGCCGGTGCCGTCTCCCTGAAGACCGATGCGCTGGCCCAGGCCGGGCTGCTCCTGCTCATCGCCGTGCCGATCCTGAGGGTCGGGGTCTCCATCGTCGCCTTCGCCCTGGAAAAGGACTGGCTGTACTGCGTGGTGACGGCCCTCGTGATGGGAATCCTTCTCTTTTCCCTGCTCGGGGGAACGCGGTGACCGTCCGTTCTCCCGACGACCCCATCGCGGCCCTGGCCACGCCGGCCGCCTCCAGCGCGTTGGCGGTGATCCGGGTCTCGGGGCCGGGGTCGCTCGAGCTGCTCGTCCCGCGGTGGCCGGCCGGTTCGACCGGCTTCCGCCGCGGGACACACGCTGCACCGCTGCGTACTGAAGGACGGAGAGGAGCGCGTGGACGAAGTGCTGCTGGCGGTCTACCGGTCCCCGAGAAGCTTCACCGGCGAAGACGTCATTTCAGCCTGGATATTATCGGCTTCCTCTTTTTTCATTACGCCACCATCTACCATAATTTTAAGAGCGGCTGTGATAACCGGTACAGCGGCTGCCAGGGCGGCTGCCGGCAGAAAACCAAATCCATCAAAGGATTCATCTTCCGTTCCATTTAATCCGCCGGCCTTACCCTTCAGTATTGCATTCTTTAGTGCGCTTTTCTTTCCCTGGAGCTTATCCACAAAAAGCTTTTCCACCTTATCCAGGGCTTTCTTTGATTTCTCCCATTCCTGGGCTGAAATGCCTTTCTTTGCGGCTTCTTCCTTGGTAGCAAATCCCCATTTGAGCTTGCTTCCCATTTTTTTCATATTGAGTTTCATGGCCAGGAGAAATCCGGCCCGGGCTGAAATGGTAACCGGGTTGAAACGAACAACTGCCTTTGCCCCTTTTTTGATTGCCTCTCCAACTTTCTTGAAGAATCCCTTTTTCTTGGCCGCAGCTTTTCCCAGGTTTTCCGGATCAAAATCATCTCCAAAAAGATAATCATCAAGGCCATCATGTTCATTGTCATTGTCTCCATCAAAACCGTTTAACCGGTTCAGGGCATCCTCATTTTTCGCCAGGTTCTCCAGTGCTTTTTCCCGGTTTGGAGTGTTCCAGTTTTCAATGGCATAATCGAGCATCTTCAGAAAGGCAGGAGGATAATCCACATCGCTGATCAGCGTGGGTTTTTCGGCGATCATTTTCCGGGTTTGAACCAGGTGATCATAAATTGTCTGCAGGCGCTGAACTTCATTATCCGCACCAAGCAGTTCCATTTCATCAAGACCTGCAACCAGGTCAAATACATTATCGGTTTCTGCACCCGAAAGCACAGCCACATTGATTCCATTTAAACTCATAGGAAAGTCTTTTTTAGCGGTGAATGGTTTTTCGTAATTGAATTCGCTGAGAACACAGTCGATTGTTATATAGCCGGATTTACTATCTTCCGCAGGGACAATCACGTACACATGCTGGTATTCGTCCCTGTTGTATTTGGTGATCCGGAATGAATGCGGAATTTTAAGATTGGTGAGAATGCTGGATACAAAAATGGAAAAGCAGTCACAGTCTATCCCAGTTTGGCGTTCTGCCCAGCTGCGGTTAGGGCGACGTAATTGTTCCAGCCCCTTCTTGTCCAGTTTGTACTGAATATGATCGTAAAGAAAAGTTCCAGATTCTTTCGCAGGTATGCCACAGGCTATCACTATTGCAAATGGCAGGCAATTTTCCTGGTATCTTCCAGGTATTTCCAAACAACCTTTTTCATCAGGTCTACGGTTTCTTCCACTTCACCATCCTGGATGATGATCCTGTCCTGTTCCTCTGGTTTGGAAAAAAACCGGTCAAACCGGCTTCCGTCCTTAATCGGCCGGTAACCTGATGTTATGTTGGCTTTATTTAAATAGATTGCTCATTACATCAGTTTTTCAGGGACAGATTCGTAGTAGATGCCGTTAGCATAAAGAGAGTATTTCATCTCCATAGGGATGGCCAGGGTTGATGCAACTGATTTCAGATCTTTTTTCCTAAATGCAGCGATAATTGCCGGAACCTTGGCAATAATTCCAGTTAAGTACCCGGCCAATGTTGACCAGGATATTGGAATTTCAATAGTGTCAATATCTGTGGTAGTGAGGGGCTGAATTACAATGGATTTTTGTTCCGGGCTGTTGCTGGTAATGTATTTGCCACTACTGGAAAGTGTGACAACCGGCTTTGTGATGGTCATACTGTTTTTGGTCGGGTTCTGGATTTTGATTTCAGTTCGGAAAGCAATACCAGTTAAATCAACCTTGTGAATACGGGGATTGGAAAGATTACTCACCATTCTGTCTGAAACGGTTTTCATTTTTAAGAGCTTGACTATTCCCAAAGCAAGCCCACCTGCGATCCCTATGCCAAGGAGCTTATTCATTTTTGCCGTTTTAAGTGGAATACTGCCTTATCAATGGCTTTCTTAACCCCATACCCCACCATGGCTGAAATAGCGGCATAAAAAGCCACATCAATCATTCCTGTAAATGTGATATTGGCCAGGATCAGCTTGGCTGAAATGGCTTTACCCACACCACCGCAGATACCGGAGGTTGTGGCTACAAGAGAATTGATTTGAATTTGGGGTGCTTGCATCGTGGATGAAATTGTGATGCAAGGGTACATTCAATAAATTGAGCCTTTAATCAACAAAAAAGAGTAGCTTAAGTGATGGGAACAAAAAGGTTGTTAATTTGATTAATTTGAGTTGGTTAAAATTAAAATGAATCATTAATGAGTCTCTTTAAGTGAATTATAGCTATTTTAACGAGTATATTATCATTCGACTCATTTCAAATTAATCAGTACAAAAAAATGAAAATTACAAAGCTTAAACTAAAAGGATACAAATCCTTTGGACCAACCGAAGTAGTGATTCCTCTGGAAAATAAACTTGCGGCATTTATTGGTCTAAATAGTGCTGGAAAAACAACTGCGCTTGAAGCGCTGAAAAAGTTATTCGGATCATCATTATCTGAGCGAGAATTTTGTCGACAAGACTTTCACATTGGAAAAGATGAAAATACTGATGAAATAACAGAAAGAGACCTATCTATCGAAGTAAGAATTAACTTCTCAGAAGATGAAAAGGAAGCGATTCCATCACTTCTTTTCTAGTATGGTGGTGGATGAAGAAGGATAAAACCATACCTGCGAATAAGGATAGAAGCCACTGGCGAAAATCGGATATAACACCCCAGGGCGAAATCGAGGTTAAAACCTATTTTATCAAAGTTGCGGAAAGGGAACTGGAAGAAACTGATAGTAAGCAAATCTTTCCTAATCATTTTAGGAAGCCTAATCCAAGTATCTATATGTTCCTGCGATAAGAAGACCGGCAGAACAATTAAAATACGCATCAGGAAGTATCCTTATACAGAGTATTAAGAAAAATAAAGTGGAATGATGAGCTTCAAAGAGGACTTTGACAAGAAAATAAGAAGAGGTATCAATGAATCTTTCATGGGCCTTATCTGAATTTAAACTATTCAGACCTCAATCTCGGGTTTTGGCAATAAATTCCATAAAGATGAACGTTATCAAAATACCTTCTCGGGTTTGGAAAGAGTGATTTTGATACAATACTCAGAAAGCTGGAAATATCATTTAGTCCAACCGGTACTCATAAATCATTTGGAATTGATGAATTAGGAGAAGGATATCGATCATTATTTTATTTGACGTTAGTGTGCGCCCTATTTGGAGATAGAAGAAAAATTAGACATTGAAGAAGATGGTGAAGAAACCATTGGAGTTACAGACCACTATCTTACCATATTAGCAATAGAAGAGCCAGAAAATCACATTGCTCCGCAGCTGCTTGGCAGAGTCATAAAAATACTCAAATCCGTTGCAGAACAAGAAAATTCCCAAGTATTACTTTCATCGCATACTGCTGCCATATTAAAGCGATTAGCACCCAACAAGTATACTTCACTTCAGAATAACTGAAGATTACGAAACAGAAGTCAACCAAATTGCTCTACCTGCAAAAACAGATGAAGCGTATAAGTATATAAAAGAAGCAGTTCACAATTCTGCCGAAATATACTTTGCCAGACTAGTAGTAATTGGAGAAGGCGATAGTGAAGAAGTATTATTCAACAGACTAATGAGATGTGATGAATGTAGATTTTGATGACAACATTATAACATTTGCACCATTAGGGCACAGATTTGTCAATCACATTTGGAGATTACTAAACGCACTACATATACCTTTATCACCCTCCTTGATTTAGACGTTGAAAGAGAAGGAGGCGCTTGGGGAAGAGTGAAGTATGCACTACAACAACTTACTACACATAGGTGTAAGTAAAAAAGATCTTCTTAAATTGTCAGACGGTAAAACTCTCTAGATGAACTAGGTTGGACAAGATGCACACTTGGAGACTAACAGGAAAATGATGATATTAAACTTCTAAATGGTTGGGTCAGGCTATTCTGAAAAAGTACAAAGTCTTCTTACTCCAATCCCCTGATTTGGACTTTTTGATCCTTACCCATTATACTGAATTTTACAAAATAGCCATACCAGAAAATGGTGGACCAAGAATTCCAGATAGAAGCACTTAAAGCCAAGGAATATGAAGAAAAATTGAACTAATGCTATTCAGGCAACATTAAAATCGGAAAAAGCTACAGGAGAAACATATTCTAATGAAGAAAGAGAACTTATGGTTTGGTATAACTATCTTTTTTTAGGGCGAGGAAAACCTACGACACACATTCAGGTCCTGGCGTCAATGAGTGATAAGAAATAAAAGCTAACCTGCCACCCATTTTTAACGAAATTTTTGCACAAATATCTTCAATTTTAAAGACGATCAAGAAGATGAAAAAGAATTAAATCCCAAATTTGGAACCAGCGGACAATATGGAATTAGAACCAACCGCTCTGGAAATTGCTAAAGGGCTACAAAACTAACTTAGTGGTTGCTGGACCTGGCGCCGGAAAAACGGAACTGTTAGCTCAAAAAGCCTAGTTTTCTTTTACGAACTAATACGTGCCACTTCCCCATATAAAATTCTGGCGATCAGTTTTAAACGAGATGCTGCATATCAATTTAAAAGAACGAGTTCGGTCACGGTGTGGCAATGAACTTTCCAGACGATTTGACTCTTTCACTTTCGATTCGTTTGCAAAACAAATATTAGACAGATTTAAACAGGCTTTGCCAGATGAATATAAGATTAGCAATAAGTATGAGGTTGTACTAGTGACAATGCAATTCTTGAATCTCTATACGAGTCTGAAGATACTAATTATTTCAATACGACAAAATAGAGAACAATATTAAACTTACATTCTGCCCAACTAACCACGATAGCAACAATACTAAGGAGAAGTAACAGAAAAGAGCTAGAGTTTGGACAAAGATGATAAAGCTACCACCAACAAAATTATCCTTCAAAATGATCATGCGATCTAGCAGAACATATCATCAATACAAATCCCACAATAAAGCAAGTATTTACAACAGACTTACCAGTTCGTTTTTTTCGACGAATTTCAAGATACAACAGGAATACAATATGACTTTCTTTAAAAGTTGTTTTATAGCAAAGTAAAAGTGCATTTTACAGCGGTTGGAGATGATAAACAACGAATAATGTTATGGGCAGGAGCACAAAATACACATATTCGATGATTTTATACAGATACACAAGCAAATCGAATTGCACTCAACAATGAATTTCCGTTGTGCCCCTCGATTAGTTAAACTCCTTAACCAACTCTCTCACCGAGCATCTACTTGGAAAAACCGACTTAGCCACCCTTCACCTCAAAATGGCAGACCCGACCAAGGAGAATGTTCCGTTTGGATATTCGAGAATCCGAATGATGAAATGCAGATATCTATTTCATGAAGTGAAGAATTGGGTTAAAAACAGAAAACTTAATACAAGAGATATTTGCATCCTAGTAAAGCAACAGCTAACACAGTACGCAGGTAATCTAATAAAATACTTTAATCAGAACGGAATAAAAGCACGTGATGAAAACAGATTACAAGATATGATCACCCAGGAAGTATCCATATTTATTATTCATTCTTTATATGCAATATTTGATAAAAGTAATACAAGGTCTAGGCAAATTGCTTTTATTTTCTAAGTAACCTTAATACAGAACTGGAAGACCATCAGTTACTAAAATTGGAGGGATTATTCACGAAAATCACGAATAAGATGCAACAGGAATTTAGCGCACATAAATTGTCAGATGAAGAATTGAATTCACTTATTACCGCAATAATTGATTTTGCAGATAAAAGTCGAATTCGAGCTAGCTTTCCAGCCTATAGAAATTTGGCAATTTTGAATTCATCCATACGAAGATATTCAAGATGAACTTATTAAATACTATCATGAATCATATAATATGATATCAGCTTTGGATATGCTGGTTGGTAAAGATACTATTCCTGTAATGACTATACATAAAAGCAAAGGGCTCGAATATCATACTGTTATTTTTATTGGTTTAGAAGATGGCGCATTTTGGTCATTTCAACAGCAGCCAGATGAAGACAAATGTGCATTTTTTGTAGCTCTATCCAGAGCTAAAGAGAGGGTTATTTTTACTTTTAGCAAAAAAAGAGAAGGTCGTTTTGGTATACAAGATCAAACTGCTAATAAAATTAAAGTTCTTTTTGATGAATTATTAAAATCCGGCATCGTAATAATGGAAGAAAAGAAATTGTAAAATCGATAGAATATTACAGTGTAGAAAATCTCCATCTTTGTGTCTTCTACTTAAAAATCATCACTTTTATTATCTATTAATATGGAGGATCAAAATGTCCCACCAATACCTTCACTTGTTTTGGCGTGAAATATTTTGACCGCTTTTTCCAATCTGTTTCTATGAGCTTTTGTAAAATCTGAGGAGAAGTATGGATCCATTGGCTGAACATCCTGGAAGCAGATGGTTTGGCAATATGCGGAAAGTATAACTGTGCCAGTTCTCCGAAACCGTAGGTGCGAATTTGAAACTCCTTATGATCCATAGCTTTATCTGTTGTGTAGAACAAAGATAATATAAATGATTTGAAAATCATCGTAAATAGCTGTATATCAGATTAATAAAGCAAAATGAGTAATAATTAGTGTAAAATAGTGAAGGGCATTGTGAAATCACAATTTATTCATCTTATTTGAACCAAGGTAAGTTGTTCCTAACATTAGAGGTTTTAATTAATAACATTTAACCGTTTCAATTTATTAATTTTGTACATGAAAACCCATTCTACATTGCGGCAAGGTATATCTCCCATTTAGAGTACAGTGCAAATTCAAATATTTGACCATTTAAGTAACAGGCTAAAAAGTTAATTTGCAAAATGAAGACATTCAAAGATTTTGAAATCGTTTAATGAATATTTAGGACTGCCGGTTCCTATTGGACAACGAGATCGATATTAATTACTATGACGTTTCAAAAATGCGTTTAAAATCAGAACCTGTGGCGGTCGATTTCTATCGCATTTCGATAAAGTGCAATTTCATTGATAAATCCGCTTCAGACTTTGACCCGAACAATCCAAAGCCAATTACGGCCGTTTTTTTAACAGCCCGGGCCGACCGAACGGCTGGGATGTTGAACCAACTTACAACGGAATGTATGTCAGACTTCTAAAAAATAATAGAAGAAAACCGTTTATCTGTTCAAAAGCTATCTTGATTATGGCGAACACGAAGCACTATATTTAACAGAAACGAAGAAGAAGGAAATCAGACCATTTTTGATTGATGCCACAAATATTATGACAGCAGAAAGAGAACATTTTGATGTTCTTCCTTTCTTATGTTCATGTTTTGATTTCATTGGTCGAAGCATTTTATAAAAGACAGTTTCCACAAATCCGCTACAATACAGCCCCATCATTTCGGAATTTCAACAGTTGCTGAAAGACTACTATAATGGGCCTGTTAATCGACTTCCAACAGTCCAATATTTCGCAGACAGATTAGGTTTATCTCCAAACTATTTAGGTGACATCATAAAGCACTTTTCGCAGAAGTCTGCCACTTGAAAGCATTCACGAGTTTGTGATTAAGCAAGCAAAAGTAATGCTTGAAAAAGAAATGATTTAAACAATACAGAAATCGCATATGAACTTGGGTTTGAATACCCAAACTATTTTGCCAAGTTTTTCAAAAAACAAGTTAACCTTTCGCCTAAAGAATACAGGCTTCAAGTTTCAAACAAAAGCATCGAATTAAAAGAGCCCTTTAAAAGCAGTTTTTAGTTATCAGTAATTTGTTTCCTTCTTTTCGGTAATTTCTACCCATCTGTCATTCAGGTCTTCTATAATTTTGCTTCATCAAAATATATGAAGTAAAATATAAATTCGCATGAAATGACAAAATCGAAAAAATATTGTTTATCAATGCACATTTGACTACTATCCTAATTGGACGGAAGGTAAATTGAATAACGCATTGTATCAGGTAGCAAAGGACCTTTTTACATTACATTCATATGAAGTTTTGGAAACAGTAATTGAGGATGGTTACCCAACCTGACGAAGAAGAGAAAAAGCATTGAGCAGCGGACATTGTTATTCTACAAATGCCTGTCAATTGGTTTGGTGCACCCTGGATTAACAAAAAATATGTTGACGAAGTGTTTAACACTCGGATTATTTAGCCAGAAATTTCTTGACCGGTGATGGAAGAACCAGACAAGACCCTCCAAACAATATGGAACCGGAGGAAACATGCACAGGGAAAAAGTTCATGATTTGTGCCAACCTGGAATGCCCAGCCGAAGCATTTGACAATCCCGAACAACAGTTGATGACAAGGAAAAAGCACGTCAGACCTATTCCTTAACATTCAAGCAATACCATTTTTGTGGTTATGAAATTATGGAGGGCTATAACTGCTTTGACATTTTCAAACATAATGACATCGCCAAAGACCTTGAAAACTATCCTAAACATCTTAGGAAGTTTCAAATTAACCACATTCTTCGGAAGCATCAGCTTCAAGAAGAATTAATGAAAAAGAAGACAATCATGAAAAATATCAATTCAAGAAGGCGATTTATTTATTCAGCGAGTCAGCTCTTTCAGGTACGGGCATGTGGCTTACCGGCTCAACACGACCTTTGCCGAAGCAAGCCATTATTAATAAAGAAAAAAGTAAAATGGAAAAAAGAAAACTGGAAACTTAGAGGTGTCTCTGAATTCGGAGCCGGATGCATGAGCATTAGCGCCAATTATGGACCACCCGCTGATAAAAGTCAGGGTCTCAAGGTAATTCGTGAGGCCTATGAAAGAGAGTGACAGTTCTTTGACACAGCCGAAGTTATGGACCTTATATAAACGAAGAAGCTTGTCGGAGAAGCGCTCGCTCCTTTCGAGACAAGGTCAGCTTGCCGCAACCAAATGTCGGATTTGACCTAGAAGCAGAGATCTTACAGATCAACCGACCACATCAGGAAAGTGCTGGAGCAATCGCTTGAGCGCCTTAAAACAGACCATATAGATTTTATACCAACATCGATTGACCCCAAAGTGCCCAATCGAGAATGTGGCTGGAGATCGATTAAAGAGTTGATCAGAGGAAGAGAAAAGTATTAGGGCTTCCAGTACTTTCAAGAGGCGAGTCCAAGAACAATTCGTAAAGCCCACCACAATTCGAGACAGTTACAGCAATTCAGACAGAATACTCCTTGTGGAAAGAAGATGTTGAAAAAAATGCTGTGCTTGCTGCTTGCGAAGAACTTGGAGTTTTAGTCTCGTTCCCCTAGGGACCAGTTGGAATGAGTTACCTAACCAAGTAAAATAAATTCTCAAACAAAATTGACTCCAAAACTGACCTCCGAACTGGTCTTGACCGTTCTCACCTGAAAACATTCTGCAATATGCCTATAATTGATTTATTGAAACAATTTGCAAAAAAGAAAAAGCAACACTATCTCAAATTGCACTTGCACTAAAGTTACTAGCACAAAAACCATTTATCTTTCCAATTCCAGGCACAGAGAACATGGAACATTCTTTACGAAAACCTCAGAGCAATTAATCTTGAATTAATCGGTTCAGAACATATCAGAACTGATACTGCCGCCTCCAAAATCAGAATTCCAGCAAGTAAACAAATGATGAAATACAAGAAATGCAAGCAGTTGACAAATAATTTCAGCATCTAGCTTATGGTTAATGGAAATATAATAAGGATATTCCTGCAATTTGTCAAGCATAAACAAGTTAAAACTATCCATAAAAATTGAATTTTATAAAAAAATGGGCTTACGATTTGATTTTCAGTAAGCCCATTTGCATATCGATATGAACTTCAAATCATTCGACCCATTCGCCTAGCTTTATCAAAATTGTATTTCCCTTCCAGCTTTTGCATATCCTCACTGATCAGTTTATCGGCAATCCGGGCATATTTCCTGGTCATATTAATAGAAGTGTGTCCCAGCATTTTCGAAACGCTTTCCATTGAGACGTGATTTGAAAGCGTTACAGTGGTTGCAAAGGTA
Source organism: uncultured Bacteroidales bacterium (assembly GCA_963790105.1). Classification (GTDB taxonomy): domain Bacteria; phylum Bacteroidota; class Bacteroidia; order Bacteroidales; family UBA10428; genus UBA5072. The sequence continues at coordinate 118,131 of CAWBNI010000039.1, read as the reverse complement.
TGCCTGGCAGCATGTGTCGTCAGCTTCTTGTTAAGGCCGCAGAGGTCAGCAATTTCCTTCAGGTAGGCATTCATTTTCTGGTTGGTAGAGAACCGGGAGAAGCGCCTTTCCGGTTTTGACCTTGTCGTGGTTGGCATACTTTTCCAGGATATGCTTTGGCACATCGAGCAATCGGAATACTGCTCAATATATTTGTTTTGGTCCGGCGCTTCTGGATCCATTGCTTTCCATCGATACCCGTAATGATATTGTCCTTTTTCAAAGCCTTTACATCCGAAAAAGCCAGGCCGGTGAAACAGCAGAAAACAAATATGTCCCGTACCTGGTCGATCCGTGGCATTTCAATTTCCGTGGTTACCAAGGCTGTCAGATCTTCATCGTTAAGATAAACGGCATCCACATCATCATACCGGTAACGGATATCCTTGAATGGATCCTGTTTGATCCAGTTATTGGCCATGGCAATCCGGATGATCTTTTTGATATTGACAATATACTTGACCGTTGTGTTATGGGCGCATTTCCGCTTGGTTTTCATATAGAATTCAAAATTCTTGATGAAATTGTAATTCACATCCCGGAACAGGCAATCGTCCTTTTTATATTGATGTTTGATAAACTCCTTCAGGTGTTTATAGGCTGTTTCATAGCGTGTAATGGTGGCCGGTGCAACCTCCTTATCCCCCAACAGTTTCAGTTTTTCATTGTGGTCCTTGAAAACAACCAGGAAGTAGTAGTTCTGGTCATCAATTCCAAGCAGCTTCCTTTTTATTGATTCCGGAGTTACCGGCCGGAAATCACTTTCCAGCTTTTTTTTGCCTGGAAAATCCGGCTGCGGTATTCATCCAGGTATTCATTGAATTCCTTCACAGCCCTGGTATTTCCTTTGGCCTTTCCTTTTCCGGAATCCCAGATATCCGGATTGATACTTCGGGAAATTCCCATATCACACCTGGAGCCGTTCACCGTGATCCGGACATAAACCGGAGCTTCTCCGTTTCGCAATAGTTTTGTTTTCAGAATGAAAAACAAAACCGTAAAAGTGTTAATCTGCATACCTCAAAAAGTTTAAGTTGAACAATACAAACCTAAAGAAAATGAGGCATTTCGTGAAATGCAAAGTGCTGCAAATCAGAGCAATATGGCCTAATTCGGTGGGTCTAAAATTTTGGCAAAAAAACCCACCGAATCGCCACCTCGATTATGCGTTATTTTGATCAGTTTTGCTTCGGGGGTAAAATAAAAAACCCCACATAATCAATGATTTGCGGGGTTTTGCTTTTGTCTGCTCAGGCTCTCAGCGGAGGAAGAGGGATTCGAACCCCCGGTTCCGTGTAAACAGAACAACGGTTTTCAAGACCGCCGCATTCGACCGCTCTGCCATTCCTCCTCAGCGCCGCAAAAGTATACTTTTTTTTCCGGTTTACAAAAGTTATAAAACAGAACTGCGGCTCTACTGCAAAAACCTTTTACTGCAAATCAATTCCATTGGCCTCCGGCTGATAAAGTACTTTATCAATCCTTACGGTTTGCGTTCCTCCGGGTGCTTTAAAAGAAACGGTATCCCCGGCCTTATAGCCTAACAATGCACAGCCAAGCGGAGATAAAACCGATACCAGTCCTTCCTGGTAATTGGACTCATGCGGATATACTAATCTCAATATCATCGATTTACCCTGATCGGGAAAGGTTACTTCAATAATAGAATTCATGGTGACATATTCAGGGCCAATTCTCCGTGAATCAATCTTTTCTGCCCTCTTTATTTCAATATTCAGATAGTTAAGTTCAAATAAATTGGATTTTCTGTCATCCAGCATGTTGAGAATTAACGAATTTAATCTTGAATAATCCACCCTGGTAACAACAATATCACTTTTCATGGCTCTTAATTTAACGTTTTGCAATCTATTTTTTCATATTGGACCGTTTAAAATTGGAAATTTAATCGTAATCGATTAAATTTACATCGTATCCGATTCAAATTTACAAAAATTTTTTCAATTAAACCAATTAATTATGGTAAACAGGTATACTATTTTAAAACAACTGATAGATCTTTGGGAATCTTTTGAAGACGAAGGCCAGGCCTTGAATTTACTGGACTTTTCTGAATGGATGACGAATCAATTACGACATCATCCCCGGTTGAATAAAAAGGCTTCCTATGATAAAATCAAAACCGGGCAGCCTGATCACATTCACGTATTTCAAAAGTCTTGATGGACCAGCCCGCTTTTTAGAATCCATTTCAAGAATTTCGAGGTACCATGAATTCTATATAAGAAAATTCCTGGTTGATTTACCCATCAATAACCGGTTGGAATATTTATTCCTGAATACAGTAAAGCAAATGCACCAGTCCAAAAAAACCGACCTGATCAATATTCACCTGGTGGACTATTCCACGGGAATGGATACCATTAAAAGACTGATCAAAAGTGGTTTTATAACAGAAACTTCTGACAAAAATGACAAACGGGTCAGGTTACTTGAAATCACTGATAAGGGGTTGGATATCCTGCTACAGGCTGACAAAAAGGTCAATGATGAGAGAAATATGTTTCTCTCCTGTATCAGCATGAATAAATGGAAAAAAGCGATGCCTGTTTTGGAGGAAATTGACCAATTCCATAATTCAATTTATCAGAAGCATAATGATAAGCCCTATGCAGAATTGCTAAACCTGATGGATTCGCTGAAACATTTGCACAGGTAGGAACCTCTCTGCATTGTGTTCAAATTCAGGTGCTGATAAGATATTCAAATTGTTGAAGATAATTTGAGGGATGCAGTAGATCCTGCATCCCTCAAAAAATTGCATTTTTATGTTCCTAACGGACAAATACATTCACACTCATGACAATACGGACATTCGTCGCTATCAGAACTTTATGCAGCGCATACGCATTCACACTCTTTGCATACCGGACATTCATCCTTGTCGCAGCCGATCACTACCAGGGTAAATAGTAGTGCAAGCATTATAAAATATGTTTTCTTCATGATGATGAATTTTAAGAGTTGAAAATAGAACATGGAACAAGTCCATAATTGACAATCATCTTCAACCAGGTTGGAAGTAGCCAGATAATAAAATTCACTATTCCTGATTCACATTTAATCGAAAAACCCCTCCAGAAATCCTTTTTTTCTATGTTTATCATAACCATGTTGCTCATAGTCATGGCTTTCATTCATGTCATTGTGAGGGTTGAAACCTGATTTGCCCGGGGTGGTTGACGAACGCTCAATAATTTTGTCCAGTTCTCCCCGGTCAAGCCATATTCCCCTGCATTTTGGACAATAATCTATCTCAATGCCCTGTTTATCGGACATTACTAATGTAACATTACAATTTGGACAATTCATGGCTATATGTATTAAATCAAATAAGTAACTAAAACAAAGCCTCCGATCAAACATGCCGTAAGGCCTAAAGCAAAAATGTTTAAATACCTTTCTATAAATCGCTTGATACCTGGCCCGAATTTCCATATAAGAAAAGCAACCAGGAAAAACCTTGCTCCGCGACTAACCAGGGATGCTATAAAAAACATTCACCAGGTTTACATCAAATACTCCTGATGATACAGTGAACACTTTGTAAGGAATGGGGGTAAATCCAGCTGTAAAAATGACCCAAAAATCCCACTGGTTAAACAAAGCCTTGATGCTGTTGAATAAACTGACTGAAAAACCGGGAATATTATTAAAGAAGAAATTCGCAAATCCGGTAAACTCTCCGTTTGCAGCAATCCAGGCAAAATGACCGATGGCATAGCCAACCAATGCACCCGATACAGAACCAATGGTACAGTTTAAGGCAAAACGGAATGAATTCCTTGTACTTCCCAATGCCAGCGCAATAAGTAATACATCAGGAGGTACCGGAAAAAATACAGATTCAGCAAAAGCAAGAGCAAAGAGGGCTATAGGGCCATAAGGAGTTTCGCCCAATATAATACCCAGTCATATAAATTCTTTAACCATTTCATAAATTAATCGGAAAACTTAAAATTAGGTGATGACTTAAGGAATGTAAAATCTGGCAGCACTTACAAGGAATGATACCAGATTACTACCCTGGTAATAATAAATAGGCTGGCAACAATAGCTACCAGTACCAACAGAAAACGAAAAAAACTTACCAGGGAATCTGAATTCAGAATTTTACTCATTTTCCGGGTCCCTTCCATATTTTCTCAATAAATCCCGTAATTTCATTATATACACCCTGTAAACCATTTTGAAGGATGTAATTAAAAAGCTTTGTAATTAATGGTAGCAATACTATTATCACAACAATGGATAAAACCAGTAAAAAAATGCCTGCCAATAAGACAAGCAGTTTCAGCTTTTTATTGCTCCTGATCATCTGCAGTATATTCAATATCCTCTGATGATGGCCATAACCAGAATAAGAGTGATGTGAATGATCTGAATATTCTGCGTAATCATGATTTGATCGCGTCCTGTAATTGCCGTGATTTCTTCTTTTGTTTTCAAAAAGATCGTCAAAATCCATGTTTTTAGAATTTATTGTTTAGAATAAGTAAATGAAAGCAGGTTGTATTGAGTGGCAATACAACTAATCATTCTGTGCATCCAAATGGCGTTAAGACGGAATATGCCCTTTGCCGGATTTCCCGGCCAGGTGAACAACAGAATTTACTACGAAGAAACGGGATTATGACAATTCAGGCGGAAGCCAGATTGTATATGACAATTTGGGAGGAAAGAAAAACACAAAGGATGCCAGTTTTTCGCATCCGCTATTTTCAATTTGAACAATATTCTTCGGGAGAATAGGATGAGAATCCTCTTCGGGCGATGATTCCTGTAAAATTGATCCATGAGAGCCTTTACTACTTGAAGTATTTTCAATTCTATCGGTAACATGGCCGTAATAATCAACAATACCATGTCCCATATAGGTAAACATTGTGAGACAAAGAAAAATAATAACTACTATTTTTTTAAAGGCTTTCATGTTGGGTCAAAGATAAGGAAAGAAACAAATGGACAAGCTATTTAACATTTTTTAACAATTGAACATCTTTTAATTTTATGGTAAGCAGAAGAACAATATATTCGCATGAGGTCAATTATTTCTCAAGCTTTCAAGTAAATATGTATCGCCGAACGCTTACTAATATCAGAATCGGATGTAAATTCTGAAGGGTGAGGTATTATTCCTGTTTGCCCTGCATTTTCCTGGCAAAATCATTCAACAGGACCAGCCTGTCTACCAGTCCTGCAAACCGTCGGTCAGAATCCACCAGGGCAACATAAGGAGAATTTCGTCTGATGACAGAATCCACAATTTCTTTTTGAGGCAGGTCGGGGGAGTAGGTTACCCAATCGAAACTCAGTCCGCCTGTCAGGGCTCGCTCCAGACGTTCTCCATTGAGCCATCCGGCCCTTTCCCAACTTTTTGGGGTGCTTTCGATTTCAAGATAGGATGATCGTTCCTGTGGAGGCGGATCCGTTGTGCGCTGCAGTTCTTCGATAAATTTTCTCACTACGTTTGTGATCTGCCAGGATTCCGATCCCAGCAACGGATAGGTCTGATTCGAAAACTTCGAAACCAGAGGCATCTCCGGAGGCTTAATATCCGGATATTGTGCTGCAATAGCTTTTGCGAATGCTTCTTCGAGCCATGGGTACCGCGATCCCAGTCCCCGACGCACAGCAGTGGGTGTGGCGAAGCCCAGAAACCTTCGGCGCTGATCCGAAACTGTTTCAAGGAATACAAATCCGCGCAGACCCCGGATTTCCCCAAGGATAATCGAGAAGAGAAACAAGCGCGAGGTAAGCCAGGCATCCCCCGAACGCAGATCTACCACGGCATAATCCGCCTGGGTGGGCTTGAGCAATTCCTGGAAAAGCGACTGGGAGGCACTGTCAAAAATATATGCCGAGGTCAGTTGTCTCAGATCGGAATTTCCAACCACCCATGAGGTTCCTAATTCCGGAAGCATGGCAAACTCAATGGAAACCTCAAAAATTGAAATTTTTTGTGCACGTTTGGCAATCTGAGCGATTACCTCAATAATGGGTCGCCGCAGTGCGAATAGCACAACTCCTGCAACTACAGGCCAGGCTAATGCCTTGATAGCCTCAACAACCAGATACCAGTCGATTTTCATAATATAGCTTTAGTTGAGTAATACAACCTGAACTAATTACATTGAAAAGTTACTGTATTGAGTATTAACAGTAACGTAACAATTCAATAATCAAATTGTTGAAGGAAAAACAGAGGGATGCAGAGGTATTATTCTTTATACCCAAATTAAAAAAATATAGGCGCATTCCATTAGTATAATTCTTTTTTATTCTGAAATTTGATAGAGAAGTTACTCCTAACCTTTCCCTGTCATGAATCAGTCACTGGCCGTAGGATTAAGAGCTACCCTGCGCTGGTTGCGGAATGAACCGGAAAACCGCTGACCTCACTATTGCGTTCCGGAAGTTTTATTATCTCGTGGCCCATTTCCCGTTTTACCATTCGGGATAATAAGCACATTTGTATGGAAAGGGGCATCAGCCTTAACAGGAATCCAGTTGACCTTGTTCAGAATACCCGGAATGATTACCTTTTTGCCTTTCAGCATTTCACAAGGCTGAAATCGGCAATGCTTTCAGTCGGTAAAAGGCATAACCTTCCTGAAAAACCTTGTTTCCTTATCCTCGAACTTACTTCATCATTGGTCATCATAGGTCCCGGATGAACTACGCTCACGCTTATTCGCGTATCCTTCAGTTCCTCCGACAATCCCCTTGAAAAATAATATACAAAGGCCTTGCTTGCAGGATAAAGGGTTTTAAAGGGCATGGGGCTGAAGGCTGCCATGCTTGAAATATTCATGATCCATGCCCTGGGCTGGCGCTTAAGATTTGCAATCATCAGCCGGGTAAGCAGGGATAATGCCCGTATGTTCAACTGGATCATGTTGTCGAGATATTCGAGCGGAGAACACTCAAACAACCGGCTGCCCCCGAAACCTGCATTGTTTATTATTATGTTGACCGGGTACTGGCGGCTGATGAGATCGTGCAAGCTGAGCAGGGATTCTTTTTTCGTCAGGTCAAGTTCAAAATAAACAACTTTCACCCTGTACCGGAAGGCAATAAACTCCGCGAGGACCGGCAATTTCTCACCCGGCAGAGAGATGAGGATCAGGTTCATGTTCCTTTTTGCACAGGCTATGGCAAACTCCCTGCCCAGGCCAAGACTTGCGCCCGTGATCATTGTATATTCAGGATTTGTTGTCATTGGATTTGGGTTTTACCAGCGTGATCCCTGAGTTCTTCCAGGGTTGAGATGAGCATCCGGGCTACCACCGGATCGGTGATCCACGTCGGGACCACTGGCTTCATATCAGACTGAATGGTAAATTCAATCCGGGTCATTTTTGGCGAAATGTCTGTTAAATTCCAGGTGGTATAAAGCCCGGTTATCCTGTGAACCCCTGTCTTTAACGGCAAATATCCGGGCATCCCGTTCATGGTGATCACGATTTGATTTATCGCCGTATCGGTATAGGATGTGGTTATTTGTCACCACATCAAAACTTACCATTTTGCCCAATACATTGATACGGCCATAAGCATACCATTCTTCCGGCATTGCCCTTGCCTTTGTAGTAGTTAAGTTCATCCAGGAAAATCATCCATTCCCTGGCCTGGTTTTCATTGATGATCAGCCTGGCGATCTGCTCTTTTGCTGTTCCCAGAGTTAGAATGCCCTTTCACCTGCCTCGTTTTTTCATGGGGTGAGGTACGAATCCATCTTGTAAAAATCTGAATTCCATTTTTTTCCCTGGTCATGCTCCAGCTTTCCGGCTCTTTTCCGTCATAACAGGGGGAACCGGATAGAAACCATACAGTCGACAAAAAGATAAATTTCGTTTTCATGGCATGGCGTTTTGTACGTTTTGAATTTATCCGTGTTAAAAAGACGGTTGATTTGAAATCCTGATCAAAGGTATATCACGCTGAAAGCCAATAAAAACGGATTAAAACAGGTACTTTGTCACGGGATGTGATTAACCGTAAATACCAGGATTAAATTCCCTTAAATGAAGTTTGGAAATGGAATTATGCAAATCGCAGGATTTCATTTGCAATTTATCCCAAAAAGAAATCCGGAAGGAATTGAATTTTAGTAAAAATCCCGGATTTTTCGGCTTATAGTCCGTTTGGTGATTTATGGGAGTAATTCGTTTTAATTTGAACCGATCTTTTGTCTTAACTGGGCAATTTTATCCCGGGCATTCAGGAAAAACATGCTTCGCTGCTTTTCGCCAACACCGCTGATCAGGGTCGATTTTGCCAGGAGGCTGTCCATCCAGCGCTGCGTTTCCTCCGTGAAAACCAGATTTGGATGTCACCATTTTATTAAAGGTGTGGGTGCTGAGGTAGGCGGTTTTATTCTGGCCATCCTGTATAAGGATGCAGTTATTCGATATTTCGATCTCACATAAATACACCCTGGAAATTCATCTGGCTTCCCCGATGGAGTCTTTACGCCAGGGATTCTTTGAACTGGTCTCCGGCTGCAACCTGCATATAGTCAAACTCCTTTTCAACTTCTTCAAGAAGTTCGAGGGCATCCTCCCGTGAACTGAATTCACCGGATTCCCAATAATAGTCTATTTGCTTCAGGAGTGCATTAAGAATCAGGTCAGTCCAGATTTCTGTGGAAGGAATTTTACAGTATAATTCACTAATTTCCTTTCCCAGTTCAACAAACTCGGTTTTCTGAATTTTATTTGAGAATTTCACTTCACGAAAACCCGGAAAATTAGAAATGGATTTGAGCCAGTAGAAGGATTTGAAAAGATGAAACCAGCGGAAACCTGAAATTATGCAGAATGGGATGTCGATGGCTGCATAGTTATATGGGCATCTTCCCTTCTGTTTCAAGATTTTTTCAAGGTACGTCCCTCATGGAAGTAAGGTAACTCATGAAAGTTTCAGCTCCCTTTACCGGCTCATACTGAAAGGATACAAGCCCGGTATTCTCCAGTCCGCAAATTGAATCAAAAGATATGTTGAAATGCAGGCATAATTCCTGGATTTCAGTTATACTCAGTAAGGTTTCTCCGCGGAGCCGCCTGTAAACACTGTCAGAGCTGATATTAAGCAATTCCGACAGTTTATCCACGTATGAAAATTTATCCGGGATATGGTCATGGATAAGCCCTAAGAGTTTCTGCTGGATGGGTACAATTTTAGTGTTCATGGTCCTTATCAGGATACAGAAAAAATCCAAAAATGAGAGGTCTTAACCAAATATAGGATTTTTCCCGCACTTAAACAATAGTGAAATCAATACTAAAAAAAGACATTCTTTTTTCTAGAACCGGATGGTATAATTTACCTTCAGCCGGGCTTCATAATCGGGTTGATTAAAACGATCATACGGATCGATGTGCGGGGAATTCCAGACAAGAAATATCTCTTTGCCGGGTCTGATAATCCATTGGAACCGCGATTGCCATGCGATTGTTTCTGTCTGGTTGTCGTATTGCACAAAACTGTAAAGTGACAGGTTGGGACTGAATAACAGGTTCAGGTTAAACCTGAAAATCTGGGTTATTACCTGCTCGCCTTCGAGATGTATATATTTCCGGTCGGATTCAAGACCCACGTACACCGGTACAAATACCTTGTAACCCACCTGCATGAGCCAGTCAGTTCTTGTTCCCGAATAAAAACCCCCTGTTCCGATCTGCATGGCAGCCCAGAAATTTCTTCGTCTGGCCGATATGAGTTGAAGGGAATGACTCCAGAAGGTATAATCGCCCGGCAGTCAATGGTGTATTTATTGAAAAAGAACAAAATCCGTTAACAAGCGATTCAAACTGAACCTTCGACGATAGGGCAATGATATCGCCGCTCAAAAAATCAATTTCACCGTAATTGAGATTTATTTCTGCGCTTTGCAAGTCACCCAGACTAAGATTTTCAAAAAAGGCATAGGAAAATCCTGTCTTGATCTGAAGGATACTCTTACTTTTTGGACGGGGACCCAGTCGGAAACTGCCATAAAAATTCCGGATGTCCCTGCGTGGAACAAATCCCAGTCCGGCAATAAAATTCTCACCCACCTGCAGATATCCGATCCTGAAATTCACCAGGTCATTCGGGTAGTTTAATTCCGTTCCAAATGAAACATCGTCCCGGGTGAGTCCGGTTGTAAAGGACTTCATGCCATATACATTCAGTACTATATTTTTGTTTTCGCTGAAGGTTGAACTGGCAAGCCTCAGGTCAAAACCTGCCAGTCCGTTATCCGTTTCCGAAAGGGCATTTCCATGTGTTCCGATTACACCAATCGATGATTGTCTTGCCGAAATTCCGGGTCACTCTTCCAATTGTATAGCCCGGATTGTTCCATTCATTATCATCCTTGATATGAATGAAGCCAAGGTTCCATTTTCCTGCCTGTCCGGTAAATTTTCCACCATACTTCACTGCAACAGGATTTCCTTCCGGATCGAGGCCGATTCGTCTTGAAAAGAACGGAATAACCTGCGTGTTTTGAGGATTTTCTGCATCCCCGTTAATTCCGAAATTGAAGTAGTTTGATCCGTCCAGGAAGAAATCCCTTTTCTCAGGAAAAAACAGGCTGAAGCGGGTGAGGTTGATTTGTCTCTGATCCACTTCCGTTTGGGCAAAATCGGTATTGATGGTAAGGGCAGCCTTAAGCGAGGGAGTGATCTGATAAAATGCATCCAGGCCTCGCATTAATCAATGCTTTTGCGTCCTCTCCCGGCATCTTGCTTACACCGGTAGTTACATACGGGATCAGGTCAAGGCCGATTCCCTGGGTTATATTGGTCAATCCGGTAATCCTTCCGGCATCCGAAACCTGGAATCTGTCAGCATCCAGGGTTGTAGGCGGCCAGTAGGATACCTCTGATTTCTTTTTTATGTTCCGGATCAGTTTTAAACCCCACGTATCCTGACCTTTCTTGAACGCCAGTGTTTTAAAAGGAATGATCAGTTCAGCTTCCCAGCCTTTTTCTGTTATGCGGGCCTTGCCGTCCCACAGGCCGTCCCATGATTTGTTGAATCCTTTCCCGTTTTCGCTGAGAAGTGCATCCCCGATGCTTCCCCTGGGGCCGATCTGGAACCAATATCCGTTCCTTCCGTCAAGGTAGGTGTCCAGGATGATCTGCACCCTGTCATCGTCACCCAGGCTGACATCCCGGGCCATTTCTTTCGCAGTGATGCCACCCGGAGGCGCTTCGCAACGAATGCCCACATACAGGTTATTTTTATCGAACAGGAACAGAAATTCAGTTTTTTCGCTGACCGGTTCACCCGTTTTAGGTTCCCGCTGATACATCTCCCGGATCAGAGCAGCTTTGTTCCAAATTTCTTCCTGAACATAACCATCCAGTTCGGGCATGGTATCGGTAAATACGGCTTTGATTTGGGGCTGTGAAAAGGATGCCGCAAGAGTGCAAAAACTAAAAATAAGGCAAAAGAACAGGCTACGTATCATCAGGCAAATTTGACGCCTCAAGATAAATAAAATGTAATTCCATGATAGTAAAGCACAAATAAAAACTGCCGGGTCAAAATCATCGCTATTGATTAAAATGAAATTGCATGGGTTTACATTAAATGATCTGTTAAGCCAGAAGAAAGGGAAGGAAATTTATTGGCAAAATTGATATAACCGGAGGGTACATCCAACGGACTCAGATTATTATGATTCAATTTCCACAGGGCATCCGGCGCGGACAATTTTGGTATTTTTTTATTTTTTTCCTTTCTTCTTCTCAAAAGTCATGACTTCGATTTGACTAACTTTTTTTCCCGGCTCTTGTTTTTATGGAGGAATTCTCTAAGGAGATCATTGATATTCAATCGATTTGGTCTGTATATCAATCTTCTGACTATTATTTGACTCTAAAAAAAATACGCAATGCTAAGTGAAAAATCTATTCAGGATTTCAGGACAACCCTAAGAGGAAGCCTGATTGAACCAAAGGATGCTGGTTATGATGATGCCAGGAAAGTGTATAATGCGATGATAAGCAAACGCCCCCGGATGATCGTGCGTTGTGCTGATGTAGCAGATGTGATGCAATCAGTAAATTTTGCACGCGAGAATAAGATGCTTCTTTCTATCCGAAGCGGGGGACACAATGCCGGCGGTTTAGGAATTTGTGATGACGGGCTGGTGATTGATCTTTCCCTGATGAAATACACACGGGTTGATCCGAAGGCAAAAACAGTAGTGGCGGGAGCCGGATGCACCTGGGGAGATATTGATCATGCTACCCACGCATTTGGAATGGCAACACCAAGCGGTATTATTTCTACTACGGGCGTCGGCGGGCTGACTCTTGGCGGAGGTATTGGTCATCTCACGCGTAATTGCGGACTTACCATTGATAACCTGCTTTCCGTGGATATGGTGCTTGCAGATGGCAGTTTTGTTACTGCAAACGCAGATCAGAACCAGGATCTGTTCTGGGCTGTCAGGGGGGGAGGTGGCAACTTTGGAGTGGTCACATCTTTCACTTTCAGGCTTCACCCTATAAGCATGGTGTATGCCGGTCCTATTCTTTATGACATCAGCGAAACCAGGGAGGTTATGAAATGGTATCAGAAATTCATTAAGAATGCTCCGGATGAACTGGGTGGGTTTTTTGCCTTCATTATAGTTCCTCCCGGTCCTCCCTTTCCCGAGCAGTATCACATGAAGAAAATGTGCGGGGTAGTATGGGCATATTCCGGACCCATGGATAAAGCGGAAGAAGTTTTTAAGCCTATCCGTGCATTTAAGAAACCTGCTATAGATTTAGCCGGTCCGCTTCCACAACCTGCCCTGCAGGGAATGTTTGACGGACTTTATCCCCCTGGATTGCAGTGGTACTGGAGGTCAGATTTTGTAAATGAACTGGGCGATGAGGCAATTGATAAGCACATTCAATTTGGAAATACAATGCCAACGCTATGGTCATCGATGCATTTATATCCGATCAATGGCGCCGCCGGTCGTGTGAAGAAAAAAGATACCGCATGGAATTACCGCGATGCCACATGGGCCATGGTCATCATCGGGGTTGATCCGGACCCCGCAAACAAAGAGAAGGTTTCTGCCTGGTCAAAACAGTATTGGGAGGCAGTACATCCCTATTCCGCTGGCGGGGTATATTTAAATTTTATTTCGGATGAAGGAGAATCGCGTATTAAAGCAAGCTACGGGGACAATTATGAACGGCTGGTAACCGCTAAGAGCAAATATGATCCGAATAATTTGTTCCGGGTAAATCAGAATATAAAGCCTGCTGTTAAAAATTAGATCACAATACATGGAAGAATTTATTATCGAAGGGCCTCCGGGGTTCAATAACCCCGGAGGTTTTGTGTTGCCGGCAATATTGTTTTCTACCAACAGGCAATCCCTGACGGGATTTTTCTTCCTGCAGTAATCCCCGGCCTTGGTTCTACCGGAAGGCAGTCCCTGACGGGATTTTCTTCCTTGTCCCTAGTCCCCAGTCCCTAGTCCCTAGTCCCCAGTCCCTTCTTTCTGCCGGCGGACAATCCTTAACGTTATTGAAAAGGTCTTGTGGAGTTACATTTAGAGCCTTTGTCTATAAAAAGATTGTTTATGCAGAAATTGTTACTATAAGTAATAAGTTTTGCTGAAATTTGGTCTAATTCTAAATAATCAATCCAATGAAAAAGAGTTTGTTCCTGGTAAATTGTATTGTTTTGATTGTGTGTGGATTATCCTTAAATGCCCAATCAAATTATAAGATCGACAGAAAAATCAACCTGCCCGGTGAAGGGTTTTGGGATTATATTGCGGTGGATGAAGTCAATGGGAGAATATATCAGTCCCATAATTCGATGGCCCAGGTGGTGGATATTAAAACCGGCCAGTTGGTGGGTACCATCCCCGACACAAAAGGTATACATGGTATTGCCGTGGCAAATGACCTGAATAAGGGATTTACAAGCAACGGCCGTGATTCGTCCGTCACCGTTTTTGATCTCAAGACGCTTGCAATAATTACGAAAATCAAGGTCACAGGTCAGAACCCGGATGCCATTTTATATGATGCTTTTTCCAAAAGGGTTTTTACAGGTAACGGGAGGAGCAGGAGTTTTACCGTAATCGATGCCGTGAACAATACCGTGGCAGGTACAATTCCGCTTGACGGGAAACCGGAAGCCATTGTCACCGATGGAAAGGGGAAGATCTATGTAAATATTGAAGATGCAAACCTGATCGAAGTGATCAATGCAAATACAATGAAGGTTTTGGCCCATTGGCCCATCGGTCCGGGAGTGGAACCATCCGGACTGGCCCTGGACAATCAAACCCACCGGTTATTCAGCGTATGCGGAAATAAACTGATGATGGTGGTGGATGCGGTTTCCGGCAAGGTGATCACAAGTCTTCCGATCGGCGAGGGTTGTGACGGCGCAGCTTTTGATCCTACCTATAAACGGGTTTATGCCTCAAACGGCGAGGGCACACTGACGGTTGTTCAGATAGTAAATGCAGAATAGTTTCAAGGTGCTTGAAACCGTTCCCACCCAGCGGGGTGCAAGAACCATTGCACTGGATAAAACTTCGCATCATATTTATTTACCGACAGCGGAATTTGAAGCGGCTCCGGCAGGATCCAATCAGCGTCCTGCCATTAAGCCAGATACTTTTACGATCCTTGATATAGCAACGATTAAGTAGGGACTAGGGACAAGGGACTGGGACTAGGGACTTGAGAATGGAGAGTGAGAAGGAGAGATGAGTAGGGAGAAATGAGTAGGGAGAAGTATTAGTCGAAAATGGGACAAGTGACAGGAAAAATGTTTTCATATACTATATCTATTTAATATATTAACAATGAGGCGAATACAGATATTGCTGCTGGGTTTCCTATTCATTCAGGGATTGAATGCCCAACAACAAGATCTGGATTATTTTCTGACAAGGGGACTACAAAACAGTCCGCTTTTAAAAGATTACCAGAACCGGCTGAAATCAGCCCGCATTGATAGTCTGCGATTAAAGGCCACGCTGGGGCTCCAGGTAAATGCCACCAGCGTGGATTCCTATGCGCCGGTCATAAACGGCTGGGGATATGATGAGGTGAAAACCGACATCGCGAATGTGAGTGTCCTTGCCGGAATGACAAAGGAAATTATCGGAAATGATAATCTCAGGAACAAATACCAGGCAATCAGTCTGCAAAGTCAATCCACCTCCATCCAGGGCAGCCTGTCAGAAAAGGATCTTAAAAAATCAATTATTTCCCAGTACATCCTGGCTTATGGCGATCAGCAGCAGCAGGCACTGAATTCAGATGTGATTGCCGTTCTCCGCCAGGAAGAGCAGATTGTAAAAAAGCTCACCGAAAACGGGGTTTATAAACAAACCGAATACCTGTCCCTCCTGGTAAACCTTCGCCAGCAGGAAATCCATGCCATGCAGTCGGCTATCCAAAGCAAAACCGATCTTGAGTTGCTCTATGCCCTTTGCGGGATTGATGATACAGCTTATGTAAACCTGCCTGAACCGGCGCTGACTGTTATTCTCCCGGAGGGCCGCATGGAACGCTTCTGTACAGGCAATTTGAACTGGACAGCCTGAAACTGGTCGAATGCAGACCGGCAGATTAATTTTGATTACCGGCCTAAACTGTCTGTTTATGCCGATGGTGGCTATCTTTCCTCCCTCAGTTACATGCCCCAGAAAAATTTTGGCCTGAGTGCAGGAATCAGCCTGGTGGTACCCATTTATAACGGGGGGCAGAAGAAACTGGAACATGATCAGATTAGCCATTGCCGAGGAGACACGTGCGCAATACCGGAATTATTTCAACAGCCAGTACAGGCAGCAAATACATATGCTTATGGATCAGCTGGCTTCGCAGGATCCGCTGATCCGCCAATGCAACGAACAAATGACCTATGCAAAGACCCTGATTGATGCAAACCGGGATCTGCTTCGAACCGGAGATATCTCGATTACAGATTACCTTTTGTCAGTCAGTAATTTTATCAATGCCAAGAAATCTGCTGATTGATACATGCTCACACGATATAACCTCATCAACGAAATCAATTACTGGAGCCAAAAATAATTTCAGCCTGACTATGAAGAAAACCAGTACCTCTATATATTCTTGTGTCTTTTCTGCTGGTTTCATGCCACCAGTCCCAGGATAGCTGTCCAGGAAAGCCAGGCAGAAGGCCGGACCCCGGTAACCATAACCCATGCCACTTTTGGAAGTCTCACAGATTCCAGTATTGCTGAATGCAACTTCCAGGTTCCTGCTTAAAACATCAGTTAAATCAGATGTCAACGGATACCTGCAGAAAGTGAATATTCAGCTGGGGCAGAAGGTAAGCCAGGGACAGGAACTTTTTGTAATACGCTCCAAAGGAATCCGAGCATCTGGGAAATACAATCAGCAAGCTGGATACGTCCTTTCATTTCAGCGGACTTGTGCACATAAAATCCCCGGCTCCCGGATATGTTACCTCACTGGCATACCAGACAGGTGATTATGTTCAGGATAACGAAGTGCTGGCCACCATCAGCGACCTGGGCAGCCTGGTTTTCCTGCTGGAACTTCCCTATGAATTAACACAATGGCTTGCTGAAAACAAAACCGTTGAACTTACCCTGCCGGATGGCAAAAAATACAAGGGCACCATTAACTCATCCATGCCTGCGGTTGATCCGGTATCACAAACCCAATCCTATGTGATACGGGTTCCAGGGATTTCGTCCATTCCCGAAAACCTGGTGGCTACAGTTAGATTTAACAAAACGTCCAAATCAAAGTGCGATCATTTTACCCAAAGCAGCCATTCTTAAGCGATGAAACGCAATCGGATTTCTGGATCATGAAAATGATCGATTCCACCACCGCAGTAAAAGTTCCGGTAACCATCGGACTGGTCACTTCCGGCCAGGTGGAAATAACCTCGCCAATACTGAAGCCTTCCGATCAGATCCTGCTTACCGGAAACTACGGACTGCCGGATACGGCCAAAGTAATCATTGAGAATAAAAACTGATATGAACCGGTTTTTTCTTACCTATAAGAATCCCCTGACGCTGGCCATTGTCCTGGTTATTCTTCGCCGGTGTACTGGCATACAATAAATTACAGACTTCACTTTTCCCTGAAATTACATTTCCGAAAATCAAGATCATTGCTGAAGCCGGTGAGCAGCCGGTTGACCAGATGATGCTTTCCGTTACCCGTCCGCTGGAACTGGCCATCAAAAAGGTTCCTGAATTGCAGACAATCCGAAGTGCCACAAGCCGCGGAAGCTGTGAAATTTCAGCCTTTATGGACTGGAATGCAGACATCGATCTGAGCCAGCAGCGCATTGAATCAAAAATAAATGAGATCAGGAATGTCTTGCCAGCCGAGGTGAAGATTACCGTTGAAAGGATGAATCCGTCCATCCTGCCTGTCATCGGGTATACCCTGGAAGGGAAAGGCCGTTCGCCCATTGATCTGAAATACCTGGCCACCTATACGATCAAACCCTTTCTATCCCAGGTGGAAGGCGTATCAGAGATCCGGGTGATCGGTGGCAAGGAAAAGGAATTCTGGGTAGAACTGGACCAGGCTAAAATGAGTGCCTTGGGACTGACACCTGAGAAGATCAGCCAGGCACTTTCTGAAACCGATTTCATCAAGTCGAACGGATTTCTGGCCGATTACAGGATGCTGTATCTTACTGTAACCGACATGATGTTAAAGGATAAGGATCAGCTGGAAAAACTGGTCATTCAGAATGACGGGAAAAGAATCGTTACCTTAAAGGATATCTCACGGATTGGGATCAGGAAGCCAAAGAATATGTGAGGATAAACGCCAACGGCAGGCAGAGTATACTCATTGCAGTGATCAAGCAACCCAATCAAACCTGATCGGGTTATCGGACAGGATGAGCAGCTAAAATTACCGATCTGAGAAAGATCCTGCCGCAGGGAGTGGACATCCGGCCGTATTATATCCAGGCTGATTTTGTGAACGATACGGTGAGCAGTGTCAGCGATGCCATGTGGCTCGGGCTTTTGCTGGCCATTATCGTGGTGATCCTGTTTCTTCGTTCAGTAAAGGCATCTATAACCGTTCTGCTTACAATTCCGGTAACACTGCTTCTGACCCTGGTGGTGATTTATGCAACGGGTCAGACCCTGAATATAATGACCCTGGGAGCCATTGCTGCTGCCATCGGACTGGTTATTGACGATGCCATTGTGGTGGTTGAACAGATCCACCGGACGCATGAGGAAAATCCGGATGAGACATCTCCGCAACTGATACAGAAAGCAATCCATTATCTTTTCCCGGCCATGGTGGGATCATCGCTCAGCACCATTGTGATCTTTCTGCCGTTTATTTTGATGACCGGTGTGGCCGGTGCCTATTTCAAGATCATGACCAACACCATGATCATTACCCTGGTTTGTTCCTTTGTTGTTTCATGGATCGCCCTGCCGGTAATCTATCTTCTTTTGAGCCGGAAGGGGAAGAAAGGAATACTCCTTACCAGCCATGCTGTAAAAAGCCAGCAATGGGTGAGTTTTTTCATCACCAGGCCCTGGCTGAGTATCATTTTTGTCGTTTTCCTGGGCATCTTCCATTTTTGTTATCCTGCCCAGGCTTGAAACCGGGTTTTTTGCCGGAAATGGATGAAGGATCCATCGTACTGGATTATATATCCCCTTCCGGAACATCGCTGGAGGAAACCGACCGGATTCTGCGGGAGGTGGAAAAAATTATAATCCGTATCCCTGAGGTTAAAGCCTATTCACGGCGAACCGGAACCGAAATGGGTTTTTTCATTACCGAACCCAATAGCGGGGATTACCTGATACAATTGAAAAAGAACCGAAAACGGTCTACCGAAGAAGTCATTGAAGATATCCGGTCGCGTATTGAAGCCACACAGCCTGCGCTGCAGATAGATTTCGGACAGGTGTTCGGTGATATGCTGGGTGATCTGATGGCATCCGTTCAACCGGTGGAAGTAAAGATATTCGGTACCGATCGCAGAAAGCTGGAAGAATACTCCAGGCAGGTGGCGGAAATTGTCAGCCAGGTGGATGGAACGGCTGATGTTTTTGATGGAATAATAATTACAGGTCCCTATGTTAATGTTGAACCCGATGCTGCCAACCTGGCCCGGTTCGGCCTGACACCTGCCAGTCTGCAGTACCAGGTGCAAACATCGCTCGAGGGCAACATCATCGGATCAATTAATGAAAAGGAACAATTTACCAATGTGCGGATGATCTATCCGGCCAGCAACAAGGCAGGTGTGGAAACCCTGAGAAACCTGCAGATCTTTCTTCCCGGCGGGCAGCTAAAATCCATCAATGATGCTGGCCAGCATTTCGAATTATTGCAGGTGATCCGGAGATTCAGCGTGAAAACCTGCAGAATATGGGTGTGGTCACTGCACGGCTGAGTGGACGGGACCTGGGCAGTGTGATGAATGAAATCCAAACAAAGGTATCCCAAAAAATCTCCCTTCCTGAAGGATATTCAGTGGTTTACGGGGGAGCCTATGCCGAACAGCAAAAATCCTTCAATGAATTGCTGATCATTTTGATTTCAGCCTGTTTGCTTGTCTTTTGTGTGATACTAACACTGTACAAAGATTTCAAGGTGGCAGGTACAATCCTTTTTGTTGCCATCCTGGGTATCGCAGGATGTATCCTTTCACTTTATCTCACAGGTACACCCCTGAATGTGGGAAGCTATACAGGCCTGATCATGATTGTCGGGATCATTGGAGAGAATGCTATTTTCACCATTCTTCAATACAGGGAAGCCCGCATCACCATGAATGTGGACGACTCGATCGTATACGCCATCTCCACGCGGCTCCGTCCCAAACTGATGACTGCAATCGGCGCAATTATTTCCCTCATGCCTCTTGCCATCGGTATTGGTACCGGTGCACAGCTTCACCGTCCGCTTGCCATTGCTATTATCGGGGGCTTTATCATTGCCATTCCCTTGTTGCTGGTAGTTTTGCCAAGTTTTATCAGGATGTTGTATAGAAGGGACTAGGGACAGGTAGTTGATAGTTGATAGTTGATAGTTAATCACTTAATCACCTACATTTGCCTGGATTTATACTTTCGGGAAAAACCTCTTTTAATTAAAATTTGTAAATTAATTAACAAAAATTTCATTACATGCTATAAATGTATGTTATACATTTGTAGCAGAGGCAGCGCTTTTGTCCTTTGTATAGTTAGTTAGCTATAATACTATTGAAGTTTAGGCGCAATTTTTTTATGAAGAAATATCTGCATTTAGTCCTATTGGTTTGTCTTTTAATGAACATGGGTGTGGCCCGGGCGGCAAACGGGCACATGATGTCGGCCACTGTTCCCGTGGCT
This sequence comes from uncultured Bacteroidales bacterium, assembly GCA_963790105.1. Lineage (GTDB taxonomy): Bacteria > Bacteroidota > Bacteroidia > Bacteroidales > UBA10428 > UBA5072. Next base: position 97,700 of record CAWBNI010000039.1, on the reverse strand, counting down.
CCGGGTGAATTAAAAACGCTGTTCGTCGGTTCCGGATTACTATCCTTTTCCTGGAGAGATAATTCACCCGATGAGACATCATTTCTGATCGAACAATCCACAAACAGTAATTTTTTGCCAGTTCAATCGACTTACCGTGTAGCTCAAAACTCCACCCGTTTTGTGGTGAAAGATCTTACGCCCGAAAAAACCTATTATTTCAGGGTAAGATCCGAGAATAGCAGCGGAGCTTCAAATCCTTCTCCGGTATTGATCGTCAAAACCGCAAAGGGGGGGATCTTTCCTCTCTCAATGTCAGATGGCATGCTGCGCACGAATGCCGGAGATCCTTTTCTGATAATCGGCGATTCCCCGTGGTCATTAATCGTCGGACCGGACACGACAGGGGCAGATAAATATCTTGATAACAGGAAAAAAATGGGAGTAAATTCCCTGATCATGAATCTTGTAGAAACCTATTTCAATGGACCACTCAATGCTTACGGCGATCAGCCCTTTTTAACACCCGGAGATTTCACAACGCCTAATCCGGCCTATTTTGATCATGTTGATTATGTTCTGGGAAAGGCACTTGAAAAGGGTTTTGAGGTTTTTCTTTGTCCTGCTTACCTTGGATTTGACGATGGTAAAGATCATGAAGAAGGCTGGTATAAGGCTGTAATTGACAACGGGCCGGAAAATATGTACATGTATGGCAAATACATCGGACAACGATATAAGGATTACGGAAATATTGTGTGGGTAATGGGGGGAGACTGCGCACCGGGAGAAGCGCTGGATGAGATCAGGGCCATGGTAAAGGGGATTGAAGAATCAGCAGGTTCCCAGATATTTTCAGTTCATAATGGCCGCTTTCAATCCGGAATCACGGAGTATCCAATTGAAAAATGGGTGGATCTGAATACAACCTATGCTGATAAATCGGAAACTGCAAATCTGTTGAAGGAAGATTACGATCGCCGGTTTCCGTTTTTCTACATTGAAGGTACCTATGAATTTGACAATAGTTCTGAGGAAAGTATAAGAAGCCAGATGTACCTGCCCGTGCTGATGGGAGCCAATGGATTTTTCTATGGAAACGCCTCACTCTTTGAATTTAAGACGGGCTGGGATGATTCGCAGGTGTTGGAATCCCAGGGCTCCGGTGATTTGCACCGTTTTGCTGAGTTGTTCAATTCCAGTGCATGGTATCATCTCCGTCCTGACATTGATCATACCCTGCTAATCAATGGTGCCGGAGATCTTCAGGGTGGAAATTATGCGGCGGCTGCCATTACTGAAGACAGTAGTTCTGCCGTCATCTATGTCCCTGATGACAGAAAACTTTCCATTGATCTGACCAGAATTTCGGGATCCCGGACCCATATCCTGTGGTATGATCCATCGAATGGAAATAAAATTGACGGGTCAATAGTCAATGATCTTCCCTCCCTGACTTTATATCCGCCGGCAGAAAATGACTGGGTATTGTTACTTGAAAATGCCAGCGTTCGCAACGGGGAAAGGGGAACAGGAAATATTCTTCCTGATTATCCTGACCGGAGCAATCCGGAATCTGCGATTTATTCAGATACTACAACCTATGTGTATACAGGTTTTGTCTATCCAAATCCGGCCCAGGATGAGTTTCATATTACTGAAAACCTTTCAGTCAATGCCCAAATCACTATCTTTGATCTCCAGGGAAAAACAATGCTGGCACAACAGATAGTGAACAATACTATTGATATAAGTTTTCTGCCTGAAGGCCTGTATATTGTAAAACTGTTTGATTATGACAGGATCCTGATGACAAAATTATTGAAGAAAAAAGCGGCCACATATAATGGACACACTTTATAAACGTGCATTTTACCTGAGTCTTTTCACTATATTTTATAATATAATTGAGGGACTGGTCTCAATTGCACTGGGTTATTCGGATGAAACTCTAACCCTGTTTGGTTTTGGAGCCGACAGTTTTATTGAAGTAATCTCGGGTATTGGCATTGCTGTGATGATAATCCGCATCCGCAATAATCCGGAAAGCGTTGTCAGTGAGTTTGAAACAAAGGCACTTAAGGTTACGGGAACCGCTTTTTACCTGTTGGCCGTAACGCTGGCAGCAGGAACAATCATGAATATAATAAAACATCATAAGCCGGAGACTACCTTCTGGGGTATAGTGATTTCCCTGGTTTCCATCATCGTGATGACCTGGCTGATGATTTCCAAAAAAAGGACAGGCAAAAAGCTGAATTCCGAACCTGTTCTGGCAGATGCCAATTGCACCAAGGTCTGTATCTATATGTCGGTTGTGCTCCTCATTTCAAGCCTTATTTACGAATTTACCGGCTTTGCTTATGCCGATGCACTGGGTGCGGCAGGATTGATCTATTTTTCCATTTCTGAAGGAAAAGAGGCATTTGAAAAAGCACGGGGAATACAATGTTCATGCGGACATTGTGATGATTAATGCCTATGTTGCCACAGTTACCCCTAATTCTTCCAATTCCGCAATCTGTTTCGCAGGAACTTTGGTGTCTGTCAGATCAACATATTCCAGCCTGCCCAGTTCCATCAAAGGGGTAATGTCCCTTATGGCGTTGCTGGAAAGATCCACAATCCGCAGATTCGATAAATGCGAAAGCGTATCAATATCCTCAAGCCGGTTATCGGCAAGGTTCACTTCTTCAAGCAAGGTAAGAGGCCAGAGTGGGCATAGGTCATGAATAAGATTGCCTGACAGATCCAGGATTTTTACATGGATGCAATACTGGATCCCTTCCAGATCGTTAATATCCGAGCCCGAAAGTTCAATTTCCTCCTGATTTTCGAGATACCAGGTTGGAAATTCAATCTTCGTTTTACCATACATCCTTATTTTAACCGCATCATAAAAATTCAGGTGCGAATGTGCAGTCCTTCGGTTCGTTGTTTTTTCCTGAACGTAGGATGACTGCTCATTGACGATGGTAAAGCCATCGGCCTGGATATCCCATTCATATACGGGAGAATAATCAATATCCTCATAGCTGGCAAGTGTAACGGCAATTTCATCAATGCGGTTCAGTAAAAGGATATGCGAATAAGTCAGCAATCCATCATAATCATTTGCTTCGGCCAGCCTGTTGATCTCATTTCGGTGGAAGTCCCCGCGATCAGGATGATACAGCATCATCAGCCTGGGAAAGTACCGTACTTCCTCATCTACTGTGAAATTTATAGTTTCACTGATCATCTGAGCGATTTGCTTCAGTGTACCATATTGCTCGTTCTTGTACAGATTGATCAGGGTAACTGTAATTTTATTCAAATTCTGATTCGACCAGGCCTCTATAAGTTTGCTGTATAATTCACGAACCTTCATGCCGTTATAAAGAATTTATTCTGATTGTTTTTGAACTCACCTGCAAAGATATCCCCTTTCATTTTAAAAAACCGGATTTGTCCCCCAATGTAATTTAAATTGATTCTAAGTGAATACGGGCAGTTTTTAACATTTGTAATGTAACATCGGAGCCATCTTTTCGTTTATGTATTAACTATTCTAAGATCCGGGAAACGTACTCTCGCATCTGGTTACAGGCAATACTGATTTTCAACCATTCCCGCCCAAAACGTTCTGTCAGCTAAAGCTTTATACTTTCCGGAATTAAATTTCCGGTAATAATCTCATTTCCGTCAAGCCCATAATTGCATAAATATTATGCAATAAGGAATATTTATACCTATTTAACCCGTTATGCCCTGATAATGAATTAAACAGTTAACCTAAACTTATATGCAATGATTTTAAAAAAACTCTTCCAGGCAGCTTGTTTCATGTTTTTGGCGATGAATTTAAGCCGAGTAAGTGCTGCAGATTTAAATGCCTCCCATAACCTTAACAAAAGTACAAAAGATAGCCTGATCAGCACGGGACCTGTTCTCAAAATTGTTTCTTCCGATGGTTGCAGTATTATTGCTGCCCGAAGCGGAAATGGTTCCTCTCAGGATGCTGCAAAGACCTTTGACAATTCAATATCCACAAAGTGGTATTGTTACCAGACCAGCGGGATAATCTGGTTGCAGTACCAATACTGCAATGGTGCCGCATATGCAGTTAATTCCTATACTTTGACCTCCGCCAATGACATGCCGTTGCGTGATCCGAAAACGTTGAACCTGCTGGGATCAAACGACGGAGTCAATTTCACACTGCTTGATTCAAGGAACAATATAGCTTTTACTGCCAGGTATCAGACCCTAACCTATACTTTTACGAATACTGTACAATACAAATACTATAAATTTGAGTTTACAGCCAATCCCGGAAATGATGGACTGCAGCTGGCTGAAATTGAACTGCTGGCGGCAACTGCAACATCCTCCGCTCCAGCCTCACCTGCGGGTCTGCTCGCAACTTCTGTTTCGTCAACCGGAATTTCACTTGGCTGGCAGGACAACTCCTCAGATGAAACCGGTTTCGAGATTTACCGCTCTGAAACCTCAGGATCCGGATTTACCCTGATAAATACAGCCGGAGCCAATGTAAACTCATATGCCGACGGAGGTCTTGCGGCATCAAGTACTCATTATTATAAAGTGAGGGCAGTAAACCAGGCAGGATTTTCAGGTTACACAGGCGAGGTGGCAGGAACGACCCTTGCAGGTTCCTCAACTACTATCTGCACGGATGGTTGCAGTATAATTACAGCCCGCAGTGGTAGCGGAATTTCACAGGATGCTACAAAGGCATTTGACAACATTACTTCAACCAAATGGTATAATTTTCAGACTACAGGAAGTATCTGGATACAATATCAGTTTTGCAGCAGCGCCGCCTATGCTGTTAATTCCTATTCCCTGACTTCAGCCAATGACATGCCGCTTCGTGATCCGAAAACTGCTATTCTTTACGGATCGAATGACGGGGTGAATTTTGCCGTACTGGATTCGAGAAGCAATATTGCCTTTTCATCCAGATACCAGAAACAAACCTTTAGTTTCTCAAACAGCACCACCTACAAGTATTACAAGTTTGAATTTGCGGCCAACACAGGGAACGACGGATTGCAACTGTCAGAAATTGAACTGATGTCCTCCGGAACAATACCTTCGGGTTCGGGTCCGGCAGCGCCTTCAGGGCTAACAACCTTATTCAATGCATCCGAACTGATTGATTTAGCATGGACGGACAACTCCCCTGATGAAAAAGAAAAAATATCTGCAAAGCCGTCAGGCCCTATAATGATTATCATATTTTACTGATCTTTGTAAATCTGATAATCATTAAAATCTTATTTATGAAAACAGCGAGAATCTTATTTGCAATTTTGGTCATTTTAGGCATTTCTGTTGCAGGCTTTGGCCAGCAGAAATCCTATTTTAGCCCGGATCAGATTGATATTCAATACACAAAATATGTCCTCGATAACGGGCTGACACTGATTGTTCATGAAGATCATAAGGCCCCTATTGTTGCCGTAAATATCTGGTATCATGTAGGATCCAAAAATGAAAAGCCCGGACGTACCGGATTTGCACATCTTTTTGAGCACCTGATGTTCAATGGAAGTGAGAATTTTAACAACGATTATTTCCAGGCCCTTGAAGGTATTGGAGCCACCGATCTGAACGGAACAACCAACAATGACCGGACAAACTATTTCCAGAATATACCCACTTCGGCCCTTGACCAGGTTCTTTTTCTCGAAAGCGACCGGATGGGTCACCTCGTGGGAGCCATCGACCAGGCCAAGCTCGATGAGCAAAGAGGAGTAGTTCAGAATGAAAAAAGGCAGGGTGAGAATCAGCCTTACGGCCGGGAAGAAGAGATTATTACCCAGGCCACCTATCCCAAGGGACATCCGTATTCATGGACTGTCATTGGATCGATGGATGATCTGAATGCCGCCAGTCTGGCTGATGTTAAGGAATGGTTCAAAACCTATTACGGACCCTCAAATGCCGTGCTGAGTATTGCCGGAGATATTAAACCCGAAGATGTTCTGGCCAGGGTGAAGAAATATTTTGGTGATATTCCTCCAGGTCCTTCTCTCGTAAGGCCGGAAATGAATGTGGCCAAAAGAACTGAAAATACCCGCGGCTATTATGAAGACCGTGTACCTGAAGCAAAAATTTCGATGGTTTGGAATGTTCCGCAGTGGGGATCGAAAGATGAAACCCTGCTGGATCTGGCAACCGATGTATTATCGGTTGGAAAAACATCGCGGTTGTATAAAAAGCTGGTATATGAGGATCAATCGGTGAGCAGTGTTTATGCTTATATGGACCCCCGTGAAATTGCATCTTATCTTGTTGTTGAAGCCACTGTTAAGCAGGGAAAATCAGCCGAGGAGGTGGAGAAAACGATAAACGACATTATGAGTGAGTTTCTTGAAAAAGGACCCACCCAGGATGAACTCGACAGGGTACGCTCAAATTATTTTTCAAATTTTCTGAAAGGTATTGAGCGGATTGGCGGATTTGGCGGTAAATCGGATATCCTGGCCTCGAACCAGGTGTATGGAGGAACACCCGATTACTATAAAACCACGCTGAAATATGTGTCGGATGCAACGGTTGCCGATATGCAAAAAGCCTGCAGGGACTGGCTAAGTACCGGCAAGTATGTGCTTGTCTGCAAACCTTTCCCTTCATTGAAATCAGATGAAAAAGGAGTGGACCGGAGCAAACTTCCGGAATTGACTGCCACCACCCCATCCTCATTTCCGGCCCTGCAGAAAGCAACTTTGAAAAACGGACTCAATGTGATCCTTGCCCAGCGGAAAGGTGTTCCGACAATTGTTGGCAAACTGGTTGTAAATGCAGGTTATTCAACAGATGCACTTTCAAAAGCAGGTATGGCAAGTCTGGCCATGGATATGCTCGATGAGGGCACAAAATCCATGAATACCCTTCAGATCAGCGAAAAGCTCCAGTTATTGGGTGCCTCCATTAATGCAGGATCTGATCTCGATGCATCGTATCTCAATTTCACCACCCTGCAGCAAACATTTGACCCGACACTTGATCTGTTTGCGGATGATCTTACTGAATCCCTCCTTTCCGCAGAAGGAATTTGACAGGCTTAAGAAAGAGCATCTCGACCGCATTGACCAGGAGAAATCACAACCTTTTGGAATGGCCTTGCGGGTATTTCCAAAAGTGCTTTATGGTCAGGGAAATGCCTATGGTAATCCCATCTATGGTTCAGGATATGAAAGCACTGTAAAATCAATTACTCCCGAAGAGATCCAGAAATTTTACAATACCTGGATCAAACCGAATAATGCCACCCTTATTGTAGTTGGCGATGTTCAAATGGCTGATCTGGTTGCCAAACTGGAAAGCAAGCTGGCCGGATGGAAAAAGGCAGATGTTCCAAAGAATAACCTGGCAACAGTTAAAAATGTACCCGGAAAAAGAATCTATCTGATAGACAGGCCGGAATCCCAGCAATCGGTGATCATTGCCAGTTATGTGACTGTACCGTATGGTCAGGTTTCACAGCCGGCATTGAATGCCATGAACAATATTCTTGGCGGTGACTTTGTTTCCCGGCTGAATATGAATCTTCGGGAAGATAAACACTGGTCGTATGGAGCTGGCAGCCTGGTTTGGGATGCCAAGGGACAAAGGCCTTTCCTGGCCTATGTTTCGGTTCAATCCGATAAAACAAAGGAATCCATTGAGGAAATGGGAAAGGAACTTACTTCAATCATTGGTGACAAACCTGTAACAAAAGAGGAATTTGACCGTGATCAGCGAAACATGATCCTGCAGTTGCCCGGCATGTGGGAAACCAATAATTCTGTGGCCAGCTCAATTGTTGAACAGGTAAAATTCAACCTGGGAGATGACTATTATAAGACCTATGATGCGAAAGTCAGGAAACTTACCCAGGACGAACTGCAGCAGATGAGCAAGACAATTGTAAAACCTGAACTGGTCAACTGGTTTGTTGTTGGCGACAAATCAAAGATCATGGACAGCCTAAAACAATTAAATTACGAGATTATCGAGTGGATGCCGATGGCAATCCGGTAAAATAAAGTGAGTCTAAATTTTGATGAATATTGCCGATGGATTAAGCCCACGGCTCGTAATCTTTCAGAGAATAGGCGGAGTTGCAACTCCGCCTATTTTTTTTGAATGCACCTTTTTCAATAAACTGTTTTTTCCGTTAAATAACTGCAAAAATAGTTGCATAACTGTAAAATTAGTTATATATTTGTTTCAGTCAAATTAACTGAGACATGAAAAAACTAACCAATGCAGAGGAAGAAGTAATGCAGATCCTGTGGGAATTGGGACAGGGATTTGTTAAAGATGTCATTGACAAAATGCCGGATCCAAAGCCGCCGTATAATACAGTTTCCACCGTGATAAGGGTTCTGGAAAAAAAGGAATTTATCTCGCACCGGCAATATGGAAATACCTATGAATATTTTCCTGTCGTGACCCGGGAGGAGTATGCCAAACATCACTTCAACGGATTTCTTGCGGATTATTTCAATAATTCATTTCCAAAAATGGCCGCCTTTTTTGCACGGGAGAACAATCTTACCATGAAAGAACTGGAAGAGATCATGAAACTTACCGAAGAGGAATTGAAAAAATCAAAAAATGATGACCATGAATAGCTATATCGAATATACCGTAAAAGCAGGGATTGCCCTTACGGTGCTCTACCTGTTCTACTGGCTTCTGTTGAGAAAGGATACCCATTTTTACCTGAACAGGTTTGTCCTGGTATTTTCAGTCATCATTTCCCTGGTAATTCCATCCATTCGCATCGCTCCAGGTTAGTATGCCCAGGGTTTTCGAAAATGTTCCTGCCCTTGTAATTGATTTCAGCAAGGCAGAAACCTCCAGCTCTGGCTGTTCCGTCTGCACCTGCTGCTGTCAGCTGCTTCCGAGCGTAAATTACTGGAATATCCTGTTCATCATCTATATTATTGGTGCCATCATTGTCTTCTGCCGGCTGATTTACCAGGCAATCTTTCTGCATGCCGTTACCCGTCTGTCAAAAAAGGTGGAATACCAGGGCTATACCATTGTATTTATGAGCAACGAGATGACTCCCTTTTCTTATTTCAAACGGATTTTCATACCGTCCGCGCATGCGGATGAGACTTCCTTTGACCAGCATTATTGCACACGAAAAATCACATTTGACACAGGGCCATTATATTGACCTGTTTATCGTTGAGATCATGACTGTACTGCAATGGTTTAATCCTGTGATGTGGTTCTATGAAAAATCGATAAAAGAAGTACACGAATACCTGGCTGATGAAGCCGTTCTTCAAACAGGCAGCAACCAGGGAAAATATCAGGCCCTCCTGGTTAACCAGGCCATCGGGGGACCTGTGTTCATTTTAACCAATCAGTTTAATCAATCACTCATTAAAAAAAGAATTATGATGATGAAAAAAATGAAAACATCGCAATTGGCAAAATTCAAAGCCTTGTTGATTTTGCCTTTAATTGCCGGTTTAATGCTGGCATTTGTAAATCCTCCTGCAAAGATCAGCGGGAGCAACACAGGGAAATGAAAAAACTATATCAGGGAGTCTTACTGACAAGTTTACAGGAAGTGTTTTACCCGGGACTGCTGTTGTTATTAAGGGTACGACATATAGGTACGATTGCAGACAAGCAAGGCGAACTATTCCATCAGGGTAGCTGATGATAAGGCTACTCTTGTATTTTCCCATGTGGGATACAAGACACAGGAGATTCCCATTGCGAAGAACGCAATCATAAATGTGCAACTGGAAGTTGACGCCATGGTGGTTGACTTCAATAAAGAGAACAACGAAAATAAGAATGTCAACACCGCAAATGCGCAAAATAACACCGACAACAACAAGGATATGTATGAGATTGTTGAAGAACTGCCCTCTTATAACGGAGGAACTGAGGCTTTGCAAAAATTTCTTGAAGCCAATATCAGGTATCCGGAAGAAGCTAAAAAGGCAGGTATTGAAGGAAAGGTATATGTAAATTTTGTTGTCAATGCAGAAGGACGGGTTATTGAAGCCAAAATTATGCGGAGTGTTTCCCCTCTTTTAAATGAAGAAGCATTGAGACTGACGAATTCAATGAAGGACTGGAAACCGGGATCCCAGCATGGTGAAAAATTGAGTATGGCAGTTACAATGCCCATCGAATTCAAGATTAAGTAACAGGTAATCAGCTACCCACCCCGACGGGGTGGGGAGGACCCCGTCGGGGTGGTACCCCCCTACTTATTCAACTGTTACAACAAAATGAATTTTAACGTCTGCATCCACCGGATTATTCTCTTTGAGTGCAGCAGTCCACAGGGAACTTTGTGAAATGACCTTTTTCAGATCTGCTGCTATTACATCAGGAGCATCCTGATTTACGCGAATATTACTGATTGTGCCATTGGCATGGACAGTTATTTCAACGGTAATTTTATATTTACCCGGATAACCTTTATAGGACGGGTAATCAAGCCGGTCGTCCACCCATTTTTTAAATGCTTTTAGCGATCCGCCCGGGGGAACGGGATTAGACAACCCGGGGAAAGCTTGTTCCTTACTTATTTCATTTGACTCGTAATTGGATCTTGAACTTACCTGAACTCCGGCTGCTTTTCCCTGCAATGCCTGTTCAGCCCTGACTGAAGCATCCGGTGCAGGCTCATTGGTTAACGGTTTTTCAATGCTTTTCATCTTCTTATCCGCATAACTTACAACTTCCACTTCTTCCTGCGCAAGCAGGTCCTCTTTTTCGGGGATTGTATCGATTTTGAATGTTGCCGGTGCTTCTTCTATTAAGGGAACTGCTGCTGGTTTTGCAGCTGCCTTCCTGCTTTTCTGAATTTCAGGCGTTTCCTTTTTAAGTGGTTCGGCCGGGGCGGATTCCGTTTCCATCAAAGGTGCCGATGGGGCAATTGATTTTGGCGTCGGTTTTTCTTACTTCCTCATTTGAAATTAAGTTGGTGGAAGGAGTCCTGAAAATCACATAAAAAATTCCTGTTAAACCGGCCAGTAGAAGGATACCCGCTGCAAGCCGGAAATAGATAGTCAGATTTCGCTTTTTATGTTGAGAAATCCTGTTTTGCAGACTATTTTCAAGTTTTTCCATATCTGCCTGTAATTCCCTGTCGGATAACTGGCTTAATCCTTCAAATGCTTCCTCATCAAAAACATCGCGCATCATCTCCTTTTCCAGGTCATGCCGTTGCCTGCCTGAAAGCTTTCCTTTCAGGTAGGCCAGGATGCGATTATATGTTTTTTCAGTCGGCATTTTTCAATTCGGCTTTTGATTCAAGGCAGATCTTTAAATTCCGCTTGCCATTCTGAATATAGCTTTTCACCTTTTCTTCCCCGATATTCAGTCCTGTTGCGATTTCTTTGTAACACTGCTGCTGGTAATAAAACAATTCCACGCACCGGCGTTGTTCCTCCTTCAATTGTTCCAGGCATAACTTCAAACGTTCCTGCAAATCTTCATTTGGTTCTTCCTCAATAGGGTGCATAACGGCGGTTGATTCCATAAAAACCGCGGGGGATATTTCAGGATGCCGGTTCTTTTCCCTTGAGGTTTTTCTTAATTGCATCAGGCAATAGTTGCGGCTTACCGTGTACAGCCAGCCTTTAAAATTCTGTATTTCGAAACCGCGGGATATCCTTCACCAGTACCTCAAAAATCTGCATCACTGCATCCTGACTATCCTCCCGGTTTTTAAAATATTTCATGCAAACTCCATATACAAGGTACATATAACGTTTATACAGGACCCCCAATACTTCCAGGTCCTGCTTTTCCCTGAACAGCCGGACCAGTTCTTCATCAGAATGATTTTCAATTATATGTGAGGAACCAGATTTCAATTATTTGTATATTTAGACCTGTCAGAGTCCGCAGGACCTGGCAGAGTCTGTACAAATTCCGTTCCAGGTCTCGAAGACGCTTAAAATTAGATAAAATTCCGGAGATAATTCCAACCTAACCCTGGTCTCACTGTCCGCTCTAACGGCACCAGTTCGAAAGCACAGATGAAAATAAGCACAAAAAAACCGGTGAAAAAATTCACCGGTCTGGGCACTACGTATATGTGGATTGAACTGTTTTCCTTATTCAGCTATGCGAAGCTGCTGTATACTTAACCGACTGCTCAATTTGTGCATTCAGGGTGTCGAGGTTTTCCACTGCAACGGCTACTTCAAAGTCTTCATTTACTGAAGGTGAAACATAAGCTGCATCCCGGGCTACAGAGCTGAACATATCATCAAGCATGGATTCGGCAACAAATACTTCAAAAGCTTCGGATTTTTCTGACAAAGCGGGAGCATTAAATGCAACGGTTTTTTCAATTTCGTTATTGAACATGGCAAGCTCGTTTGAAGCGGCCTGGATTTCGTTCATTCCTGAAGCGGTGTTTTTACCGGAAGCTGCCTGCATCGGCATCAGGGAAGCGAAGAGGAAGGTCACGGAAGCAAAAGTTACTTTTGCGATCTGGTTTAAGTTTTTTGAAGTTTTCATGGCTGGTTATTTTTTTGTTTTGGTTTTTCTTGTCTTTATGACAACTATAATTACATTTACCGTGCCAAAGTTTGTAAATAATTAAATATACAGATATTTAATAATATAATTAATTGATTTTATTACCTGCTATGATTCGTTGCGATGTGAACACTGATGTGCGAAAACGGACACCTCTTATCCAGCATTACTTAATTTTTCTTGAATTTATTTTATGGAAATTATTCCCGGAACTGCACCTTATCATAAAAAGTATTTCACTTAAAAACTACGATTATGAAAAAGGCATTGTTAATTATGGGTCTGTTCATGGTTCATGATTTTCGGCATCCTATGCCAGAACCGTCACAGGAATAGTAAGCGACAAGGATGGAAATCCACTTGCCGGGAGTTACCATAGTATTAAAAGGAACTTCCACCGGGTTAATTCGGATGCCAACGGCAATTTTACGATTCAGGTACCTGAAGCAAATATCACCCTGGTATTTACTTTTAAAGGGTATACAAGGCAGGAATTGAAGGTTACAGGTACCGGAAAGATTAGCGTTGTGATGCAGGAGGAAATAGTCCTGGACGAAATTGCCCGGCCGGAAACGAAAAGGCTATTGTTAAGAGTCCGGCTCCGGCAATCATGGCTGAAGAGGCAACAAGTTGCCTGCAGGGCAAGGTAGCTGGAATAAGTGTCGATGCAGCCGGGATGGAACCGCCGCAAACAGGAAACTACAGGGCAGCTTCCTGTTACCAGCCTTCTCCTGATTATAATACAGAAGGATATTCCGCCATCCATGAGAACGGATATAAAAATCCGTTGATCGATCCGCTTTCCACTTTTTCAATTGATGTGGATGCAGCTTCGTACAGCAATGTAAGGAGGTTTATTACACGAGGGCCAGAAACCCGTACCTGATGCCGTTCGCATTGAGGAAATGATCAATTATTTCGATTATGATTATCCGCAGCCCCATGATGGCAATCCATTTGCCATTGTTCATGAATTGGGTGTTTGTCCCTGGAATAAGGAGAATTTACTGTTACATATAGGACTTCAGGGCGAAAAAATGGCGAACAATGAAATTCCTCCATCCAACCTTGTATTCCTGCTGGATGTGTCAGGTTCCATGGATCAGCCAAATAAACTGCCCCTGCTTGTCAAGGCCATGAAAATGCTTGTTGGTCAGTTACGTGCAAAGGACAGGGTAGCGATAGTAGTGTATGCCGGAAGCAGCGGGATGGTCTTACCCTCCACACCGGGAAATCAAAAGGAGAAAATAATTTCTGCCCTTGATCGTCTGCAGGCAGGTGGCTCAACCGCCGGATCAGCAGGATTGAAACTTGCCTACGAGGTAGCTGAAGAGAATTTTATGGAAGACGGAAATAACCGGATCATCCTGGCCACCGACGGAGATTTTAATGTAGGTCCCTCCAGCAATGCCGAGATGGAAAGAATGATTGAAAAATACAGGGACCGGGGAATTTTTATATCGGTTTGCGGTTTTGGGATGGGCAACTATAAGGATGACAAAATGGAGATCATTGCCGACAAGGGCAACGGCAACTATTCCTATATCGACAACCTGATGGAGGCAAAGAAGGTATTCATCAATGAATTCAGCAGCACATTATATACAATTGCCAAGGATGTAAAAATTCAGATTGAATTCAATCCCGCTATTGTAAAGGAATACAGGTTGGTTGGCTATGAAAACCGGTTGCTGAATGAAGAGGATTTTGAAAATGATAAGAAGGATGCCGGTGAAATGGGTGCCGGCCACACGGTGACCGCATTGTATGAAATTGTCACAACCAACCAGGCATACAGATTATGTAAGAAAGCTGAAATACCAGCCGAATGAGGTTATTCCCGATGTTCCTCAAACCGGTGAACTGGCAACGATTAAATTCAGGTATAAAAAACCGGATGGAGATAAAAGCATTCTGATGACAGAGGTGATACCCCAACTGGTTACAGCCTGCTTCAGAAACCTCCGATAATTTCAGATTTTCTGCAGCCGTTGCAGGTTTTGGAATGCTTCTCCGTAATTCGGAATACAAAGGAACCATTAATTATGACCAGGTTCTGACCCTCGCCCGCGGTTCAAAAGGATATGACAAGGATGGTTACAGGGCGGAATTTATCAGGTTGGTGGAACTAAGCGACAGCGGTCTCACGAGCGATAGCGAGTAACTAATCAATGCGATCTCACGAGCGATAGCGAGTAACTAAGGAACGGTTAAATGAGTTAATCAAGTGAATGAGTGAATAGTTGTGAATGGTGAATGGAGAATATTGAAAGACCTGTTTAAAGGAAGGTAATCTTCAATACAAACAGGTCTTCTTTATTGATTATATGCGTTCTGCACAATCGTAAATCGTATATCGTAAATCGTAAATTCCTCATCATTCATAATCTATAATTTGGCCTTCTATTCGAATGCCGTTTTCACTACCTTTATCCTCATAACTAGCACAGTGTAATTAAATATTCATGTTAAAACTCAATCACGTTCATCATATTGCCATCATTTGCCTGGATTATGAGAGGTCAAAGGATTTTTATACCAGGGTGATGGGACTTACAATCATCCGCGAAACATTCCGTGCAGAAAGGAATTCCTATAAACTCGACCTGGCCCTGAACGGTGAATTTGTGGTTGAACTTTTTTCATTTCCGGGCAGCCCTCCGCGTCCTTCATATCCCGAGGCAGCCGGATTACGGCATCTTGCTTTTGAAGCAGACCGGATTTCTGAAGTCTGCCAATACCTGCAGGAACAGGGCATATCCTTTGATCCCGTGAGGGTTGATTCCCTCACGGGTAAACAATTTACTTTTATTGCTGATCCGGATGGGTTGCCCATTGAATTCTATGAAAAATGATTGACCTGAGTCTTTTTATCCAACCTTTTCCCCTGCCCCGGGAGATAATCCATGATTACCAACCCTGGCAGCTTACTGCCAGCCTGGATGAAATTCTTACCCGGTATTTTGTTTCCCTGAACAAAGATTACTGTATCAGCAATAACCAGGCTATTCACCACTCAGCACGGATTGAACCGGGGGTGATTTTAAAGGGAACGGTTATTATTGGAGCGGACTGTTTCCTTGCAACAGGTGCCTATCTGCGGGGCGGAGTATTTTTAGATAACAAGGTTAGTATAGGCCCGGGATGTGAGATAAAATCCAGTGTTATTGCCCGGGGAACAACCATTGCACATTTTAACTTTATTGGAAATAGCCTGATCGGCAACAATGTGAATTTTGAAGCAGGATCGGTTATTGCCAATCATTACAACGAAAGGGAAAATAAAAGGATCTTTGTTTCCCTAAATAGCGAAATTCTGGATACCGGGCTGGACAAATTCGGTGCCCTGGTAGGCGACAATTCAAAGATCGGGGCCAATGCAGTGCTTTCACCCGGAACCATTCTCACGCCCGGATCAATTATAAAACGCCTGGAATTAATCGAGCAGGTAAAGGAGAAAAGTATAAAATACAAATAAAATGAATTGTGCAGTTATCCTCGACATGGACGGTGTGATCATCGACAGCAATCCCTTTCACCGGATGGCCTGGGCAGCGTTTCTTGAACGGCATGGTGTGATTGTAAATGAACACATGTTTAAGAATGTTATTTTTGGAACCACAGGCGATCAGGCGATCCGAAGTTTATTGCAGCCTCCGGAACTCACGGCGGATCAATTATCCCGTTACACAGAAGAAATTGATACATCTTACCGCAGTATCATTTCAGGGAGCGAACAGATTTTTCCTGTGGATGGATTGAATAATTTTCTTGACTTTATAAAAGAGCTCGGATTTAAAATTGCATTGGCCACATCAGCGCCCCCTGAAAATATCAGCCTCATCCTTGAACGCCTGGGCATCACTGAATATTTTGACGTGATTGTTGATAAAACCCAGGTAACCAATGGGAAACCTGATCCGGAAGTATATCAGAAAACAGTGGAGAACCTTAAAACCGACAGCGAATACTGCGTGGTATTTGAAGATTCCCTGTCGGGTGTTCGTTCAGCCATCCAGGCGGGTATACGGGTAATCGGCGTTACTACCAGCCATACTGCAGAGGAACTTTCGCAGGCCGGCACCTTTTACAATATAGATGATTTTAATGATCCCTCTCTTCCGGAAATGTTAGCTACAATATCAGCGTATTAAAAGAACCGGCCGGCAGGGGAATAGAATAATCCATTGAATTAACCCGGATTTTTAGTGTGTTTTCTTTTTCAAGCGGATTAAACAGCAACAATATTGTATGTTCTTTATCCTTGAATGCCAGGCAGTTGGGATTATCAACAGGAATGTAGTAAGCACCCGGGTGTACATAAGCAGCCAGATGTTTCATCAGGTAAAACTCCGGATTGTAGACTACCTGTCCGGGTTTTACGGTTAATGCTGATCATTGAATTTTGTTTCCATCCCCATTGGCTTTTTCCGGTTTCATCGAGCACCATATTCCAGTACATATAGGCATTTGCGCCATTGCTGAAATAATGCCGCATCAGTTCCCAGGTATGACGGGCGGCTTTCCAGTCGTTTGAACCATCGCCGCATTCTGTTTCAGTTTGCATAAGGAGAAGTCCCGGGTATTTTTTATGGACCAGGGGAATGGCATCCTTTCCAGCCCATTGAAAACCGACTCCCTTAATATATTTTTTCGCTGCAGCATTCTGAAGAATTGTATCCACCCTTTCAATTTGAGGACGTTCAATTGTTCCCATGAAAACAGATGTTTTCAGTCCTGCGGTTTCAAATTGCGGACCGAGGTATCCGCCGATAAAACGGGCCATATCCTCCGGCCTCCAGATGCATGAGGGAAATACCTGGCATGAATTAAGCTCATTTTGCGGATGAACGGCATAAATTGGAATTCCCTGGGCCGCATAAGCTTCTATAAATTTTTGAAAATACAGGGCATACGCTTTCAGTACCTTGTCCTCCATCCGGAATTGCGTTTTCATTTCAGTCCCCTGCCTATTGTCGGGAAGGTCATTGAAATCTTTACTTGCAGAACAGGCATAATGATTGTTGGTTTTCATCCATGAAGGCGGGCACCAGGGAGATGCCCAGATCTGAAGATGCGGATTGATTGCCCGGGCCATTTTAATGTAAGGGATCAGCCGTTTTTCATCCCGGCTGATGGAAAAGTTGTTCATCCCATAATCGCCGGGTGTTTCGTCATAACTGTACCAATCAACTGCATAGTCGTTGGCACCAATTGGCATTCTGCACAAGGTAAACCGGCAACCACTGATTGTATCAAAAAGTGCAGAAAGGATGTTATCCTGCTCCGGCTTTGGTAATGACCTGCAAAGCCTCCCATCCAAGTTCATTAAAGCATCCCCCGAAACCGGTTATAACCTGTCCGACTTTCTGGCTGTCGATCAGAATATCCGGTTTTTCCGGTGCCGGCGGTGTTACGGTTACCTGTATGGATTGTTTCTGCCAGTTCCCGGAAGGTGAACTGCTGATCATTTCAATGATTTCCTTCTGACTACAGGAAAATAAAGTGATCAGAAATACTGGCAGGATGATTCTGCAGGCGAAAAAATGGCAGGATTTTGACATGGCAATTTCGATTGAATGGAGCATAAATATAGAAAGATATTTACGATTTTGGATTTACGATTTACGATTGATTTACGATGATGATTATGATGATTTACGATTTACGAATCAGAATCCAAATCGTAAATCGTAAATCGTATATCGTAAATAAATTTTACTAATTTAGATTGCGCAAAAATGCGCTGCCTTTATGAGCATGACTTCCAAAGAAAGACTAAGAACAACACTCGCACACAAGGCTCCCGATCGGATAGCGATCGATTTTGGGGCAACCCCGGTGACCGGCATACATGTACTAATTATCCAGAAATTACGAGAGTATTATGGTTTGAAAAAAATTCCTGTTAAGGTCACCGAACCTTACCAGATGTTGGGGGAAATTGATCCTGAACTGATGGATATCCTCGGAGTGGATGTCATCGGACTAAATCCCCGTACAAACATTATAGGCTTTGAAAATAACAACTGGAAGGAATTCAGGATGTGGTGGGGCCAGGAAGTTTTGGTTCCCGGAAACTTCAATACAAAAACACTGCCGGCCGGAGATCTTTTATTATACCCCGAAGGGGATATGACGGTGCAGCCTTCTGCCCGGATGCCATCAACCGGTTATTTTTTTGATACGCTCATCAGGCAGGAGCCCCTGGATGAAACGAAATTGAATGTGGATGACAACCTTGAAGAATTTGCACCCCTTTCGGCTGTTGATATTGACTACTGGACGCGCCAGATTGAAATAGCGAAAAAAAGTGACCGGGGTATTGTTGCCAATTTCGGAGGTACCGCACTTGGAGACATAGCTCTTGTTCCGGCACCTTTCATGAAACATCCCAGGGGTATCCGCGATATCCAGGAATGGTATATGAGTACACTGGTCCGTCCTGATTTTATCAAAGAAGTTTTTGAAAGACAGACAGATATCGCTCTCGGTAATTTAAAGAAATTATTCAGTATTGCCGGCAATGTGGTGGATGTAGTTTACCTGTGTGGAAACGATTTTGGTACACAGCTGTCAACTTTCTGTGATCTGGAGGGCTTCAGGGAATTTTATGTGCCATATTACCTGAAAATGACCAGTTGGATTCATTCCAATACGGAATGGAAGGTATTCAAGCATTCATGCGGAGCCGTTGAACCCTTGTTGCCGGGTTTTATCGAAGCAGGTTTTGATATTCTCAACCCTGTTCAGATAAGCGCAGCAGGAATGAATCCTGAAAGGCTCAAGGAAAAATATGGCAAACAATTTGTATTCTGGGGCGGTGGCGTGGATACACAAAAAGTGCTGGCATTCGGCACTCCCGATGATGTTAAAAAGCAGGTTCGGGAATTGTGTTCTGTTTTTTCCCGTGAGGGTGGTTTTGTCTTTAATACAGTCCATAATATTCAGGCCAACGTACCCGTGGAAAACGTGGCCGCCATGATTGATACGCTCATGTTTGAAAATCATTAAAATGAATTATTATGACAGATATTCAAATGCAGCAGGTAAGTGGAATACTGAAATCATATCAAATTGATTTCAAAGATCTTGCGTTAGAATCTGGTTTAATTGATGATTTTATAGGATTTATACCCGGAGAAGCGCCTGACCCGTTTCCATTGATCATCCGGGAAATTCTTTCGGAATCGGAAAAACTGGTCAGGCCCAAAGGCGGATATGCTCTTTTTAAAAACATAAGCGTAGACAGGGAAAATAAAAAAACCATCATTGGAGATATCGAGTTAGGTACAAAAAGTATCGTAACAAGGCATATGGACAAATCCGGATTAATTGCCGTGTTTGCCTGTACTGCAGGAGCCGAGATATCCATGCTTGCTTCTGATTATAACAAAAAGGGACACACCGTTCATGCCTATATTGCTGATTCATTGGGATCTATCGTCGTGGAACGGGCTATGGATCTGATCCAGGAACAACTGAAATCACTGATGGATCATCAGGGATTGAAGATCACCAACCGGTATAGTCCCGGTTACTGCGGATGGGAGTTAAAAGAGCAGGCTAAACTTTTCGAACTGTTGCCGGAACATTTTTGCGGCATAAGTTTATCTGATTCGATGCTGATGAAACCCATCAAGTCGGTGAGCGGGATTATTGGCATTGGTAAAGATGTGATTTATGATCCATTACACCTGCAACTACTGCAAAGATGTTAATTGCCTTTATCGGGGAAAACGGCAGTCAGGGCTATAACTTTCATTGTTCTGAATTGTTTTTTATTTATACCAACCCCTCAAGCTATGAGTAACAAAGAAAGAAAAACCAGTAGCCCCGGGCAGCTGGTAATTAGCCCCAGACGTGAATTCCTGCGCAGGGGTGCTGTAATCGGTACTCTGGCAGGCTTCACCGGGATAGCACTGGTTTCCTCCTGCAAGAAAGAAGCGGAAGAAGATGAGATTTCCCCTGTAGAGGATCTGATGCGGGAACATGGCGTACTGAACCGCATCATGATGATTTATGATAACTGCAGGGCAAGACTTGTTAATAAGGAAGAATTCCAGGTTGATGCACTCCGCAATTCTGCCGGTATTATCAGATCCTTTGTAGAGGATTATCATGAAAAACTGGAGGAAAAATATCTTTTTCCCCGTTTTGTTAATGCGAATAAGCTGGTCGACCTGGTGCAGACGCTATATGTTCAGCATCATGCCGGAAGAATTCTGACCGATCAGATCCTGAATCTGGCGAATGCAAATTCATTAAAAAATCCGGATGATACCCTTAAACTGATCAATTTGCTGGATACCTTCAACCGAATGTATCGCCCGCATGAAGCCAGGGAGGACACCGTCCTTTTTCCGAATCTGCGAAAAATTGTAAGCCGGCATGAATACGATTCCATGGGCGAAGATTTTGAAGATCAGGAGCACAAGTTATTTGGTGCGGATGGGTTTGAAGGAGTAGTGAATAAGGTAGGTGATATTGAAAAACAATTGGGTATCTATGACATATCATCGTTCACACCAGCCGTTTAAACCTGCCACCCTTTGCGTGCATGAAGGCCAGATGGCTGATGAATACAGGGGAATTAACACCCCCATTTTCGCATCTACCTCATATGGCTATCTGGATACTGAAGACCGGTTGTATCCCCGGTATTTCAACATACCCAACCAGAGGGTAATTATTCAAAAACTGGCAGTACTTGAAAAAGCGGAAAACGGATTGATTTTCTCATCAGGTATGGCAGCTGTAAGTACTACCCTGCTGAGCCTCATGAACAAGGGTGATCATTGTATTTTTCAGAATGGTCTCTATGGCGGAACGCTGCATTTTGCGAATGAGGAGTTTAACCGGTTTGGACTTGAATATACGGTACTTAAAAATAACGATATCCGGTCTTTTGAGGCAGCCATGCGTCACAATACAAGGATAGTCTTTATAGAATCACCCTCAAACCCCCTCTTGTCAATCGTCGATCTGGAGGCAGTAAGCAAACTATGCCGTCAGAAAAACTGCGTATCTGTAATCGATAATACTTTTGCTTCCCCGGTGAATCAAAATCCCCTGGAATTTGGCATCGACATTGTTCTTCACAGTGCAACGAAATACCTTGGCGGGCACAGTGATATTACCGCAGGGGCCGTATTGTCAAGTGACCAGTATATAAAGCGGATCACCCAATCTGCACTGAGCTTTGGCGGAAGCATAAATGCACTCATGTGTTACCTGCTTGAAAGAAGCATTAAAACATTGACAATCCGGGTAGAAAAGCAAAATCAGAATGCCGGGACTATTGCAGATTTTCTATTTGGACGGCCTGAAATTGATGCAGTTTACTACCCCGGATTAAGAAGTCATAAGGGACATGAAGTTGCCAAAAGGCAGATGACCGGCTTTGGGGGTATGCTCTCATTTGAACTAAAAAATCAGGATATTACTGCATTCCAAAAGCGACTTCAACTTATAAAACCAGCCATGAGCCTTGGCGGCATTGAATCCACCATTTGTGCCCCCGTAACTACTTCTCACCGGCTTGTATCAAAAAAAGAAAGGGAAGAGGAGGGAATCAGGGACAATTTGTTAAGACTGTCTGTCGGAATTGAGGATTCGGACGATTTAATCAGGGATATTGAACAGGCTTTACATAATTAGCCGGCTTAATTTCCGTTTATTAATCCTATTTAATCTATTGGAATATGAAGATCGCTTTTTCACTTCTAAGATCGTGTACGTTAGCGTTGACATTGATTTTTGCCGCCTGCAGTAGCAGCGATAGCGGAGGATCACTGGCGGTGATCGTTACCTCGGTTGTTGATGTGGTTACCCCAATTTCAGCCACCTGCAGTGGCAATATTACAGCAGAACAGGGATCATCTCCCACGGAAAGAGGTGTATGCTGGAGTACTGCGCAAACTCCGGATGTGACGGACAATAAAACCTCGGGAGGAACAGGGATCGGTGAATTCTCCTACCTGATGACAGGACTTACTCCGCAGACAACCTATTATGCCAGGGCTTATGTTGTTAACAAGGCAGGAACGGCGTATGGTGAAGAATTAACATTTACCACTCCCGCGGATCATACCGGTGAAACAGGGACAGTTACAGATATTGATGGTAACGTGTATCCGACCATTGGAATCGGATCACAATACTGGACAACAGAAAATCTGAAAACCACCCGGTTTAATGATGGAACTCCAATCAACCTGGTAACGGATAATTCAACCTGGCAATCTCTTGTTGCGCCGGGTTACTGCTGGTATAACAATGATGAATCATCCAACAAAGATGTATATGGTGGCTTATATAACTGGTATGCGGTGGTATCTTCCAAATTACCCCCGGCAGACTGGCATATTTCCACCGACGCTGAATGGACCATTCTGGAAACCTACCTGGGAGGGTTAACCGAGGCAGGAGCAAAACTCAAGGAAACAGGCACAAATCATTGGAGGAGTCCAAATACAGGTGCCACAAATGAAACCGGATTTACTGCGCTTCCTGGCGGAATGAGGGCAAAAGACGGGAAGTTTTAGTATATTGGGCGAGACAGGGATTTTCTGGACAACCACTACTGCATCAAACCAGGCTGCATGGTACAGGGCTTTGGATTACCTGGATACCGGCAATACCAGGGGTAATAATTCGGTAAACTGGGGTCTTTCAGTGAGGCTTGTTAAGGATTGATTGTAGTTGATTTGAAGATTTGAAGACTGTTGAAGGATTGTTATCTAGTAGGCTAGCTTAGGCTGTTCAGGCTGCAGAGCTGCAGGACTGTAGGACTGCAGGACTGCTTAGGCTGTCTACCGACAGGCAATCCCTAGGTCGAGTGACTGTACGACTGCAGACTGCAGAACTGCAAAACTGCAAAACTTTTTCTAATTGGATATAAACGGAGCCTTGCAAATAAACGACTCATTATTCAGCTGATCAATAAGAAACCGGGCCAGATCGGTTGCACTGATCTGGTTGCCCGGGCTATCCGTCAGGCTGGTTTTCACCTTGCGGGTGATATCTGTAAGTTTAATCATGGGACAACGGACTATTGTCCATTGGATATTGCTTTTTTTCAGCAGCTCATAGTCTTTCTGACGGTCGTCAATAACAGAGGAGGCAAACCACCGCATAATGGTTACCAGCATCCTTGTTAAAAATCCCTTTTTATCTTCAGGTGTATCAATTCCCAAACCGGCTACCTCAATGAATCGTCGGATATTCAGAGTTTGCATGGCTTTAATTATGTGGCCAGCAGCTATGCTGCATGTATCCGGCTCGCTCCTGGAAGGACCCAGCGTACTGATCACGCCGTCGCATTCCGATAACAGGTTTAGAATGGATTGGTAATCTCGGGCATTTCCGGGTATAACTTCTATGGAGGCATCGGTTTGCTCAAATTTCCGGGGATCGCGGGCCAGGGCTTTAACAACGTAACCCTGCCTGATGAGTTCTTTAATAAGATATTTTCCGGCTTTTCCCGTACCTCCTAAAACAGCTATTTTTTTAAACACTGTTGCCATAATTTTGTATATATTGTTTCAATACAGATACAGGTCAAATATATACCATCATTACAATCTTTAAAAGGATTATGGAAAGCGAAATTCAATATGCACGTGAGACCGGACTTGACCCGGACGAATTTATAGATGTACTGAATGATTCAACTTTAGGAGAAAGAAGACCGGTTGATAACCGCGAAAGGATAATCAGGATGTGCCAGAATGCCAATCTGATTATTACGGCAAGGCATAACGGCAAGCTGGTAGGGATAGCCCGGAGCCTTACCGATTTTGCATTTTGCACCTATCTTTCCGACCTGGCAGTGAGAGAAGCCTATCAGAAAAAAGGAATTGGTAAAGAACTGGTAAGGAGGGTGAGGGAGGCAGTTCCTGAAGCCGTCCTCATCCTCCTGGCTGCACCTAAGGCGGTGAATTATTATCCGAAGATCGGGATGATCCGTCATGAAGCAGCCTACATCCAGATCGGCGGTTGATCACCGCCTTTCAGTTTTACTGCTTTGTCATCATTGGATTTTTATCCGTATTCCAGGTTTCCACCTTTATTTTCAATGATCCGTCGGGCTGCTTTTCCCAAAGGGTAAGATACTTGCCATTATCTTCCACCGGACTTGCCATTCCCGGCATGGTGGCATTCATTTTGTAGGTTCCAATTTCAGAGACCATGTTTCCATAAGTGTTGACCATGACGGTATTAAATTCCATGGAATTGACTTTCACACCAGAGGATACCATTTCCTCGTTTGATTTTTTAATGGCATCGATGCCCTTTACCATTTCGCCATAATTGGGAAGCGAAACGGCATCCTTTGTGTAGAAATCCAAGTTGGCCTGGGGATTGCCTTCCATCATGGCTTTGGCCATCTGCTGATTTATTTTGACGATTTTTTCCCGAAGCTCGTCGTTGGTTTGAGAAGCTGCTGATATGACAAAGAAGGTCATCATCATCAAGGCAATCCCTGATTTGACAAATAGTGTTTTCATATACATACTTTTTAAGGTTAAGGATTTAAATATCAGTGAGAATTTTTAAGGATTTCAGGTAAACAAACCATTGCAGATTTTGATCAAATATTCGGCAGATTTTGAAATTTTAATTATTTTGCATTATCTATTATCCAAACCTAATTCACCTCTCATGGCTTTAGATTTTTACGATTGTATTGAATTTGCAAACGAAAACAAGGTATGTTTTCTGGCAACCCTGGAAGGTGATCAACCCAGGGTTCGGGCACTGGGCTTTTGGTTTGCTGATGAAACCGGATTCTATTTCCAGACTGGTGATATGAAATCGATGTATCTTCAGTTAAAGGAACATCCGCAAACAGAGGTATGCTTTTATAAACACGAGGGATCATTAGGCACCATGATGCGGATTTCGGGAGAAGTTGAATTCCTGCAGGACCTCGCATTAAAAGAAAAAGTGCTTCACGAGAGGCCTTTCCTTAAATCATTCGGATTGACTGTAAACAATCCCGGACTGATCATCTTTAGAATTCCGCACGGCAAGGCGCATTTCTGGACGATGGAAACCAATTTAAAGCCGAAACATATTATCTGTTTCTAGGGACAAGGGACAAGGGACAAGGGACAAGTTCTGCAGTTCTTGCAGTCCTGCGAGTCTCATGCAGTCTTGCAGTCATGCAGTCGTGCAGTCATGCAGTCATGCAGTCTTGCAGTCTTGCAGTCATGCAGTTTTATAACTGCGTCAATATATTAGCATATTAGCACATTAGCAATTCTATAGCACTTTTCACTTTTACCTTTTAACTTTTCACTTCTCGTCCCTCGTCCCTCGTCCCTTGTCCCTAGATTTTCCTGCTCCGGAGGCGGAGACTGTTTGAAACCACCGAAACGGAGCTCATCGCCATGGCCGCTGCGGCAATCATCGGATTCAGCATAAATCCCCAGATGGGATAAAGTATTCCGGCTGCAATAGGAATCCCGATCAAATTGTAAATAAAGGCCCAGAAGAGATTCTGGTTGATTGTTTTTACCGTTAAACTGGAAAGCCTGATGGCTTTGGCAATTTGTCGTAAATCGGATGAGATCAGTGTCATTCCGGCCACATCCATGGCGATATCCGAGCCTCTTCCCATGGCAATACTTACATTGGCCTGTACCAGGGCCTGGGAATCATTGATGCCGTCACCTGCCATCGCTACGATCTTTTTTTCCTGCTGTAATTTTTGGATAAATTCAGATTTACCGGCAGGAAGTAAATTGGCTGCAAAGGATTCTATTCCAGTTGCTTGTGCTACGTCGCGGGCAGTTTGAAAATTATCACCTGTCAGCATATGCACTTCGATGCCCATTTTTTGTAAGTCCTTTATCGCTTCGGCAGCGGTTTCCTTAATCTGATCCGCAAGGTCAATGACAGCCAGCAGGGCAGAATCCTCCGCAAAATAAATTCTGGATTGCGCTGATCGTTGTTCCTTATTATTCTCATCCTCTTTTACAGGGGGTAAAATAATACCCTGCTCTTCCATGAGTTTTAAATTTCCGGCCAGGTATGTTTTATTCCCGAATACACCCCTTACTCCCAGTCCGGGAAGATTTTCAAAATTATCTCCCTTATCGGAAAGGGATGAAACAGAGCTTAAATGTTGGGTCACCGCTTCCGCCAGTGGATGAGATGAATGCTTTTCAAGTCCTTTCAGGATTATTGCTGCTTCCTGCTGCTTATCCTGCGGAATGTACCATTGAATATCTTTAACCACCGGCTTTCCTTCCGTAATAGTTCCGGTCTTGTCGAGCACAATGGCATTGATCCGGTGAATCGTTTCCAGGCTTTCGGCATCCCTGTATAAGTATACCGTTTTGCGCGCCTTTGCCCATTCCCACCATGATGGCAGTCGGAGTAGCCAGTCCAAGTGCACAGGGGCAGGCAATAACGAGCACAGTCACCATGGCCAGCAAGGCATGCGACAGGATATTATCACCCCCGAATATCATCCAGATTGCAAAACTTAGCAAGGATATGCCGATGACCACCGGTACGAAGATCCCGGCAATGCGGTCGACCGTTTTTTGCACCGGGGCCTTGCTTCCCTGGGCCTGGCGAACAGTATCTATAATCCTGGAAAGCATAGTTTCCGATCCGACCTGGAGCGCGGTGAGGAGAAAGCTGCCGTTCAGGTTGATTGTACCTGCGTAAACCTTGTCTCCCGGTCCCCTTTCTGCCGGAATCGATTCGCCGGTCATCGAACTTTCATCTATTGAAGAATTGCCGGAAAGAATTTCGCCATCCACAGGTATCCTGTCACCGGGTCTGACCCTTATCCTATCCCCGTGTTTTACCTGGCCAATACTGATTTCAATTTCGTTTCCCTTGTCATCTACCCTGATTACGGTTGATGCCTGCATACCCATCAGCTTTTTTATTGCAGATGAAGTGCCTGCTTTGGCCCTTTCTTCGAGCAACTTACCAACCAGAATAAAGGCAATGACAGCTGCAGCAGCCTCATAATAAACATGGGGATGAAGTCCCCTTGCATGCCAGTAATGTGGAAAAAATGTATTAAACACGCTAAACAGGAATGCTATACCGGTGCTCATGGCCACCAGGGTATCCATATTTGAAGTGCCATGGCGGGCCTGTTTAAATGCATTTACAAAAAATCCTGAACCTGACCAGAGCAACACCGGAAGGGTAAGTACTAGCATCACCAGGTTGGCATATGGCATGTTCATAAAGATCATGGAAATGATTATCACAGGAACAGACAGAATAATTGAGAAGATTGTTTTGGCTCTCAGCTTTTTGTAACGTGCCTGTTCATCCTCTGCCACTTTCGCGGCTGGTTCCTCCTCAACGATCAGATCATATCCGATTGACCGCACTGCGGACTGCAAAGTCAGGGCATCCGCTGCTTCCTTCGAATCATATTCAATGCGGGCTGTAGAATCTGCGAAATTTACCGAGGCACTGGCAATGCCGGGCTGCTTTTTCAGTGTCTTTTCCACGTTGAGGGCACAATTGGCACAATGCAAACCGGTAACAGGATATACTTTTATCATAATATTCATTTTTATAAAGCAAAATTAATCCGGTCTGTCTTCCTATATGTTATATAATTTCTATTTTAGTTTATAACATTTCTTTCTGCAGCAATGTTGATTAAATGAAAAATCAAATCTTATATTTGGATACAAATCCTCATTTATGAAATTCAGGATAGCTGCTGTCGGCCTTTTGTTTGTTGTACTCTTTGTCATCAGGATGTTCAAAAATTCCTCATGATGAATACAATCTAAATACCGAACATAAAAGAAAGGTGATATTACAGGAAAAGAAAACCTACAGTTTTGATAAGGATCAGTTGTTTGTTTCCAATGAATTTGAAGGGGCCCGGTTAATTGATTTTTATCCGAACAAGGACAACACCTACACGGCAGTATTTGAACCTGAAAACCTCACAGCCTATACGCCCTGGTTTGCATTTAAGATATGGTCTCCTAAAGAGCAGAATGTCACAATAAATGTGATTTCAAGAACCGTTGACTTTCATCTTGCTTAGAACGATCAGTCCGAAGGTGCGTGATCTGCTCGAACAATTCCGCCCCATGATCAGCAATGACCGGTTAACCTGGGATTACATGAGTCCTGTAGACCTGAACAAGAAAAATCCAAAATATATCTTTACCCTGCATATGCAGGTAAACCAGAACCCGCGGTGGATTTCCGCACAGGAATTAATTACTTCCACTGATTACCAGCAGTGGACGGATAAATTAAAGGAACATTCTTTTATTACCGACAGCATTATTGGCAGGTCGGTTGAAGGAAGGCCTATCCGGGAACTGGATATTACGGAATCCAAAGGTGATCCTGAACTGGTAATTATAACCGGTCGACAGCATCCTTCGGAGGTGGCGGGATATTTTTCGCTTAAGGCATTTGTGGAAAAAATTTCCGGCAATTCAGCACTGGCAGTTGCCTTCCGGAAAAGATTCAAGCTGATCATATTTCCCCTTGTTAATCCGGATGGAGTTGACAATGGTTTTGGCCGCTGCAATGCCAATGGCATTAATCTGAACCGGGACTGGAAACGGTTTATGCAACCTGAAACCCATGCCGTAAAGGATCGCGTGGAGGATTTATTGCATCGTCATTCAGGGAAGGTCAGGTTTTTCATTGACTTTCATTCAGCTGAAAAGGACCTGTTTTATGTCATCCCTGTGGATAAACTGCTGAAAAAGGATTTCTCAGCTGAAAAGCGCAGAAAAAGAGAAAAGGGGAATGCGCTGATCCATAACTGGATATCAAGGATACAATCCAAATTTCCGGATAAGGAATTTGAAATTTCTTACCAGAGTTCGCGCGAAAAGGCGGGTGCCACTGATGACTGGATGTTTCTTGACAATGATGTTCCTGCCCTGACATGGGAGACCGGTTTCCTTACCGACAGGAATACGATAAAGGGAATTGCGGATACGGCGTCGGTGGAACTTACCAGGTTACTGCTCGAGCAGGAAGAGACTGAATCGGGAGAATAGTTCTGCGGTTCTGCAGTTCTGCAGTCTGCAGTCCGCAGTCCTGCAGAGTCCTGCAGTAGAAATCTGTCAGAGTCGGAGATTCAGTCGTGCAGTCATGCAGTCATGCAGTCGTGACAACTCTAACAGTCGAACACCTGCAGCCGTAGCAGCCTAGCAGCCTATCAGCCTAACAGCCTAAACCTCATCCAGCGGTTTGCGCTTATTCTCCTTCAGTTGTTTGAAATAGCTGGGCGTTAACCCGGTGACCTTCCGGAACTGCCCTGATAAATAGGCCACGCTGCTATATCCCAATGAATCCGCTATTTCACTTAATGTAAGTTCATTATAAACCAGCAGTTCCTTAACCCGTTCAATTTTCTGGTTTATGATATATTTTTCAATTGTAGTTCCTTCCACTTCCGAAAAAAGATGGCTCAGGTAATTATATTCCCTGTTCAGTTTTGAGGCAATGTATTCTGAATAATTCTGATGCATCTGGCCTTCTCCATGATGAATAAGCTGAATGACAAGGAGTTTTATCTTTTCAATGAGTTTGCTCTTACTGTCATCAATGAGTTCAAAACCCAATTCATTAAGTCGATTTTTGAATACTGTCAATTCATCCCCTGAAATATCTTCTTTCAATTCCACTTCTCCCAATTGCACATGAAGGGGGTCGTAGCCCAACTTTTCAAGTTCGCTTTTCACAGCCATGATGCAACGGTTACAAACCATATTACGGATGTATAGATGCATAGGAAACAGTTTAAATGCCGCCGGACTCAAGCCAGCGGCAATTAATATCAATTATTGGTTACCGGTTAATTTTTCAATAAAAGGGGTTTACCGGTTATTTCTATTTCTGTTGCTACCTGTTGTCCTTTGGGTACATTATTTCCTGGCTGTTGTCCGCCAGAATAGATCACATACTTTCCAGGATCAATTACCCGGTTATAGGCATTATCAATGGCGGCGAAACTGTCCGGCTTGAGTAACACCTCAACTTTTTTTGTTTCTCCGGCCTTGAGAAATACCCTTTTGAATCCGGCCAGGGCAATATTAGGAACAGGAGATGGTGGCTGCTTTGTTCGTTACATATACTTCAACAACCTCTTCGCCTTCGGTTTTACCGGAATTGGTAACGTCCACAGATACCCTGACCTCGTTACCTGCAGCTACTGTTGCCGGCACCTGCAAATTTGCATAGGAGAATGTCGTATAGCTGAGGCCAAATCCAAAACCCCATAACGGATCACCCTTAAAATAGCGGTAAGTGCGGCCTTCCATTTTATAATCCTTGAAATCGGGCAGGTCATTCACCGATCTGTAGAAAGTTACAGGAAGCCTGCCGGAGGGATTGAATTGTCCGAAAAGCATTCGTGTAAGCGCTTCACCTGTTGTTTCACCCGGATAAAAAGCCTGAACAATGGCCGGGAGATTTTCGGCTTCCCAGTTAAGGGCAATAGCGCTTCCGCTGAAGTTGACATAAACAACCGGCTTGCCGGTCTTTTGCAGTTCCTTCAGCAAGTCTTCCTGCACCTGAGGGAGGTTTAAGCTGGTGCGGTCGCCATGCGAAAAGCCTTCAATCACCAGCGGCATTTCCTCGCCTTCAAGGTTGGATGATATTCCGCCGCAGAAAATGACAACATCAGCCTTCATGGCTGCATCCAGTGCTTCCTTCCGATAATCTTTTGTGATTTCCACCCACGACAGGGTAGCAGATGGTTCAATGCTATTGGAATGCCAGTACGTAGTGATAAAGTATTCGGCAACGATATTATAGGTCTTGCCTTTTTCAAGTGCCACGCCGCTGCTGGCAGCCTGTTTGCCATCTATCTTAAGGCTGACATTACCGCCAAACATATAGGTACCCGAGGCAGCTGGTTTCAAAACGCCGGTCCATCTTACCGAGAATTCATTTTCCAGTTCGTTTGGTAATCGGAGAACGATACCAGTAAAAATTGATCATGCTGTCCACCTTCACTATTTTAGGGGTTCCTTTAAACTGACTATTGTCGAAATATTCAGCATGGAGTCCTTTTACAAGCTTTCCGTTTTCAGTATGGAAAAAGTTCTTATAGCCAATGACTTCAAGGTTGGTGTACACTCCCGGAACAATAGGACAGCCTACCGCGTAGAGCACATTTGATGCTCCCAGTTTTTCGCGCAGGGCTTTAAGGGGAGTGACGGGATGAATGGGAATCCCATTGTAGTTGCCAATAAGTATCGTATAATTATCGGCATTGGGACCAATGAGCGCTACTTTTTTCACATTACGTAAGGGCAATATCCCGTTATTTTTTAACAGAACAAGGGATTTTTCGGCAGTTTCCCTTGACAGGGCCAGGTGTTCTTTTGAACCTACTACCGAATAAGGGATCTTTGTATAGGGAACCATGTCATCGGGATCGAACATACCCAGTTTGAACCGTGCATGGAACAAACGTTCTATGGAAGTATTCAGATCTTTTTCATTCAATACACCTGCGTTTATGGAAGAGTCAAGATTTTTTACAAGGAACCCCCGGCTCATTTCACAATTGACATCTGTACCGGCGGCGGCCGACCAGCCCCAGGCCTGTGTTGAATTTGACACTACGTGGTGTGCTCCCGGTGTATAGAAGTCAGATATAGCTCCGCAATCCGAAGTGATATATCCGCTAAAACCAAATTCCTCCCTCAGGATCCTGCCCAAAAGCAGGTCGGAACCACAGCAGGGTATATCGCGAAAGCGATTATAGGCGCACATCACCGATTGCACATTGGCTTCTTCAACGGCTGCCCTGAATGCCGGCAGATACGTTTCATAGAGATCACGGTCATTCACATAAATATTATCAATATGGCGTGAATATTCCGGACCGCTGTGAACGGCATAATGTTTTGCTGTAGCCACAGTCTTCAGGTATTTGGGATCATTTCCCTGCAAGCCTTTTATAAAGTTGACTGCTATCCGTCCCGTGAGAAAAGGATCTTCCCCGTAGGTTTCCTGGCCTCTTCCCCAGCGTGGATCGCGGAAGATGTTGATATTGGGCGTCCAGAAAGTTAGTCCCGTATAAATACTTCTTACATTATTTTTAAGGAAAAATTGATTCTTGGCTCTGGCCTCATCTGAAATGGCAGTGGCTACACGGAAGATCAGATCCTCGTCAAATGTGGCTGCCATACCAATTGCCTGGGGAAAGACAGTTGCCTTGCCTGCCCTGGCAACACCATGGAGGCACTCATTCCAGTAATCATAAGCCGGTACACCCAGCCGGGGTATTGCGTCGGCATGATTGAAAAACTGGGTTACTTTTTCATCCAGAGTCATACGCGAAACCAGGTCATGTACACGTTCATCCACGGGAAGCCCCGGGTTCTGAAATGGATATTGATAGGTTGTCTGACCAAATGTACCGGCTGATATGACCATCATCCAAAATACAATGATGTAAGGTAATTTTTTTCTCATGAGGATTTTTGGATTATTGTTTGCATTTCAATAATAGCAAAAAATAATGAGACTTGACATATAAATTGACGTTGGCATTTCTTTGGATTGATCTTATTTTCATAACTTAGGGACGATGAGCGTTTGAATTTACAGGTTTTATGAAAGCCAGTATTTGCGAATGAGGAAATTTAACCACCTGTGGAAAAGGATGTCAGATATTGGAACACGAAATATACCTGAAAGCGAAAGGCGATCAGTTATATTTCTGAACAGGATCAATTTTTTTATTATTAATCATTTCCCTGCTGGGTTTCATTACAACCATTATTGTTTATGGTGTGATACAGGGACATATTGGGAAACCTGGCATTGGAGCATTAAGATTGTTGCTGATGCTGTTTGCGGCATTGATTTCTTTACTGTTCACTGCATTACACCGGCATCTCCTGGCAAAAATTTTCACCTCTGTTTTTCCGTCCTCTTCTGCTGATTGTTTTGCCATACACTTTTCAGGGATATTGCGCATGGAATATTATTTTTATTATCCTGCGGCAGGAATTGCCTCTGCCATGATCCCACTGCTGCTTTTCCCAAACCGGAATGAAAGAGCGGTTCTTGTCATTCTGCTTATTTACTGTTTTTTGGTGACTGTGACTTCTGATAACCTTCTGTCTTTTTTTTCTGTAACAGGAAAAACCCCTGAGATTTTCAAAGACCGTTACATTTTCTATAAATTGTCGCAGATCCTGTTATTCCTGTTTATTGTATCAACCGTTTATACCCTTAAGGATATCAATGTAAAATATGAAATGATTTTAAAGGAAAAAAACGAGGTATTGTCATCTCAGAAAGAGGAACTGGAAAACTATAAAAACCGGCTTGGAGGAACTGGTTGAAACGAGAACATCCGCATTAAGGGACAGTGAAAGCAGGTTCAGGAGCATATTTGAAAATGCCAATGATGCTATTTTTATAATGAAGGATAATGTTTTCATCGACTGCAATCTGAAAACACTTGAAATCTTCGGATGCAAAAAGGAACAAATAATCGGGAAAGCACCGGATGAACTATCCCCGCCTTACCAGGCAGATGGTGTTACCTCAAAAGATCATGCGAAGGAAAAAATCAAATGCTGTTTTACAGAACAGACCACAGCGGTTTGAATGGATCCATCAAAAAATGGATGGAACCTTATTTGATGCAGAGGTATCGCTGAATACAATTGAATTCAAAGATCAGGCCGTTCTTCTGGCCATTGTGAGGGATGTCACCCAGAGAAAGAAAACTGAATATGAGCTAAGGCAGGCTGAGCATAAGATCATGGAGGCGATTATCAATACAGAGGAATCAGAAAGAAGCAGGATTGCGCAGGATCTTCACGACGGGCTGGGCCCTGTTTTATCAACGATCAAGCTATATTTCCAGGTATACAAAGACACGAATGATCAGGAAAAGAGGAATATGCTTTCAGAAAAACTTTCAAGCACAATTCAGGAAGCCATCAAGGGTGTTTCTGAAATCTCTCATAATATCAGTCCCCATGTTCTTAAGAATTATGGATTTTATGCTGCATTGAAACAGTTTATTCACAGGATTGCTCTTACCAATGTGGTCAATATTCAACTTGATTGCAAGGAGGAAGCAGATACTTAATCCGAATACAGGTATTATTTTATACAGGGCTATTTCTGAGTTGATTAACAACTCCATAAAGCATGCCTCGTGCAGTAACATTTCGATTGTGATCCGTCAGAACGGAGGTTTTATGTGTGTTGATTATGCCGATGATGGGAGGGGTTTCGATTTTATTGCCGTTAATTCCTCACCTGCCAGACGGCTCGGGATTGAACAATATAGTAAATCGGGTGAATGCACTTGAAGGGCAAGATTGATATTGAAAGTAAAGTGGGCCATGGCATGGAGGCCCGTTTGAAAATTCCGGTTTAATTACCTGTTTATGGCAGATCCTATTTATGTTGCAATTGTGGATGATCATGAGCTGTTCAGAGATGGTCTGAAGCTTGTTCTTTCCCAGATTAATCCTGATTTCATCATAACCGAGGCTTCCAATGGGCTGGAATTTCTGAAAAGTCTTGGATCGTCAGATTCCCGATGTGGTTCTCATGGATATCAATATGCCTGGTCCGAACGCCGTGATCCTTGTTCGCCGGCACCGCTGGCAGCATATAACGCATAGGGAACGCTTAATAATTGAGATGTCCCCATTTCTGTGCCATCGACAAATATTTTTACATAATAGGGGCCATTTGACCAATCAATTGCAGAAAAATTAGCCGGATTTTTTGAGCCAATTTCAAGATTTACCAGGCCAAAATCATTTGTCGTAGTATTATGTACCTCGGAATAGACTATTAAACCCGAAGTGCTACCCTGAATTAGGGATATTTGGATATTTGCATCATAATTCTTTCTTGGGTTTCCATCCTGATCACGTAAGACAGCCTGATAATTAAAACTATTGGGAGCTTGTCCTAATATAGAGCCTCCTGAAAGTATAAGCAGTGATAACATGGTTATAAATAAGGAGGTTAAATTATGGTTGTATTTTTTCATGACCTTAATATTTGATGATTTTAAATGCCTTTACTTCCATTTCACTTTTAAATACTTTTAACAAATAGATAGAAGGGTTTAAGTTTTCAAAACTTATCTCTGTTTTGGAACTGGTAATTTCTTTCCTTTCTATTACAACCCCGTTCATATCATAAATTATATAATATAAACCCGTGTACTTTTCAACGTCTATACTAATAAACTCTTTGACAGGATTGGGATAAGCAGAGATTTTGAAATCCAGGCCCTCTCTATCCGGAATATCTGTTTCTATAATATGCAGGGGCTGGTGAAACCCATGTGTCAAAATTATAGTAGGAGAAATGAATGTTTGGATAAAGCATTCACCCACAGTAAAGGAAACCGATCCGGCACTATTCTCAAAAAAGCTTCCTGTGGTAGAAATGACTTCCTGATTTTGTGCGGATAAGATAATAGTGCATAAACTCAATAAAATAGTTATGCTCCATTTGTGTTTCATAGGAATTAAATATTAGGTTTTAATAATCACAGAAATTTAATTATTGAACTAAACCCAAAAATGACTTGGTTTTTTTATCCTGCTGCTAGTTTAGGGACCCCGGCTTTTATGAACCAATAGAGATTTCATTTTAAAAGAAATCAAAATGATTTCGAGCAAGGAAAACTAGTACATAGGTTGAATTGATATCAAGGATATTTAGGGATTAATGAGGATATCAATCTGCAACCTTATAATGGAAAGAGATTAGTTTTTTATCTGGCACCACATAGAAAGGTACTAAATAAATGGTTAAAAGTCAATAAAATACTGTAGTTTTTTAATACATTACGAAAACTATTTTGATTTATAACCTGGTAATTATTGGAACCAAAATAATAGGGGGTATATGATTAATACAACCAAACAGGTGGTCAAATAACATTGATTTTACATACAACCCCTTAATCTTTTCCACTTCAACAAAGGTTGCCGGATTAAATTCCTTTCCAGTCATATACCTTTTCAGGCTGTACATCAATTGCCTGGCTTCCGGGCGTTTATCGGCATCGGTCAGTAGGTCAACTCCGCAAACAATGATCTTTCCTTTGCCTGTATTGGCCTCGAAGATCATGGCCAGGGGACGGTTGGTGAACCAGTCGTCGATGATGCGGACGATGGGTTTGAGTTCTGCCGGAAAATCAGAAAGAATGATTGCATTGGAATGGCTCATTGCATCCCACCATTGCCAGTTGCTGTGATATTCGGTAGGAAAAGCAGCCAGGGCGGGATGTTTGGGATTGCAAAGAATGCCCAGAGTATGAGGTGCCTGCTTGCCTGTCCATGCCGTATTCCAGAAAATACTTGAAAATCCGACTGCAATATTCCCTCCTTTTTCGGCTTTCAAAGATCCCTTGACGGGAGTTAAAAGAACTTTCCCGCCGTTTTTTAATACTTCCACAGCCTGGGCATCCAGTTTTTGTGTAACAAGACGTCCTGATTTCATTTCCGGCAATTGAGCCGGATAGACCCAGATATCCCAGTGATTGTGGAATTTGCCCACCTCAAGTGTCAGGGTTAACTGTTCAGGGTTTTTATGTGTAGCTTAGCTGCTGACTGATCTCTCCCAGTTTCATCAACTTGCCGGTGGGAATATTCATTTCCGGCAGGGTGCCGCTGTAAACAACCTGGCCTTTGGCATTCGTGATCTTCCATGCAGGTGTTACCCCTGTAAGGTCCCGTGGGCCAAAATGTGCTATTTCGGCTGTAGCCTTTAAGGTTTCATTGGAATTGAAGATCATATGGGAGAATCGGATCAGAGGCACTGTGGAGTTGCAGAATTCACTGTATTCAGCCGGGCTGATATACCCTTTTTCATTCCAGAAAGGATTTAAAACACCCACCAGGGCAGTACCCTGACCGGGAAAGTCATGCAGATCGAGCAGTTGAAACCCGCCAAATCCTGTTGTTCTCAATGCCGCTTCGATATCAGCCTTATAGCAGAGTGCCTGCAGTTTGCCAGAGGCCAGCAAAAAGCTGTCGGCATACTGTTCCATGTGATTCTGCTTGCAGGGATTCCTGAAATATTTCAAAATTCCTGGCTTTCAGCACTCCGGTATATTGTTTTATTTCCTTGAAATCGGGGTATACGCACCATTGCCCTATTTCATGACTGACGGTGGGTTTTGAGTGATCGGTGATCCGGTCTGTCCAGTCAAAATCAGTACGCGGTGGCTGTGCATTGATGATGCTTTTGAGTCCTTCTCCCCAACCCTGGATCCGTGGATAAGCTGTGCTGTTGAAATCAGTCACTGGCAAGCTGGGGCCATCCGGCACCGCTTGAATATAGGCGGCGGGGATCCTTGTTTTTCCAGTATGTGACGAATTCTGTCAGCCATTTTTCCTGGTTTGCGCCAGCCGGTTCATTTCCATACAGCATCATGCAGAAGGAAGGATGATTGCCATAGGCCTGGATCATTCGTTCACTTTCGTCATAAAGATATTTATCCAGGGGTTTTCCATCCCCGATGGAAGCGCCTGAATTGGCCCAGGAGGAACATTCAACATGCAGGTAAAAGCCGGTATGGTCGGCCGCATCAAATGCAGCCTCAGGAGGGCACCACGAATGGAACCGCATATGGTTCAGTCCATGGGCCCTGGCTATTCTGAATATCCGCATCCATGAAGTCGTATCCGTTGGAGGATATCCTGTTTTTGGAAAGATAGCACATTCAAGGGTTCCCCTCAGGAAAAGCGGACGACCATTGATAGTGAATTGTGTTCCCCGGGTTTTAAATTCACGCATTCCAAAGGTTACCTCACGATTTTCTTTGTTGCCATTTCCATACGACATTTCAACGTTCATCCTGTAAAGGTTTGGCTCAAATTCGTCCCACAGTTTCGGGTGATTGCCCATGGGGCAGGTCACCTCAATTTCATTTGTTCCCGGGTTTAATGGTTTGATCAAACATCAACCCGCCGATTTTATCCTTTTCGTTGTCAACTGCATTCCCTAATACGATATTTTTGACAGGTACCTTTAATTCACCTGTATTTTGAATAGTGATTTTCACTTTGGCCTGATTGTCCTTCAGTTCAGGATAAACTGAAACCCGGGCTGATGAAAACAGGGTTGCGGGCTTCCAGTTCCATTTTTCCCACTATCCCGTTCCAGTTGCTCTGTGTATGATCGCTGACACTGTGGGAATTTTTTCCCACATCAATATCTTTTATCCGGTTATCTACACAAATAGTCAGTACATGTGTTCCCGGTGAAAGCATTGAAGAGAGATCATACACATGGGAAGTTCCCAGTGAATTTTTAGTGCCGGCATCCTTTTCATCTACCCAAACATGGGTTTCCCAGTGACAGCGTTCCAGGAAAAGCTGAATGTTTTTGCCTTTCCATGAACCGGGAATCTTTATTTTTCTCTGGTACCAGGCCATACCTGCGTAGTATTTTTCCGGTTGAAGCCAGAACGGTACTTTGATGTTACCCGGCTGGCGGTATTTTTCCATGGCCGGATCTTTAAACCAGCTGCTGTCGACAATTTCCCCGGTCCATTTTGTATCAACCGTTATATCCTCTCCTTTTCCGTTTTCGGCCATTGATCCCGGAAGATGGATCTTTTCTGAAAGTACAGTATTGTACCATTTTTCAGTTATTCCCCTGCTTTGGGGATCTGCTTTAAAATTCCAGTCGCCGGCAAGATTAATTGCATTATTGTTATCCTGGTTCTGACAGGCCATAGCAAGGAACAGGAAGAGGGGGAGGAGGGTTTTCATAATGAATTATGAATGATGAATTATTAATTATGAATGTAGGGAAAAATTAAACGCCTTCGGCGTTTATTGGAATTTTAACGCAAAGGGCTTTAACGCAGTGCGCAAAGGTTTCGCAAAGCACGCTAAGATTTTGCTCCATCGCAAGTCTGCGAAGGGGCAGAGTTATTTTCTTTGCGTTCTTTGCGCATACCTTTGAGTCCTTTGCGTTAAAAAATTAGGCGCGCCAAAGGCGTGCCATGGCAATCTCACTTCTCCAACCCCATATACTCATTCTCAATCGTCTCCAGCGATTTTCCCTTTGTCTCCGGAAGCTTAGCCCATATAAACAGGAAACCTGCCGCACATATCACGGCATACGCCCAAAAGGCTGACGCATCACCAAACCTCTTTTCAATAACCGGAAATGTTGATACAAGGATAAAATAGGCTGACCAAAGGCAAATAACCGCCACGGAGATCGCTTTTCCCCTGATGTTATTGGGAAATATCTCCGAGATCAGCACCCAGGTGAGGGGAGCCAGGGATATGGCATAGGTGCCGATCGCCAGGAAAATGAACAAGGGCAGGGCGTTTCCATTTTTGCTGAATAACAGGTACCCGATGATTATATACAGAAGGGACAAAACGCCGTAACCACCCAGCATCATGGGCCGTCTTCCCCATTTGTCCACCATGGTCATGGCAACCAGTGTAAATACAAGGTTGGCAAGGCTGATCCATACAGCCTGGAGAAGTTGTTCCGAAGAATTTGCACCAATGCTCTTAAAGATGTTGGTAGTATAATTAAACACCACGTTGATGCCACAGAATTGCTGAAATACAGCAAGGCCAATGCCGACAGCCATCACCGGGAGCATAGCTTTTGCAAACAATCCGCGGAGGTTTGTCTTTACTTCATTATTCAAAGTATTTTGAATATCTGAAACAGTGCGTTCTATAAATGAATGATCACCAACACGGCCCAGTACCTTTCGTGCTTCTTTTTCCTTGCCCATGCGAAGAAGAAACCGGGGACTTTCCGGGAGAATAAGAACTCCCATTAAAAACAGGAAAGAAGGAATAGTACCCAGCCCAAACATCCATCTCCACGATTCAGGTCCGTTATCTCTGCAGCAGGTAATTTTCGAAGTGCGTTATAACCTGTCCAAGTACGATGGTAAGCTGGTTGATGGCCACGAGGCGGCCCCTGGCTTCAGGAGGCGCAATTTCGGCAATGAACATCGGTGATAACATGGAAGCCATCCCAACGCCAATCCCTGCAAAGAACCTTGACGTGATGAACCACGACAGGGAGGTGGCCATTCCCATACAAATGGATGAAATAAAAAAGATGGATGCGGATGCAAACAGTCCGGGTTTCCGCCCGTATTTGTCGGCAACCCTTCCGGCTATCACGCAACCCACTATGCAACCCAGGGCAAGCGAACCCGTAGTGATTCCTTCCCAAAATGCATCCAGCCCAAACTGGTCCCTTAGAAAAGGTAATCCGCCCGTAATTACTGCAAAATCAAACCCAAAGAGGTATCCACCCATTGCTGTCACAAAGGATGTAATTAACAAAAAACGCCAGTTGTATTTTCGATTTTCCACCATTTTTGCTTTTCATAAAACTAACATTATATTTGTTTTATCTCATCACTTTTCATACAATAATTGATTGACCCTTAAATTCTGTTTAATCTAAATCCGAGTTATTTCAATTGACATGAAAAAGAGCTTTTTGATTTTTTTCAGTGTTCTGGTCCTGCTTTCCTGCACGAGGGAAAAAACCTTGTTTCAGCAATTAAGGGCTTCCCGCACGGGTATTTATTTTAATAACCAGATCATCGAAAATGACACACTGAATGCCCTGGATATGGTTAATTTATACAATGGAAGTGGCATTGGGATCGGAGATTTTAATAATGACGGTTTGCCTGATATCTATTTTGCCGGAAGCATTGTCCCCTGTAAATTATACCTGAACAAAGGCCGTTTTAAATTCCGGGATATCACAGATGAGGCCAAAGTGGCGGGTGAGGGAAGATGGTGCAGCGGAGTTTCCGTGGTTGACATCAATAACGACGGATGGATGGACATTTATGTGTGTGCCACCATGAAGAAAGAGGCCTCGGAAAGAAAAAACATGCTCTATATAAATCAGGGACTTTCATCAGATCATGTGCCCTGGTTCAAAGACATGGCGGCTGAATATGGTCTGGATGACAGCTCACACAGTGTACAGGCTGTGTTTTTCGATTATGATAACGATGGTGACCTGGATGCCTATATCGGGGTAAACCAGATTACTGAATCTGTATACCGCTATATGAATCATCCGCCTGCCAAAAACGGGACGAATCCGAGCACAGGGAAA
The DNA here is from genome assembly GCA_963790105.1 of uncultured Bacteroidales bacterium. GTDB lineage: Bacteria > Bacteroidota > Bacteroidia > Bacteroidales > UBA10428 > UBA5072. The sequence goes on along the minus strand of CAWBNI010000039.1, from coordinate 56,072 downwards.
TTATTTCGCAATGACTGGGATTCCACGCTGAAACATCCTGTATTTACAAATGTCTCCCGTGAATCGGGCATACAAACTGAAGGATATGCAAATGCTGTTTATGTAACTGACATCAATAGGGATGGCTGGAAAGACATTTTTGTATCCAATGACTTTTTGTTACCTGACCTGCTTTGGATCAATAACCACGATGGAACATTTACGGATCAGCTTGGAACTTATTTCAAGCATATCACGGCAAATGCCATGGGCTGCGATATGGGCGATATCAATAATGACGGATTGATGGATATCGTAGAACTCGATATGAGTCCGGAAGACAATTTCAGAAAGAAGATGATGCTGCAGAGCAACAAAGAGCTGCAATTCAGGAACGGGGAAGGATATATCTACCAGTTTTCACGAAACACTTTGCAATTGAATCAGGGACCCAGGGTAGGAGAGAATGATTCAATCGGACCACCTGTTTTCAGCGAAGTTGGATACCTTGCCGGAATAGAAGCCACTGACTGGAGCTGGGGACCCCTGATTGCCGATTTTGACAATGACCGGAAAAATGATATACTTATCCATAACGGATTTCCAAAGGATGTAACCGATCGTGATTTTGCCACTTTCAGGAACCGGTTTTACATGCTTATCCCTAAAGAACAGATGTTGCTCCAGATACCTGAAGTTAAGCTGCATAATTATGCTTTTCGGAATATGGGTGATCTTCAATTTTCAAATGTTTCAAAAGAATGGGGACTGGAAAACCTTACTTATACTAACGGAACAGCCTATGCAGATTTTGACGGGGACGGGGATCTTGATATGGTCATGAACAATATCAATGACAGGGCCTCGATTTACCGCAACAATCAACAGCAAAATAATCAGGAAAACCATTATCTTCAGATAAGGCTGAAGGGAGAACCTGCCAACAGGAATGGATTGGGCAGCTGGATTGAAATATACGATCAAAAAGGCAGGCAGGTATGGGAGAGTAATCCTTACAAGGGGTATCTGTCTACTGTTGAAGATATGGCCAACTTTGGCCTGGGCAATACAACAAAAGTGGATTCGGTGATTGTTCTGTGGCCAAACAGGAAAAAAAGTATTGTACGAAATGTTACTGCAGATCAGCTGGTTACTATCAATATCGCGGATGCTGAATCGAATTATACAATCAAAAAAGATACAATTGCAAAAAATGCCCTGTTCCGGGAAATCACAAGGTCGGTGAATGTCAATTATTCACATGCTGAAACAGAGTTTAACGATTTTTCGAAACAACCCATCATGCCTCATAAATTCTCGGATATTGGTCCTGCCCTTGCATCGGGTGATATTGACGGGGATGGTACCGACGATTTCATTTGCGGGGGTGGAGCTTATCAGAGTGCCGTTATGTTTCTGCAAAAAGACGGAAAATTTGTTCAGAAGAAGCTCCTCAGCAATGAAACAATAAAAATAAAAGACTGGAAAGATGCAGGCATCCTGTTGTTTGATGCTGACAGCGACGGGGACCTCGATTTGTATATAGCATCGGGTGGTTATGAACACAAAAGCAATACTCCGGCATACCAGGATCATTTCTTTATCAATTCAGGCAAGGGCAATTTTATTGAAAATACTGATGCTATTCCAAAGAATTACGCGAGCAAGCTGAACCTGAAGGCTGCCGATTTTGATAAGGACGGCGACCTGGATCTTTTTATAGGTGGCAGGATTGATCCGTGGAAATATCCCAAACCGGTGTCTGGCTATATTTACAGAAATGATACACGGAACGGAAAGGTTAAATTCTCGGATGTTACAGCCACGGTTGCCCCCGAACTGATTGACATCGGCCTGATCAATGATGCAATATTCACCGACTTCAACAATGATGGCTGGGTGGATATTGTGATCGCCGGTGAGTGGATGCCTTTGACCTTTTTTCAAAATCAAAACGGTACCTCTTTCAGAAATATTACCGGAACCTCAGGAACCGGTAATGAAGTTGGATGGTGGAACTCCCTTTCGGCAGGTGATTTTGACAATGATGGTGACATCGACTATTGTTGCTGGCAATCTTGGACGCAATTCATATTACAGGGCATCTGACAAATATCCGGTTTCGGTGTATGCGGCCGATTTTAACAACAGCGGAAGGTACCATGCCTACTTATCCCTGTTTCTTCCTGTGAGCCATACAGATACAACATTGAAAGAGTTTCCGGCCCAGTCAAGGGATGATGTAGTTGAACAAATGATGCCACTCAGCAGAAAGTTTCCTGATAATAAATCCTTTGCCAGGGCCACTATCAGCGACATTTTTACGGCCGACCAGCTGAAAGAATTTCTGATCCGAAGGGCCAATTATTTCAGTTCAGGTTACTTCAGAAATGAAGGCAATGGTAAATTTGTAATGCAGCCCTTGCCGGTACAAGCGCAAATATCGGTATTGAACAGCATGGTGGTTGATGATTTTGACGGGGATGGAAATCTTGACGTTCTCATATCCGGGAATGATTACGGAACTGAGGTATCTGTAGGAAGGAATGATGCCTTAAATGGTTTGCTCCTGTCAGGGGACGGAAAGGGAGGATTCATTTCAAAAACTATCCTGGAAAGCGGGATTTTCATTCCCGGCAACAATAAGGCACTTATAAAACTTAGAGGTAAAAATAACAGGTACCTTGTGGTTGCTTCACAATACAGGGGACGGATAACTATTTTTGAACTTAAAAGAAATGTCAGAACAATTGAATGGCAGCCCGATGATCAGTATGCTGAAATCAGGTATGGTAACGGAGTGCTTCAAAAACAGGAAAATTACAGGGGAAGTTCCTATCTTTCGCAATCAACCGGGTTTCTGGCAACATCTGATGATGTAGTTGAGGTAACCTTTGTGGATAATAAAAACCAGAAAAGGGTGGTGAAATTCTAAAAATTACCGGATAAGAATGCGTGTAAATAATCCTAATAATACTTATAAAATCATGAAAAAATTTACTTTGAAATCCAGGCTTGCCTTTTTAGCCCTTGCGCTGATTTGGATAGGGATGGACATTCAGGCCTCGGTAGTTTCTTATAAGAAGGTTGATGATGGAATTCTTTGTACGCTGGATGCAGGACTTATGAAGGTGAAAGTCTGCACGTGAGAACGTCATTGAGATCAAGTATACAACCTTGCCGCTGTTTCTGGATAAACAGTCCCTTGTTGTAGTAAATCCATGGAATACTGTTCCTGCATTCACCGTGAGTGAAAGCACAGGCGAATTAACCGTTGCCACGGCCAGTGTAAAAGTAATCGTCAATAAAAAGACAAATTCGGTAAAATTTACCGACCTCAACGGAAAAATCATCCTCAGTGAGGATCAATCCATGGGTAAATCAATGACACCGGCCACGGTTGCCGGAATATCGGTATATAATTGCGAATCAAAATTCGATTCTCCTGTCGGGGAGGCCTTATATGGACTGGGCTGTCATCCCGAAGATTCACTATCCATCAACTACAAGGGACGCAACCAGGATATGCTCATCAGGTATATGACCGGTGCCATTCCGGTGCTTCTTGTCAACAAGAGGTTACGGACTTTTATGGGATAATTATTCTCCCTCAAATTTCTATGGTGCTGAGGATGGAAATACGAAAATCAGATACACATCGGAAAGTGGCAACATGGTGGATTATTATTTTATTTATGGTCCCGAATTTGACCGTATTATTGCATCTTACCGCGATGCCACCGGTGATGCACCTATGTTTCCCAAATGGTCATTTGGCTTGTTTCAGTCGCAGGACAGGTACAAAAGCCAGGCTGAAGTTTTATCAGTAAAAGACAAATACCGGAATGGCAAGATCCCGGTTGATTGTATTGTTCAGGACTGGTTCTACTGGGAGCCCAATGTGATCGGATCGCATGTGATGTGGCCGGAAAGATATCCCGATCCAAAAGCCATGGTGGATGAACTGCACAAGGCAAACATTCATGCCATGATCTCCATATGGCCTGTTTTTTCAAAAGGAACAAATACCTACAACCAGATGGCCAATTCAGGAGGAATGACAGATATTCTGTGGGATAATGTAATGACCCATCTGATGGACAGTTATTATGATGCCCATAGCCCGCAGGCACGTGCCCTTTACTGGAAGCAGGCAAAGGACAGCCTGATCGGGCGCTATGGCTGGGATGCATGGTGGGTTGACCAGTGTGAACCTGATAACGGAAATGAAATTGATGCCCGCAGAAAAAGCAATTTTGCCATTGGCCGCGGTATTGATTATTTTAATACATATTCCTTGATGCATTCCACAGGATTATATACCAACTGGAGAAGAGATATTGAAAACAAAAGGGCCTTTTTCCTTATCCGCCAGGCATTTGCCGGACAACAGCGAAATGCAGCAACCCTATGGTCGTCGGATATCACCTGTACCTGGAATGCATTACAGGAATCAGATTCCCCAGGGAATCAATTCATGTGCTTCGGGTATTCCTTTCTGGACCTCCGATATTGGTGGATATCATTACCACTGGCAGGCACCCGACTGGTCAGCTCCCATTAACCGGAACTGTTTACCCGCTGGTTCCAGTTCGGAACTTTCAGTCCGATTTTCAGGATTCATGGAAAAGGAGAAAGGGCTTTGTTCTCTGATAACTGGGATGCACCAACAAAAGCAATCCTGTTAAAATATGATAATTTGCGCTATCGCCTGTTGCCCTATATTTATTCCTTGTCATGGAAAGTAACCAGCGAGGGATATACCATCATGCGGTCACTTGCCTTTGATTTCAGAACGGATGAAAACATCAAGTCAATTCCCGATCAGTATATGTTTGGTCCGGCATTTCTTGTAAATCCGGTAACCACTCGTCTTATACAGTGTTCCCGACAGCAAGAACATCAAGAAAACCAGGAAAGTATATCTGCCAAAGTCAGCAGGCTGGTATGATTTCTGGACCGGAAAACTCATTCCCGGCGGACAAACCATTGATGCTGCTGCCCCCATTGAAACGATTCCGCTTTATATAAAAGCCGGTTCAATCGTACCCATGGGACCCTATCTTCAATATGCCACCGAAAAGGCGGCAGATCCAATCGAAATAAGGGTTTATGCAGGAGACAATGCCACATTCAGTCTGTATGAAGATGAAAATGACACCTACAATTATGAAAAGGGTAAATATTCCATCATTCCGATAACCTGGAACGAAGCTGAAAAATCACTTACCATTGGAGAAAGAAAGGGTGATTTTGCGGGTATGTTAAAGGATCGTACCTTCCGGATTGTATGGGTAAGTTCGAAAAATGGAACAGGATTGGAGCCGGCTAAGACAGGCAGTTGAAATAGCGTATTCCGGGAAAGAAGTAAAGGTTAAAAAATAGTGAGAATGAAACGGATAAGTCTACTTTCCTTCTTCTGTTCTATGGATTGGCCACTATCTTTCCTGGTTTATCCGCAAGCCAGCCGGACTGTGATTATCGATGCCGGCAAACCCATTGCCGACATTCAGCCTACTATGTGGGGACTCTTTTTTGAGGATATCAATTTTGCAGCCGACGGTGGTCTTTATGCCGAAATGATAAAGAACCGGTCATTTGAATTTGATTCCCCGATGATGGGCTGGAAGACGACATCAAATGATAATGCCACCGGGAGAATTCTTATTTTAAATGACGAACACGAAGTCAATCCCCATTATGTAAGATTGCAGACTTATGCAGGAGGTGCTGTTTACGGCATTGTAAATGAAGGTTTCAGGGGCATTGGTGTAAGGGCAGGAGATACCTGTGTTTTTTCAGTCTCGGCCAGGTTATGCACAAAGGATAATGCGAAATTGCAGGTTGCCCTGATCGATTCTCTGGGAAAGATCCTCGGACAAACCGGGGTTGAAGTGAATTCAGGGGAATGGAAAACCTATAAAGCCTCATTTGATTGCTGTCGCTTCCTGTGCAAAGGCCCGTTTATCCGTTAGCCTGGTTGGGACCGAATACTGTGGACATCGACATGGTGTCCTTATTTCCAAAAGCTACCTGGAAAAATCGTCCGAACGGATTAAGAAAAGACCTGGTGCAGCTTCTGGCAGATATGAAGCCGGGATTTATCCGGTTTCCCGGGGGATGTATTGTAGAAGGCCGAACCCTGCCAAACCGGTATCAGTGGAAGAACACCATTGGTGAACCGGCAAACCGCAAACTGATCATCAACAGGTGGAATACTGAATTTGCACACAGGTTGACGCCGGATTATTTTCAGTCGTATGGCCTGGGTTTTTACGAATATTTTCTGCTGGCCGAGGATATCGGCGCTCAGCCCTTGCCCATCATGAATTGCGGTATGGCATGCCAGTTTAATTCCTCGGAATTGGTACCCATGGAAAACCTTGATCCCTATATCCAGGACGTTCTTGATCTGATTGAATTTGCAAATGGTCCGGTGACCGGTAAGTGGGGAAAGATACGTGCTGAAATGGGACATCCCGCTCCATTTAATCTGAAAATGGTGGGTGTCGGAAATGAACAATGGGGTCCGCAATATATTGAGCGGTATGCCGCATTTGCCAGTGCCATTAAAAAACAATATCCTGATATTAAACTTGTGTCCGGCGCAGGACCCAGTCCGGATGGCAGGTTGTTCGATTATTCCTGGTCGGAATTGCGAAAACTGAATGCAGATCTTATCGATGAGCATTATTACAGAAGTCCGGATTGGTTCAGGCAAAATGCATCCCGGTATGATAAATATGACCGCAAGGCCCAAAGGTTTTTGCCGGTGAATATGCAGCCCACAGCACGCTGACCGCCTGTTGCCGAAAAGAAGAACAATTGGGAATCCGCGCTGGCTGAGGCATGCGTTCATGACCGGACTGGAACGTAATGCCGATGTGGTGTATATGGCTTCCTATGCTCCCTTGTTTGCCCATATCGAAGGATGGCAATGGAGCCCTGACCTCATCTGGTTTGATAACCTGAAATCATTCGGAACCCCTAATTATTATGTGCAGAAAATGTTTGCTACAAACCGCGGAACGACCGTTGTGCCCGCTCTCCTGAACGGAGTGGCCGTAAGCGGACAGGACAGCCTGTATATTACTTCTTGCCTTGATAAAACTACACATGAGCTGATTATTAAAATGGTGAATGTTTCTTCCCGGCCGGTAGCATTGGATTTTGCCATTGAGGGATTGAGATCTGTGGAGAAAGATGCCAATGAACAGGTGCTTGTAAGCAATGATCTGAAAATGGTCAATTCCTTGCAATGCGCCTGTCGCTTTAGCCCCTGTTGACAGAAAAATAAGTACTGAAGGGGAAAAAATTCGGGATCAGTCTTGATGCCTGGTCTCATTTTCGGTTCTGAAAGTACATTATAAAAATTAGTCTCTAAAACATGCTGAAATCCGTTCTTATTCTCGATTGTGGTGCCACAAACGTAAAAGCCTGTCTGGTTGATACAGAGGGAAAGATCATCGCTTCGCATTCACTTCGCCAACGAAACCGTGCCCGATCCCAACTATGCCGGCGGTCTGATCTGGGATATCGACAGTATCTGGAACAAGCTGTCGGTTTGCAGCCGGAAAATTTGCAGCGGAATTAAAGACACTGAGATCATTGCCGTTACTGTAACCACATTTGGAGTGGACGGTGCAGCCATGAAAATGGACGGAACTCTCTGTTATCCTGTGATATCCTGGCAATGCAGCCGTACAGGTGAGATTGAAAAAAATGTCAGCAAATACTTTGATCCGGAATGGCTATACAAGGTTTCAGGTCTCCAGTCCTATCATTTCAATACAATTCATAAACTGATCTGGCTGCGCGAAAACCGGCCCGATGTATTGAAGGATATGGATCATTACGTAATGATGCCGTCACTGATCCTGTATAAATTAACCGGCCGGTTTGTTACGGATGCCACCATGGCAGGAACTTCCATGCTTACGGATCTTAAAAAAAGAACCTTTTCTGATGAAATTCTGAAACCGCTGGGCCTGGACCAGTCCATATTTCCGTCCATGGTTGAACCGGGTACAATTATTGGTAAGGTAACCGAAACGGCTGCAGAATCCCTGGGCATATTATCCGGGAGTAGCTGTAATTGCTGCCGGTCATGATACCCAGTTTGCCATTGTAGGTTCAGGGGCCGGAGTAAATCAGCCTGTGCTGAGCTCGGGTACCTGGGAAGTGCTGATGGTGCGGTCTCCGGCCGCCACCTTGCAGATCCCGTCAAGGGAATCAGGAATTACAATTGAACTCGACAGCCGGCCAGGACTGGTAAATCCCGGTGTTCAGTGGGTGGCCTCGGGAGTTCTCGAATGGATGGGACGCATGCTGTATCCGGATCTTCCTGAATCAAATTCCAAATACAGCGCCATGATCACGAAGCAGGCGGATGTTGCGCCCGGAAGCGAGGGAGTGACTGTCATACCGGAATTATTTCCGGGAGGTTATTCCGGGAAAAAGGGAAACATAAACGGGTTTACCCATGAAACCAAACGGGCCCATATCTACAGGGCCACCCTGGAAGCCCTGTGCTTTTATGCGAGGAACGGACTGGAGAAATTGCAGCAGGCCGGCAACTATAAATCTGAAAATGTGATCTGCGTGGGCGGCGGATCCAAAAACAAGTTATGGAACCAGATCCGTGCTGATGTGCTGGGAATTCCCGTCAGGGCGCTCGATATGAAAGAAACCACGGCCCTGGGTGCTGCCCTGGTTGCCTTTACAGCCATGGGAGTTTATGCAACGGTGGAAGAGGCATTCCAGGCACTGGACAACGAGTACGCTGAATTTTTTCCCGGGAAGGACAGCGAAACTATACAGCAAGTTGTATGACGGAGTATGCCAGGGAAGTTTTTGATTAATACAATAGCGGAAGACTATTATTTTTAGTAGTTTAGACAAGTAAAGTGACGAGTGACGAGTGACGAGTGATGAGTGATGAAATCCCGTGAGGGATTGACATGTCGGTAGAAAAGAAGTCGAAGTATTGCAGCAAAATACCCGCAACCCCGTCAGCAGGGGATATGTCGAGGATTTGTTGATTGCGTGTGTGCATTGGGTTTTTTAATTATTAAGCCGTATCGATGAGGATATTGATTGTAGAAGATGAGCCAAAGGTAGCTTCATTTATAAAAAAGGGCCTTGAAGAGAATAACTATGAAGCTGAGACAACTTATGACGGACTGCTGGCAGAAAATCTTGCCCGGGAAAATGACTATAACCTGTATATTCTGGATATTATCATCCCGGGAATTGGCGGATTGGAATTATGCAAAAGGCTTAAAAAGCAGAATCCAAATATCCCGGTACTGATGCTCACCGCATTGGGTACAACCGATGATAAAATTAACGGATTTGATGCCGGAGCAGATGATTATCTGGTTAAACCATTTGAATTCAGGGAATTGCTTGCCCGGGTCAAGGTACTGGTAAAAAAGAGCGGCCTTCCCGATGCGCAGGTCAATAAGCTGGTTTACGAGAGATCTTGAACTTGATCTTGACAGGAAACTGGCACGAAGGGGAAATGCAAATATTGAACTGACTGCCAAAGAATTTACCCTGCTTGAATATTTTATGAGAAACAGGGGACGGGTTTTGTCACGAAACGATATTGCAGAAAAAGTATGGGATGTCAGTTTTGATTTCGGATCAAATATTGTTGATGTATATGTCAACTTTCTTCGGAAGAAAATCGACAAGGGTTTTGATAACAAGCTGATCCATACGAAAGTTGGATTTGGCTATGTTTTTGGAGAAGTATAGAATGCAGATCAGGACAAGATTAACATTGCAGTTTCTCCTGTCAGGCGGAGCAATCATGGTCATTGCCTCTGTTGCTATTTTTTATGCCTCGGTTGGTTTCCGTCATGATGATTTTTATAACCGGCTAAGAGACAAAGCCAGGAATACGGCCAAATTATTTCTTGTAGTGCATGAAATGGATGTCGCGCTCGTAAACAGCATCCAGAATGAAAATCCTGTTAAGTTTCATAATGAAAAGATCATCATCCTCGATTCCCGAAATGACACCATCTACAGTACAGATGAAAATAAAGAAATTGAATTAAGAAAAGAAATTCTTGACCAGGTAAGATCGGGCGTGAAGGTGGATTACATACAGGATTCCTATGAGGTACTGGGCACACTATATACAGCGCAGGAAGCGATCAGTATGTTGTGATGGCTGCAGCAACCGATCCTGGAGGGTTTGATCTATCTCTCAAAATTAAAGATCATATTGATTATCGTCTGTTTCATCAGCCTTGTGTTGTTTTTTATTACCGGATGGCTCTATTCGGGAAGAGCGCTCAAACCGATATCCGATGTGGTGAAAAAAGTGGAGGAAATTACGATAACCAGTCTGGATTTACGGATTTATGAAGGTAATGGAACCGATGAAATCGGAAGACTGGCAAAAACCTTCAATAACATGCTTGAACGCCTGGAAACCGCTTTTGCCGTGCAGAAGGTTTTCATTGCCAATGCTTCGCATGAATTGCGAACACCGCTGACTTCCATAAACGGTCAGCTGGAAGTGCTGATGATGAAAGAACGTTCAACGCTGGAATATAAAAATGCACTTGGATCGGTACTGGACGATATCCGGTCACTGATTGACCTGTCAAACAGGTTATTACTAATAGCCCGAACCAGTGCTGAGGGACCGGTGAATTTTAACCAGAAGGTCAGAATTGATGAAATTCTCTGGCAGGTGAGGGAAGAAATGCTTCGGTTCAATACAGATTATCAAATCAACATATCCATCGATCCTTCACTTACTGACTTTGATCAGATGATGGTTGCGGGCGACGAGTCGCTGTTGAAGGTAGCCGTTTCCAATATAATCGATAATGCATGCAAATATTCAGAAGATCATAAGGTGCTTGTAAAATTGCAGTACATCGAAAACCAGATCGGGGTTATCTTTGAAGACAGGGGAATAGGCATTTCACGCGAAGATCTGTCCCGGATCTATGAGCCATTTTACAGGGGTAAAAATGCGCTGACCCTAAAAGGCACCGGAATCGGACTTCCCCTTGTTAACCAGATCATCAAAAATCACAATGGCCAGCTGAAAATTACTTCCGAAATAAATGTCGGTACGATAGTTACCATTTTATTTCCTGTTAGTTGATTAAAGTTATGCAGTCCTGCAGTCTTGCAGTTCTGCAGTCATGGAACGATGTCCCAGCTGGCAATGCTTCGCACATGCCGCTGAGCTTTAGCATAAGTCCGAGCGGCTATTCGAAGTGCATCGGCTGTAGTGGATTGCACGTATTGCATGATGCAAAAATTCCACTGAGCAATTCAGGGCATTCCCTGCCACTTTAATCCCCTTTTAATTTCAATTTAATCACTTTTTAATAGTGGCCGTATACATTGTAAATCTATAAATCCTATTTAGAATTTATTTATAAACAGGGCTGAAAACACTGATCAATGAAACCGGAATACAAGCTTTATTTTTCTTTTGATCATCTTAATACAATGTCTGCCTGTCAGAACAGGCAATAAACCCGCCGGCGGGTCCCTGAAGCTGTCCGCTTCGGTTCCCGCGGCCAACAAGGATTATTTCCAGGAAATCGGCAAAGAGATCGGATTGGATTTTGTTCATTCAATCGGAGACAATGATTTGAGCAACATTATTGAATCGGTTGGGGGTGGTGCTGCTTTCCTTGATTATGACCAGGATGGATTTATTGATCTCTATGTTTGCAGCGGGACCTATCTTAAAGGCTTCAATCATGCCGGGAAAATTCAGCCAAATCAACCGGTAATCGGCTTTACCGGAACAAACAGGACGGCACTTTCGAGGATGTTACCAAAACTGCCGGCGTGGATGGCGGAGGAGCTTACAGCATGGGAATCACCATCGGGGATTATAACAATGACGGATATCCTGATATTTACGTATGCAATTATGGTCCCAATATTTTATATAAGAATAATGGCAACGGAACATTTACCGATGTTTCAAAGACTGGCAACTATAGAAGGGAATGAATGCAGCGTGGGAGCAGTGTGGCTCGACTATGACAATGACGGGTTGCTGGATCTGTATGTGGGCAATTACCTGTATTTTGATCCCGAATTATAAATATGCCGAGGCTCCGGATGGATTTCCTGCTCCCAATGCATATGACAGCCAGCCGGATATACTTTATCACAATGAGGGAAATGATGTTTTCAGGGATGTGACCGCAGAAATGGGCATCATGGATAAGGACGGCCGGGCCATGGGCGTGGGTGCCAGTTGATTATGACGATGATGGTTTTGTGGATATCTATGTGACGAATGATCATACCCTGAATTATCTCTTCCACAATGAAGGAGGAAAAAAATTTGTTGATATGGGCACCCCTTCGGGAACGGCTTTCAGCAAGGCCGGGGAAGCCACGATCAGCATGTCGGTTGATTTTGCCGATTACAACGGCGACGGACTGATGGATATTTTCAAATCAGACGACTCCTATTGTTCATTGTATGAAAACCAGGGGAAGGGAATATTTATTGATAAGGCAAACTTTGCGGGTATTTCGATGGCAGCAGCCCAGTTTGTCGGATGGTCCTCCTCATTTGTAGATTACGACAATGACGGGGATGAGGACATATTTAAAACCAACGGGGCATTAAAGCACTTGTACGGGCACCAGGATCAGTTATTTGAAAATATTGGCGGAGGCAAATTCAAGGATGTTTCAGCAAAAACGGGGAGAATATTTCAACCAGGAATTTGTTGGCCGTGGTGCCTGCCTGGGAGATTATGACAATGACGGGGATTTTGACATTTATATAGTAAACCTGAACAATGCGGGAAAGTTCCTTCGCAATAACAAGGGCAATGAAAACAACTGGCTGCAACTGAAACTGGTTGGACAAACCAGTAATCGCGACGGAATCGGAGCCAGGGTAAAGGTAACAGCAGGCGGCAGAACCCAGACTTCACAGAAAAGAAGTACGACCGGTTATCTTTCGCAAAATGATCCGCGGATGCATTTTGGACTTGCCAAAAATGAATTTGCCGATAAGATTGAAATCAAGTGGCCGTCAGGAAAATCGCAGGTACTTGAACATATTAAGTGCTAATCAGGTACTGACAATTAAGGAACCATAGCCAAAAAATAAACTTAAACCTAAATAAACCCTCAATGCACTCTCTCTACAAAAAAACTAATTATCACAGTATTCCAAACGAATACAGGATTATTATTCATCCTTTTCTTTTTCTTTTTGATTCTTTCAGGATGTAAACAGGCAAACAAAAAGTCATCTGATGCGGCGCAAAAATTAAATGCCTCCCTGCCTCCCTCAAACAATGAATATTTCCAGGAAATTGGAAAGGAGATTGGATTGGATTTTATTCATTCCATCGGGGATCATGACCTGAACAATATAGTTGAATCGAGTGGAGGTGGTGCGGCATTTCTCGATTATGACCAGGATGGATACATTGATATATATGTATGCAGCGGGACCTGGCTTAAAGGTTTCAGCAAAGGTGAAAAACCGGAGAAACTGCCTGAAAATCATCTGTACCGGAACCGGGGGATGGAACTTTTGAAGATGTTACACGAAAAAGCAGGGGTTGGCGGTCCCTGGTACAGTATGGGTGTTACGGTTGGTGATTATAACAATGATGGTTATCCCGATTTGTATCTGAGCAATTATGGACTGAATGTTTTACTTAAAAATAATGGCAATGGAACCTTTACAGATGTTACAAAACGTGCAAAGGTGGCTGGAGGAAATGACATGCAGCGTAGGTGCTGTATGGCTTGATTATGATAATGACGGTTTTCTGGATCTGTATGTTGGCAATTACCTGAATTTTGATCCGAATTATAAATATTACTATGCTCCTGACGGTTTTCCCGCCTCCTATGGCCTATGATGCCCAGCCGGATGTGCTATATCACAACAAGGGTGACGGTACTTTTGAAGATGTAACAAAGTCCATGGGAATTACCGATAAGGATGGAAGGGCAATGGGTGTCGGTGCAGCCGACTATGATGATGATGGGTTTGTTGATATTTATGTGGCCAATGATCATACCCTGAATTATCTGTGGCATAATGACGGAGGAAAAGGATTTACAGACATGGGAACCATGTCAGGTACTGCTTTCAGCCAGGCCGGTGAAGCAACCGTAAGCATGTCGGTTGACTTTGCCGATTATAATGGGGATGGATTACTGGATCTGTTTGTTTCCGATGATTCCTATTGTTCACTTTATGAAAATTTGGGCAATGGTGTTTTCACTGATAAAGCGTAATCCTTCAGGTATTTCCATCGCCAGGCAGCACAATTTGTGGGATGGTCATCTTCATTTTTGGATTATGATAATGATGGGGATGATGGATATTTATAAAACCAATGGTGCACTGAAGCATCTATATGGTCAGGAAGATCAGTTATTTGAAAATGAAGGCGATGGAAAATTCAAGGATGTATCACTGGAGCTGGGCAAATACTTTCAAACAGGAACTATGTTGGACGCGGTGCCTGTATTGGTGATTATGATAATGACGGTGATCTTGATGTATTTATTGTGAATCTGAATAACCGCAGTATGTTTTTGAGAAATAACAAGGGAAATCAAAATAACTGGCTGACACTTAATCTGATTGGGCAAAGCAGTAACCGTGATGGAATAGGAGCCAGGGTAAAAGTTACTGCCGGAGGCAAAACTCAGACAGCTCAGAAAAAAAGTACAACCGGTTATCTTTCCCAAAATGATCCGAGGATGCATTTTGGCCTTGCCAAGAATGAAACAGTTGACAAAATTGAGATAAAATGGCCTTCAGGTAAAATACAGGTATTGGAGAATATTAAAGCCAACCAGATCCTGACAATTAAAGAACCTTAAACAATTTTTCATGAACAGAAAAAGAGAGAGCATCGTCTTCTACATCATAATGGCTATTGGCTCTTCGGGAATTCTTTTTTCATCGTGCAAGGAAAAGGCGATGGATGGAATGATCATTTTTACGCAGGTTCCCGAAAAGCCCCAGGATATCAATTTCGTAACCGGAAATTCATGGAGATATATCCCTCAGGCACGGATTGTGGCTTTGAATACGAATAAAGACGAGGCATCCTTAAAAGTACTTACTGCAGATTATTATTCCGCACGGTCACCTGAGATTTCTGCTGATGGCCAGTATTTATTGTTCACTGCACAGAAAAAGCAAAACGATCCATGGCAAATATGGGAAATGAATTTAGCCAGTTCAAAAACCAGACAGGTTACCTCTTCGCTGGAAAATTGCATTGATCCGGCCTATTTGCCCGGTAACCGTTTGGTATTCAGTAAATCAGCCGTGAATGATTCATTGAAGGCAGGACATTCTCTGTATACATGTAATCTCGATGGTTCCAATATTAAACGAATCACTTTTAATCCTCATACCTATTTTGCTTCAACCGTTTTGAAAGATGGCCGTGTTTTGACAATTAGCAGGCAGCTTTTTCCGGCCCGGCAGGATCCGGTATTAATGATTTTGCGCCCGGATGGCACAAAAATGGAAATGTTTTATAAAGGTATCAGTGGCAGCACATTATTGAGTGGTGGATGGGAAACCATGAATGGCAAAATACTGTTTATTGAATCGGATACAAATAGTACGGGAGGAGGAGATGTTATCTCCATCAATTATAACCGGCCATTGCATTCACGTGTTAATCTCACGGCCGGAATAGCAGGCGATTTTAACTCTGTTTTCCCGCTGCAATCAGGCAAACTACTGGTCTCCTATCGTAAATCTGAGGCTGACCGGTATGCACTTTATGAATTTGATCCTGATAGCAAGACGGTTGGGTTAGTCTTTGTATAATGATAAAGACTTTGATGTTCTGGAAGCTGTAGTTGTCGAAAAGAAGATCGTACCTAAAAAGCTGCCAAGTGAAGTGGATATGGGAGTCAAAAACCGGACTGCTCCTTTGCCAGAATATTAATATCCCGGAAAACAAAGTATCAGGTAATGCCTCTTCCTCTTTGAAAGCATACAAAATTGAATTGTTGGGAATTGATTCTACGCTCGGCATAGTTCAGGTGGAGGAAGACGGATCTTTTTATTTAAAAGTAATAGCGGATAAGCCCTTTCAAATCCGGACCATGGATAAGGATGGCCAGGTTTTGCAGGGACCCTGCTGGCTGGATCTGGTTACGTCCCAATGAACGGCGCGGATGTGTAGGCTGTCATGAAGATCATGAGCTGGTTCCCGACAACAGCGTACCCCTGGCAGTTAAAAAATCTCCGGTGATTATTCCGGTTCATATAAACAAGATTACTGAGAAAAAGATTTCATTGGAATAGATATGAAGACAACAAAAATAGTTTTTGATTTTAGGATTTTTTATTTTACTGGGACTGGTGGTTCATTTTCCCGGACGCAAACTTGGCCAGGGCGCATGTTAATTCAAAAACTGCTGTTGAAGACCATCCGCTTCTCTGTACATCATGTCATCTTTATACTTCAAAAAACAGTCTGATTTCAAAACTAATAAATGCGAAATATTTCTCCCCGATTAATCTGGCTGTTTCAAAAGATGGCAGCCGGTTATATGTTGTTGCACAGGAGGGGAATGCCTTACTTGTTGTTGATCCTGCTAAGCAAAAGGTACTTGAATAAAATCAGGGTCGGAGACTTTCCCCATAGTGTTATTCTGAGAAGTGACGAAAGAAGGGCCTATGTAAGTAATCAATGGTCGGATAATGTGTCAGTAATAGATTTAACCACGTCAAAGGTTGTTGATACACTTAAAACAGGAAATGGACCGGCTGGACTCTCTTTAAGTGCTGACGGCAAATTTTTGTATGTCGTCAATTCCTATTCATCCAATATTTCAGTTATTGATTTGAATACCAGAGAGGAAGTGAAAAGGTTTAATGCCGGAAATAATCCCACAGGGACTCAATTGTCTCCTGATGGAAAAAATCTGTATTGTTACCAGCAGGCGAGCCCTTATTGCTCCTTATGGCGAGACTCTTAAAAGTGAACTTACTGTTGTGGATGAGATTACACAAAGAGTAACCGAACGCCGGAATATTGAATCGGCATATATGATGGAAAATGTTGCCTTTACACCCACCGGAGATCTCGCAATGGTGACACTGATCAGACCCAAAAACCTGGTTCCGTCAATACAGGTTGAACAGGGATGGATGATGACCTATGGAATCGGGATCATTGAACAGAAAGAAAATGGCAGGATAATTCAGTTGTTGCTCGATGAACCAAATGCATATTATTCTGATCCTTTTGATATTGTGATTACACCTGACGGGAAAAAAGCTTTTATATCCAAGTTCAGGCGTAAATTGCATTTCTGTGGTTAATATTGACTCTATCCGTTCCTTAATTGCTGAATCTTCCCCTGAAATGCTCAGAAACTATTCCGAATAACCTGGGAATCAGCAGCCGTTATGTAATGAAGCGTATTAATACCGGAGCAAATCCAAAAGGACTTGCTCTCTCGCCTGATGGAAAACTTCTGTATGTTGCTGAACAACTTGAGGACAGGATTGCAGTAATAAATACAGAAAATCTGGAGACGATTGAATACAATTGATCTTGGTGGTCCGCAGAGGATTACAGTGGCCCGGCAGGGACGCAGGCTTTTCAATAATTCCGGACATACATTTCAGAATCAGTTTGACTGCTATACCTGTCATCCTGATATGCACGAAGATGGTCTGGTTTACAATATGGCATCGAAGGATATGGGACGTAATCTTACAAATACACAATCCTTACGTGATATCGGGGATACTCCTCCGTATAAATGGAACGGGAAAAACCAGACGGTTTATAAACAGGACGGAATGCGTTTTTCAACAGTTCTTACAAGAACAGAACAGTTCAGTTACAAGGATCTTGATGCGCTGGTAGCCTACATAATTACCGGGATACCTTATCCGCCAAATCTTCAGTATAATCCTGACGGGAACTTAACTGAAAAGCAGCTTCTGGGAAAAGCTATTTTTGAGCGGACACAAACATAATTCCGGTGTTGAAATTCCGGTAGACAATCGCTGTATAACCTGTCATCCGCCTCCATATTATACCAACCTGAAAATGGCGGATGTAGGAACACTGGCTGGCATCCGACGATTCCATGTTATTTGACACTCCTCACTTAAACAATATTTATGCGTCAGCACCCTATCTGCACGATGGCAGGGCGGCAACACTTGAGGAGATCTGGACAATCTATGGCAAAACTGAACGCCACGGAGTTGTAAATGATCTTACAAAAATGGACCTGAACTATCTGATAGAATATCTTAAATCATTACGTTCACCGACCTATGAAAAAAATGCCGGTAAACCACAAAATGCCTCTTTATTAAAACATTATTAAATTAAAAATCACCTATCCGAAACTATATGAAATCAAAAATTCTCAAATATTCAATTGCGGTTATCAGCTGTTTTGGCAGTTGTAATTATTGCTTTTTTGCTTATTAAAAAGCCGGGGGGAGTCCAGACTAAATCAGGGGAACAACAAGCGGAACAAGTATATAAATCAGATAATCAGTATATTGCCGGGCCATCAGCTACAACTTCCATAAAACAGGCCAATGGCATGCCGGTGTACGGTAACTGGCGGAATTTTACAACAAAAGACGGACTGCCTTCCGATAAGGTATACTCTGTCAAGATCGACGGTGATCGCGTTCTGGCAGGTACCCACCATGGCCTGGCTGTATATGAAAACGGGAAATGGAAAACCTATACCACCGAAGACGGACTTGCCCATAATGGTGTAGTTTCTATTGATGTCAGCCCGGTTACAGGCGATGTATGGATCGGAACTCTCGGAGGACTTAGCCGTTGGTCAGCAGGTAAGTTTGAAACATTTAACCAGTTTAACAGTGGTATGCCTAACGATCTGGTATATAATGTAGTATGTGACGGAAAGGACGTATGGATGGCGACTGGAGGCGGTGCTGGTCACTATGATACCTATACAAAAGAGTGGGAAATCTTCACTGAAATGAATGCTCCGATGCATGAACCATGGACATATGCTCTTTCTGCTGGTGATGGAAAAATCTTTATTGCAGCCTGGGGGGGCGGTATTATAGAATATAACAAGGAGACCAAGCATTTCAGAGATTATACTGACCCGGATGGCTTTATGGAGATAGACCTCCTTCCGGATGACGGCCCGGTTCATGATATAACAACTGCAACTGCCTGGTCCAACGGAATTCTCTGGGTATCTTCTTATTTTGGAATGTGCAAATATGACGGTAAAAACTGGAAAGGATACTTTGATCACGACTGTGGACTGGCCAGCAATTTTATAAACTTCGTCCAGGCAGACGGCAGAGTTGCTTATGCTTGCACCGATAAAGGATTGAGCACAACTGACGGAACCACCTGGGTAACCTATAAAAGAAACGAAAATGACAACAATGGAGTTGCAATAATTACAACAGGAACTAAGAAAAAAGAGATTTTACAATCCCCTTCAATTGCACATAGTTTTGTAATTAATGTTGATACAAAAGATGACGTGATCTGGGTTGCTACCTCGAAAGGATTAAGTCGCGGAGAAGTGATCCGCTAATACTAAACTAACTACATAAACAAAAAACTTTCACAAAATGGATAATAATAAATTTTTAGTTAATCTGTCGAAGCTTACAGATGGAGAAAAGATTGAGATGAAGAAACTGGGGATCCTGTCCGATGATAGCCAATTGCTTGAATTTGTCAATCCACCGGTACATATTAATCGTCCTCCGATTGAAAAGCATGTGGTTCATGTTCCCAAAGTACTCAATGAAGCCTACAATTATCAAAAACCTTCTTCATTTTCAAGAGCCCTTCGTCTTGACTTTGGCGGTTACAAGGTGCTGTTAATTTCAGGAACAGCCAGTGTGAACGAAGAAGGCAAAGCCGAATACATTGGAGATTTTAAAGCCCAGGTTTGGAGAACATACCGCAATATTACAACACTTTTAACGGCTGAAGATATGTCGTGGCATGATGTGGTAAGAACTACAAACTATCTCCGTGATATTGAGCGCGATTATGATGAATTCAACAAGATCCGTACATCATTTTATAACTGGATGAAAATTGATCCACTGCCTGCCAGCACCGGAATTCAGGCAAGGTTGTGCTGGGAAACCTTGCTGTATGAAATTGAAGTGTATGCAATTTGTAAAATGAATTAAAATAAAAATATGAAACCAACCGTAAAATCAATAATATCATCGTTGGTTCTGATTATCATTTCTTCTTCAATGATCTTCGGACAGCAGGATATAGAAAATTATGGTAATGTTCCCAAGACCTATGTTGCTTATGATAAATACCAGAAAGCATACAAATACCATTTTCTTACACCCTTGAATTTCAATGGTGCTGGACGCGAAATTCCTCCTCCAACCGGTCTGAAAGAAGTCAGAATAGGTTTCCTCGGACCTCTTGAAGGATCAATAATAGTAGCTTATGGTACACAGATGCTCCAGGGGGCAACCCTGGCCATTGAAGAAGCCAACAAAAAGGGAGGATACAAGGGCATTCCATATAAAATCATGGTTCATAATGACGTAGGATTATGGGGTGCTGCAGCAAATGAAGTGGTGAAGATGGATGATGAAGGAGTCTGGGCATGGCTCGGTTCTATTGATGACATTGTATCACACGTAGCCATTCGTGCAACTCTTAAACTTGAAATTCCAATGGTTTGTACAGGGGACCCGGATCCAACTTTTACAGAGACCAATATCCCATGGGTGATAAGGGTGATACCCGATGACCGACAGAGTTGTTATGCTCTTGCAAACGACATTTTCAACATCAACAATCAATCAAGAATAGCCGTAATGAGGGTTAATAACCGTTATGGAAGGGTTGGAATCGTACATTTCAATAAGACAGCCACGCGGTTGGGCCATCCAATTGTGATCGAGGAGAGATTCAAGGATGGTGAAACCGTATTTACCGAGCAGCTGCAACGAATAAAAGATACAAAACCGGATGCTATTGTAATATGGGGAAATCCAAAGGAATCGGCTCTGATCCTGAAAGATGTGCGTAAGATGGGTATGAATCAGCCCGTTTATTGTTCCGACAGGATTGTTAATCCCGAATTCCTGAGTATTGCGGGGAAACTGGCCAATGGAATAAGTACAACATGCCAGTATAATCCCGCTTCAAATGATCCGAAACTGGCAGCATTCAGGTTGAATTACAAGAAGCGTTTCGGAATGGAACCTGATGTTTTTGCAGTGCATGCTTATGATGGAATGAACCTGATAATTAAATCCATAGAAAAGGCAGGACTTAACCGGGTCCTGATCCGTGATGTCCTCACTGACCTTAAAACATTCCAGGGATATGAGGGAGCTTCAGGGAAAATGGTATTTGATGCAACCTGGAACAATATAAGACCTATCTATCTGGCAAAGATTATTAATGGCAAATTTGAATTTTCACCTGCTCCTCCCTATAAAAAGGAATTGCAATGACAATTTCACATTTTAACTAAACCAGATTAAGACTGATCATGATGGAAACGAAAATCGGCAGTGACCAGGAATTAATTGAATGCTTTGTACCTATGAAAGCAGATAAAAAAATAAAACCAGAGCCCATAAGGGTTAAGGTAAACGGTATCGAAATAGGAGGCCGTGAAGTGATCATTATTGCAGGCCCCTGTGCGGTAGAGAGCATGGAACAATTAGCGGAAACAGCCATTTCAGTCAGGAAAAGCGGTGCTAAAATACTGAGAGGCGGCGCCTTTAAACCACGTTCATCACCCTATAGTTTCCAGGGACTTGGGGAAGAGGGACTGAAAATGCTTCACGATATCAGCGTTGAAACAGGACTGCCGGTTGTGACGGAAGTAATGGATACCCGGCAGATTGAAACTGTTTGCAGGTATGCCGATATGCTTCAGGTGGGGTCCCGGAATATGCAGAATTATCCTCTGCTGAAAGAGGTGGGAATTACCCGTAAACCTGTATTACTGAAACGTGGAATGATGGCCACCATTGAAGAATTCCTCCTGGCTGCAGAATACATCCTGAGTCAGGGTAATGAACAGGTGGTGTTGTGTGAAAGAGGTATCCGTACTTTTGAAAACTCAACCCGAAATACGCTGGATCTGAGTGCGGTACCCATGCTAAAAAAACTCAGTCATTTGCCGGTAATCGTTGATCCAAGTCATGGCACTGGTCTCAGGTGGATGGTACCAGTCATGGCAAAGGCTGCCGTGGCAGCCGGAGCCGATGGAATTATCGTAGAGGTCCATTACAAGCCTGAGGAAGCCTTGTGTGACGGGCAACAGTCGATTGATCTTAATGAATTCAGGCAGATGATGAAAGATTTAAGTCGAATTGCTGAGGCAGTGGACAGAAGCATTTGAATAATAATATGAATATGAATTATGAATTATGAATTGCGCAGCCTTCCTGACTATTATCCTTACTTTTGCTATTTTTCCGGTCAGGTCTCAACAAACAGATCCCATTAAAATAGGACTGCTAATTCAGGACAAAGCTTCTCTGGCTGCAAAACAGGGCGCAGAACTGGCCATTAAAATGGCAAATGAAAAAAGGGAGGGTAACACGCCGTCCATTTCAGCTCATAACCAAAGACATGGAGGGACCCTGGGGAACAGGATCCAAACAAGCTGTAGACCTGATCTTTGAAGATGAAGTGTGGGCCCTTCTGGGATCTCATGACGGGCGAAATGCGCACCTTGTGGAACAAGCTGCCACTAAATCAACGGTTGTCTTTACTTTCAGCATGGTCGTCTGATCCAACGCTTTCCCAGGCTTTTGTCCCCTGGTTCTTTAACTGTGTGCCAAATGACCGTCAGCAGGCAGATGAATTAATTGAAGAGATATACAATAAAAGAAAAATTGCCAGGGTCGTCACCATAGCCGATAATGCGTATGATTCAAACCAGGCATTAAAAATTTTTCTGAAAAATGTAAAACTGTCCGGTAAAAATGAACCGGTCAATTTCCTTTATGACAATTATATCGGCAAATTAGATATTTTAGCTAAACAGATTACAAAATCGCAGGCAAATTGCATTGTATTATTTTGCCAGCCTTCAGTTTCACTAAAAATAATTCGGCTGATGCGGCAAAGACAAAATGAACCAGCCTGTCTTTGGTTCCTTGTCAATCCTTAATGAGAATAAATTATCCGGAAAGGAATTGCAGGAATTTGATAATATGATGTCAGTGCCTTCGGGTATCTGGACTGGATCAAAAAACCTGACCTTCAGGCAGGAGTATCAGAAAATATATGGAAAAATGCCGGGTATGGTCGCAGCATATGCCTTCGATGGCATGAATTTACTAATTGAAGCCATCAAAACTTCCGGTAGTCCGGACCGTGAGAAAATTCAGCAGGCCTTGTTTAATATTCATTATGAAGGAGTCACCGGACGATTCAGTTTGACGGAAAAGGGAACAGGAAGGGGAACATTGCCGTGGTGAAAATATTAAATGGACTTCCGGTGGCAGCCAGCACAGATTAGTTTAATTTAGCTTACGTCATTTACTCAGGTCAGCCTAAAAGTTATAACAAAATGCAAACAGAAAAAAACAGTTTACAATCTGTATTACAGCCAATTAACATCATACTGGCTGTTCGTGTTCATTCTATTCGCTTTATGCCTTTCCGGTTGCCAGAACAAGGAAGAAAAAAACAAGAAAAAGGCCCAGGAACTGATGACAACACAGACCCTGGGAATTGCCTACCTCGAAGAATTTAAGCTGGATGAGGCAGAAAAGGAATTTCTGAAATACATTAAACTCTCGCCAAAAGAGAAACTGGGATATGCAAACCTGGGCCTGACTTATCTGAGAAGTGGCAAATATGATGAAGCAAAGAAGCAGCTTTCAAAGGCCATAAAAATTGATCCGAAAGATCCGGATATCCGGTTAATACTGGCCACCGTATACCAGATGAATGATGAGCGGGATCTTGCCATTAAAGAACTGAAAGAAGCACTTGCCTTTGCTCCCACCCATATCAAAGGCGCTCTACTATCTTTCTGAATTATATGCCCAGTCATCTGATTCAGCATCGGACAGGCAACGTGAAAACTGCCTGCTTGCACTGGTTAAAAATGCACCCGGAAACATAGTACCCAGGTTGAATATGGTGGAGATCTATATCCGAAAAAAAGAGACTGACAAAGCGCTGGAAGAACTGGAGATCATTCATAAGCAATTCCCGGAATTTCCGAAAGAGGCTGTGGATTATTTCAATAAGACTATGACCTTGCTGAAAAAGAAGGATGTGGAAAGTGCAATAACGCAGTTTATCATTTTTCATAATTACCTCAAAGTGACCTCACCCTACCAGGCCGGCATAATGGACCTGAAAGGACCGGGTGGTTCCCTGATCGGCTTTCCGCTGATTTCATTCGATAAACAGATCGCTTCATCTACCCCTGAAAATAAGTCACTGCTCGAGGTGATCAAATTTGCCAATGTAACTGAATCCGCCGGGTTGAATATTGTACCTGCCGGAAAATCTGCCCATGTGGAAGTGATGGATTACGACGGGGACGGGGATATCGATCTCTATGCCGGTTGTTATGATTCTGTCGGTGCCACATACAGGCATTATCTGTTTAACAACGAGCTCGGCCGTTTCAGGGATGTATCTGACGAAGCCGGGATCAGGCATTCAGGAAATGAAACGGCAGCTGCTTTTGCCGATTATGACAACGATGGTTTCCCTGACTTGTATGTAATCAGGGAAAAGGGGGATGTTCTTATATAAAAATTCAGGAAAGGCGACTTTCGATGATGTTACTTCAAAAGCCGCGGTTAACAATAAATCCGACGGCAACAAGGCCTTGTTTTTTGATGCGGATCATGATGGTGACCTTGATCTGTTTGAGGCCCGGTCAAATACAAATCTGCTGTTCCGGAACAACGGAGATGGAACCTTTCTTGAACAGGCCAGAAAATGGGTTTGGCAGGTACCGGTTTAAACAGCAGGGATGCAGCTTTTGGCGATTTTGACGATGACGGGGACATTGACCTGGTGGTAATAAATGAAAATGGAAATAACATTCTGTATTCAAATGAAAGACAGGGCATTTTTAAGGATATCACTGAAAAAAGCGGATTACGAAATACCGGGATCAGAGGCAGTTGCTGCAGGGGATTATAATAATGACGGATTCCTCGACCTGTTCATTTCTTCAGCCGGGGAGGGCAATCCGGCATTATACCGTAATCTGGGCAATGGAACTTTTGAACCGGTGAAAAATGCGGCCGCAGTCTTTTCCGCCATGCAGAAAGTAAAGATAAATGATGCCGTATTTTTCGATTTTGACAATGACGGATACCTGGATCTGATCATGGGAGGAAAATCGGGAATCAGGGACGGACGGGGCTTTTTCTATACCATAATGACGGAAAGGGAAACTTCAAAGATGTTTCGAATCTGCTGCCTGAAGAACCCAAATCAGTCAATGAGCTGAAAGTATTTGACTATAATGATGACGGCGATCTGGATGTGGTGGTTGCCGGACTTGCATGGTGGATTATTCCTGCTCCGGAATGACGGCGGGGATATGAACCATTATGTAAATATGAAACTTGTTGGCTTAAGGGCCGGAAGTGCCAAAAACAATCATTTTGGAATAGGCGCCAAGGTGGAAATGCGGGCTGGAGATCTCTACCAGACGATGGTAGTAACCGATCCGAATATTCATTTTGGACTGGGTGGCCGCACAAAAGCAGATGTTATCCGCATTACCTGGACAAACGGTGTGCCTCAGAATATCTTCCTGCCGGGTGCAGATCAGTCACTCATTGAATCACAGACGCTCAAAGGGTCATGTCCCTTTTTGTATACCTGGAACGGTGAGAAATTCGAATTTGCAAAGGATATACTGTGGAGAAGCGGACTGGGAATGCCTTTGGGAATCATGGGAGGAAATACAGCCTATGCATTTGCCGATGCATCCGATGATTATATCAAAATTTCGGGCGACCAGCTGAAGTCAAAGCAGGGACTTTATTCTGTGCAAATTACATCTGAATTATGGGAAACTATTTATTTCGACAAGTTACAGCTGGTTGCTGTGGATCATCCTGATTCGGTGGATATTTTTGTTCCTGAACAGTTTTCACCGCCTCCGTTCCCCGGTGAACAGGTATACCAGGTGAAGGAAAAAGATATTACCCGTCTCAGCCACGGATGGCCAGGGAAATGATGTACTGCCCCTGATCACTGCAAAGGATGATCAGTATATAGGTGGTTTTACACCCGGAAAATACCAGGGTACCACTGAAATGCATGATCTGATCCTTGATCCGGGTGATCGTATTCAAACCAAAAATCTTTATCTGTTCCTGAACGGATGGATCTTTCCGACAGATGCAAGTATCAATGTGGCAATTTCCCAATCATCGGCAATAAAGGTATCAACTCCTGTCATCCAGGTGATCGATAAAAACGGGGAATGGAAAACAGTGAAGAACAACCCGGGATTTCCAATGGGTAAGGACAAAACGGTTGTGGTTGATCTTTCCGGTTTGATGAATTCATCGGATCACCGTATCCGCATCCGCACAAATATGGAAATATACTGGGACCAGATATTTTTCTGCGATGGCCTTAGTGAGGCGCCGGTTGTTTCCAATGTGCTTGATCCGGTTTCTGCCGATCTGCATTACAGGGGATTTTCAGAAGGATTCAGGAAGGGCGGGCGATATGGTCCCCACTGGTTTGATTATTCAAAGGTAACGACTGATCCAAAATGGCGTGATCTTACCGGTGATTATACACGGTATGGTGATGTGCTTCCCCTGCTCACGGAAGCTGACAGCAAATACATCATCAGCAATGCAGGAGATGAAACCTCGGTTGCTTTTTCGGAAAAAGGACTGCCTGCGTTACCCAAAGGATGGAAGAGAGATTTTCTGATACATTGCGTGGGATGGGTTAAGGATGGTGATATTAATACGGCATTCGGCAAAACAGTTTTGCCCCTTCCCTTTCATGGCATGAAATCCTATCCTCCGGGAAAGGATGATATTTATCCGGCGGATGCGGATCATCAGCAGTATCTGAGGGAGTACAACACCAGGAAAGTGAATGGGGATGCGTATCTGAAGCTAGAATTGATAGAATGATGGACGAGGGATCCTAGGGGAACTGATGAATGACCTGAGATGACATCGGAAAAATCCTGACTGACGGAGACTGCAATACAGGTACTGTGTAGAAAAATGACACTGCCCCCGCCAGACTTGCTTCGCCCGCTGCCGCCGTAGCTCAGCGCAGGCGCCCGAAGCGGCTACGCGAAGGTAAAGCGCAGGATAATGTCCCGTTTTTCACGGAAATATTTAATTAAAAAATGTATATATAAACACAAATGCGGATAAAAGTATTTTTGATTGTAGTTCTATCTTATGGCTGCCCATCTTTCCCATGGGCAGAAAAAAACCGTTGTATTTACCGATGTTACCACCAAAGCCGGGATTGATTTCAGGTATAATTTTGGCGATTACAGCTATCGGAATTTACTGGAAAGCAGTGGTGGCGGCATCACCGTTTTTGATTACAACAATGACAGGCTGATGGATTTGTTCCTGATGAACGGCACCTGGCTTCCGGGAATTTCAGATGAAAAAGGGAAGGTCTTTAAAAATTCATCGAATAAATTATACAAAAACAATGGCAACGGCACTTTTACGGATGTCACAGAACAGGCCGGGCTGAGCGGGGCCTACTGGAGTATGGCCGCAGGGGCTGTTGATCTGGACAAGGATGGATTCCAGGATCTTTATTTACTGAACTATGGTCCCAATATTTTCTATCACAACAACGGCAACGGCACCTTCAGGGATATCACAAACTCCCTCGGACTGGCCGGTCCCGATAAACTGAACGGTTTTGTCAAGTGGAGCATTGGTGTTTCTTTCTGGGATTATAACCAGCGATGGCCGGTTGGATGCCATGGTAGGCAATTTCCTTGCTTTTGATCCGGCCTATTTCACCCCGTCATCACCTGACAGGATGCCCAGTCCATCGGAATATAAGGGCCAGGCATCTCTTTTATATGAACAGCAGGCGGATGGAAAATTTGTGGATGTTACAAAGAAAAAGGGACTATTTTATCCCGATTCAAAATGCATGGGCTTAACCGTTTTTGATTTCGATGAGGATGGTGATGCGGACATTTTCCAGGCCAACGATCACCAGTTGAATTTTGTCTTCAGAAACGACAATGGCACATACAGGGAAGTTGCGGTTGCGAGCGGACTGGCAGCCAACAGCGAGGGGAAGGGGACCGGTTCAATGCATGCCTCCCTCGGCGATGTGGATGGTGACGGGTTGATTGATATCCTTGTCACTGACCTGGATTATGGCGCCCTGTACAAAAACAAGGGGAATGGCGTGTATACGGACATTACCGTAAAAAGTGGTATTGCAGGTGCCATGTCGGGTAAAAACAGCTGGGGTGCATCGTTCATTGATTATGACAATGATGGTGACCTTGACATCATTGCTGCCAATGGCAATGCGGAGGAGCTTGTTTTACAGTATCCTCTTTTGCTTGAAAATGACGGAAAAGGACAATTCAGGAATGTTGGAAAGGACCATGGCACGTACTTTTCAACCAAACGATCGGGCAGGGGACTGGCCATACTGGATTTTGACAATGACGGTGATGAAGATGTGATTATTTCCCATGTCGACATGCCCGGGAATTCCTGTACTTCTGCGCAATGACGGGGGCAACCTCAATCACTGGCTTGGAATTACCCTCCTGGGAAAGGATGGGCCTGCCATCTGCCATTGCTGCCCGGGTAACGGTAACATCGGGAGGTAAAAAGCAGGTATTTGTAAATCAATGGACTACAAGCTATTTGTCCAATAACGATCCCCGGATGCATATCGGCCTGGGAAGTCTGAAACAGGTGGACATGCTGGAGATTGACTGGTCAGATGGCAAAAAGGAATTTTATAAAAATATCGCTGCTGACAGATATATTACTATTTTGCAGGGCAAGGGTATTCTTTCAAAGTGAGATTTTTGTAGTTTTGCTGACACCCCGTCGGGGTGGTCGCCGACCACCCCGACGGGGTGTCCCCTAATTAAAAATGAAAATATGAACAACCAGTATGTAGAGCGGGTTGTAGATCTTACCGATCCTTCCAGGAATGTTATCTATAACATGTCGCATGAAGAAGCGGTAAATATCCTGAAAACAGGGAATACCAATGCGATTCGGAAGATTGACGGCCAATTTGCGCTTGTCTCAGTGGAAGGCAAGACCATCCGGATGGCCAGGTCAATTGGCCGGCCGTTGCGTTATTTCATAGCAAAAAAGGCCATTGGGCCAATCCTTATAATTGCTGAGCGCATCGATGCAATTTATGACTTTCTTAAAAAAGAGGGTCTTGATGATCAGTTCCATCCTTCTTACACCCGCATGGTTCCCGCCCATTATATTACCAAAATAGAGTTGCTGGGTTGCCCGGATCCTAACCCGGAATACAGCCGGTTTTTCACACCGAAACGCAATAAACTGACCAATGATCCGGAGATTATCGGTAAAAAATATATGGAGGCATTGTACCTCGAAATCAAAAAATGGCTGAAATATCGCGCCATATCAGGCCCGATAGGTGTTACCTTCTCTGCAGGAATTGACAGTGGATCGGTGTTTTTGCTAACCTACCAGGCTTTGCGCGACCTTGGCGAAAGTCCATCCCGGCTGAAGGCATTCACGCTTTCAGTGGATGGTGACGGGGCGGATCTGGTGCAGGCGAGGAAATTCCTTGAATCACTTGACCTCGAAATGTTCCTGGAACCTATTGAAATAAGCAGTACAGTCGCTGGACTGGAAAAATACGGTTAAAGTAACCGAGGACTATAAATCCCTGGATATACAGTCAGCCACCATGAATTATGCACTTTTGCAGGGGATCAGGTCGCGTTATCCTGAATGGAAGTATATTATTGACGGAGATGGAGGCGATGAAAATCTGAAAGATTATCCCATTGAAGAAAATCCGGAACTCACCATCCGCAGCGTACTGAATAACCTCATGCTTTACCATGAAGGCTGGGGCGTGGAATCAATAAAGCATTCACTTACCTATTCAGGCGGATTAAGCCGTGGTTATATGCGCACCTGTGCACCTGCCACAATGCTGGGTTTTGAAGCATTCAGTCCGTATACCCTGCCCAATGTAATTGAAGTCTCTGAAGGCATTCCCTACATTGACATGACAAACTGGGATCATAAAAAACTATATGATCTGAAGGGACAGATTGTTTCACTTGGGGTAAAAGCCATTACCGGTATGGAAATGCCGGTTTTCCAAAAAGACGCTTTCAGCACGGGGCGGCTTCCGAACATGCGTTTAACAGATCTTTTCCCAACCAAAGAAATAGCCTACAGAAAAGAGTTCCTGTCAACCTATGATGAAAAATCCTGAAGCCAGGTTCACTGATGAATGGATTTTGTCCAAAACGGGGAAGAAAAAATCCTGTCGATCCGTTAAGGCCATATGGCTGGCTTGTTGAAAAAGAACGCACTCCTTCGGGTGAGATAGAAGATACAGCCATTATTTTTCTTACAAACCGGGAATGCGCCTATCATTGCCTGATGTGCGACCTGTGGAAAAACACAACCGATGTTTCGGTTCCGGCAGGTTCCATTCCGCAGCAGATTGAACTGGCATTGAGTCAAATGGCCCCTGCCAGGCATCTGAAATTATACAACAGCGGCAGCTTTTTTGATGAAAGAGCCATCCCTTCAGCGGATTATGACAGGATTGCTGAATTGGTGTCCGGTTTTGAAACCGTCATTGTAGAAAGCCATCCGCGGTTAGTAAATGAAAAATGCCTTCGGCTGAGGGATAGGCTTAAACCCGAACTGCAGGTAGCCATGGGTCTCGAAACAGTCCATCCTGAAATACTCCGGAAACTGAATAAAAGAATGACCCTGGAGGATTTTGAAAATACGGTGAAGTTTCTTTCCCGAAATCATATCCGGTCAAGATCATTTATTTTGCTGCGGCCTCCGTTTTTATCCGAGACGGAAGGATTATACTGGGCTGAACGATCGCTTGATTTTGCTTTTCGGATAGGGGTTGAATGTTGTACCATAATTCCTGTCAGACCTGGAAATGGTGCCATGGATGAACTTCTTATAAAGGGTGATTTTACTCCCCCTCACATTCGATCCCTTGAAGCTGTTTTGGATTACGGGATCGGGCTCAATGCAGGACGGGTTTTTGCTGATACATGGGACCTTGAGCAATTTTCAACCTGCAATGAATGCTTTGAACAGCGAAGAGACCGGTTAATTTATATGAACCTGCACCAGAAAGCAGTCGCTTCAGTTGACTGCCATTGCGTTTAGCCCTGCTGAAAGTATGCCTATCTGGTCAGATTGAAAATCTGCAGATCTCCGTTGTTAACGGTAATCACAACATCCTGCTTTCCATTTATTCTGACAGGCACAATTCGCCTGGAATCCCCCTTTACAATAAAACCACTTTTTACAGGCATCAGGACCTCATAGTTTCCATCCCTGTTTCCCAGCAGGCACCAACCATAAGAGGCATCGTAACGGCCATAGGAAGGTCTTGCCAAATAATCATTCCCAACCAGGGTAAGATCCGGAATGCCATCCTTGTTTACATCCTGAACCAGGATGTCCCGTACCGGGGAAAACTGGGCATAGGAAGGCAGGCTGATCCTTGTAAAGGCTCCTTTCCCGTTGTTCCGGAAAACGCAGGATTCAAACATCACTGCTTTTTTAATGGTTGATTGCTGCAATGTTTTTTTGTCAAAAATGTCTTTTACTGTTTTTCCGCCGAAATCTGCATAATGCGGATACATCTTTCCGAAGTAGGGCATTTGTGCTGTCAGCTCATCCAAAGAGGCTACGGGGTAACTTATGCCATTCTGACAGGAACAAATCACCTGGTCGAGTGTGCCGTTGTTATCAAAATCATTCAGATACATTTCTACCGGTTCCTTAACAGAAGCCTTTAACAGGGAATTCAATCCCAGATTCCCGCCAATCAGATCCGGGTACCCATCTCCATCAACATCAGCCGCCTTAATACAATTCCACCATCCGGAGGTTTCATCCAGGCCGGCCAGTTTGGTTACATCCGTGAAATGGCCCTGGTCATTGCTGAAAACTGTAATGTTCATCCATTCACCTGCCAGCACAAGATCAGGGTCTCCATCCCTGTCGTAATCCATCCACAGGGCATCGGTCACCATCCCTGCCTGTTCAATTTTTCCTTCTGATCTGTTCACAACTGTAAAATGTCCTGATCCGTCATTTTCAAGCAGGAACTGGATGGGAGGCCATCCATATGCACCGGGTACGGATCGTGAACCTAAAAAAAGATCGATATCACCATCCTTGTCGAAATCGCAGGGTCGAACACAGGATCCGTTGTGGGAAACAGGAGGCAGGTCACCTTTTGTGAATTTTCCTTTTCCATCGTTTATCAGCAGCAGGTCTGTCAATTTCGGGTCCCCGATGGAAAGTTCATTTCCTCCGCGCACAACATACAAATCAGGATCACCGTCTCCGTCCGCATCAAAAAAAACGGCATCCACGTCGTCGGCATACCGGTCGCTGGCAAGAAGAGGAACATCCATTTGTAAAAATTTCCCGTTTTGCTGCTGGACAAATATCATAGCCGGCTGTCCCTTTGCACCTCCAATGAAAATATCATCAAGTCCGTCGCCATTTACATCACCAACCGCAATGGGCGGTCCTTCAGCTGACAGGCTATGGGGGATCAGCTGTTCACGGTTGAAATCAACGTATCCGTCTTCAGTATGTTTATAATCCAAACCCGGAACTCTGACTGAGGAAAATAATTGGTTGTCTTCTGATACTGATTTTTCCTTATGTTCAGCAGTCAAGGCATTCTTCATATCGAGGGTGATCACCTGGTCAGCCGGAATATGCCTGATGACTTGTACCGACTTGTCAGGCCAGCGAACGATTAGCGAATCAATCATCTTTGACTGTCCAAGGCCAAAATGAAGCACATCCGATGTGGCAGACAGAAATCCACGTGTAGGGAATTGTTCGGCAACCTGCGTTTGGCCTGCACAATATAGTGAAATACGTGCTCCGATGCCACGGGTATTAAGTCCACTTCCCCTGAATTTAACCGCCAGGAAATGGTTGCCCGTCTTCTGATCCCCATTATTCCTGTAAATATATGCCGGGTTATTGATATTGTTCACAACCAGGTCAAGGTCACCGTCATTATCCAGGTCGGCATACGTGCATCCGTTGGAAAAAGAGCGTGTACCCAGGCCCCAGACATCCGTTTTATTTGTAAATGTCAGATCCCCGTTATTTCTGAAAATATAGTTATGATTTGGATACAGGGGCATTTTATTATACAATACACTTATCCGGCACATTGCTGTTGTCCTTTGATGGATGAACCGGTTGCCTCCGGTTAAAAAATTGATATAATCAAGATCATTGGCCCTGCGGTATATTCCATTGGTTATAAACAGATCCTTCCATCCGTCATTGTCCACATCACAGAACAGGGGTGACCAGCTCCAGTCAGTTGAGGAAACACCGGCAAGAGGTCCAATTTCACTGAACAATCCCCCTCCGAGATTCAGCTGAAGCGTATTTCGCACGAACTGGTTATAATATCCGTATTGCAGTTTAAGAGTAAAAAGTTCATAGTCATCTTCTCCGCCTGATTGTTTCCTCATCTTTTCATCGTCAGGCAGCATATCGAGTACCATGATATCCAGAAGCCCGTCATTGTTGATATCTCCTATGTCATTGCCCATCGAGGAACGGCTGGTATGCCCGACCGATTCCTGAAGCCGTTCGGTGAATGTTCCATTTCCATTATTTATATATAAATAGTCATTTTCATGGAAATCATTTGAAATATAAATATCCGGATATCCATCGTTGTTTATATCAGCACACATTAATTCCCAGGCCATAACCAATCTGGCTGTTGTAGATACCAGCCTCACGGGTCACATCATTGAAAACTCGTTGCCCGTCTACCACATCATTTCTGTAAAGCCTGTCGCCGGCAAGCGAATCGTGTTCCAGGCGCAGGTTAGAACTGCCATAACTGCGCGAAGTATGTACCGAGTGATTCAAAAGATACATATCCAGGTCGCCATCCATGTCATAATCAAAAAAAGCCGCCTGGGTTGAGAATCCCTGGAAATCCAGTCCATACTCCTGCGCTTCCTCTTTGAATTGTCAGGTTTCCCTGGTTAATGAACAACTGGTTCTTCCCTGAGAGGGATTTATATTTTCCAACCTGGCAAACATAAATATCCAGCAGGCCGTCGCCATTTACATCGGCCATTGTAACACCGGTTTTCCAGTCGCCATGTCCTGCCACCCCTGCCGCATGGGTTATATCTTCAAATTCAAGATTTCCCTTGTTCAGGTATAATTTATTGGGTTTTTGATTTGATGTAAAATACAGATCCACCAGGCCGTCGTTATTGATATCGCCGGCAGCAACCCCTGCTCCGTTATTGAAATAGAGATATTCTATAATATTGTTCTGAGCGGTTTCTGTCAGCTGATTGACAAAGTCGACATGGGTGTCAGAAGCCGTCATTTGTGTGAACAGAGCCTCATTTTTCTCTTTCCCTGTTTTGCAGTTGAACGCCAGGAATAATACAGGCAGCAGAAAAAATGATTTTTTCATAGGAATGGTTCACTTCCCTGTTCTCTTAAAGATCATTAACGGATCATTACTGCGGGCTACGATCAGTATCTCCCCTTTGGCAGTCTTTACGTTCATGAAATCCCTCACTTCCCCTTTCAGTCGGAATCCGGATTTCTTTGCCGGAAGATTACTGAAGTTGCCTTTTCCGTCTCCTGCGAGAAACGTTCCGTAGCTGGCATCATAACGCCCAACCTCAGGTTTGATATTATACAGATTTCCACCCAGCAGTATATCCGGAATTCCATCGCCCGTAAAATCATTGATTTCAATGGCATATACCGGAGAGATTTGAGCTTCCACGGGCAATGACTTACGTGTAAAATTACCCTTGCCATCATTTAAAAACAGGGAAGTTTCAAGGAGAAAGACATCCAGGTGAATGGAGTTCTTGAGTTGGGCAGGAGTAAACATATCGGTTACCTGCTGATCTTTATACATTTCATATTTTGGATATTTTTTCTCAAGACCGGGTATCTGGCGGGTAAGGTCGTGTTTTAGCGCCAGTGGATAAGATTTATCCCCATCATATGTGCTGATGATCTGTTCAACGGTTCCATTCAGATCAAAATCGCTGACATACATACTTACCGGTTTAGCCGGTGTAGCCTGGAATCGTGAATTTAAACCATGGTTGCCGGCTACAAAATCAATATCCCCGTCTCCGTCAACATCAGCAGCTGCAAGGCAATTCCACCATCCCTGGGTTTTATCGCTGCCGAAAGCATCCGTTTTTTCCGTGAACTTTCCCTTGTCATTCAGGAAAATTTTCAGTGCCATCCAGTCACCGGCAAGAATAATATCCTGGTCTCCATCGCCATCCACATCTTCCCATAGCATATCCCTGATCATTCCTATATTTTCAAGTTCCGGGGCAATTTCATGCGTTACGTTCGTGAAATTTCCCTTGCCGTCATTTTCAAGAAGGTAACTGGTGGCCGGAACTCCATAAGCAAATGGTTTCAGTCGAATACCGACAAACAGTTCCATTACCCCGTCATGATCGAAATCAGCCGGTCTCACACAGGATGAGTTTTCATATTTTCCGGCAGGCAATATTTTATTTGTTTTGATAAACCGGCCCTTGCCATTGTTCAGGTAAAGGCGGTCGTTTAAAGCCGACGAGCTTTCAGGAAATTCGTTCCCCCCGCTGGCAACATACAGATCGAGGTCTCCGTCGCCATCCGCATCAAACATGGCACAATCCATATCTTCCGATATCTTATCAGCTTCAAACAGGGCCTTTTCAACTGAAAGGAAAGAACCGTTCTTCTGTTGCAGGAAGAGTGCCCCGGGCTGTCCTTTGGCACCCCCTACAAAAACATCCGCCATTCCATCTCCGTTCACATCTCCCTGGCACATCCGGGGACCTTCGGTGGACATCATATGATACAGCAACCTGTCCCTGCTGAAATCATCAAACTCATCTTCACGGTGAACAAAATCTATTGGTTTACCGGAGGTTATTTCATTGAAATATTCATTTCTGTTGCTTATTGTATCCGCCAGGTTTATTGACATGACCACACCGTCTTTCTGGTGAAGGGTGAGTGTCTGGTTTGTTTTAACCCCGGTCAGCAAGGTTACCCGGTTATCAGGCCATTCAACGATCAGGGAATCAACAGTTGTCCATGGGCCCAGTCCCATATTTGGCCTGGGATCAATTGTGGATAGGTAACCGCGCATGGGCATTTGCTCAAGATATACCATTTTACCCAGGTGCTTTGCCGTAATCTTGGCACCTACGGCTTCTGTGTTTCCTCCTTCACCCTTCAGGATTACTTTTAAATAATGATTTTGCGGAAGCTGATTATCGGTTTCATTGCGGTAAATAAACATGGGCATATTCACATTGTTTATTACCAGGTCGAGGTCACCGTCATTATCCAGGTCGCCATAGGCAGATCCATTTGAAAAGCTGGGTGTTCCAAGCCCCCATGATTCGGCAACATTCTGAAATTTAAAGTTCCCCTTGTTCTGGAATGCATAACTCGGGATCTTAACAGAGGGTATGCCATCTATCAGGACCCTGTAATTCACTTTATTACCTGAAACGATGGACATCACCATGTCGCGGTTTGAAAAGAACTGGATATAATCCTGGTCGGTCAGGTCCTTATAGATCCCATTGGCGACAAAAATATCCTTAAGCCCGTCATTGTCGAGATCCATGATTAAGGATCCCCATGACCAGTCAGTAGCATAAACGCCGGCCATTCGTCCGATTTCACTGAAGGTGCCATCCGCGTTGTTCAGCTGCAGCATGTTCCTTGTAAACTGGTGATGAAATCCGTTTTTCACATTCGAGGTGTAACTATCCCAACTATCGAACGTGGTTTTGGTTTTTAACCTGTCATGATGTTCAGGCAGCATGTCGGTGGCAAATATTTCCGGAAAATGGTCATTATTGATATCGGCCATATCTGCCCCCATTGACGCCGCAGAGATAGACGGCATCATATCCACCAGGGTCTCCCTGAATGTTCCGTTATGATTGTTTAAATAGATATAATCCCGTTCAAAAAAATCATTTGACACGTAAATATCCATCCAGCCATCCTGGTTAATATCTCCAACTGTGACGCCAAGACCGAACCCGATTGCACTGCCATAGATGCCGGCTTTTTCACTTACATCCGTAAATTTATTCCCGTCATTTCGGAAGAGTTTGTCACCACCTGTAACAGTATCCCGGATAAATCGCTGACGTTCATTATGTTCAAAACTTCCAATTGCCTGCGGAGAATTTTTGAGAAGATACAGGTCGAGGTCCCCATCCTTGTCGTAATCAAAAAATACTCCCTGCGAAGAATTACCTGATTCATTGAGACCATACTTTTCTGCCTGTTCTGTAAAAGTGAGGTTGCCATTGTTGATATATAATTCATTCCTGGCTTCAACTCCACCTGCTTTTCCTGTTTTGCATACGAAAATATCCGTAAAGCCGTCTCCGTTTACATCAGCAAAACTTACCCCGGTTGACCATCCCTTGCCCTCAATTCCAGCCTTTTTTGAGATATCTTCAAATTCAAAATTTCCTTTATTCAGGTACAGCACATTGGTATTCATATTCGAGGCCATGAATATATCGATCAGCCCGTCATTATTGATATCTCCCAGCGCCACACCGCCACCGTTGTAAAAATTCCGGAATGTGTATATATTGAACTTATTGGCAAGCTGTCTCTCATAATCCAGCTCATTGTTGAACACTGCATGGGTTTCCGAGCCAGGCATCAGGGTAAACAATTGATTTTTTGTTTGTTTACCACAACCTGTGGCAAACAGGATCAACACTGAACCTGCAAATCCGGTGAATGCCAATCTCAACCTGCCTGCACCAATCATTCTTTTCTTTTTGATCATTATACCTATTTTGCCGGACTGAAAGAAGATTCTTTGGTAACTGAAAGGTCAGTAAAATAAGCCCACACATAAAGGTCAGTTTCTATGAAAATGGTAATGCGGCGGTTGCCATTCACCATTACGTAAGCTACTCCTCTTTTGGGGTGCTGCACCTTTATAAAGTTGTCGCCATATGTTTTTTTGTACCACTCCAATACATCCAATTCAAGATTATCGGAAGACAATTCTTTATTCCATGGAGCCCATCCGGTATACTTGAACCGCACCGGCAATTCAAAGATCTTACCGTCTTTAAATCTTGGATAAAAGTCCATGACAGCGGGGTGTTTTAACTCCTTTTTCAAATCGTACAAAACGGTGGTGTTGCTTTCACCCTGCCTTATCATTCCTTTTTTGTTCAAATCCCAGCAATGCATATAGAAAGTCTTTTCAGGCATCCCAAAGTACAGGCCCATAAACAGGGAATCATATCTGACACCGCTGGCCAGTTCACGTTTCACCATTCGATCATACCTTGACTTTGGTGAGCATCCGCTAAGAATTAATCCTGAGATAAGGATTGGCAAGAGCCATACAATTGTTCTCTTCATGGTCTTCTATTAATATTATAAAGCTGTAAATTATCATTATTTTTTGCAACTGCAAAGACCTGTTTTCCTTTTATATTTAAAATCTTCAGATCACGCACCTCCCCTTTTACAAAGAAACCTGAAATCCCTGGTTTAACCGGCTGCCAGGTTCCTCCTGCAATACCTTTTAACAAGAGGCCATAGCTTGCATCATAAATTCCGAATTCCGGCTTTGATTTATATTGATTTCCTCCCAGCACGATGTCACAAATACCATCCTGGTCCAAATCATCAGCAAAAAGGGCATAAACCGGTGAAAACTGTGCTTCCACAGGCAGGGGAATCACATCGAACCTTCCTTTTCCTGAATTGATCAATACGCAGCTTTGAAGCATATTTGCATTTAGTTTAAGCGACCTTTTCAGTATATCCGGGGAAAAAATATCTTCAATTGACTGGCTGGCATAATCTGTGTATTTCTTATACTTTGATGCCAGGGAGGGTATCTGTTTCAGCAGATCATCCCTTTGTACAACCGGATAGTATTTATCGCCATTAAAGGTACAGATGATCTGTTCGATGTTTCCATTCAGATCGAAGTCATTCACATACATAACAACCGGCTTGTCAGGAATGGCTTTGAAACGTGAATTCAATCCGTGGTTGCCCAGTACAAAATCAATGTCGCCATCGCCATCCAGGTCCTTTGCCACAAGGGTATGCCACCAGCCTTCGGTATTAGCCAGTCCATACTGTTCCGAAACATCGGAAAAATTGCCTGATGTATTGAGAAATATCTTTACCGGCATCCAGTCACCCACAATCACCATGTCATCATCGCCATCCTTATCCACATCGGCCCATACCATATCAGTGATCATACCTATGTTCAGCAGGGCAGGAGCTCTTTGTTCTGGTGACATTTGTGAAATGTGCCATGACCGTCATTTTCCAGCAG
Source organism: uncultured Bacteroidales bacterium (assembly GCA_963790105.1). Classification (GTDB taxonomy): domain Bacteria; phylum Bacteroidota; class Bacteroidia; order Bacteroidales; family UBA10428; genus UBA5072. Next base: position 16,461 of record CAWBNI010000039.1, on the reverse strand, counting down.
GTAACCATTTGCCGGCACACCATATGAAAAGGGCTGCAGGCGGATGCCAACAAACAGATCGATATCACCGTCCCTGTCATAATCGGAGGGTACCACACAGGAAGTGCTTTCGTATTTCCCGGCAGGCAATACCTGGCTGCTTTTTGTAAAGTTTCCCCGGCCATCATTCAGATACAAACGATCGCCCAGGGCGGATGAACTTGAGGGAAACTCATTTCCTCCGCTGGCTACATACAGATCCTGATCTCCGTCACCGTCTGCATCAAAAAAGGCACAATCGGTATCTTCAGAAATCTTGTCTTTTTCAAGCAAATTTTCATTGGTCTTTGTGAAACGACCCTGCCTGTCCTGCACAAACAAGGCACCCGGTGAATCCTTTGCACCACAAATGAAAAGATCATCCAGGCGATCTCCATTCACATCGGCAACTGCCATATGCGGACCTTCGTTCGACAGCATCTGGGGGAGGAGCCGGTCTCGTTCAAAATCGTTAAAATCATTTTCCTTATGGATAAACTCAAGACCTCCTGGTTGTGCAATTCTTTGAAATAATTCCAGGTCATCCTTTTTGTTGTCTGAATCCTTCTCCTGCTTACTATCCTTCTGATCAAGGGTAAGAAACTGGTTAGCCGCAATTTTAAACATCTTCGTAATGCTTCCATCCGGCCAGTTAACCACGAGGGAGTCTACAATAGCTGATCTCACCCAGTCCGAAATGAAGCCTTTCATCCACGGTGGATTCAAAGCCCCTCATGGGAACAAGTTCCTGGTAATTAATTTTTCCCTGTACATACAGGGTGACTTCAGCACCGATGGCACCGGTATTTTTTCCGGTTCCCCTGAGGGTGAGCATCAGGAAATTTGCCTTGTCGCTGGAGTTGCTTTCGTTCCTGTAGATAAAGGCAGGCATATTTACATTGTTGACTACCAGGTCGAGGTCCCCATCGTTATCAAGGTCAGCGTAGGCCGCACCATTTGAGAATGAAGGGGTAGCCAGGCCCCATGAGTCGGACAAATTATCAAAGGTGAGATCTCCCTTGTTATGAAAAGCATAATTGGGAATGCTTACCGAGGGGATCATATCGATCATTTTCAGAATGGCCTTTTCCTGGGTTCTGATCATGGATCGCATCAGGGTGGGATTGGAGTAAAAATCCAGATAATCGCGGTCAAGCAAATCCTTATAAATGCCATTGGCCACAAAGATGTCCTTCCATCCGTCATTATCCATATCCATGATCAATGCACCCCAGCTCCAGTCCGTGGTGCTGACACCGGCCAGCCGGCCGATCTCACTGAACGAGCCATTCTGGTTGTTCAGCTGCAGAACATTCCTGGCAAACTGGTGATAATATCCATTATTCACCTTCTTCTGATAGGTTTCCCAGGTGTCAAACACAGCTTTTGTTTTCAGCCGGTAATTCCCTTCAGGAGTCATTTCTGTTGCAAACAAGTCAGGCCAGGCATCGTTATTTATATCTGCAATATCGGCACCCATTGCCCCCTGGCTGATCTCGCGCATCTGGTCTTCCAGGGCTTCCGTAAAAGTGCCGTTCCTGTTATTGATGTAGAGGTAATCACGTTCAAAAAAGTCATTCGAAATGTAGATGTCAGGCCAGCCATCACGGTTCAGATCGCCAACACTTACACCGAGGCCAAAGCCGATCTTGCTGCCGTAAATGCCGGCTTCTTTGCTGACATCCACAAAATGGTCCCCGTCGTTCCTGAAAAGTTTATTTCCTCCCAGGGTATCCCTGATTTGCCTTTGACCGGGAGTAACATCAAATTCGGTAACAGATTGAAAGGAATTGTTCAGCAGATAGCAATCAAGGTCACCATCCCTGTCGTAATCAAAAAAAGAGGCATGGTTGGACAAACCTACTTCAGCCAGTCCGTATTCTTTAGCTTTTTCAGAAAAGGTCAGGTTTCCGTTGTTAATGAACAGTTCATTGTAACGATGTGTTCCCTTCGGATTACCCGACTTGCAAACATAAATATCGGGCCAGCCATCCCCGTTTACATCGGCAATGCTCACCCCGGTTGACCATGAACCGCATGCAGGACACCCCGGCACGATCGGTAATATCTTCAAATACAAAATCGCCTTTATTGATGTACAGTTTGTTGCCGGTCATGTTGCTGCAAAAATAGAGATCGGTAAGGCCGTCCTTATTAAAATCAGCCATACCAACTCCCGCTCCGTTATAAAAATTCCTGTAGGTATAGGTATTGAATTCTTCAGTATATTCCAGCCTGTTCACAAAATCAATGCGGGTGTGTTTGTTTCCCATCAGGGTGAACAGCGGTTTGCCAGTTGAGGAGGAATTGTTTGAATGGCAGGAATGAATCAGGAAAGAAAGCAGCAGCAAAATCCCCGATACAATAAACCGAAACCTGAAATTACCCGATTCTGAAGCATGCATACACTTGATTTCTTTCCCGTAAAGTATAAAGAAAAAGAGCAAGCAAATATAATAATTGCCTGCTCTTTTTAAGAATTATTTATTCCAAAGCCTATTTACCAGCGAGCGGATATCCCGGATTTTGAACGAGATTCGGGTTGGCATCCAGTTTGGATCTTGTTGATCGGGAAAATAGTCAGGTAAGGATCTGACTTCATAACGTCCTGCGGATTGTGGAAAGGAATCGTCCACTTTTCATTGCTGCTCCAAAGATTCCAGCGAATGAGATCCTGGCGCCTGTTATGTTCTGCGAACATTTCACGGCCCATTTCATTCAGGAGTTCACCACCAGGTATTGAAGGACCAGTCATGTCAAAGCTGACAGGGCCATCCAGGGAAGCCAGGTCAGTTAAACCTGCCCTTGCCCTGATCTGATTTACCAATGGAAGTGCCTCAGCTTCACGGCCCAAACGCCACAGAGCTTCAGCTTTCATCAGCAGAACATCGGCATAACGGAATACGGCAAAGTCATTATCCATGTCCTGTGTACCACCCATTGCAAATTCCCATTTGCCAATCCTGACACCTGACTGGCGCCATGCCTGGGGACCCAGTTCATTGATCTGGCCAGCGGTTGAACCGAAGTTTCCAAAGTTGAGGGGTTTGCCATCCGGGTCGTGCACCGTCAGCACCGTCATCCATAACCTGGGTTCCATCTGAGTTGAACTGGTAACCAGCGAGGAAATTACCACGCTTAACCGCCTTCACAGTAGGAGTACCTACTTCACCTTTACGAAGATCCTCATCACTGTATGAATTATAGAACTCTTCCAGTGAACAGAATCCATTCCAGGGCTGGAAAGTCAGGTTATAGGTAAACTGGCTTCCATAATGCAGGGTCTGTGCAGCAAGATTGAATCCTGTAAAGAAGATATGGTCATACGGAATAGCAAAGATAAATTCTTTTGAGGCTGAATTGGTTAACATTAAAATTGGCGAAATAATTGCCTTCAAGGTTATATTTTCCTGAATTGATTACCTCATCGCAGGCAGTAATTACTTTCGCCCACTGTGCAGTTCCGGTATATACCTCGGAGTTGAGATACATTTTAGCCAGCAGAGTTTGTCCTGCATAATAGTTCATACGGCCATAGGTGGTATCCGTCAACATCTTTTAAGAAGGGGAACAGCAGCTTCCAGGTCACCGATGATAAAATCATATACATCCTTTCTCGGTACTGTTGCAGGTGCAGGAGGTGCATTGGCAAAATCGGTAACAAGGGGAACATTGCCATACAAGTCGATCAGCTGCCAGTAGAAGAAACCTCTTACGGTCTGAAGTTCTGAAATATAAGCAGAAGCCACGGCAGCATCTACAGAACCGCTTTCCGTAAGTGTCTGGAACTGGTAGATCAGGCGGTTTGCTGTGTTAACACCGCTGAAACAGAAGTCCCATGCGCCACCGGAGGCTCCATCCTCATATGTCCATGAATGAAGATGCAACCTTCTCCAGTTACCACCATCATCCCAGTCCGAACCGCGGGTAGGAACCACCATTTCGTCGGTTGTGGTTTCCTGCAGGTTGTTTACATCACCTGAAGCATATCCTCCGAATTGTGTATAAGCAGCACCCAATGCAGACACAAATTCTGCTTCGGTTTTAAAGAAGTTTTCGGGTGTGACCTCGCTGTACAGTTCTTCATCCAGGTTGGTACATGACTGATTAAAAGCGGCCACAAGCAAGCCCATCAGTATCGCCTTTATCAGGAGGAATGTTCTTTTCATTTTATTTCTGTCTGTTGTTTTCATGTCTTTACATTTTCAGGGTTAAAAAGAAATGTTTGCACCAAAAGTAACCGATCTGGTCCTGAACCATTCATTCCTTCTATCGACACCTGGTACGAGCGGACTATTGATAGGTTCCCAAGTCTCTGTCACTGTCTTTATATCTTGGGTTTGGATCTACACCTTTATAATTGGTGATGTAGAACAGGTTATTACCGGCAAGATACAACCTGATCCTGGTGAACGGAGAACCTGCTTTCATCCTGAAATTATATCCCAGACTGGCGTTATCCAGTGTAACGAAATTAGCTTTTTCAACATAATAATCGGACAGAACTCCTGATGTATTGTTCAGCAGGGTACCTGTTTCCTTGTTTTTCTGATCCTTGGCAGTTTTCGGAAGGTTGTAGGAAGTGATCAGGTTGGGAACTTCATAGAATCGCACGGAATGAATTGATCAGGTCATGGCCGAATACACCCCGGAAAAAGATATTCAAATCCCAGTTCTTGTAGGTAAAGGTGTTGCCCCATCCCATCAGGAATTTCGGTAAACCGTTACCAACTACCTGGCGGTCGGCTATGTCAACTGTACCATCCTTGTTTGCATCCACAAAAATGAAATTACCATCGCGGTCAATCTCCTTGAACCTGCATGCATACAATTGTCCGATCGGTTTGCCTTCCTGAACCCTTACAAGGGGTGTCTGGTTCATACCGGGTGAGCCCATGTCGCCAAGATCCTGGGTTCCGTATTTCAACTCTGATCCATTATACGTTCCGGAAAGTGAAACCAGCGTATTTTCAAGACTGTAGGAAGGAGTAATGGTTGTTGTATACGTGAAGTTAGCCTTCTTAACAGCTGACCAGCTCAGGGTTAATTCCAGACCGCTGCTCTTTATCTCGCCGAGGTTCAGCCATGCCCTGGTATAAAGGTTTGGAGGAACCGGAACATTATACTCGAATAATACGTCTGTAGTAGTCTTTGTATAGTAGTCAAATGCTCCTGACAGCCTGTTCTTGAATAAGGTAAAATCAAATCCTGCGTCAAACTGGCCTGTTTTTTCCCATTTCAGATCGGGATTGGCATTGCTGACAGGTGCATAACCGGGAACATAACTGCCATTATAGTAGAAGTTGCCTGAGGGACCGAGACGGAGCAGGGACAAATAACTATCCTTGGGCTGGTTACCGGTTATACCATAGTTGGCTCTGATTTTCAGGTTGTCAACAAAGCTGACATTGATGAATTTGGAGATATCAACACCACCACCGACGGCAGGGAACAATACCCCATTTATTATCGGCTCCAAACCTTGATGAACCTTCGTACCTTGCACTGGCCGATAAGAACCACATGCTGTTGATGCTTAAATTCACACGGCCAAAGAATGCGATCAGCTTGGCTGAATTCTTAGTACTTGTGACCGTACCTTTTCCGTTCTTGAAATCAAGAGCGGCACCGAGATTATTATAAGTAAAGTCGTCGGTAAGGAAATCACCACCCTGGGCATAAAATTCTTCGTACATGAAATCCTGGTAGGAATAGCCTCCTAATACACTGATGTTGGCCATTGATCCGATGTCATGAATATAATGTGCAGTAGTTTCAAAAAGTTTGCTTGAGTTGTTTTGCTCTTTTCTTGAAGCAAGACCGTTCCTGTTCATACCACCCCAGTAGTCGTTCTTGTCATAATAAATACCTTCGAGCCTTGCATCGCTTTGAATTGAATAAAAGGCATCGAGGGTTAATCCGTCGATGATTTCATAAGCGCCCTTCACGGATGCATTCCATACCCTGTAATTGGCATCATTTTTATTTAATTGGAGAATAGATACCGGGTTATAATAATCGAACAATACCTGCTGGAAATAGCCATCATATTGATCATATGCCGGGTCATCACTTTTTACAGGTGCGGTCGGGTTATAAATTGTTGCATAGCGGAAAGCATTTTCAAAACCAATCTGTGACTGTCTTTCGGTTGCACCGACGTTGATGTCTACAGTTAATTTATCGTTTATTGCTTTTTGGGTAACATTGATCCTGCCGTTCAGCTGGTTAAAACCGGTTGTCTGGATAACACCCTGGTTGCTGTGGTAGTTGATTGAAGCACGGTAGGTTGTTTTTTCGCTTCCGCCGGCAAGTGAAAGGTTATGTACCTGGCTAAGACCGGTCTGCTCAATTTCCTTAAACCAGTCTGTGCTGGCACCAAAGTCTGTACCTAAACCAACCTGATCATGTAATGACCTCCATTCTGCGGCATTCATTACATCGGTATTTTTGGCAACCATTTCAGCAGTTACATACCCGCTGTATTCAACAGAGGATGTGCCTGCTTTGCCTTTTTTGGTTTGCACAAGAATAACACCGCTCGATCCCCTGGTACCATAAATGGCTGATCCGGATCCGTCTTTCAGAACGTTGATGGATTCAATATCATTCGGGTCAACATTGTCCAGTGATCCGCCAATGACACCGTCGATAACAACGAGAGGGGAAAGGTTTGCACCGATGGTGCTCATACCCCTGAGTCGGATATCATAGGCTACCATTCGGGTTTCCACCGGGTTTGCTGATTGACAAGCCGGCTACCTTGCCCTGGATCAACTGTACAGGGTTTTCTACATTACCCTTGTTGAATTCTTCCGATTTCACACTGGCAATAGCACTGGTAACCTCCCTTTTCTTCTGTGTACCGTATCCTACAACAACAACTTCACCGAGTGAAGTGGCAGCAGGAACAAGTACAACATCTATTGTGGACTGATCACCGACAGTTACTGATTGACTGGTATAACTGACAAATGAAAAAACCAGAACTGTTTCAGGACCTGGTACGGTAATGCTGTAGTTTCCGTCAATATCCGTAATAGTTCCTTTTAGGGTGCCCTGGACCAGAATATTTACTCCCGGGAGAGGTCCTTCTGCTTCTGAGGTCACTTTTCCTTTTATTGTTCTTTCCTGCGCATTGGCCATGCCGACAGCAAAGCTTAAAAGAAGAAGCATTAACAGACTTCCCCTCCGTAAAATTAAAGAATGTCGCAATGTTCCCATAATTTGTTCTTTTAGGTTAGTTAATGGTTAACTAATTAGTTTGGGTTAGTAAAAAGATTAAAATAAGATTAAAAATAAAATTAATAATTTGTTCTATGCAAGTTTATTTAACATTTTAGACCATAAAATTTGTAAAAAAGTTTTTAACATGATTTTTATCACGCCCAATGATATCGGGCAATACAGTGAACGGGGCAATGGATCAGGAGGTAATATTTGTATTATGTATATTATACAATAACATATTCATTGCATTGACTTTTACCTTACATTATGCGGATAAATGTGCTGTTGTATTTGTTACAATAACCAATGCCCGGAAAAACTGTTTGACATCCTTTGCTATGAGCAATGAACAGTGTGCCGAAGGCATCACTTCGGGAAAAAATTAAAAGTGATGAATTAATGTGCAATGTGCAATGTGCAAATGTGCAAATTTGCAGATGTTGAGAATGTGCTAGTGTTCAATGAGGTTTGCGAATGCTTGACGGCATGACTGCAGGACTGCAGAACTGCAGAACTATTGAGATCTGAGAATTTGACTGCAAGACATGCTTAGCTTTACAATTTTCCGAATACCGAATACCGAATACCGAATACCGAATACCGAATACCGATACAAGACTATTTAAACTTCCTTACAACCTCATCCAATGTAACCCCAAAAATCTTTTAAGTAATCCGGCTCAATTCAGCCTCATTTCCTGTAAAATGAAAGATCCGCTGCGTGTGGGTAAGCTTTTCTCCCGGTTTCAGGTTAGCCGCCGGGTGAGGAACTCTCCAGTTCATAAAAAGGCCCCATTTGCGTACCATCTTCTACCGGACCATCATTGTAAGCATTGATGGCATCCCCTGAAAAGGGATCTTTCTGGATTTCCCATTTTGAATTCACATAATCGGTTCTTCCTTTGGGAAGATCGCACCAGAGCAGGGTGAGTGCACTTCTGCTTGCATCATAGCTGCCTGAAAATTCAGATGCCCTTTGCGGCGGTATACCGATCTTGCTTCTGTATTTTCCATCAGCCTTAAAATAAATGATCCCATTTTCAACAATGAGCCTGTCCGAAGGTACCTTTCCAAAGTAATCGTCATGAACGATCTTTACAAGTTTATTTTCGTCACTATATATAATAAGGTATGAAAATTGTCACTTCAGGGGAAGGATTCAGCATGGAAAGCATCCAGATGGATAACATTCCGCTTTCCTTTGTCCATGTGTTTTTTCCCAGGTTATTCAGTACATTTTCAGACTGATAGGCAACGCTGCTTATGGAATCCGGCAAATCCATACCAAGGGATTGACCGATGGATTTTCGTGTTGAGCAGGCTGATGGTTCTTTCAATACCTATATTAAGTTCCGTACCGGAATAATTGACAAGTTTGAATGTTTTTTTAAAGCTGGCCTGGTTCCTTACTTTTTGAAACCAGGTCAAATCCCACAGTATCCAATTCAGCCGGTACATACCAGTTACTGAATTCCTGTTTTGCCCCTTTTGCAAAATAAATGGAAAACTGCCCGCCTTCCGGTCCCAGCCACAATCTTTCTTCTCCTCCAAAAGCATTGATATGCGGGTGTATTTTTGCCTGACGAGATCAGCTTATAATTGATCCAGCCAAAGCTGAATCCGCCGTTCCCGTTGGCTGTGCTGGTCATTACGCGTGCCTGCCATCCGGGAATAATGACTACCTGTGCCTGTGACTGGCTATCTGACAGTACTATGGTTTCCTTGTACTTGATTTAAAAATTCCAGGTCGTGTCCGAAGGTACCTGCAGTAGTATCGTTTGTTTTCATTGTTTCTGTTATTTGAGGTTTGCTTTTACAGGAAGCCAGCATGCAGATAATTATACCCGGGATAATAAAAATCTCATGAGTCTGCATAATTTGATTACTTGTCCGGAAATCATTGCAGTATAATTTTAATTACTGTATCGGTCTGATCAGGCAAGGCGAATGTCATGTAGGTGGGCCGGTTTACATTCACATAGTAAATTATCCTTTTCATTATTTCCCCACCATCCTTTTTCGGTTGGCAGTTCTGCTCCCGTTGACAGCAGATAGGCCTTGGGTGTCTTATCAGCAATTCCTTTCACGTTGATATGTCCAATGGTCGGATACATCCAGTGTGCATACAATACATCGCCTTTCCTTGTATACCTTCCCCAATCGGGTTTTAGAAATCCTGCCAATCCACAGCCGTAAATGCTTTCGCTGTTTTTGTCCATCCATTTGCCCACCTCGGTGAGGATGCGGACACTTTCAGCCGGAATATTTCCCCGGGCATCGGGACCTACATTCAGCAGCAGGTTTCCATTCTTGCTCACACAGTTCACCAGCGCATGGACGATCATTTGAGGTGATTTCCAGTCTTTGTCCCCTTCAAAATAGCCCCAGTTGTTGTTCAGCGTGAGGCAGGTTTCCCATGGAATGGCATTGCCGTATTTGTCAACAATGGCTTCATCCGGAATTCCCTGTTCCGGGGTTTCAAAATCGCCATACTTGCTGATCATCCGGCCTGTTGTTTTGGTACCTTCGTTGACATTCAGACGATTATCCACAATAATTTCAGGCTGGTATTTATGAACCATGTCGAGCAGTTCTTTGGCTTTCCACTTTTCCCCGCTGTATTCATCAAAGGAATAATCAAACCACATGATATCCAGTTTGCCATAGTTTTTCACCAGTTCCTCCACCTGTCCATGCATGTATTTCAGGTAATTGTCCCAGTTGAAATTCCGTTTGGCATATTCCTTGTCATCCCGCTGCGGGTGGTTTCCCACATTCGGATAATCAGGGTGATGCCAGTCGATGAGGGAATAATACAATCCGACTTTTAACCCTTCGGCACGAAAGGCATCCAGAAATTCCCTCACAATGTCGCGCCCTCCGAAACGGGTGCTGACCTTATAATCAGTGAGTTTGCTGTCGAACATGCAGAAGCCGTCATGGTGTTTGGCTGTGAGCACGGCATATTTCATTCCGGCAGCTTTGGCCAGTTTTGCCCACTTTTTGGCATCAAAATCAACCGGATTGAACACATCCACATATTGCTGATACTGTTCTGTTGTTAACCGTTCATTCGATTTTACCCATTCCCCGCGGGCAGCAACAGCATAGGCACCAAAATGGATAAACATGCCAAATCGGGCATCCCGCCACCATTGGGTGCGTTGCATGAGGCTGGCATAGGCATCGGAATATTCCGGGGTAGGCTTTTCCTGGGCGTAGCATCCGAGGTAAGTATTACAAGCAGAAGGATGAATGTGATTAATTTTTTCATGGTTGTTTTTTTTTAAGTTACTGCAGTTCTGCGGTTCTGCAGTTCTGCAGTTTCTGAATAAGATCACTGGAATTACGTCGCTAATTATAATATGTAAAAAGAATGAAATCGTGCAGTTGTGCACGGTCGTGCAGTTCTGCAGTTGTGATCCTCCTCTCAGTGGGCTTTGGCTGCAGGTATCTGCCACTTCTAGTCATCTCTCATCTCTCATCTCTCATCTCTCCATCACCTGTCTCATCACTCTCACTGTTCATCCTCGTCCCTCGTCCCTCGTCACTTATAAAGAGCCCCATAAATCTGGCATGCCCTGAAATCCGATCCTTCCGGATCCATTCCGAAAGCACCCCAGGCGCTCGGTCTGAATATGTGCTGATCTTCGACATTATGCATGCATACCGGAATGCGAAGCATCGATGCCAGGGTGATCAGGTCAGCCCCGATATGGCCATAGCTGAAGGCCCCATGATTGGCTCCCCAGTTGTACATCACTGAATATACATCGGCAAACGGACCTTTTCCGGTCAGACGGGGAACAAACCAGGTTGTCGGCCAGGTTTTATCGGTACGGTCATCCAGCAGTTTATGGATGTCAGAGGGCACTTCTGCAGTCCATCCTTCAGCGATCTGCAAGAACAGGACCAATTCCTTTAACCAGGTTAATTCTCGACATGGTCACCGGCATTCCGCCGCGGGTAAGGAAATTGGAAGAATAGCCGCCGCCCCTGAAATAACCCTGTGATGCCGGATACCAGGTTGTTGAATCAAGGCATTTCTTTACATCGGCATCTGAAATTTCCCAGTATGGCTTCATGGCAGGTGCATTGTCACGCATCATCTGGCCGCTTCCGTCGAGGGAGGCAGAACCTGAATTGATCAGGTGGATCATGCCGTTGGCGGCAATACCCGTTAAGCTTTTTCCGGTTACCCTTTTCACTGCATCCGGACTCCAGTAGGTGCGTACATCGGCAAATACCTGGGCGGTATTGCTGAGCAGGTGTCCGAACAGCATGGCAACGCCGTTCAGACTGTCGTTTTCAGTGGCCACAACAAAGGCCTGGCGAATTCCGTTCCAGTCAAAGGAGGAATTCAGAATGGCTTCCGAAAAATCGCCGTTGGGCATATGATCCGTCCATTGACGCTGTCCCTGGAAACCGGATGCAATGGCATTATGGCCGAGTGCTTCTTCTCCGAATCCCATTTTTGCCAGAACCGGGTTTCCGATCATCAGATCGCGGATGATCAGTGTCATTTTCACCACGTATTCCCAAATCTCGTCCTTCCGTGTCCGGCTTAACTGCACGGCCGGCTCATTCTGATCGGCGCCTTCCTTGCAATTCGGCTTTAGTCCAGGCCATTGCTTTTGCAAATTCATCCTTATCATAAATACCTCCGTTCACGCGGCGGATAATTTCCGACATGTCGGCATATTCATTTCGCATGCCAAGGAAACTCTGAAAAAAGTCGGCATCCACAATGGATCCTGCAATTCCCATGGAAACGGAACCAATCGACAGGTATGATTTGCCCCGCATGGTAGCCACTGCCAGTCCTGCCTTTGGTAAATCGCAATAATTTGCTTTTTACATCCGCCGGAATGCTTGTATCGCTGGAATCCTGAACATCATGACCGTAAATGCTGAAAGCAGGAAGGCCTTTCTGGTTGTGTCCGGCCAGGGCAGCGGCCAGGTAAACGGCTCCGGGACGTTCGGTACCATTAAATCCCCAGATGGCTTTGGGAAGGGCGGGGTTCATATCGATGGTTTCACTGCCATAACACCAGCATGGCGTAACGGTAATGGATACGCCAACCCCTTCTTTTTCAAATTTGCTGGCACATAGAGCGGCCTCTGCCACCCCTCCAATACAGGAGTCGGCAATAACACATTCCACGGCACTGCCATCCGCATGGCGAAGTTCAGCGGAAATAAGGGCTACAACACGTTTGGCCATTCCCATGGTCTGATCTTCGAGTGATTCACGCACTCCGCCCAGACGGCCATCAATCACGGGACGGATTCCAACCCTGGGCAAGGCACCTTTTAGTCTGTTCATATTTTAGTTGTTAGTTGATAGTTGATAGTTGTTAGTTATAGGCTGTAGCTGTAGGCTGTAGGCTTTAACGGCTTGCGATGTTCAGGATTTTACGAACATCGCAGAACACCGAATTCCAATACCGAGTCTCCTGACTGCAGACTGCAGACTGCAGATTACATGGCTCATACCATTAGCACATTGTTTATCACATTCATAATTCATCATTCATCATTCATAATTAGCTCACAGAGAGCCTCGTACAATCATCCGTGGCAGGGATTATCTCCCTGACGTCCTGCCTGGTCTTCACAAATTCCGATGCTTTTAATCCCATCAGGGCAAAATCGGTGGAAATTACGGTGATCCCGTTTTCAATTATTTCATACATGGGGGTATCGTTATAGGCAATCAATCCTGTATCCCTGCCAATTTTCAGATTTTTACCCCGGCATTGTTTCACCATATTCACGAGATCTTTTTGCTGAATGACCAGGTAGGCCGTTTCCTTTTCCGGACCGCTTTCCGGTACTGATTTGAAAACTTCGGCATAAAATTCAAAATCACGGGACAGTTTTTTTACATACCGGACAAGAATTTTGGGATGTTCCGATTCATCCGGCAATATGACGGTCAGCTTCCTGTATTTTTTAATGAGAGAGATATTTTCAGCCATACATTCATACACCGATCTTCCGAAATCCTGGCAGATAAAAGGGTAACTGCTCTTGTCGAAATCGCCAAGATCCAGAAGCAGCAGTTTACCCGGATCAATCCGCCGGATCGACTCATGCAGGAACTCATTGTTGAAATTCATGATCACATAATGATTATAACGCCCCAGGCTGTCATTGATCACCGTTTCAAATAAATGCTCATTGTAAAAATGAAAAACCAGGTCAACCTTATAATTTTTCGGCAGACTGCTTACAAAGGCATTATACAGTACATCCTTAAACGGACTGTACACATCAAGCATGAGCAGTATCTTGTTCGTAACGTTCATTACATGATAGGACTTGGCCGGAGTGGAATCGATGATCCCGTGCAGTTTCAATTCGCGATAAGCTTTAAAGACCGTATCCCGTGAAAGATTGTATTGTTTGCTCAGCTGATTGACAGAAGGCAACGGATACCCGGGCTTATACTTACCCTGGCTGATGGCCGTTGCTCATAGCATCTACCAGGTGGCGTAATTTTGTGGTGCTGAAAGACTTGCTGAAATGTAATTCAGGGAATTCCATTGGTTTGAGGATCTTTTCGATGTTCAGTAACAATAACTGTGCTGTACTGTGCTGATACAAATTTAGAAAGTTTTTGTTAAATGCAAAATATTTTTCCCCTATGGGCTCAGAATTGAAAGAATTCTGGAAGTTCAGCCTGCACCGGACAGTCATTAGTTCGTTGCGAACAAATGTTTTTTTTTCATGTTCATGAATTTACACCGGTAACCTGATCCTATGGCGAAAATTCTCATTCTCTTTGCGCATCCGCGGTATGAAAATTCACTGGTACATCAGCGGCTTTCCAGGGTGGCGCGGCAGGTTAGGGGAGTTACTTTTCATGACTTATATGAACTATATCCCGATTTTGATGTGCAGATAGACCAGGAACAGGAAATGCTTATCAGTCATGATCTGATCATCCTGCAACATCCGTTTTACTGGTATAGCTGTCCGCCTCTTTTAAAACAGTGGATTGACCTGGTGCTGGAGCATGGATGGGCATACGGAAGAGAAGGAAATTCGCTCAAAGGCAAAAAAATGTTTAATGCCATCAGCACGGGTGGCAGGCAGGATGCATACGAAACCGGAGGATTTAACCGGTTTACAATTGCACAGTTCCTTGCACCCTTCGAACAAACCGCCCGGCTTTGCAATATTGAATACTATCCGCCTTTTGTAATTCATGGTACCCACCTGGCCACGCGTTCCGACATCGAAAAGGCAGCGGCGAGAGCTATAAAAAGCTTCTCGAAGGTCTGGTTTCAGATCAATTTCCGGATTCAGAAATTAAAAAACTGACCTATTTAAACGAATTAACTCTATTTGAAAAATGGATCATGAATTCTTCTCACAGGCCTTTGTTTACCTGGCCGCTGCTGTATTGATCGTTCCCCTGGCCAAAAAGCTGGGCATGGGTTCTGTCCTGGGATACCTGTTGTCGGGTATTATCATTGGCCCTTATGTGCTTGGCTTTGTAGGCAGGGAAGGACAGGACATCATGCATGTTGCCGAATTCGGGGTGGTCATGATGCTTTTCCTGGTCGGACTGGAACTGGAACCTTCCCGTTTATGGCGGTTGCGTTCTTCCATCCTGGGACTCGGCGGACTTCAGGTATTGGGTACTTCACTGCTGCTGGCGATTCCCGGTAGTTCTGCTCGGACTGTCATGGAATGTTGCCCTTGCCATTGGAATGATCCTTTCGTTGTCATCCACTGCCATTGTTTTGCAAACTATGACAGAAAAGGGACTGATGCGTTCATCAGCCGGTCAGAATTCATTTTCCGTTCTGTTGTTCCAGGACATGGCCGTGATTCCGATCCTTGCGGTATTGCCCCTTTTGTCGTTTCAGCATGCAGGCCAGGCTGACATCTGAACAAGTGCAGACGGGATGGATGGATCAATTGCCGGGTTGGGCAAGAACCCTGGCGGTATTGCTGGCCGTTGTCACTTGTGATCTTCACCGGAAGGATACTTGTGCGTCCCTTGTTACGCTATGTTGCTGCCACGCGTCTTCGTGAATTATTTACCGCTACAGCCCTGCTTCTTGTAGTGGGCACTACGGCACTTATGCATTCGGTCGGGCTGAGTCCCGGCACTGGGAACTTTTCTTGGAGGGGTAGTGCTTGCCAACAGTGAATACAGGCACGAACTGGAAAGCGATATCGAACCGTTCAAGGGATTGTTGCTGGGATTGTTTTTTATTGCAGTCGGATCATCCATAAATTTCAGAATGATCATGGAATCTCCCGGGCTGATCCTGGCACTGGTTGCTTCCATCATGGTTTTAAAAACGATTGTCCTTTATTTTCTGGCCCGTGATTTTCAAAATGGGGACCGACCAGGGACTTGTATTTGCAGTAGCCCTTTCGCAGGTTGGTGAATTTGCCTTTGTACTGTTGTCGTTTGCCCGGCAGCAGCATATCGTGGATGAAAAAATGACAGGCATGATGATGGCTGTCGTTGCGCTGACCATGGCCCTTACACCCCTGATGATCATTCTGAATGAAAAGCTGATCCTGCCCCGTGTTGGCATCGAGGAAGAGGATAGAGCAGAAAGAACCGGACAGGATTGAGGAAAAGAATCCGGTTATCATTGCCGGATTTGGCCGGTATGGAAACATTGTCGGCCGGTTTCTGAAAGCCAATGGAATTGTGCCGACCGTGCTTGAAATCGACAGTGACAGGGTGGAACTGCTGCGCAAACTGGGATTAAAGGCATATTACGGCGATGCCACCCGGGACGGATCTGCTGAGGGCTGCCGGTGCAGATGCTGCCAGACTGATCATCATTGCCCTTGACAGTCCCGAAAAATGCCTTGAACTGGTTGAAACAGTCAAAAAGCATTTTCAGCACCTGCATGTACTTGTCCGTGCACAGGACCGCTCTGATGCCTATGAACTTATGGATGCGGGTGTTTTGCATCTTTACCGTGAAACATTCGACAGTTCGCTGCGCATGGGAGTGGATGCCCTCCAGTTACTGGGGCGCCGTTCATACCAGGCTCACAGGGCGGCGATGATTTTCAGGAAGCATGATGACAGGGCGCTGAAACACCTTTCCGCCATCCGCGACGACCGTAAACAATATATCAACCTGGCCCGGGAGAAAATTGAGGAACTTGAAAAATTCATCGAGGCTGATATTCAGAACCGGAACCTGGATCGTGATGCAGGCTGGGACG
>CAWBNI010000038.1:0-19761 GCA_963790105.1 uncultured Bacteroidales bacterium | reverse complement strand
TTAAAATAAAAAACCCTGATGTGATTTTGAAATTAATTTTGTTAACAGCCGTGCTAAAGATACCGGACAATCTCTTTCAAGGCTTTCTTGTCTTTTCACCTTTTTTTACAAACCCCGGCCTTGGTGTAACCCAGGGGAGTAATTCCGAAGACCACCTGGCTATCATCCAGATCAAGGGCCTTTCTGAGGATCTTTGGATCATAGGCCTCTATCCAGCAGGTTCCCACACCTTCATTTTCTGCTGCCAGCATCAGATGAGTAAACGCAATGGCGATATCCGTTTCAATGGAATTGTAACCGTCAAAACTGCGGACCCAGGCCTGGTCTTTTAATCCAACCACAACCAGTATTTGGGGCGCATCTTTGAACCATGGGCGGGAATAGCAGGCCCTGACAGCCTCCAGCATGGCGCTGACTGGATCACCAGGAACAGCCAGGGCTGGTCATTGCAGGCAGACGGGGCAATCCGGCCTGCTTCGAGTATTTTTTCAAGAACCGCCTCTGGATACCGGCCTCTCAGGGTCATAATTGCGTATGCTTTCGCGGTTGCGGATCAATTCTGTAAATTCCATATGTATTTTAATGAATATTTTTATGGTTTAGTCACCGAAATCGAAATATCAACTTCAGCATTATCCGAATTTTACCGAATCACCGAATACCGATTACCGAATACCGATTACCGACTTCCTGGCGCTTATAAAATAACCCTTGTCAAAGGTATATTCAATATCTGCAAAACCGGCATTTTTTAATTTACTCTCCACTTCCTCAACGGGATATTTGCAGAAATCCGCCAGGAATTTAGCTTTTTCAATGACTATCCATATGATCCATATAGATCAGAAATTCTCCCTTTTCCCCCAGCATACTGAAGATCCTGGTAAATGCCAGGTTCAGATCATTCCAGAAATAGATCACATTCACACAGAAAATCTTATCGAATTTATCGTTACCCGGTTCAAGGGTTAACACATCTCCATGTTGTAAATGAACAGTACCCTTATCGATAAACTTTTTATTTCGTTTGGAGGCTTTTTGATACATCAGTTCGGAATAATCGATCCCGCTGATCGTGCAACCCGGAAAAGAGCTTGCGATCTGGTAAATTCCCAGGCCGGGGCCATATCCGATCTCCAGAATGTGTTCACCTTTGCGGGGTGACAATTTGCCAATAATTTCCTTATAAGAACCCCGGTTTCTGAATTCCATCATTTTTGCCACGAGTTTTCCAAGGAATCCGGAAGGCCTTCTAAGTTGTTTGGCCAGTGCAGTTGGCATACCATGCTTTTTTAAGTGTAAATTCAAATATAGAAATTCAGGGACTGTATTCAAATGGATGTGGGATTTTTTTGTTAACCGGTTTCAGAAATAGATATCCCAAAATTTAAACACAGAGATTCCCGAAGGGATTTACACAGTTGATAGTTTAACGCGCTTTTGAGGGCACAGAGCGAATCTCATTGCATTCGATTGCCGTTTCAAAATGGGTTACAGCTTACAGTCTACAGCCTAATAGACTACAGTCTAACAGCCTAACAGCCTAAAGTCTAACAGTCTAAAAAGAATGCCGAACCTCAATATTGGAGTTACTTCTTCAATATTCGTAATTCGGCGCTCTCCTTACTCCTTACTCCCACTCTCACCTCTCACTACTCATCTCTCATCCTCATCTCTCTCACTTCTTCCCAATCTTCATCTTCGTCACAAACTCATCCAGTACCATCTGCAGATTAGGTGTACCAATTTCCTGCAGCTCATAACTTACCTGTACCGAGGGCTTGTTGATTTTCACAATCCGGTTCAGGTCAATGGGGGTTCCGATAACAACCACATCACAGGGAGTTGCGTTGATTGTCTTTTCGAGGTCGGCTACCTGTTGTTTTCCGTATCCCATGGCAGGCAACAGAGTGCCAATCCCGGGATAGGTTTTGAAGGTGTCCTTTATTCGGCCAACAGCATACTCCCGTGGATCAACCAGTTTACTGGCACCCCATTTCATGGCAGCTACGGTGCCAGCGCCAATTTTCATTTCACCGTGGGTGAGCGTCGGGCCATCTTCGATAGCAAGGCATGCTTTACCCCGGATCAGTTCGGGTTTATCGACCGTGAGCGGCGAGGCAGCATCAACAACAATGGCTTTCGGATTTAGCAAACATGATGTTTTCACGAAGCGTCTGAATATTTTCAGGAGATGAGGTATCTATTTTATTGATAACCACCACATCGGCAAGTCGCAGGGTTACCTCACCCGGGTAATAGGAAAGTTCATGTCCGGCCCTGTGCGGATCAGTTACTGTAATGGTCAGATCGGGCTTATAAAAAGGAAAATCATTATTGCCACCATCCCAAAGAATTACATCGCAACCATCCGGATCTTTTTCGGCAGCAGTAAGAATTGCCTGGTAATCCACACCTGCATAGATCACATTACCGCGGGATACATGGGGTTCATATTCTTCCATTTCCTCGATGGTACATTTGTGTTTAACAAGGTCGTTCAGAGTGGCATAACGCTGCACCTTTTGTTCTACAAGGTTTCCATAGGGCATCGGGTGCCTTACGGCAACCACTTTAAGTCCTTTCTTCATCAGGATTTCAATCACCCGGCGGGAAGTCTGTGATTTTCCGCATCCCGTTCGTACAGCACCCACTGCAATAACCGGCTTGTTGCTTTTCAGCATGCTTTTGCCTGTACCGAGCAGTGTAAAATCGGCCCCTGCGGCATTAACACGTGCGCCAATATGCATTACCCTGTGAATAGGGGATGTCACTGTAGGAAAATACACATTCATCCACTTTCAATTCTTTGATCAGCTTCTCGAGATCAGCTTCCGCATAAATCGGGATACCATCGGGATAAAGATTTCCTGCCAGTTCAACCGGGTATTTCCGGCCGGCAATATCAGGAATCTGGGCCGCCGTGAAGGCAACCACCCGGTAATCGGGATTGTCCCTGAAACAGGTGTTGAAATTGTGAAAATCTCTTCCTGCTGCACCAATGATAATTACATTCTTTGTAGCCATAAAAATTAGTTTGATAAGTATTTAAGATAAAGTAACATGAAATGGATGGAAAAGTTAGTGACTTTGGCCATGACGGAACATGATATTTCGCAGTAGTGTCGGAAAGCCATTTGCGGGGAAAAGTCATTTTTTATGGTATTATTCACTCGGTATTTTTAGCCTTAAATATCTTCTCGCAAAGACGCAAAGGCGCAAAGATTCTTGGCGGCTTTGCGCTTTGCGAGAAAAAATGGCCGACTTAGCGGCTTTGCGAGAAATAAACTAATTTTACTAAAACAGGTTATGACAACATTCCGGTATGGAATTGACAGGCTCACTCCCGGAGTGGCCTTAGACATTAGCAGGGGAAGGATCCGGGCTGAGATATCAGCTGAAACGGCATCACGGATTCAGAAAAACCGGGCTGATGTGGATCAGATTGTGGCGGATAAAAAAATCGTATATGGTATCAATACCGGATTTGGTCCCTTATGCACCACATTGATCTCGGATGAAGATACCCGTCGTTTGCAGCACAACCTGTTGCTAAGTCATGCTGTGGGTGTCGGCGAAGATATTCCTGTTGAGATCAGCCGCCTGATGCTGATCCTTAAAGTACACTCCCTGGCCATGGGATATTCCGGTATTTCACTGGCAACCATCAACCGGATCTGCTGGCAAATTGAAAATAATGTTATTCCCTGTGTGCCGTCACAAGGTTCTGTCGGGGCATCCGGGGACCTGGCGCCTCTTGCGCATCTGTTCCTGCCCCTGATCGGGTATGGCAAAGTTCATTATGAGGGCCGTATAATTCCCGGAAAGGAGTTCCTGGCCACTGCCGGTCTGCCTCCTCTTGAATTGGGCTCCAAGGAGGGACTTGCCCTGATCAACGGCACCCAGTTTATTGCTGCCCATGCAGTTCAGCTCATCGAACGGTTACAGAATTGCCTGGATCATGCAGATATCATTGCCGCCATGAATCTTGAGGCCATGCTCGGTTCAGTAAAGGCCTTCGATCCTGATTTACATGCCCTCAGGCCTTATGAGGGAAGTCAGTACGTAGCGGAAAGGATGCGCACCCTGATTGGCAGGTCAGAAATTGTGGAGTCACACCGGAATTGCAGCCGGGTGCAGGATCCGTATTCGCTTCGCTGCATTCCACAGGTACACGGAGCATCAAGAAATGCATTTCTTCATTTGAAACAGCTGCTGATCACCGAACTGAACTCGGTGACGGACAATCCCATTGTGTTCAGCAGTGAAAAATCCATCAGCGGGGGTAATTTTCATGGGCAGTTGCTCGCCCTTCCACTTGATTATGCTGCCCTGGCCACTGCAGAATTGGGCAATATTGCCGACCGGCGGATCTATCTTTCCCTGATGGATACGATTGAAGGCCTGCCAAAACTGCTGATGAAGGAAACCGGACTTAATTCCGGTTTCATGATCCCGCAGTACACTACAGCAGCGCTGGTAAGCGAGAATAAATCCCTTTGTTTTCCGGCCAGTGCGGATAGCATTCCTACATCACTCGGCCAGGAAGACCATGTAAGCATGGGATCCATCAGTGCCCGGAAAGCACTTCAAATTGCCGGCAATCTCGAAAAGATACTCGGCATTGAACTGTTCTGTGCAGCCCAGGGATTTGATTTCAGAAAGCCGCTCAAATCCGGTCCATTGATCAATGCCAGCCATGAACATGTAAGGAAAACAATTCCCCATATCGATCAGGATGTTTACCTGGGTGATTATATTGCCTCTGCCATTCAAATGGTGCAGCAGCATGAACTCACCGACCTGACTTCTTCTTTAGCCCGTGAAAAGAATATGGAATTTAAAAACGAGACCCATGAATTATTCGGAATTTATTGAGGCGTATGCCCAGACATCCCAATTACAAGTCGCCTGTGGGCAGCAAGCTCAATGCCTTATCCTGGCAAACCGAGGCGCCACTGCGCATGTTGCTTAATAACCTGAATGCGGGTGTAGCGGAAAATCCGGATGAACTGATCGTTTATGGTGGCACGGGACAGGCAGCACGCAATCCCGAGGCAGTGAAAGAAATTATCCGTTGCCTGCTTACCCTGAGGGAAGACCAAAGCCTGCTTATACAGTCGGGAAAACCGGTAGGCATCGTCCGTTCACATCCCGAGGCTCCCCGTGTTCTGATCGCTAACAGCAACCTGGTACCGGCATGGGCAAACTGGGAATATTTTGAACAGCTGAAGGCCCGTGGCCTGATCATGTATGGTCAGATGACTGCCGGAAGCTGGATATATATTGGTTCACAGGGTATTCTGCAGGGTACCTATGAAACCTTTGATGAATGCGGACGAAAATATTTCAATGGCAAAACGCATGGAAAGCTCCTGGTATCAGGCGGATTGGGAGGAATGGGCGGTGCCCAGCCACTCGCTGCTACCATGGCGGGATATACATTTCTCGGTGTGGATGTGGATCCGGAAAGGATAAAAAAAAGGCTGGTTACCAAGTACATCGATAAGATGACGGACAGTTATACAGAAGCAAAACACTGGATCCATCAGTCCCTCGAAAAAGGAACTCCCCTGTCGGTCGGACTGGTGGGGAATATCGGGGACGTTCTTGAAGAGATGCTGATAGAAGGACTCATTCCTGATGTGCTTACCGATCAGACGTCCGCGCATGATCCGCTGAACGGGTATGTGCCGGCCGGAATTTCGGTTGAAAAGGCATTGGCATTGAGAAAGGAGAATCCTTCCGAATACCGGGCGAAGTCGCTCAAAAGCATGGCACGCCATGTAGGTTTCATGCTTGAAATGAAAAAAAGGGGAAGTGTTGTCTTCGACTATGGAAATAACCTCCGCGAATTTGCCAGGCAGGGTGGGGAGGCTGATGCGTATGATTACCAGGGATTTGTACCTGAGTTTATCAGACCACTATTCTGTGAAGGCAAGGGTCCGTTCCGCTGGGTGGCTTTGTCGGGAGAACCAGAAGATATCCTTGTTACCGACGATGCGCTGATAGAAGCCTTTCCCCACAACACCGGCATGATCAAATGGCTGAAAGAAGCTGAAAAAAAGATTGCATGCCAGGGACTTCCTGCCCGGATTTGCTGGCTTGGCATGGGGGAGCGGGAGAAAGCCGGGCTTATCTTCAACCAGCTTGTTAAAACAGGAAAGGTAAAGGCTCCCATCGTAATCGGGCGCGATCACCTCGACTGTGGTTCCGTGGCATCGCCCTATCGTGAAACGGAAGGAATGAAGGATGGCAGTGATGCTATTTCCGACTGGCCCTTGCTGAACCTAATGTCAAATACGGCCGGGGGGGCAACCTGGGTATCTTTCCATCACGGGGGTGGAGTGGGCATAGGCTATTCTCAGCATGCGGGCATGGTCGTGGTTGCTGATGGAACAAAAAGAGCGGCATCATGCCTGCAGCGGGTCCTGCACAACGATCCGGCCATGGGTATTTTCAGGCATGCAGATGCAGGATATGAAGATGCGCAGGAAAACAGAAAAAAGTTCAACCTGAATATCTAATATGAAAGGAAAACTCAGATTACTGGGGCCTTTTAAACAGGCTGTCACTATGGACGGTTTGAGCATAAAGGGAGCTTTGTCTGATGACAGGTTCCCGGTGATTTCCGACGCCGGCATCCTTATAAAGGACGGAAAGATTGAGGCCATTGCCGATTTCCGGGAACTTAAAAGTCTGAATGCCGAAATAGAAGCTGTGGAAGGGAAATGCGTCGTCATGCCCGGTATGGTTGATGTCCATACCCATATATGCTGGGCCGGTATGCGGGCAAAGGATTATGCCATGCGGTTGTCGGGTAAAACCTACCTTGAAATCGCACAGCAGGGAGGAGGTATCTGGAATACAGTTACCGCTACAAGGTCGGCGGGTAATGAAGAACTTACAGGTATCACAGTAGAACGGGCGCAAAAATTGCTGCAACAGGGTACAACTACCATTGAAGTTAAAAGCGGATACGGATTGGAAGTATCTTCTGAATTAAAAATGCTGAATTGTATTAAAGAGGCAAATAAAAGGACAGGAGCTGATCTGATCCCTACCTGTCTTGCCCATATAAGGCCAAAGGATTTCGATGGTTCTGCACTTCAGTTCCTTGAATTGATGGTTACTGATTTACTGCCGGCAATAAAAGAAAATCACCTTGCAAACAGGGTGGATATATATGTGGATGTGGAAGCATTTAACCGCGATGATGCACGGTATTTTCTTACAGAAGCTAAAGAAATGGGCTTCGAACTGACAGTGCATGCAGACCAGTTTACACCCGGAGGTGTGAGTCTGGCAGTGGAACTGGGAGCACTCAGTGCAGATCACCTGGAAGCCTCCACGGAAAAAGATATCCGACTGATAGCAAACAGCCATGTAATTCCGGTAGTTTTGCCGGGGGCTTCGCTCGGATTGGGGGCGCCCTTCGCTCCTGCCCGGCGGTTACTCGATGCCGGGGCCTCCCTGGCTATTGCATCCGATTGGAATCCCGGTTCCGCACCCATGGGAAACCTGTTAATGCAGGCTGCGCTCCTGGGAGTTTATGAAAAACTAACCATGGCAGAAACGCTTTCGGCCATAACCTTCAGGGCTGCCATGGCACTCGGGTTGACCGACAGGGGAGCACTTATCCCCGGAATGCTGGCTGATCTGATTGCCTTTCCATGTTCCGATTACCGGGAAATATTGTATAACCAGGGGGGGATGATGCCGGTTATGTATCTGGAAAGAAGGAAGAAGAATGAGGGGGTGAGAGAATGAGGGGGTGAGAGAGTGAGGGGGTGAGAGATGAGAGATGAGAGGTGAGTAAGGAGAGTGAGTAGGGAGAAGTGAGTAAGGAGAAGTGAGTAAGGAGGGGAAAATCCCGGAGGGATGGACTACAGGTAGAAATGAGAGATGAAATCCCCATGCGAACAACCGTGCTTCTCTGCTGAACCTGAAATTGAGTAAAGAACTGGAACTTGGAAAAATTAGAATCAGATGAAACACCTCACATTCCTCACCCTCACCACCCTGCTGCTGGCATCATTGGTAAAGGTCCATGCCCTGGACAACGACGGTGCGCCCGCAACCTTTGGCGGAGTTACGTTTTCACAAACGGTGGAGGCAAACCGGGTAGCCGAAATCACCCTGGTATCCGGGAAGACCTACCAAAACCCGTTCATGGAGGTGGAACTTGACGCCATCATCACGCAACCGGATGGAACGCAACTTCGTGTACCTGGGTTCTGGGCTGGCGGCAACCGCTGGTGTTTCCGTTATGCATCCGGGATGCCGGGTTTGCATACCTGGAGAAGCGAGTGCTCGGATAAGAGCAATTCACAGCTTCACGGCATTGCCGCGACAATTGAGGTTACTAGGTATTATGGAAGGAACATGCTCTACAAGCATGGCCCGCCACGTGTCGCCAAAGACCATCGGCACTTCGAGCACGCCGACGGCACGCCGTTCTTCTGGCTGGGAGATACCTGGTGGAAGTGCCTGTGCAAGCGGATGACCTGGGAAGGCTTTCAGGAACTGACGGCCGACCGCAAGGCCAAGGGCTTCTCCGTGGTACAGATTGTCTGCGGACCTTATCCCGACGAAGGTTTCTTCAAGCCAAGCTGGGAAAACGAAGGGGGGCAGCCTTACCTGGCGAAGGACCTGAGTGTGATCAATCCGAGATATTTTGAGTATGCGGACCGGCGGCTCAAACATCTCGTGGACTCCGGACTTGTTCCGGCGATTGTCGGCGCATGGGGGCGGGGTGACTGCAACAGCATGGAGGCGTTTGGAGCTGCCAGCCTCAAGCGGCACTGGCGGTATCTGATTGCGCGTTACGGCGCCTACCCGGTGATCTGGATCCTGGCAGGCGAGATCGCGGATGAAACCAAGTGGGGCATGGGGCCGTGGGCCGAAGTCGCAAAATATGTCCGGGAGATTGACCCGTATAAGCATCCGCTTACCTGTCACACCGGGCAGGGGCGACGTGGCGCGGATGGCGATGTGTGCGTGATCGACTTTGATATGGTCGGGGGAAATCACGATGAACGAATAGCCGTTGCGTAATGAGACGCTTGCCATTCTCACCTCGGCCTGTGCGAAAAAGCCCGCCATGCCTGTGCTGTGCGGCGAAACCTGTTATGAGGGGCATATGCAGCAGGGGTTCGGAGATGTTCAGCGGCATATTTTCTGGATGAACCTATGCTGAGCGGCGCCGCGGGCCACACCTATGGCGCGGCCGGAATCTGGCACGCCGGCGTGGAAGGCGATCATGGGAATTGGGGCGCCTGGGACCGCCAGCCCTATGACTGGACAACCTGGAAGGAAGGGATGAACTATCCCGGCTCCACCCAGCTGGGGATTGGCAAGAAACTGCTGGAGCAATACCCGTGGTCGCGTTTTGAGCCGCATCCGGAATGGGCACCGGGCTGCTTTGCCGCCGGCATTCCCGGCGAGGTGCGGTTCATCTACCTGCCGCGACGCAATATTTACAACTGGGACGGACCGGAGGTTATTAATCTTGAGCCGGACGTCGATTGGCATGTTTACTACTTCGATCCGGCGACCGGCCGGAGGTTCGATCAGGGAATAATTAAAGCTACGGCGAAAGCGGGCGATAAGGATACAAGTCCTGTCACCTTCAGGAAGAACGTTCCGTCTCCTCAGGATTGGGTGCTGGTCATCGAGAACATCGCAAAGTACGATACCTCATTGCCATGAAACCCATTTGATCAGTTACTTATTTGTTTTTGCATTTGACTGATAAAATCTTCATGTTCATTGATTCATACTAACGGTTCATTCAATTTTTACGTTACAATAGCATAGAAGGCAGGTGCTTAAGAATAATTGCCAAAGCCAGTATTGTAAATTGAATGAGCTATGAAAACCATAAACAGAAACGCCGAAGGAATCGTAATTGTATTAGCAACTCTACTTATTTTCTGCAACTGCAATAAAGAAGATGACGCACTGAAAGAAGGATCGGGATTTCTCCTTTCAAGTCCCGAAATTGGTGCCGACAGTCTGCTACCCATGGAATATACCTGCGACGGAGTAAGTGCAACCCTCCCTCTAAATTGGTCAGGCGCCCCCGAAGGGGTTGTTTCTTATGCGGTAATCATGCATCATGTGGCATCTCCCACTGATGTACACTGGTATTGGGTATTGTATAATATTCCCGCAAGTGTGACAAGCCTTCAAAGGAATGTATCCGGAACTGGTATCCTTGGCACAAACAGCGTGAATGACAAAACCGAATTTGCGCCACCCTGCTCGCAGGGGCCCGGGATCAAGGCATATACCTATACTGTTTATGCTTTGTCTGAGAATCCCGCTTTTTCAGTCTCACCCGACCTGGTAACCCGCGAGGTTTTATTGAATGCCATGGAAAGAATTACCCTTTCAAGTGCAAAAATGACAGTTAATTACTCGCGAAGGATTGAGTAATGATGATATTCCGCATAATGCTGTTTATAAGCAAATTATCTATTAACTTAATAAGTAATATAAAATGAAAACAAATGTTATTTTTCAGCTAACCGTGGTTCAAAAACTTTTCGCCTTTTTATTGCTGTGTATTCCCATAATGGCCGGATCTTCATCGTGCCAGAAAGAAGATGAAGTTTTGGTTGAAGACACAACAGAACCATTTGAAAATCCCGAATATACTCTTACCCAGGCAGTATCAGATGAAGCCCAGCAAAATACGATATCCTTCGATGGTCTGGCATTTCTCACCGGTAATCTCGGGTCACAGTCATTTCTGCCTCCCGGCAAGGTCGCCGATTACAGCGGGTTTCAATACTTTCGCGACAATGATCCCACCAAGCTTGGACATAATACAAGTTTTGTTACCATCATATCCTTCAACATCCTGCACATTCTCACCAGCAATCAGGTAGATATGTTCATTGAGAAGGCGCAAAGCCAGATCGATATGATCAATGAATTTTCATACAAACGATATCCATTGCTTAAAGCCTTCCTCCGGTTGAAGGACGGCGACCTTCCATCCGGCACCACCCAGCTCAGTAAAGAAGCAGTAATGGCTTATACGGCTGAATTATATAAAATCGATGGACAAATAAGCTACGACAGGGCACAACTGTTTGGTGAAGTAATCAATTCATTAAGCGCTGAACAGAAAGCAAAATTAGATGCCTTGAAGGCGCTGAATGGAATAGGCAATTGGGACAATACGTTGGCTAACCCACTGGAGGGACTCATCGCATGATACTGAAATGTGTAATTATTGACGATGAACCGCTGGCAATTGACATCCAGATGCCCGATATGACGGGCATTGAACTCATCCGCAATTTAGAATACAAGCCGGTAATTATTTTCACAACGGCCTACGATAAATATGCTCTGGAAGGCTTTAAGGCGGATGCTATCGACTATCTTCTTAAACCTGTTGATTACCCGGAATTTCTTAAGGCCGCCGAAAAGGCAAAAAAATGGGTATATGCCAAAAATGAAATGGTGAGCGTAAAATCAGATAAGGAGTTTTTATTTATAAAATCGGAATATAAGATCATCCGGATTGATCTGAAAACAATTACCTATATTGAAGGGATGAGCGAGTATGTGCGTATTCACAGGGAACACGCAAAGTCAGTCATGTCGCTGCTCAGCCTTAAATCAATTGAAGAGCAATTGCCGGAAGACCAGTTTATGCGAATTCATAAATCGTTTATTGTTAATTTGAAAAAGATAACTGAGATCGAGAATAATTGTATTGTCTGCGGGGAGGGTATTAAAATTCCGGTTAGTAAACTATATAAAGAAAAGTTCCAGGAGTATATCAATAAAAATTTCATGATATAGTTTCGATTATAAGGGGACAATGCTATTATTTTACTGGAACCGCTGATCTGCGAGAATACATTCCGTTAAATGAGGAGATTGCCAAAATTTTAACACAGAGATTCACAGAGTTTTGATGTGAGCTTAACGTGGCTCTTGAGGTCACTGAGATCTCATTGCATTCGATTAACTATTTCAAGATATAGATACAGCTAATCTGCGAAATCTGCGTGAATCTGCGAGCCAAAAAGCCCCGTATACACAAATTGATCTACGAAACCTGCGAAAAAAAGTAATTATAAACTCTTGGTACCCAAATAATTCATTACATTTAAGCGTGTTTCATACCCATAATACTTTCCACTATGAAATCGCCATACCTCCTCCTGGTCACCCTTTTGCTTTTTGGAAGCTGTAAAAAGCCCGCAACTAATGAAATCACTTTAATTGGACATCTGAATAACAATGAAATCAGGGAAGTCTATCTGAAATCGGATAATATCTCATTCAGCGCCCCGGTTGACAGTAATGGCAACTTCACCCTGAGATTCATCAGTGATAAACCCCGCGCATACCAGTTGTTTCTCAATGATGAACTGAGTTTATTCCTCATTCCCGGGGATAGTCTCGTTATTAACAAAGAAGGAGAAGACTTCACATTTTCCGGAGGACAAAGTGCTCTTTTAAGCGACTATTATCAGCAATGGTATAAATACTGGAATAAGTTAGGGGCATCCTTTGATGAAAAAAAATATTTTTCCCGTGAGCCGGAAGACTTTCTGAAAACAGTTTACGCTTACATCGATACGGCTGAAATACCGTTGAATGAACTGAGAAAAAGGTACGCAAATATCAATCCTGAATTTTTGCGATTGGAGAAAGAAAGACTGAAATATTGGCTCATCATCGATCTACTGCCATATGAATATGTCCGCTATAAATTCTATACCGGAAAGGAACCGGCAATTAATGAATCTTTTCATCAATACATGAAGGATGTTAATCTGAATGACAGTTCCCTTTTACAACTCCCTTATTACAAAGATTTTTTAATTTCTTATGTAAGCAATGTCGCAAGCAAAGACTTGCAGAAGATTGCAGAGGTGCAGGGTGACAAGTATGCGGAGACACAATCGGTGATCGATTTCGCACTGAAAACGTTTAAAGATAAAAGGGTTTTGGAATATGTTATTTATGATATTGTGTATGATGCTACTAACAAACTCAGGGTGAATGACTCAATCCTCGATGTTTTCAAATCATATTGCAGCAGCAAGGAATATTTAACTGATGTCACCAAGAGGTACACCGAACTGCAGCCTATAATGCCTGGTAATCCTGCTCCTGATTTTGCATTAAGTGATGTGAATCACAAGGAATTCAGGCTGGCTGATTTTAAGGGAAGGTATCTGCTTATCGACGTTTGGGGAATCTATTGCAGTCCCTGCATAAGGGAAATTCCCAGGTTCAATGAACTGAAAACCGAATTTAGCGGGGCGAACATCAGTTTTGTTCAGGTTAACCTGGATGCTACAGAAGAGTTATGGACAAAAAAAATGAAGGACCTGAATATGAATGGAACACAGCTTCTTGCAGACAATGGGTGGAAATCGGAATTCCGTAAGGCTTATAAAATTGATGTAATTCCCACTGTTATTCTGATTGACAGGGAGGGAAAATTCATTGATGCCCGTGCTCCTCTTCCTTCCGAAAACCTGGCAAGTGTGCTTGGTAATTTACCAGGTATTAAGAATTAATATGGCAGACCGGCCGATATCTTTCTCCGGCCAGCTTTCTACCACACAAAAGTTGCCACAGATCCGCCGCCGAGGGCCGTGGTTACTATTTTATCCTTATACCGGATGTTGAATGACTGAGATTCCCCGCTATCATTGAGGACGATGAGTACCTTTTTCCCGTCCGGTCTCTGAAATGCGACATTCTGAAGGTTTCCGTCAATATTGGAGTTAATCCTTACTGAACCTGGCCGGACAAATTTCGATGCATGGGCAATTATGTAATAGGAAACATTACGGGTAATATTTGTTGCAATGGTAAGAGCACCGAGGCAGGTACTGCAACCACCCATGGTATGCGGGCCCAGGCTGGCATTGTTGGCCAGGTTCCATTCAAGTACATTTCTGCTCCAATTCCGGGTTGCACCAATAATCAGATTTTTAAGATGCCAGTTCAGGTCACCACCAAATTCGCCGGTTGATGAGGTGTATTGTTCAGTGAAATAAATGTTTTTGTCAGGATAGGCATTGTGAACTTCGGTCAATGCTGATATGCTGCCTCCATAAAGGTGGAATGCAGATCCGTCGGCATAGGCCCTGGCCCCGGGATCTGCAAGGATGGACAGGGGGTACGAAGTCACATCACAGTTGTGATCATAAAGAATGATTTTCGTAGTAATCCCGGCATTTGAAAACGCCGGTCCCAGGTGATTCCTCAGAAAATTTGCCTGCTGGGCTGAAGACATCTCCATGCTGGGATTGTTATAAGGATTAAGGGGTTCATTCTGCATGGTAATCGCATCAATTTTAATCCCTTCCGCTGCCATACCCTGGATGTATTTAACAAAATAATTGGCATAGGCGTCATAATAAACAACATCCAGGCTGCCACCCACGAAATTGTTGTTTGTTTTCATCCATACAGGTGCTGACCAGGGAGATCCCAATATCTTTATATCCGGATTAATGGCAATTATTTCCTTGAGCAAGGGGATAAGATAGGTCATTTCTGAACTCAGGCTGAATTGTGCCAACGGAACATCGGTTTGTCCTGAAGGTATGTCATCGTAGGTATAAGGAGACTCGCTCAAATCCGAAGCGCCGATACTGACTCTCAGATAACTGATGCCAATGAAGGTGCTGTCCGTTGCGAAAAGTTCCTGCAACAGCGCTGCACGCTTATTGGCAGGGAGACTGTATATAAGTGTTGCGCTGCCCCCTGTAAGGGTATAGCCAAAGCCGTCGATGGTCTGGTAAGTCTGGGTAGTATCTATATTGATTGTTGGATTGGTATTGAACTTATCTTCAAAATTCATGATTGTGCTTTGCTTGCTAAAAAGTATTCCGCCATTGGAGGTTGTAAGCCAGAATTCCACATCAGAAGGCACGGTGACCGGCGGGGGCGGATTGACAGGCCCCGGATCGGATTTATCCTTGTTACAGGATAAGATAAGGCTGAGAATGAGGGTGATCAATATGGGTTTGAAGGATAAAATATTTCTGAACTCTGCCATAATAGTTTTCATTAAGAGTGGGCATAAATGTAACCAAATATTCAAAATACAGGCTACGCGATGATATTTTGAATTGAATTAACGGAATGATTGTGCAGGATAATGCATCGGTAATCAGAAATTTTCGTCCTTATCAAAAGCATAATTATGCCAACCAAAATGAAATATTTATACATTCTTTTTGGACTGTGTATGGTCATTTACGCTACCGCGCAAACCCCTCAGGAGAGAATTGATTCGCTGCTCACGGCTTATTACGAAGCTGACTGTTATAATGGAGTCGTGCTGGTTTGTGAAAAGGGGAAAATCATCTTAAAAAAAGCGTATGGAATTGCAGACAGGGAATTGAATGTTCCGATGACAACGGACATGAAATTCCGTATAGGTTCTATTTCAAAGCCATTCACGGCTATGATCATTCTGCAATTGGCAGATGAAGGTAAAATTAAACTGGATGGAAAAATAACCGACTATGTGCCGGATTACACCGGGAAAAAGGGAGATACGATCACCATTGCGCAGTTACTGACCCATACCTCCGGCATCCTGGAAAATATCGATCCTGTAAAAGAAGCTGTACAGGAAAGGCTTTATCATAGCCTGAGAGAAATGGTAAAATTTGCCGAGGAATCAGATTTGTATTTTGAACCCGGAACCGGATTTCATTATAGTAATCTGGCCTACAATATTTTAGCCTATATAGCCGAAAAGGCTACAAATACCCCGTTTGACCAATTATTGGAAGAAAGGATCTTTGCTCCGCTGGAAATGAAGAGTACAAAACAGTACCATTCGGCAATTGTTGAAAGAAACCTCGCAAAAGGGTACGAATACAAATTACTTAACGGATATGAAAACGCCTCATCCTATGATCCATCCTATACGGTGGGACCAGGTGGGCTGATATCTACCGTGGATGACCTGTTAAAATTCGATCAGGCCCTGTATGCCAGGAAATTCATCTCTGCAGAACTGTACAGCAGAATGTTTGCACCCACCCGGCAGGGTTCATACGGCTATGGATGGGAACTGAGTAAAATGAGTACGGCTAACCATCCAGATACTATACATATTATAGCTCACTCAGGGAGCATAAATGGTTTTGGTGCTTATATGGCCCGTATTGAATCTGACAGCATACTGGTTATTGTATTAAAGAATAACCGCACCGATTCGTATATAAGTCCGGCCTATGCACCGGTGATAGGCCGGGAAATCATCTCAATCCTGCTCGGTGAAAAAATCGATATTCCGAAGAAATCAATTGCCAGAGAATTGGGTTACCTGATTGGTCAGAAAGGGATTAATGTGGCGATTGAGGAATATTATCGAATTAAAAATTCAGATTATGGGAACTATAATTTGGAGGAATCGGAATTAAACAAGTTAGGAATTGAGTTGTTTTTCCGGTTTAAAATGACGGAAGAAGCATTGAAAATATTTGAGATTAACATGATTGAATTTCCATATTCTTATAATGTATATGACAGTTATGCATACATCCTGATGCAAAAAGGGGATTATCACAATTCGATCAGGTATTATAAAACCGGATTACAGATCCTGCAAAAATATCCCCGGATCAATAACAGTGAATCTGTTCTGAAAGATGCCGAAAATGCCAGGAAATCAATAAAAGAAATGGAATTAAAGATCAAAAACAAGGACGGTTAAAAAAACAGGCTGACTATGTGGAAGATTTATTTAATACCTGCTTTGTTATCGTTCACAATAGTTTGTTGTAAACATGGAAAAGAACACGGAACAATTATGGGAACGGTGAAACATTCGAGCGGATATGCTTCAGTTAACGGGTTGAAAATGTATTATGAAATACATGGGGAAGGAGGAATGCCCTTGTTGCTGATACACGGTGGCGGTTCTACTATTGAAACCACATTTGGGAATATTCTTCCTTCACTTGCCTCCCATGGTAGGGTTATTGCCGTTGAACTTCAGGCCCATGGACATACAAGCGACAGGAATAGCGAAGAATCCTTTGAACAGGATGCAGATGACGTGGCAGGTCTGCTTGATTTTCTAAAAATTGAAAAGGCGGATATTTTTGGTTTCAGCAATGGGGGCAATACAGCCATGCAGGTGGCTATCCGGCATCCTGAAAAGGTAAATAAGCTTGTTATTGCTTCGGCCTTTTACCAGCGCGAAGGATTTATACCTGGTTTTTTTGAAGGAATGGAGCATGCATCCCTGGAGAATATGCCAGCGCCATTAAAGGAAGCCTATCTTAAAGTGGCTCCTGATAAAAGCCATTTGCAGGTAATGCATGATAAGGACCGGGACAGGATGAGGTATGTTAAAGACTGGACAGATGAGTCACTTCAATCCATAAAGGCAAAGACCTTACTGATTGTTGGGGATCATGATGTGGTAACCACCGGGCATACAGTTAAAATGTCGCACCTGATCCCCAATGCAAGTCTGATGGTACTTCCGGGAGTCCATGGTTCTTATATCGGCGAGGTATGCACAGTAAAAAAGGGAAGCAAAATTCCGGAAATGGCTGTTGAGGTGGTAGAGGAATTTTTGAAGAGGCGAGTAGACTCGGATGCTGGATGCTGGATCTGGAACTGGATACTGGATGCTGGCTTCGCCCGCACGCTGCCGCTGAAGCTTTAGCATAAGCGTCCGAAGCGTTAGCGAAGGCGGGATGCTGGATGCTGGTTACTGGAAATCGGGTAATCATCTAATCAATTAATTTATAGATAAATACAAGTTTTTACCGCAATCTGTAAATCGATATTCCAATTTAATTGTTTAGTGTATATAAAATCATCAGGATGTTTCGTGCATCAGGCTGCATCAACCAAATACAACGTTATGAGAAATGTATTGATTTCACTTCCAATTATTCTGATAATTATTGCAGGACTATTTGCCTTCAATATAATTCTGTATAAAAAAAACATTTACAGCATCTCCTTAGGAACAGAGATCGAGGCAAATATCTTGGATAAGCCCGCATTGCTGGTTATGGACATCCAGGAAGGAACCACGGGCGTTTTATCGGATAATGACTTCTATAAAACATCTTCCGGGACTTTAATCTCCAATATCAACAAATTAATCGATTCTGCAAGCAAATACAACATACCGGTAATTTACGTCAGAAATGAGGTGTCTAATTACCTGATCAATTTAATTAACAGTAAGTTGGCACAGGGAAGTCAGGGAATTGTCATTGGATAAGAGGTTGAAAAAGGTACGCGGTTACCAGTTATTGAACGATAAGATGGATGCCTTTGGCAACGCTCCCCTGGACAGCATTTTAGTGAGTCGTGGAATTAACAAATTGTATTTTGCCGGTTTGGATCCGGCCTACAGTATCGGCAATACGGTGGCGGCTGCAAGAAACAGAAATTACAGGGTAGGTTTGATTACCGATGCGATAATCTCAGAATCATCCTCATTAAAGAAAAAGAAGATCCAGGAATTCAGCGATAAGGGATGCGAGGTGTTATCCAGCGATGAATATTTTAAAAAGTTGCAGGATGCCGGATACTAGATGTTGGATACCAGATACTGGATAAGCTACCTGATAAGAAATACTGTATTTCCATAAGAAGTTTCATCGAAAGGGGAAATTAAAAAATCAGTGAACTTGTAACTCATCCATGTGTTTACTAATAAAGCGAAAATAATATGATTGACACAAAAGGATATGCTGCACAAAGTGCAAAATCACCGGTTGCACCCTGGAATTTCCAACGAAGGGAAGTAAAACCAAAAGATGTACAGATCGATATCCTGTATTGCGGGATTTGTCATTCCGATTTGCATCAGATACGGGATGAATGGGGAGGCTCAATTTATCCTATGGTTCCCGGGCATGAAATCATTGGCAGGGTCAGCAAAATCGGCCGCCAGGTTCAGAAATTCAAAATCGGGCAATTGGTGGGTGTTGGTTGTATGGTGGATTCCTGCCGGGAATGTGAAAACTGCAAAAAGGGATTGGAACAATATTGTACCGGGGGACAGTCATTTACCTATAATAGTTATGAGCAGGACAGGAAAACTCCGACATACGGAGGGTATTCCAAATTGATCGTTGTACATGAGGATTTTGTTTTGCATGTTTCGGAAAAACTTCCGATTGAAGCAGTGGCTCCCCTGCTTTGTGCCGGCATCACAACGTATTCGCCCCTGAAGCACTGGAAAGTCGGGAAGGGACATAAATTGGCTGTTGTTGGTCTTGGCGGACTCGGTCACATGGCTGTAAAGTTTGGAGTTGCCTTTGGAGCTGAAGTCACCCTGCTCAGCACATCCTTATCAAAAGAAAAAGATGCCAAAAAGCTCGGGGCCCATAAATTTGTTCTCACAAGCGATGAGGCCAGGGTAAAAGAAGTAAAAGGTTATTTCGACTTTATACTGGATACCGTTTCGGCCCCTCACAATTATAACCTCTACCTGTCCTTATTAAAGAGCGACGGGGTTCAGATCTGTGTGGGCGTACCTCCGACAGCAGCAGAAATTTACGGATTCAGCCTGATTGCCGGTAGAAAAAGCCTTGCTGGTTCATCCATCGGTGGCTTGCCTGAAACTCAGGAAATGCTTGATTACTGCGCTGAAAATAATATAGTTTCCGATGTGGAGGTTATAAATATCAGGGATGTGAACACTGCCTATGAAAGAATGCTGAAGGCGGATGTAAGGTACCGGTTTGTTATTGATATGGCGACTCTGTAGTATGA